>JBBQKU010000055.1:0-7278 GCA_038327195.1 Bacteroidota bacterium | reverse complement strand
TATCATTTTTAATAACAAGCCATGTAGCAATAATCAAGGGGGGGATACAAACCGTTTCCAACAAATTTCGAACACTTAAAAATGGTATAAACCAATATAAAGAAAGCGCTATTCCAACCCAAGATGCAACTTTTAAATTAGATTTTTTGTAAGCTATTTTAAATCCATAATATACAATAAGTAATGACCATAACGCATGCAAAAAACGAATAACATACATTTTTCCTTGAGGATCTGTTAAACCAATTAAGGTTAATGATTTCAAAATAAAATAATGGATACCTACATAAAAAAATGGATGCCCTTGTGGTTGCCTGGTTGGATCATCAGCTGAAGGCAACCAATTATTGTAATCTGTACCATCTACCCATGATTGGGCAGCCTCAATCACTAAAAAATGATCATCAAAAAAACCAAATCCTTTAGAAAAAATTGTTGCAAATAATCTTACAATTAATCCT
This sequence comes from Bacteroidota bacterium, assembly GCA_038327195.1. Taxonomy (GTDB): domain Bacteria; phylum Bacteroidota; class Bacteroidia; order B-17B0; family Aurantibacillaceae; genus UBA4416. The sequence goes on along the minus strand of JBBQKU010000055.1, from coordinate 6,817 downwards.
AAAAATAAGGCTGAACGTAATGGATGAAGTTTAAAATAATTTTTGAAAGATGTTATCATTATTGTTGTGCTTTTTTATATAAATAAAAGGCGATGATTGAAAAAACAAAATTAGGAATCCAAACAGCTAATAATGGCTGAATGGACTGTCCAGAAGTTGCAAAAGTTTTAGAAATATGCATAAATAATATATATACACAGCTTAATACCAAGCCTAATGCGATTTGCAACCCCACTCCTCCTCTGATTTTACGGGATGATAACGAAACAGCAATAATAGTAAGAATAAAAGTAGCAAATGGAAATGCAGTGCGTTGATACATTTCTACTTCAAAAAATTCAATACGACTTGAACCTTTTTGCTTTTCTTTAAGTATAAACTGTTTTAATTCAAAATAGGGTAAAACCTCTATTTTACTTTGAAAGCGAATCATTTCTTTAGGAGTAAAATCAATTTTAAGTTCTTTAGAGGGAAGTAGTTTATGTGTTTCATGAAATATAAATTTTTGTTTATTTTTTATAGAATCCGTAACTGTATAAATTAGATTTCTCTCAAATACATTTTTTAAATTCCAAAGATGTTTAATGCTATCCCAAACCATGCTTTCTGCTTTAAGCATATAAACTTGTTTGTTATTGACAACTTTTTCGATTGTAATTAAATTTGAGGAATTAGACGTATTATCATAATTAGATAAATATAAGACAGTACCAGGTGCAATTTGTTTATGAATATTTATTTCATCCGTATTATAATTTGTATTTATATACTTGTCTTCAAATTCGAAACGGGTTTTATTAGCCTTTGGAATAACAAAATGACTTAAAATAAGTGAGGAAATTGTAATAATTGATGCCCCAATCATATATGGCCTTAAAATACGAGTAAAGCTGGTTCCACTAGATAAAATGGCAACAAACTCAGTTTTAGAAGCCATTTTTGAAGTAAAAAAAATGACAGAAATAAATGTGAAAAGTGGACTAAATAAATTACCATAATACGGTAAAAAATTTAAGTAATGATCAAATATAATTTCTTTAATTGGAACTTTTCCTGCAATAAAATCTTGCAATTTTTCAGAAATATCAAACACAATAAATATGGCTAATATCAAAGAAATAGAAAATATAAAAGTTCCTAAAAACTTTTTTAAAATGTATTTATCTAATATTTTTAGCATATTTTAATTGCCTTTTATTAGGCTAACAAATAATTATAAACGTTGCGATAATTGCAAAACCATTTTATTTTTCCACTTATAAAATGTGCCATTTATAATTTGATTTCGAGCCTCAGTAACAAGCCATAAATAAAAAGCTAAATTATGTATACTAGCAATTTGAGCCGCTAAATATTCATTACAAACCAATAAATGACGCAAATAAGCTTTTGTATATTCTTTATCAACGTAACTAGTTCCGTTTTCATCGAGCACTGAAAAATCACTTTTCCATTTTTCGTTTTTGATATTTATTATACCATTTTGAGTGAATAATAAGCCATGACGAGCATTACGAGTTGGCATAACACAATCAAACATATCTACACCCAATGCAATTCCTTCTAAAATATTTACCGGTGTACCAACACCCATTAAATAGCGGGGTTTATCTTTCGGTAAAATATCACAAACTAATTCTGTCATTTCGTACATGTCTTCTGCTGGTTCACCAACTGATAAACCACCAATTGCATTTCCTTCTGCATTTTTTGAAGCAATATATTCGGCAGATTGAATTCTTAAATCTTTATAAACAGAACCTTGCACAATTGGAAATAAAGCTTGTGAATAGCCGTATTTTGGTTCAGTTTCATTAAAACGATTAATACAACGATCTAACCACCGATGTGTTAAACCTAACGAATTTTTAGCATAATTGTAATCGCACGGATAAGGCGTACACTCATCAAAAGCCATCATGATATCTGCACCAATCGTTCTTTCAATATCCATTACCCTTTCAGGAGTAAATAGATGCTTACTGCCATCAATATGAGATTTAAACATTGCCCCTTCCTCAGTTAATTTACGTGAATTAGCTAATGAAAAAACTTGATAACCACCACTATCAGTTAATAAAGGCTTATCCCAACCATTAAATTTATGCAAACCACCTGCACTTTCGAGCACTTCTAAACCTGGCCGTAAATATAAATGATATGTATTTCCTAAAATAATTTGAGCTTTAATATCATCTCTTAATTCACGCTGATGGACTGCCTTAACAGTTCCTGCAGTACCAACAGGCATAAAGATTGGTGTTTGAATAGAGCCGTGATCAGTTTCTATAGTTCCAGCTCTTGCTTTAGAATGAGGATCGTTATGTTGTAAAGTAAATTTCAATTTCTATTTTTAACAAAGGTATCATAAAAAAGTTTTGAGACAATGAAAGCCAATAAACTTAACTCTTTTTAGTATTATACCGAATACACATAAAATATAGTCCAATTTCATCAAAGACTCATTGCGCAATTTTTATGAAGTATCGGCATTACCAATTATTAATTAGTATTATTTAGAAGTAAAAACAAATACATCTTCGCTATCTTTTTTCATTAAATATTTTTCGCGTGCAAATGTTTCCAAATTTTTAGAATTATTTTCTAATTCATTTATTTCAGTTTTATTTTTTTCTATTTCTGAAATGTAATATTCTTTTTCTGTGTTTAATTTATTGCATTTTTGAACTAATTCATATTGAGTAAACACATCATTTTTATCAAAATACATTAGCCAACTTATCAAAACGATGATAACAATAAAATATTTGTTTTTTAACAATTTTAAGAATTTCATAATGGAAATTAAGTTTAGCTTTAAAGTCTAAATTTCTTATTACTTTTTAAATTAAAGAACTTTTTTGAAAAATGTTTTACATATCTGCTTGTTAATTACCTATTTCAACACGCTTGTGTTTTCTCAGGTCAAAACATCTGCTTTTAAAGCCTCTCAATTAAAAAATTTAAGGGTAAAAGATGCCTATGATTCAAAATGGGAAGGCTTAAAAAAGGATATGAAACTTAAAAAAATTAATCCTGATGAGTTTGATATTTATTTACGTGCCTTTAAACAAGAAGAAGAACTTGAAGTTTGGTTAAAAAATAAAGGAAAAACAGAATATATTTTATTTAAAACATATAAAATATGTGCAAGCAGTGGTTCTTTAGGACCAAAACGAAAAGAAGGAGATGGACAAGTACCTGAAGGATATTACAATATTGATTTATTTAATCCAAAGAGTAATTATTATTTAAGTTTAAGAGTTGGTTATCCAAATGCAAGCGATATCATTTTAAAAGATGGAACAAATGCTGGAGGAGCTATTATGATTCATGGTGATTGTGTAACAATAGGCTGTTTACCAATGACAAATGAAATTATAAAAGAAATTTATGTTTTATGTGTAGAAGCAAAAAACAGAAATAACCCAATTTATATTGATATTTTACCAATTAGGTTCACTGATGAAAATATAAAAATGCTTGAAGGAACTTATCCTAAAAGTAAAATATCGTTTTGGAAAACTTTGAAACCAGGTTATGATTATTTTGAGAAATATCATTGGTTACCTAAGGTAAATGTGGACAGAAAAGGAAAATATTTCTACGAAGAATAAATTTGTTTTCTGAAAAAATGTAACAAATAAGCTCATTCTTTTTGATTATATTTACACCCTAATTTTAAAAAAATGATTTCTGTATCTAATGTGAGTTTGCAATACGGCAAACGTATTTTGTTTGATGAAGTAAATGTAAAATTTACACCTGGTAATTGCTATGGTTTAATTGGCGCTAATGGTGCTGGTAAATCAACGTTTATGAAAATATTGTCGGGTGAAATTGACCCAACTAAAGGTCAGGTAAATATTTTACCAGGTATGCGTTTAAGTGTTTTAAAACAAAATCACTTTGAGTTTGATGAATTTACAGTTTTAGATACTATTTTGATGGGGAATAAACGTCTTTTTGAAATAATGAAAGAAAAAGACGCTATTTATGCAAAGCCTGATTTTAGTGAAGCAGACGGTATAAAAGCCGCTGACTTAGAAGCAGAATTTGGTGAAATGAATGGATGGAATGCTGAAAGCGATGCAGCTACTTTATTGACAAATGTTGGCATTCCTGTTGAATCTCATTTTAAATTAATGAAAGATTTAACTGGTAAAGACAAAGTGAAAATTTTATTATCTCAAGCTATTTTTGGAAATCCTGACATTTTATTATTAGATGAACCAACCAATGATTTGGATGTAGAAACCATATCTTGGTTAGAAAATTATTTAGCGGATTTTGAAAATACAGTGATTGTAATTAGCCATGATCGACATTTTTTAGATGCCGTTTGCACGCATACTTGCGATATTGATTATAGTAAATTAAAAACATATACTGGTAATTATAGTTTCTGGTATCAAATGAGTCAATTAGCATTAAAACAACGAAGCGACGCTAACAAAAAAGTGGAAGATAAGCGTACTGAATTACAAGATTTTGTTCGAAGATTTAGTGCTAATGCTAGTAAAAGTAGCCAAGCAACTTCACGTAAAAAATTATTAGATAAGTTAGTGGTTGACGAAATTCCGCCAAGCACGCGTAAATACCCTGGTATTATTTTTAAACAAGAACGTGAAGCAGGTGATCAAATTTTACATATTGAGAATTTGACAAAATCAAATGCTGATGGTGTTTTATTTAAAGATGTGAATATTAATGTTTCTAAAGGAGATAAAATTGCTTTTATTGCCAAAAATCATTTAGCAATTACTGCTTTGTTTGATATTATTAACGAAGAAGACAAAGCTGATAAAGGAGACTATAAGTTTGGAACAACCATACACAAAGGATATTTACCGAATGATAACGCTAAATATTTTGTTGGTGATATGAATTTAATGGATTGGTTACGCCAATATTCAACTAACAAAGACGAAAGTTATGTACGTGGGTTTTTAGGTAAAATGTTATTTACTGGTGAAGAAGTTTTAAAAAAATGTTCGGTATTATCGGGTGGAGAAAAAGTGCGTTGTATGACAAGTCGTATGATGCAGGTTAATCCTAATATGCTGATATTAGATGAGCCAACTAACCATTTAGATTTAGAAAGTATTATTGCATATAATGATGCGTTAAAAGATTATACAGGTGTTATTTTATTAACGAGTCATGATCATGAGTTAATGGAAACGGTTGCAAACCGAATTATTGAATTAACGCCAAATGGTATCATTGATAAAAAAATGACTTACGATGAGTATTTAATTAACGATCAAGTGAAAGCTGAACGTGAGAAATTATACGGAACGTTAGTGAAGAAGTAAGCAACTGTTAAATAAGTTGTCATGTGTGTGTAAAGCCTCAGCTCTTGTGCGAAAGGAGTTAACTCTTGTGCGAGGATGGTTATAGTTCTGATCCCAGCACTCTCAAGGGCTAGTGGGTAATACCCTAAAATCTTAATATAACCAAAAATCGTTAATGGGTATATTACTTTGATTAGGTAAAACAAACATCAATTGTAATACAAATAACCTTTTAAAATGAGGTTGTTTCATCGGCGACTGAGGTTCTCGAAGTCCCGAAACGACCTTTTAAAAATAACTCAGTAAATTAAGGATTATTTTTGAGCGAAGGAATGCGCAAGCAACCCACCTAGCGAGGCACGAGCGACTAGGGTTGCGTGGCAAAAATAACACGCAAATTTTCGAGTCATTTTTAAGAAGTCTTGAATTTTGCTTCTTTTGTTCAAGCAAAAGAAAAATAAATAGAAATTTTTCACAAAAAAGACTGCTTATTGCTTATATTTATATAAATGCATAAAATTAAACCATACTTAATAATTCTACTTTTAAATACATTAGTAATTAAGAGCAATACTGATACCATTAAATTCACGAACCATACATTTATGAAAAACGTTCATTTAAACGCAGCACATTATTTATTTAGTGGAACTACTACAATTAATAAAAATGTGAAAGTATCGATAGATTCATCAAATCTAAGTTTTTCGCCTAATGCTATTATGACTGTGAAAGGTAATTTACAAATACGTAAATCTTACTTCCACGCTTTTGATGCTATGTGGGATGGTATTTATTTGTATAATGGTTCAAAATTAGTGATAGACCAATGTACCATTGAAGATGCTAAACGTGCTGTAGTAGATACTTTAGGGGCTAATGATATTGATATAAACTCAACTTGGTTTAATAAAAATTACGAAAGTATCGTTTTAAAAGCGACTAACACAACTTCTAATTTAACTTTAAAGAATAATTTATTTAGTTGTGATGTATTGCCTGTTGCATATACTACCGCTATTCCAGTATTTTGGGGAACTATGTCGCCTACAACTATTGGTGCATTACCCGCTACATTTATGTTGCCGCCTTACATATCTCGTAAATCGTATAGTGGCATCACGTTATTTCAAACTAAAACGCCAAGTAACCCAAGCCAATATGTGCAAATTGTTAAATATAATTTATTTGATAAATTAAAACATGGTATTGTTGCTACTCGCTCTAAATTTGTTGTGCAAAATAACACCTTTCAAAACATAACAGCTGGCAAGGGTTTATTTGCTGCTATTTATATATACGGAAGAACTGGTTTTTTACCTTATTTACCCGAAGCAAAAATTGGTGGAACCCCTTCACAGGGTAATACTTTTAATAACTGTACTTATGGTGTTTTTAGCCAATACGGAAGTATCCTTTCTGTTTTAAATAACACCCTAACTACTATTAGCAGAGATGGTATTTTTATTACAAAAAACAGGTATGATGTGGTAATTGATAAAAATAAATTATTTCAATGT
>JBBQKU010000054.1:0-7440 GCA_038327195.1 Bacteroidota bacterium | reverse complement strand
ATACCAATGTGCATTATTTACTCCTCCAGGTGCCGAACTTGGAGCCATCCAACTTCCATTATCTTGCAAGCCTCCGTAAACGTTGTATGGTTCATTATTATCAATTGCTACATGATAAAATTGCCCTACAGGTAAGCTATGATTAAACTGCCAAGTAATTCCTTTATCAATGCTGGTGTATATTCCTCCATCTGTTCCAACATACATTACATTTGTATTGGAAGGGTTTATCCAAAGTGCGTGCATATCACTATGAATCCAGCCTCCATCGTAACTTGCTTCAGTAAATGAATATCCTCCATCGCTGCTATAAGCAAAATTAAAAGCTGGGCGATAAACACGTTTTGAATCTTTTGGATCAACAACAATTGTACTAAAATAAAATGGACGAGCCGTCACATTTAAAGTAGCACTTTGACTTTTCCATGTTTCACCACCATCATCACTAATGTATAAGCCTGTTTTATTACTTTCCACAATTGCCCACATTTTATTTGGTTCGCTTGGGGCTAATGTCATAGCAATACGACCAAAAGGTTTTTCTGGTAATCCATTTTTTAATTCCTTCCAAGTTTTACCTGCATCTATACTTTTGTATAATCCACTTCCTTTTCCTCCAGAATTAAAGCTATAAGGTTGACGACGAAATTGCCACATCGATGCATATAAAATATTTGGATTTTTCGAATCCATTAAAATTTCAGCACAACCCGTTTTATCATCCGTATATAAAATTTTTTCCCACGATTCACCACCGTTTGATGATTTATATAATCCGCGATGTTTACTGTTACTCCACAAAGCACCTGGCACAGCAGCATAAATGATATCTGTATTTTCAGGATTAATTACAATTCTAGAAATATGTTCCGTACTGTCTAAACCAATGTGTTTCCAGTTATCTCCACCATCCGTTGTTTTATAAATTCCATTTCCGATTGAAACTGAATTTCGCATATTACTTTCGCCGGTAGCAACATAAATTGTTGAAGGCGTTTTTTGATTAATTGCTAATGCTCCAATGGATTGGCAATATTTATCAAACATTGGAGTATAACTTGCGCCTGCATTTTTTGATTTCCAAACTCCACCACCAGCAGTGCCAATATATATTGTTTTTCCTTCATCACTATTTACACCTTCAATAGCTGTAATTCTACCACTCATCGTTCCAGGCCCTAAATTGCGAGCTTCCATTGTTCCAAACATGGCAGAATTAACTGGTGATTGCGAATAGGCTAGTGTACTATAAATAGCAGTGGCTAATAAAATTGTATTTTTAATCATAATATAGTTTTGAATTTTTGAATAAAAAAAGTCTGAATAACATTCAGACTTTTTAAGATTTTTTATTTTGCTATTTTAAAAATTGCCTCATCAATTTTTGGATTTATTTCAATTTTAGTAATTTCCATATCACCAAATCCTCCACCAATATTCATTGCTACATAAACGCCATTATCAGTTTTTTTGTAATTGCTATATGTAGAAGAATTTTCCATTTCTTTTCCATTTGCTTTTATTTTTGCAGTTTCTTTAATTACAAAGTAATTACTAGGATCAAGATAATAGGTTGTTTCTTTCCCATCTTTATCAATCATTTTTAATTTAAAACATTCAGTTCCATCAACATCGTCTTTGCCTAAATTTTCAATTTTTTTACCTAATTGTTTGTAGGTAATAAATTCATCTTGAAGATCTAATTCATCTTGTCCCATTTTAACATCATCAGCAGTCATTGGTTCTGGTTTTGTTTGACCTTGAAAAGGCATAAATTGCCAACCTTCTGTAGTAGTTAAAATATTATAACCATTCATGCCCATTAAAGCAATATCCGTTCTACTTGCTTTTTTGTCGATTTGAGTACTCGTTATTTTTATCTCAGCACCTTGAGCCTTAATAGTGCCTTCGGTACGCATCGATTTGATTTTAGCCCAATTGTCTTTTCCGCCTATGGCTTCAATGTGTTTAGCTATAATTTCGTCGGTAGTTTGAGCTATGGATGCAAATGATAAAAATGCAACTGCTAAGCTTGTAATGATTGTTTTAGTCATGGTTTTAAATTTTAATTAAAAGTAAAATATTTAGAGATTAAATTGTGAAAAAAAGGTTAAGTGGTCAATTAACGATAATAACGTTAAATTTTAATGACCATCACCCATTATTTTAACGGTAATATTATTCATATTATCTGCTAATTTTAATTGACATGCTAAGCGAGAAGTATCTGTAATGTTTGGTAAAGTATCTAACATGGCATATTCATCATCTGTAATTTCATGTAAATTTTCAAAGCCATTGATAACTTCAACATGGCAAGTTGCACACAATGCCATACCGCCACATGTAGCTAAAATGTCGTAATCATTTCCTTTTAAAAACTCCATTAAACTTAAGCCCATATCGGTTGGCGCTTCTAATGTTGTAATAGTATTGTCCTTGTTTTGAACGTTTATTTTTATGTCTATCATAGTTTTGTAAAATTAGAAAAATCATTAAAATAACAAGGCATATTTCGTTAATTAATTATAACAATGACATAACTTCATCTTGCTCCAAACAGTATTTGTGTAGGTCTTCAAAAAATAAAAAAAATTCTTCTTCAATTTCAGAGTCTTGCTCTTTAATTAAAGTAATAGAATTTTGCAATTGATAACGATGCCTTATGCGATGGTTTAAATGAGTGAGAACAGTTTCCATTCCTTCTAATGTTGAGTAATTAAATAAAATATTATTCTCAATCATATAGCCGTGAAACCGTTTAGCGGATTCAGGAAAAATGTCAATGTTATTCTGCAATATGCCATAAGCGTGATTACAAAAATCTTGTAATTTAATTTCCGAATAGTTGTCAAAATTTTTAGCAAGATAATGGTCGTAAATCATATCCATTAACACGCCACTATATTTTCCGAAATCTTTGCTAAAACGGTGTTTGCTAGTTAAGTAAATTGGATGTGAATCGGTAAACGTATCAATTTTACGATGTAATTTAATTCCTTTTATAATGTCATCATTTAATCCATCAAACCGATTTCCTTGAATGGAATCCGCAATGAAATTCCCTATCATTAAATCGGGATTTTTAAACGATAATACTTGATGTGCTAAATAATTCAATGCCTTTTATATTTATTACGAATATACTAAATCTCTGTATATTTAAATAAGGAAAGCAAGCACTAAAACCTATTTTTATACTTAACTTCGCTTCAAAATTTGAATTAATGAATACCTTTTTTGGAATTATACAAAATAACGTTGCTATTTTAAATGAAGATGAATCTCTGCATTGTGTAAAAGTATTACGCCACAAAGTTGGAGATATTATTCAGGTTATTGATGGAAAAGGAATTCGTGCTATTGGAAAGATAGAAGCTGCTCATGCTAAACAATGTGCTGTGAGTTTAACTGAAAAAGAAGTTGTGAAACAAATGCGCAATTATTATTTACACATTGCCATTGCTCCAACTAAAAATATGGATCGTATTGAATGGTTTACTGAAAAAGCTACTGAAATTGGTATTGATGAAATATCATTTTTAAAATGTAAAAATTCAGAACGTACAGTTGTTAAAATTGACCGGATTATTAAAGTTGCTGAAAGTGCTTTAAAACAAAGTCAACAAGCATTTATGCCAAAAATAAATGAAGTAGGCGAGTATAAAGAATTTATTAAAAGAAACACGTCTGATATTAAATTAATTGCGCATTGCGAAAAAGAAACTAAAAAACATTTAAAACAATTTATTACTCCAAATAAATCGTACACAATTTTAATAGGCCCAGAAGGTGATTTTAATTCTCAAGAAATAAAAGATGCTCTTGCGTTTGGTTTTATACCAACAAGCCTTGGAAACTCAAGATTAAGAACAGAAACCGCTGGATTATTTGCGTGTAACGCTTTGGCAGTTTTAATGGATTAATTAGCGAAATTTAACACAATAAAAAACGCATACAAACGTATGTAGTAAAACAATAAATTATGGAAAAAATAAACATCCTTTGGGCCGACGACGAAATAGATTTACTAAAACCACATATTCTTTTTTTAAATAGTAAAGGTTACGAAATTATTACTGCATTAAGTGGTGATGAAGCGATTGATATTGTAAAAGAAAATAATACGCTTTCAGCCGTTTTGTTAGACGAAAATATGCCTGGTATTTCGGGCTTAGAAGCACTCACAAAAATAAAACAACTAAAATCCGATTTGCCAGTCATTATGATTACTAAAAGCGAAGAGGAATATATTATGGAAGATGCTATTGGAAGTAAAATAGCTGATTACTTGATTAAACCTGTTAATCCGAATCAAATTTTATTATCACTTAAAAAAGCATTAGATAACAGGCGCCTAGTTTCTGAAAAAACAAATACCGAATACCGCAAAGAGTTTAGTCAAATTGGTATGACCTTATCTGATAATTTAAACTGGCAAGAATGGCAAGAAGTATTTAAAAAAATTGTGTATTGGGAACTTGAAATTGATCAAAATCAAGACAAGGGAATGCTTGAAGTATTGAAGATGCAAAAGCAAGATGCAAACCAACAGTTTTTTAAATTCATTGATAAAAAATATATTAACTGGTTAAATGGTACTGATAAAAATCCACCAGTGATGAGCCATACGTTATTGAAGAATAAATTTTTTGGAAATTTAGACACGAACCCTTGTACATTTTTAATTGTGATTGATAATTTACGTTACGATCAATGGAAAATGATACAACCAATTATTCAAGAATATTTTAAAGTAGATAGCGAAGAATTATTTTATAGTATTTTGCCAACAGCAACGCAATATGCTCGTAATGCTATATTTTCAGGGCTTTTACCAAGCGAAATGGAAAAGCGTCATCCAGATTGGTGGAAAAATGATGAAGATGAAGGTGGTAAAAATATGCATGAAGAAGAGTTTTTAAATGCACAATTAAAGCGTTTAGGAAAAGATGTAAAAACAAGTTATAATAAGATAACCAATTTTGCAGCTGGTAAAAAATTATCAGAAAACATGAATAACTTAATGAATAATAAATTGAATGTTATTGTTTATAATTTTGTAGATATGCTAAGTCATGCACGTACCGAATTAGAAATGATTAGAGAGTTAGCTGACGATGAACCAGCTTATAGAAGCCTTACCGTTTCTTGGTTTGAGCATTCGCCATTATTAGATATGATAAAATTTATTGCATCAAAAAATGCAAAATTAGTAATCACTACAGATCATGGAACGGTTCATGTTAAAGAACCTACAAAAGTAGTTGGTGATAAAACAGTAAACACCAATTTACGTTACAAACAAGGCAGAGCATTAGATTATAATGCTAAAGAAGTTTTTGAAGTGAAAAATCCTGCGGATGCTTTTTTACCTAAACAAAATGTAAGTTCTCGATTTATTTTTGCAAGAGAAGATAAGTACTTTGTTTATCCTAACAATTACAATCACTTTGTGAATTATTATAAAAACACATTTCAGCATGGCGGCATTAGCTTAGAAGAAATGATTATTCCTTATGTAACGCTTAGCGCTAAGTAAATTAGTATTTAATTATTTTTGTCACATCGAGCGAAGTCGAGATGCGTTTTGTATTTTCGACTTCGCTTGAAATGACTATAAACCTTCACCCTGAACTTGATTCAGAATCTCTCCAATACTAAATCAACTATCTATAGATGCTGAAATAAATTCAGCATGACGATATAGGGCTTTTGAGACAACCCACTCGCATAGATGTGAAGCCATGGTTGTGCGAAAGTTATAAGTGTAAAATATAAATCTCACTATTATTTTTATTTTTTTTATGGAATAAATTAAAAACCGACATCTAAATAGAAAACCTTAAAATTCTATTTTTATGAAACGTATGATCATCATTGCGCTTTGCCTAAATATATTTAACGCAAAAGCTACAGAAACAGAAAAATTATTAAAATCAAAGCCCGATAAAATTGTTGTATACACTCAGGGAGCTCAAGTTCATCGTTCATCAGCAGTAAATTTAGTTGCAGGGCAAAACACCATTATTTTTACAGGTTTAGAAAGTTGCATCAACACAGCAGCTATTCAAGCATCTGGAAATGGTAATTTTATTATTGCTGATATTCAACATCAAGTTTATTACCCAGAAGTTGTGAAAGCAAAATTAAATGGGGATGTCCGTTATAAAAAATTAATGAAAAACATCACCGATAGTATTCAGGAAATTAATTATTTAATAGAAGATCTTCATGCAAAGTCGGATGCGCTAACAACCGAAAAATCGGTGTTATTAAATTATAGTTTATATAAAGGGCAAAATAAAAAAGATAGTATGGCTTATTTAAAAGACGGCTTATCTTACTTAAGAGAAAAATTGTACAATATTAATTCTGAACAAATTAAAATAAAACGTGAAAGAGAAAAATTAGATGCTAAAGTGAAAACATTAAACGAACGCATCACAAGTATTGGTAACGAGCTTTCCAATCAAAATCAAGGAGAAGAAGTTGACGTTGTTGATTATCGTATCATCGTCAATATTATTGCTGACCAAGCAACCGCAGCTTCAGTTAATTTAAACTATTACATCACTAATGCAGGTTGGACACCTTCTTACGATTTACGTGCCATTTCGAATGAGACAAATGTAAAATTAACGTATAAAGCACAAATTTATCAGCAATCTGGTATTGATTGGAACGGCGTTAAACTTGTTTTATCAACGGCTAATCCAAATCGTTCTTATAATATTCCAAATTTATCGCCATGGTATTTAGGTTATACAAATCAATACAGAAGCGATGATCGAAAAAAGATTGCTTTACAATCTGCTGGTGCGCCTTCATTGTCTGAAAAGGCTTCTAATAATACTAGAGATGAAGAGTCTGATTCTTATAATGCAAAAGATGCTTCAAGTTATACAACCGTAAGCGAAAATGTGATTGAAACGGAATATGAAATTAAACTTAATTACAATATTCCAAGTGATGGAAAAACTCATTTTGCAGCAATATTAGTTAAGGATTTAAAAACCTTATACCGTTACAAAGCCATACCAAAATTAAATAATAATGTTTATTTAACAGCTGTTTTACCAGATTGGGAAGATGCCATCACAATGAGCGGAGAAGCTTCTATTTACTATGATGGTTCTTATATTGGCAGAACAAGTTTAGAGCCAGGAGGAACTGAAGATACTATTCAATTATCATTAGGCATTGATAAAAATATTGCGATTAAGCGCCAAAAAATAAAAGATAAATGTTCTCAAAAATTATTAGATAACGATATCATTCATCAATACACGTATGAAATAACCATGAAAAACTCACGTGCTACTAAAATTGAAATTGACGTAGAAGACCAATTACCATTAACCTACGATAAAACAGTTACCATTGATAGAAAAGAATTATCTGGTGGAAAATATGATGATGTAACTGGTATTTTAAAAT
>JBBQKU010000053.1:0-8575 GCA_038327195.1 Bacteroidota bacterium | reverse complement strand
TTTTGTTTTGATAGGACAAAAAGTTATGTCCTCATCGTTAATGAACGCGATTGAGTTAAAGAGGACAACAAATGCAACATTTGTAGGAGAGCCTACCGGAGGGAATATAAATCACTTTGGAGAGATTAAAAGTTTCGAATTACCAAATCTAAATATACGTGTTACTTATTCTACTAAATACTGGGAAAACTGGGAAAATATGGAAGGTCCATTAAGACCAGATATATTTATATCAAATTCATATTCTGACTTTTTAAAAGCCAATGACAAAGCAATTGAAAAAATTATAGAATAACAAAAACTGCTTATAACAGCTGCTGATCAAAAACGCTCAATTTCCGCCTCAAAAAAAAGTAAAAAATTCTACTCAAAAAACCCTACTCCGAAGGCTAAAAAAATTGTTAAAAACTAAAAGCCTCTGATAGCAAAGCTTTCAGAGGCTTAAAAAGATGGAGACCGACGACATGTTTTCGAGCTCGTTTCGGAAAGATTTAGAAAAAATAGTAGAAATTTGGAGGGTAATAAAAATCGCAAATCCGCAATAAATTGCGAATTTGCGATCGGTGGAGTCCACCGACATATTTTCGAACTCGTTTAGGGTGGATCTCCTAAGAATAATTACATTGAAGGGGTATCTGCATAAATAGTATTTTCTTTTAAAAGGCGTATTTTATCATATATAAAAACTATATATGAGAATCTTACAACAACGTCTTAAGGAAATAGTAATTATTAAGTCTATTCTGGTTTTTTAAAAAGGTGACCATACCAGTTCGAAATCCGAGCCATATTCTTTGTGTCTTCAAGGACACTACATAAAAATACGTTATTTAAATTATTCTAATATGTAATCAAGTGCATTTTCCATAGTGATTTTTCCATCAAGGTAATGCTGCCAATGTTCTGAAATTAAATCTATTGTTTTCTTTATTTTAGAATTAAAACTACCAAGATTATTTTTATATAGATAGAGCTCGTGTTTTTGACCAACTTTTTCTAAAGCATTTTTTACAAAAGTACCCGTAGAATAGAATAAAATACTATGCCAAACATTATGATCAAATGATTTATTTTTTGTCGTACATAATTTTTGTTGTGCCATAAAAACACTGTCTATCATAGCGTGAGAAATTTCGTGAAAAATAACTTCAACACCTTGTGTGCCCTGATGCCGTTTATCTGTAGATGAAATAACTGCGTTAACATATGGTTCGGTTGTAGTGTATGCGGCAAAAAAAGTAGCGTAATCTGTTAAATCAACCCTAAATTTTTTGGTAGAGAATGCATAATGGTAGAATTTTCTGCTTTGCTCCATAATATCTGATTCAATTGCTTTTATGGTTTCAATTTGCTTTGAAATAAACTGGCGATTGTTATTATTTTGCTCTTCCCAATAATATTTTTTGTAGAATCCATCTGCTTTTTCTATTGCATCTATAGTTAGTTTACTAACTTTTTGTTTGAGATCATTAACGCTGTTGGCTTGCTCTAAACTATATTTAAGATTTGTTAATTGTTCATCAAACAACATATCCTTTTTAGCCATGCTATCTGAGTAATATGTAATCACCGACATTATATTTGATTTTATTTTTTCATCAACCGGCTTCTTAATATCTGCAAAAAGGGTATCGAAATTTTTTTGATTGGTATTTTTATAAAAGGAGTAACGAATGGACTTTTTAAGAAGGAAGTGATGTAAATTAATAAAGTAATTGCTATGAAATTCAATATACTTTGTTTCCCCTATCTTAGAATTGATAGGTTGAGAGCTTTGGGAGAAGGCAAGGATACATAACATGCATCCGAACGATGTGATCATTAGTTTTTTCATACGAGTTATTTTTTATTTTTTAATATAGTTCAAGATTTTTTGTTTGTTTTTGCATTGTATTATTAAGTCTGGTTAATAAAGATTCTATATTTTTAAAAAGTTGGAGATGTTGTTTTCTGAAAATAGTTTGCATAATTTAGTTTTAGATTAAAGTGCTACTCACGCCCAATCTTTTGAGTAAATCAATAATTTCTTCTGGTGAAGTCGTTAAAACCTCCACCTTGAAGATCGAATCTTTAGTTTCAAGATTAAAACTCCATTCTCTAAAGCCAAGTGAATGATTTAAAGTGTTTCTTATTGCTTCTATTTGATCATAATCAGTAATATCTGTATTAAAATAAAGCATTTTCATCTTTGTTTTTTCATGTTTTCTTAATCACTATTCATGTTTTACTGGTAAGTTAATGGTAACTCATGAAACTATTGCATGCCTACAATACTAAAATATTGTAGGGCTATCTGTGATTTTATAGTAGTAATTTTCGCTCTTTTACTGTTTCGTTTTGATGTTAAGCTTTTTCACTCTTGTTTACAAAGTCATATCATGAATTAAATATTTCAACAACAACCAGTTTTTATAACATCTAGAATAAGTTACTTTACGCATATTGATAAGGTTCGTTGGTTATTGTGATTTGTCTAACATTTTCCAATGCTTGTTTCATATATTTTCTCCAAAATGTCTTTGTAAAAATCCAATTAATTGGATAAAGTAAAATGTTATTTGAATATAATGTGTAAGTATATTCAATTAGTATTTTGTCTTTCGCGAGTTCAGTTGTTTGCCACTCGCCAACGAATTTGTAAAAACCAAGCATCCATGCCTGAAAATTATTTATTTCAATTTTCCAGTACTTGTTTTCTATTCTCTCTACCACATTGTCAACCGAGCCAAAACCACCTTTATGGATTAATGATCTTTCTACAAATACTTTTTTACTTGATCCAATTTTTCCCCAGTTTGCGCTATCAGTGCAATGGGTTACTTTTGGCATTAGACCATAACCTGTGTGGATTTTTGTGACATCACAGAGTATTGGCGCTTTAAAAGCTCGTTCTAATGAGCAATTAAATGTGGCTGTAATTTTAACAGTTGCTTTCATGTCTTTTTTTGAGACAAAAGTAATCAAAATTTTAATAATTAGCTCGATTGAGCTAATTATTTTTAATTAAATATTTAATATAAATTTATTAAGTTGTATAAAGATTTATATATTTATGATGATTATGGTTAAATTAAACACTAAAAAAATTGAAAAACGAGATACTTAAAAAGGCTATAACTCTTTTTAATGAAAAGGGTGTAAATCATACCAGCTTTAGAGATATTGCCGATATGATGAACATCAGTGACGGGCATGTGAGATATTACTTTAAAACTAAAGAAATTTTATTGACGTCCATTTTTGAGAATTTAGACAAAGAAATTATCGAAGCAGCTACTTTATCAATGCAATTAGAAAAGGATGTTTATAACATCCTTTTGAATAATATTGAACAAGTGTTACACTTGACGGTAAAGTATAGATTTCTATTTGTAGAGTCGCCAAAAACAATAAGTAAGTACCCTTCACTATTAAAATTATATAAAAATCTAATGGGACGAAGAAAAAAGATGATATTTGAAGCTTTCAAATCATTTGATGAAATGAATCTACTTCACTCAAATTTTGATATTCAGGCTAAAGAATATGCTTTCTATACTTTCTTTATCCTAGCCGATGGATGGGTAAGAACCTATCAATTATCAACGGCAAAAGAACCGGATAAAAAGGCAATTCAATTTCATAGCAAGCTTATTATGAATGTATTTAAACCTTATCTTCAAATTTAAATTACATTTTTTCGTCTAGTGTTAGAAATTAAATTTTGACTTTATGGCCTTTATAGTTTATTCATATACTTGACTTCCTGAAGAACTTATTCCTATAATTTTAGTTTTTCCTTTTTCAATAATAAGCCTATTTCCTTCTGATTTTAGCATTCCATTTCTTTTTGTTTTAATAGTACCATAATCACAAGTTAAGTCATAGCTTAAATTATTTTGATCATTTTTTAAATTGATTCTTATGTCACCGTAATTAGTTTTAACGTACATTTTGTCGGTTAGTTCAACCTCCTTCCCTGTTATATTGCCAGAACTAGCTTCAATACTTACATTCCCCAGAAAATTTTCGAAATTAATGTTGCCATCAGTAATTTTCGCTGTGATATCACCTTTAATATTTGACAAATTAAACTTACTCGAACTCCCTAAAGCATTAATTGAACCTTGAATATTATTGCAAACTACTTTTCCATAAGTGCTTTCTATTTCAGCATTGCCCTTTAACGTAAAAATATTTATGTCACTAGATGAAACTTCTAATTTTACCTTGCCATATATTGAATCAAGGTAAACTTTACCATCGGAAGAATTAAGAACTAAATTTGTTTTTGTATTCTTTACAACTATTTTGCCCGAAGTTGTTTTTAAATGGCAATAGCGGCTATCTAATCCATCAATAGAAATGTTTCCATCACTGTTGTTTACTTTTAAATCAATGTTTTTTGGCACTTCAAAATTAAATTTAGAAGTACAATTACGACTACCTACAATTAAAAAGGCAGCTAATTCATCTATGAAATTAATTTGCAGTACAGAACCAATTATTTCATAACTGATAGCTGGAAATTTATTATAATCCGGATAAATTACTATCCCTTTATCTTTTCTGCTGATAAAAGATTTAAAATTTATCAAGCTGCTTTCGTGACTATTAAATGTAACCTCATCGCACGACCGACAATTTATTTCTATGGTTTTTATATTTTCAAAGGCAGTGTCAATTTGTAATCCTTCTTTACTGCCAATCCATTTTTTAATCGCAATCGGCTTTTCTCCAATAGTATTTTCGCTAAAATCCAGTTCACCTTTCATTGTATTATTTTGAAGAGTGTTAGTTTTAGCATCAAAATTTTGACTTTGAGATGTTAATGAATTTTCCTTACTACTGTAAGCAAATAGCAATATTATTCCAATTGATATAAATGATAATGTTAACGTTTTCATGTTTATAATATTTTAATTCATATTTATTTTTTGTATTCCAATTCCTGCCCCATTAATTTTAATATTAAACCAGAACTTGTTTCCTTTGTTGGAGCATTAAAAACTAAAAGTATTTCCCCGTAAACACTTTCATCATAAGCCATAAATACATTTTCTTTCTCTTGAACTAGAGGGTATTCAATGCCGTTATGTTTTAGTAAAAGTTTATTATTTCTATTCATTACTTCTATGGGTTTGCAAATTTCATTAACATAAACACCTGCGAACTTTGAAGAGTTTTTTATAATAGTTGGATTCTTGAACTTTAGCAACACTTCATTATTAGCTACCCCTTCCTCTTTTCGTTGTTCTTTTACAGCAGTAATTATAGGCGTGTTCCAATCTGTTTGTTCTAATCCTAAAACTCTGTCAAATAGATTGTTCATCATTGCAAATAAATAAGTGTCGGTATTTGTAAGAACCATTATGCCGATACTTTTCTCTGGTAAAAAGGCAATTAAAGAAGTATAACCGCCTGCAACTCCGGTATGATACATTACTCTATAACCTTTATAGGCGCTGAAACCCATTCCTAAACCATAGCTTTTAAATTCCGTTTCATCAGCCCTCATTCTTGAACCTGTAAAATGAACTGGGGTTCTTAATCTCCTCATTGATTCACTGGATACAATAGTTGTTGTATCAACTTTGCCTTTTGCTAAATGAAACTTTATCCATTTTGTCATATCTGTTATATCCGACCAAATACCACCGGCAGGCTCAATACCAGTTAATAATGGCATTGCCATCTTTTTGTATTCTTTGTTTGAATAGCTATAGGGTAAACAATATTCCGATTTTGTTTTTGCCAAATCAAAAGTTGTATTATTCATTTTAAGAGGAAGCAGAACTTTCCCTGATATATAAGATTCGTAAGGTCGCCCCGAAATCTTTTCTATTATTGTACCTGCAAGTGTATACAACATATTATTATAAATAAAAGCATTTCTTATCGGGGCAACTA
Source organism: Bacteroidota bacterium (assembly GCA_038327195.1). GTDB lineage: Bacteria > Bacteroidota > Bacteroidia > B-17B0 > Aurantibacillaceae > UBA4416. The sequence continues at coordinate 2,686 of JBBQKU010000053.1, read as the reverse complement.
TATTTAAATACTTTAGTTTGTCAAGCACTTCTTTCTTAGAATAGTTTGCTCCATAATAAATATAGTCGCCGCCTTCAAGACCAGTGCGATGAGAAAGGATATCTGTAATTGTTATTTCTTTCTGTAAAACGGTATCCTTTAATTTAAGGTTAGGATAGTAGTTAATTACCTGGTTCGTAAAATCTATTTTCTTTTCGTCAGATAATATAGATAGACCTGTAGATGTAAAATATTTAGTGCATGAGCCAATTGCAAATAAACTATGGTTAGTAACCTTGGTTTTATTTTCAATACTAGAATAGCCATAAACATTTTGAAAAACTGTTGAATCACCTTTTACAACAACTACAGCCATTCCAGGAATATTCCATTCATTCATCCGCTCTACTGCATATGCATCATAATTAGCAAATGAATTTTCGGAATTTGTATTTTGACACTTCAGTGAGCTAGTGGCAAGAAGAGCCGTAAGGCCAGTTATTACGTGTAGACTTTTATTTTTCATAATTTTTATTTTTTTACAAAGATGGGCTTACCATTTCCATTAATTATTTATATGTGACGACTTCTTAAGTTATGTGACGAGTTCAATATGTCACATTCATTTGAGTATCGTTATAGAATATCCTAACTTGCAGTATGAATAGATTCGCATTCGATAAAAGCAGAAAGCAAGCACTTATCGATTTTATATATTTCTGGTGTTTTTGGACTATCCTTACAGGGCTTATTGTTGGGGTAATTCAGCATAACGCAAACGATGCAATTAAAGCTGTTTTAGCACTGATTGTTCCACAGATTTTGCCTACATATATTGTAAGTTTGTTATTTGATTCGCTCTTTTTAAAAAGAAGGGTACTTCTCTTTTTCTTGATTGCTATTCCTTTGTGTTATTTTTTAGGCCTATTAATTAATTTATGGTTTAGTTGGATAATTCAAGAAGATAATATACACGCTAATAATGAAATCTTAATTTTTGTATTTACCGCAATTTATATTGGCTTTAAATATTTGAGAGTTGCTATTTCACAAAAAATACTACTTAAGGATGAGGAGAATAAAAGAATTATTTCCGAATTGCAATTATTAAGATCGCAATTAAATCCACACTTTTTATTCAATGCTCTCAATGATATTTATTCATTGATTTTATCAAAATCTGATAAGGCAGGCGAAGCAACATTAACTTTAGCAGAGCTTATGAGATTTCACATCGAACTTTCAGGTAAACAACAAATCAATCTATCTGAAGAAATATCCATGATTGAAGGATACATTGCTTTAGAAAAACTAAAACTTGATGATAGATGCAAAATACAATTTAATATTATTGGGAGTCCTGAAAAAATTCAAATAGCACCTCTCATTCTACTTCCTTTCGTCGAAAATGCCTTTAAACATGGCATTTCGTCAAAAACCCAGAATAATTTTGTAACGTTAGATTTGAAGATTGGCTTGTTGGATATCGATTTTCAAATCTCAAACTCTAAACCCGAAAGCACGAAAACTATCACTAATTCAACAATTAAAGTTGGCATTAATAATACATTAAAGCGACTTGAGCTACATTACAAAAGAAACTTCAAATTAGATTATGGCATTAAGGGAAAAGAATACATTGTTAATTTAAACATAAAATTAGAACAAAATGCTTCTTAATTGCTTAATCATCGAAGACGAAAAACTAGCTCAGGATATTTTAAAAAAATATATTCTTTTAGTCCCTTCTTTAGTTTTAAAGGAAAGTTTTAGCAATGCCTCTGATGCAATTTCTTATTTACACGCAAATGAAATTGATTTAATTTTTTTGGATATTAACATGCCTGAATTAAATGGAATTGACTTTTTAAAATCGTTGCAAAACCCTCCAAAAATTATTATTACCACTGCTTATTCGGAGTATGCTATTGATGGTTATGAATATTCTGTTTGTGATTACTTACTTAAGCCGATTAGATACGAAAGATTTGTAAAAGCAATTAATAAAGTCATAGAGCAATTAAAACCAGCTCTAAATAGCTCTCCGAAAAAGGCTATCGAATCGGCTAGTATATTAATTAAGGAGGGTGGCATAACGCACAAAATTGATTTCAATGAATTATTGTTCGTTGAGGCCTTTGGGAATTATCTAAAGATATATATCAAAAACACCAAAACCATTATTTATCGTGCCACTTTATCGGACATTGAATCGATATTACCCCAATCAATCTTTTTTAGAGTTCATAAATCTTACCTTGTAAATACAATTTATATTAGTGGGGTTAAGAATAGTCAGATAGAGATTTTTGAACATAAAATTCCAATTGGGATAACTTTTAAAAATGAAGTGCTAAAAAGAGTGGGTCATAAAAAGTAGAAAAAACTATTAGATTGAACTAAATTTTGATTTAAAAATATAATTTGAAATAAAGAGTTACGTTGGAGCAAGTAGATGATGTTTGCATAAGCGGAGTTAGAATATTAGTAGACAACCATACAAATCCCAAATGCGAGCCCTATTCCTTGTATCTTCAAGGATCTCGTTCATTTTTGGTCTGGAAGGGGGTACTGAAGCAGACTATTTTTTAATAGTCTGCTTTTTTGTTTCTAAACACCAGTAGATTCAAGGGATTTCAAATAAAAAATCATTTCGATATTTTAGTGGTTAAATAATCCGAATTTCTAGTTGCATTGATAATGAAGC
>JBBQKU010000052.1:0-12905 GCA_038327195.1 Bacteroidota bacterium | reverse complement strand
ATTACATTGACTGGGGTTAATCCTAAGGCTGTGATAGGTGGTGAATTTGTTATCGGAACTGTTACTGTAAAGGGACATCCGAATACATTTGTAATCCCTACTGTATAAGTGCCTGCTCCCAAGCCCGTAATCGTTTGTGTGGCCACAGCTGCTCCATTATTTGTAAATACAAAAGGTCCTTGGCCTGCGCCTGAAAGATTATTAATAACTATAGATCCGTTACTCAATCCACAACTTGCATTCGTGGGTGTGCCCGATAATAGGGGCATTGGGTTTACGACAACAGCCAATGTATTGGTAACAGTACAGCCACCAGATACCACTGTATGATAAACAGTATAAGTGCCTGGAGCAGTAAAACTACCAGTATAACTAGCGGTTCCTCCAACAGGAGGAGCGCCAATAGAAGGAGAGAATGAATATGTATGAGCACCTCCGGCAGTACCCGTATTATTAAAACTAAAACTATTACCAGTTAAACATTGAGTAGCGGTAGGAATGGCAAATGTAGCAGTAACATTAATAACGGTAACATTCGTAGTTACAACATTTGTACATGTACCAGCCGTTACCGTGTGAGAGACTGTATAAACACCAGCGCCTGGAAATGTTATGGTTGGATTTGTTGATGTTGGCACAGTAATGACGACTCCTCCAGCAGGGCTAACTGCCCAATTATGAGTGCCTCCAATAGTTCCTGTACTTGTAAAGAGTGTCGGATTACCAATACAGACGTTAGGTAATAAAGGCGTAAAGGCAGCAGAAACAACACCGAGAACGGTGACCGTAACAGACTTGACGACCGTATTACATTGGGACGTTACTGTGGCTGTATATACGGTGGTACCAATGCCTGGAGAGACAGTAGTAGTAGTTCCAGTAGCTCCGGTTGACCATAAAACAGTGGAACCACCAGGACCTCCACAGCCTCCAGTTATTCCTGTTATGCTTAAAACTGAACTGCCAGGAGAACAATAAATTGATGGGGATGCAGCAATACTAGCAGTTAACGGCACTAAAACCCCAGGAACAACAAACGAATTTACTGCAGTCCAAGGACCAACACCAATAACTCCAGTATTAACCCATTCGCGTGCAGCAAAAAAATATGTTTGCCCTGGACATAAACTACTAAAAGGAATAAAAATATTATTATAAGCTTCAAGAACACAGCCATCAGAACATAGATTTGCTATAGTTTGAGTAGAATTGTACCATGGCCAAGAATTATAGGTGCTGCCACCACCTGTACAAGGCCAAGCAGCAAGAGCAGCTTGCATAGTAGGAGAAGGAACTCCTGTAATAGCGCCAGCCGTACACCCTAATTCAACCTGCATCCAATAAGGACCGCCACCACAAGTTGCAGGGTCAGAACTACCGAAAATAGTTACTCCAGTTGCACCAACAGTAAACCCAAAACCAACTAGTGGTAAGCCATGCGAGGCAAAACTATTGTTAGGCTTAATAAAAATTAAAAAGGTAATAAGTAAGGTTAATAATACTTTTTTCATAAAATTGTCTTCAAATAATTTAGTTTAGTGGCAAGCATCAAATTGTACTATAAAAATAAATACGCATTAATACTATGTGGTAAATATATAATAATTTATAAAAAATACAAATCACACTTACTAAATTATAAGGGTAGTTCACTCAACTAAAATGATAATTTTCAACTATAGAAGGACTTATTAACAAGACGAAGGCTATCTAAACACTTTTAGGTAAGTAATAAAAATGATTTTTTTGCATTTAGAGTATTTTGGTCAAAATTTGAGATGAACTTAATAAAAAAACGAGATTAGCATTACGGAAAGAATTTCTTTAATTTTATACAAATTAAGGAAGAACAGATTTTGAAATATATATATCATCATAGTAAACTATTTTTTTTATTAAGTATCTACTTTTTCTGTTTTCTAAACATTCACAGTCAATCTTGTGCTATCGTTTCTAGTTATTTTGGCGGTACACAACAAGATGAAATAAAAGGCATTTGCATAGACGTTAACAAAAACAATTATTTATTGGGGAATACATATAGCACGGACTTACCTATAACCATTGGAAAAATAAATGACACGCATTCAGGTGATTATGATGCATTTATAAGTAAATTTGATAGCTGTGGCGCATTAAAATGGTGCACTTATTTTGGCACTTCAGCATATGACAGTGGCGAAAAAATAGCAATTACAAATGATGGAAATATTGTATTTTGTGGTTATACATCGGGTATAACGAGCCACACTACTATGGGATGCTTTCAACCTACTTCCGGAGGAGGGTATGATTGTTTTGTCACAAAAATAAATCCAAACGGAAATATAATATGGAGTACGTATTTTGGAAAAAATGGAGGTGATTTTGCATTTGAAATTAAGGTGGATAGTTATGATAATATTATAATTGGCGGAACAACAACTAGCCCAAATTTATATACAACAGCATCATCATTTCAGCAAATAAAACAAGCCAATACAGATGCTTTTATAGCTCGATTTGATAAAAATGGCCAACTTAAGTGGAGCACATATTATGGAGGAAATGCTTCGGAGGATATTCATGCGTTATCAATTGATAATAATTTTAATATTATAGGCATTGGTGGAAGTTACAGTACAAATCTTAGCACAAGTATCGGTGCGCATCAAACCATAAATGATGGATTAATGGATGGTTATATTATTAAACTAGACTCGAATTGTAATAGGATTTTTTCAACATATATTGGAGGTAGTGCAATTGATGATTTGTGGGGAAATACAACAGATGCGTTAGGAAATATTTATATAAGTGGTCATACAACTTCAACTGATTTTGATTTAACGATTGGCGCCTATCAAACAACAAATAGTGGAAGTAATGATTGTTTTATTTCTAAATTTTCAGCAACAGGAAATTTTTTAATATCAACACTACTCGGCGGCAATCTTAATGATATTAATTCAAGAATGGAAGTGTCTGGAACTAATGAATTAACACTGATAGGAAAAACTGAAAGTACAGATTTTCCAATGATAGGAACTCCATATCAATCAACAAAGGGCGCAAGTTACGATGCTACCATTGCTAAATTTTCAACAAGTAATTTAACGCCATTTTGGACAAGTTTTTATGGCGGAAATGCGGATGAAGATGTGTGGGACTTAGCGTCAATAAACAATAACAATTTTATTTTTGTAGGGGGTAGCAATAGCACAAATTATCCGGTATCATTGAGTGCATACCAACCAACACTAAATATAAGTAATGATGGCGTATTTACTAAATTACACGTTGGAAATTTAATACCAACCGAATTAAATGAACTATCAAATAATGAAACGACTATTACAGCCTACCCAAATCCAATTAAAGAAATAGTATTCATTAATTCATCCTTACCATATTCGTTCAACTGTACAACAAGTATTGGAGAAAATGTAACTCAAAAAATTATAATTATTGACAAAAAAAGCATTAACATAAAGTTACTTGAAAATGGAATTTATTTTTTAACCATTAAAACGAAATATTCTTCCAAAACCTTTAAAATAATAAAAGAAGACTAATTTTATTTTTTTAGATTTGAAGCTTGAGAAGAGGCATTTTCTTTATATTTTCCTGAAAAAACAAGTTTAAAAGGATAAATAATTTGCTTTAAAAATGTTGTTGGCATTTGCTTTTGATCTGTAACTCCAATTTTAGGCTGTCCTACTTCAGGCAAATAATAAAATCCAAAAAGTAAGTCCCAAATATTTAAAATACTAGCATAATTTACACCATAGTATCTCGGTATATTAGTTGCGTGATGCCATGAATGAGTTTCAGGAGTATTAAAAATATAATTTATAAAACCCCATTTTACTTTAATATTAGTATGAGTAAAAAATCCCCAAACATTTTGAACAGTAATTTGAAATAAAAAATAATCCATTGCCGAATATCCAATCATAGCAAAAGGAATATATATAATTGGTTTAAAAACGAACATTTCTACAAAGTGAAAATGCCTAGTTGATCCAGCTCCAAGAGTTTCCTGAGCATGATGAATTTTATGAAATGACCATAGAAAATTTGACCGATGCAATAAATAGTGTGCAAAAAATTCACAAAAATCTTGAATCAGAAACATAATTAACACTTGTAAAAACGGGTTCCAATTTCTTATGTCAAAAACTAATAATGAATGAATATTAAATAAACTTAATGACTTAAGAAAAATAAATTCAGCAACAGCACAAATACCAAATAACCCAATAATATAAACTAGTACATCATTAAAAAAAACATAAAATGTGTCAAGCCAAAACCCTTTACGACTTAATAAACCATGAGCTCTTTGCTTTGGAAGTATAATCTCTAAAAAAAAACAAAAAGCATAGGCTAATAAAACACAATAATAAACATTAACGAACGACGGATGTTTTAATTGAAAAACAGTATAATTATAAATCTGTTTCGTGCTTTGTGAAAACACATCAATTATTTGTGGGAATATGGGCAAGATTTTAGTAAAGTAAATAAATGTTTAGTAGTAAAGCAAATTTAATTAATTTAGTGACTAAATTATATTAATGAATAAATTGAAAACATATTTTAATAAAGAACGACTAATATTATTAGCTGCTGTTTTATTATTTTATGGGAATATTTTAAAGAACGATTATTCGTTAGACGACAATATTGTTACCGAAAAAGATAATATTACAGCCAAAGGGTTTAAAGCTATTCCTAAAATATTAAAGTCATATTATTTGGAAAGAGCAGACAATATGAAGTTTGACTATCGGCCTATTGTAAAAATTTCATATGCAATTGAACACCAATTTTTCGGAGTAAACGTAGTTATTTCTCACTTTTTTAATTTGATAATTTACATAATCGGATTGTATGTTTTATTTTCTGTTTTGAAATTATTATTTGATAATTACTCGAATCATATTGCATTTTATTCTGTTTTATTATTTGCAGTAATGCCAATTCATACAGAAGTAGTTGCAAGTTTAAAAAACAGGGATATTCTAATCTGTTTTATTTTTTGTATGCTTAGTTTTAAATACTATTTATTATTTCTAACTAATGATCAAAAAAAATGGAAATTTATGCTTTTCAGCACAGTTAGTTTTTACATCGCTTTTTTAACCAAATTTGATGTTTTGCCATTTATAGTAATTATCCCATTATTAGCCTACATAAAAAAATCAGCCAAAATAAAACATGTTATCTTGTTTTTCGGAATAGCAATACTTTCAGCAATTTTATTTAAACTAACAAAAAATGCTTTCCTTGAAAAAGATGTCACAAAACGAGTTTTTAATTACTTTGAAAACCCACTGTTTTTTGAAAATGGAATAGCATTTAAATTAACTGCTCTCTGCAATTCATTAGGATTTTACATTCAACAAAGCATTTTACCATTACAACAATGCTCGTATTATGGTATAGAAACAATTTCAGTTTCAAAATTACAATTTCAAGGATTTATCGGAATAATTTCAATTCCAATGCTATCATTTGCTCTGGTTAAAACCCTTATTAAAAAAGATTTTGTGATTTTTTCAGGTCTATTTATTTTTTGCGCTTCTGTTTCCATGTATTTAAATTTTGCAATTCCAGTGGTTGGCATTGTTGCAGATAGATTTTCGTTTTTCAATTCTTTGGGGATAGCAATTCTTTTTATTGGATTATATGAAAATTATAAGCAAAAAATAAATTTATCAATTATAAATCAGAAAATAATATGCGGAATTATTTTATTAGTTTTTGCAGTCATTACAGTCCATAGAAATAGCGATTGGAAAAACATAAACACATTAACAAGTGCAGATGTAAATAAGTTTGAAAAAAATGTATTTTTAAATTATAAGCAAGGTTTAAATTTAGCCAAAGAGTCCTTAAATAAAAATAATAAATTGACTAGCAGCGAAAGAAAAAACAAACTATTAGAAGCTCGGAAATACTTAGAAAAATCGGTCACTTTGCATTCAAATTATCCATCCAGTTTAAGCTACTTAAGTTATATTTTGATTTATTATTTTAATGAGTTCAATGTTGCTGTTCCATATCTAAATAAAGCAATAGCACTAAAGCCGTCTACCGAACTTTTTTTCTATAAAGCTATTTGTATGAGAGAAACGAAACAAAGAGATAGCAGCGAATACTATTTAAAAAAATGTTTGGCATTAGATGTAAATTATATAAACGCCTACAATTTGTTAATTTACGATTATAATGAAACAGGGAGTTTTGAAAAAACTATTTCTTTATGCAATGAAGCGATTGATGCAGGTGTTAATGCCGTAGAAATTTATAACGCTTTAGGAAAAACATATTGGCAAATGAAAAATAATATTGAAGCCATAAAGTATTATAAAAAAGCACTTGAAATAAATCCTTCAAATGAAGAAGCCAACGCAATGGTGAAGAAGCTTCAGTAAAATTTTGAAAGATTTTATTTACAACCAGCTTCTCTGTAATCACTTTTTGCACTCGGATTATCTAACACTTGGAAAGACATACGAGGCTCTCCAAATAATTGACAATAACGTTCAGGGTTTCTTTCTTTTGCTTTGTGTAATGCATCACTAAACGTACGACTATAAAATTTTTCAGGTAAATGCGAAGCAATTGAAATATAACTAAACAATAATCCCTCATCCACATTTTCAACTTTCAAAAAGGGTTCTAAAATATTAGAAGAAAACTTATAGTCCTTTCCTCTTGTAAATGCATAAGCCAATTTTAAGGCATTTTGCCAACTTGCATCTTTAAAGTTATAAAAGCTTTTTATTTTTTCAATACAAGCTTCAATTAAAGGCTCACTGTTTTCAAGTGTATCTAGCGATTCCATTATTTTAAATTGCCATTCAATATTTAAACCATCAACTAATTTTTTTGCAATTTTTGTTTTATAAAATGCATCAATATCTTGTTGCATTTTACCTTGTTGTTCCTTTGTTCCTAATGTTGAATCTAACGTTATTGAACTATAAATTCTATTATAACGAATAATGTCATTAGTTGGATCTAATTTTTCTAATTCTTTCAATTGATCATAGTCATCATCATCTACTAGACTACTTTTAGCTAAATAATTATAATAAATTTTATTATTTAATAAATTTGCATACTTAGCTTCATTTGGAATTTTCAAACTATCCATAATATCTTCAGTATATTTTTTTTCTACTTTTTTATTATGAGCGTATTCCATTATTTTATAGGCTTGTTGAATTTTGCTCGCCTTTAAAGCTCTTCCAAAAGATACTGCTGTAAACTTTTGTTCTTTATTACCTGAAATATCATAAGTTACATCCATTACGATTTGCGCAAAACGCTCCTTCGACAAAACTGGCTCAAGTTCTTCTAGTAACTTACTGTCTGAATTTAATTTTTTAATGGCCTTTTCTTTTCCAAGTTTCACTAAATCATCATATTTTCCATCTTCCATTTCTAACTCAAATAAATTCCACGAATCTTTAGTTTCAATATTTGGGCTAATTTTATTATTCTGCATACTTTGTAAAACGGCAGTAACACTTTCAGCACGTTTACGTTGTAATTTAGCATTTGCGGTTGCATCTCCTTCAATTGAAGAATATGCATAAATGTATAATCCATCAATGATAAAATCAGGTTCATTCATTGCTTTAATAAATGGCTGAACATCCTCCGTTTTAAATTCTGATTTATTTTTTTCAAACGGAATCATGAAATTTAAAATTGAACTCTCTGAACGCGGTTCAAAAGGTGGCTTTAAACCAACCGTTTCTTCAGCTGGAATTAAACCGATAGGCGTATTACTTTCTTGATCTCCTTTTTCAAGATAACTGCGAGTAACTGTTCTACAAACATGTCCATCTTGAATTACAATTAAATTTAACTCATAAGGTCCCGTTATCTTTTTATTCATTTTACCCATTTCGACCTTTAGCTTATTAATTTTAACTTTCTTTTTCGCTTTAGGATCAGCCTTAATTAAGTTTTTTGCAAATAATTTATCTTTAGTAATTACTTTTTGCATGATTCCTATATTTTGCAGATTATTATCTACAATATTATAATCTGCTTTTTCGTATTGCGCTTTTTGAACGACATCAACAGCTAAACCATCTTTGGTTTTTTTCATTATTCTTTTTAAATCTTTTAGATTTGCATATTCTAAATAAATTTTTCCATTCTCAACAGTTAATCCTTTTTGAAGTATATCGTAATTTTTCCATTTATCGCATGTTTTGCAAGACTTTACATCAGCAGTCAATAATTTTTTAGATTTTGTATTAAAAGGAACTGCTAATTCTTTTTTCTTTTTTGCACCTTCATTAAAGCTATCATAACCACCAAAAACAGCAGTTGCATATACTTTTTTCTTTGCATCATCAAGAATGCAGCTAATGCCAATCATCATATACTTTGCCTTTAACAAAACTTCTTTATCTTTTTTATTATTTTCCCAACGAGTATAAATAACTTTAGCGACTTGTTCTGTTTTGTAATTATCTCTTCCTTTGCTAACAGGTGCATTCATAGCCACTTCTTCTCCCTTATTAGTTCCTCCAACTTTAATTAAATTCTTTTTTACTTTTAAAGGGTCTACTTTTACTTGGCCTGAACCAGCCATTTTATCTGCATCAATTTCAGCCGCTCTAACTAACATTTGCTTTAATTCAAATGTATCAAGCCCATTTTTTATTCTAAATTTATTTAATTCAGTAACTAATAATCTTGGTAAATCATCCAGATTAAAATTATCTTGAGCATTAGCAATCGTATAAGAAAAGCAAAAAAAGAAAAATAATAGAAAATTCTTCATAAAGTTTAGTTTAGTGTATTAACAAATATTGTAAAATCCCTTTATAAAGTAGAATTAGAGTATTCACAAACTATTAACAAAATGGCATATTTAAAAGGTTCAACCCCTTAATTTGAAGCTGAAAACAAAAAAACACTAAATTAGGACTAGTTTTATTGAATATAACTTAGCTTAAGCATATTCGTTCTGCCTTTTTCTTTCATAGGCATACTTGCTAAGTTTATAACTAAATCGTCGGCTTTCACAAAACCCCCATCTTTAATATATTCTTTTAAATCATTGATGGTATCATCTGTACTTTCATATTTGTCGTAATAAAAACCACGAACTCCCCAAACTAAACTTAAAGCATTTAATAGTGTTTGATTATCTGTAAAAATATAAATATTAGCTTTTGGCCTATGACTACTCAACTTAAATGCCGTATAACCACTATGTGTCATTGATACAATAGCAGTAACACCTGCTTGTTTAGCCATTACACTTGCGTTATAACAAATACTATCTGTTACATAAGTAACTGTTTTTAATTCAGGCTCATGTTCTTTATAATAAATACGGTCATCATTTTCAATCTCGGTAATGATTCTTCGCATGTATTCAATAACTTTAACTGGATATCTTCCAACTGAAGTTTCTGCACTAAGCATAACTGCATCAGCACCATCTAAAACTGCATTGGCAACGTCGTTCACTTCGGCTCTTGTTGGCGTATAACTTGTAATCATACTTTCCATCATCTGTGTAGCAATAATAACAGGTTTTGAAGCTAATAAACATTTATTTACAATCATTTTTTGCAATAATGGCACTTGTTCCATCGGCATTTCAACACCTAAATCGCCTCGAGCAACCATAACGCCATCTGTTACTTCAATAATTTTATCAATTTCCTTGATTGCTTCAGGTTTTTCAATTTTAGCAATTACACGAGCATGTTTTTTCTTTGAACGGATAATATCTTTCAATTCGATAATATCAGTTACACTTCTTACAAATGATAACCCAACCCACTCAAAATTATTTTCTAATGCGAAATCTAAATCACGTAAATCTTTTAAAGTTAAGCATGGTAAAGATATTTTCGTGTTAGGTAAATTCACTCCCTTTTTCGAAGATAAAATTCCACCTGCAATTATAATTGCACGTACTTCATCTTTACGATTTGTATCAATTACTTTTAAAGTGATTTTACCATCGTCAATTAATACCAATTCTCCAGCAGCAACGTCTTGTGGAAATTGAGGATATGTAATAAATATTTTTTCGGCGGTTCCTTCACATTCTTTGGTTGTAATTATAATTTCTTCTCCATTAATTAAATCAACAGCATTATCTTTTACTTTACCAATTCGTAATTTAGGTCCTTGTAAATCACCTAAAATACCAACGTTACGATTCAATTTTTTATTTAAAATTCTTACATTATCAACTACGTGTTTTATTGGCTCGTAATCGCCATGCGAAAAATTAATTCGGCAAATATCTAATCCAGCATTAAATAGTTCTTCTAGTACAGCAATATTTTCTGTAGACGGTCCCATTGTGGCAACTATCTTTGTTTTGTTATAATTAAATTTCATAGTGGTTTTTATAATACAACGAATGTAATAATTTAGATTTAAAAAATGATATTATTAATTTGTTAGGATTTTAATAAATTTGCATCATTAACTTACATTATGCCAAATAAACTTCAAAAATTTGCCGAATTAGATTCTTTTGCAAACACCTTTGCATTTCATCATGATATTTTAGAAGATGGATTTCCGATGAAAGGTAAATGGCATTCTGACGTTTTTAAAAACAACAATCCTATTGTGGTTGAACTCGGATGTGGGCGTGGCGAATACACTATTGGATTATCGTCAAACGATACTTCAAAAAACTATATTGGAGTTGATGTAAAAGGAAATAGAATTTGGACAGGTGCAAAATTTGCTTTAGAAAATAAAATGAATCATGTAGCCTTTTTACGGACTCGTATTGATTTTATTGACTATTGCTTTGCAGAAAATGAAGTATCTGAAATTTGGATTACTTTTCCTGATCCACAACCTAAAAAGAACCAAGCTCGCAAACGATTAACTAATCCAGATTATTTTTTAAACAGATATAAGCGTATTTTAAAACCAGGTGGTATTATTCATTTAAAAACAGATAATACTTTTTTTTATGAATACACCATGGAAGTTATTAAAGAAAAAAAACTTCAATTAATTTTTGCAACAAACGACTTATATAAAAACTGTCCGCCAGATAGAGAAGAACTAACGAAAATAAAAACCTACTACGAAGGCTTATTTACAGCTAAAGGCGAGGATATTAAATATTGTTGTTTTAAATTAGATTAATAAATGATGGCAACAAAAAAACTACCACACAAAAAACACTTTTTTTCGAAGCTTTTTAAAAGCATTATTTTAGGGACAATATTTCTTACTTTTTCATTAACAATTGGAGTGCTGGGATATCATTATTATTTTAATATACCTTGGTTAGATAGTTTGGTCAATGCCAGTATGATTTTAACTGGAATGGGGCCTGTAGACAGGGCTGAAACTGATGGCGCAAAATTATTTTCATCCGTTTATGCTATTTACAGTGGTGTTGCGTTTTTAACAAGTGTAGCAATTATTTTAAGTCCTATTGTTCATCGTTTCTTACAACAATTCCGTCTTGATATGGAAGAATAAAATGATTTTATAAATTCAATTGAACAAACCTTAAAGTTTATTGGACAAAAGAAAAAAAGTTTTTTTATTACAAAGTGGCCCTCTGTATAATTTAATGACATTGAGAGAAAACGTGGAGTTTCCAATTCTTAATTCTCCAAAAATGAAAAATTAAAAACTTTGGTTTTACAAGCATTAACTGATGTAGGTCTTTTAGAAGCTATGGATAAAATGCCTTCTGAACTTTCTGGAGGAATGAGAAAAAGAGTTGGTATAGTTCGTACTCTTTTCTTAAAGCATGAAATCATCTTATATGATGAGCCAACAAACGGTCTTGATCCTATTACGTCAAAAGAAATTAAGTGGTATTTTTAAAGATGTAAATGGTTTACAAGTTGGAAATAATGTTCGTTTCTGAGGCATAAATATAGGTGTAATAAAAAACATTGAAATTATTACTGACACAGCGGTGAGAGTTTATTTTAAGATTGAAAAAAATGCTCAACGATTTATAAAAAAAGATTCGAAAATAACTATTGCTTCGGATGGCTTAATGGGAAACAAAGTAGCTATTATTATTCCTGGCATTATCACCCATAAGGAAATTGAAAATAATGATTTTGTATCAATAACTATTTCTGTAAGTGTGGATGATATTTTAATAGAGTTTAATGCTACAACAACTAATGCAGCAATAATTTTGGAAGATCTTTTAGTAATCATGAATAATATGCGTTTGGAAAAGGGACAATAGGTAAGCTTTTTATGGATATGATTTTTACTGAAAATCTAGACCAAACTATTGTTAATATCAGACAAGGTGTGGCGGGTTTAAACAAATCATGGATGCAGCAGGCAACAATTTTTTATTATATGGCTACTCTAAAAAGAAAAAAGCAAGCAAAAGAAAAACAAAACTAATAGCATTAAATGTGTGAAATGTGTAAGGTTTATAAATAATAGTATAACAAATAAAAAAAGAATAAGATCATCTTTGATGAGTATAATGTGATAACTAAAAATAATAGAGAATGTCAACAGAAAAAAGATTAGGTATTTGGATGGATCATGAAAATGCTCATTTAATAGAATTTTCAATAGATGATTTTGAAAAAAAGACTATTTCCTCAAAATTCTCACATAAAATAAAAGAAGAAACTTTAAGTAAAAACGAAAACTTAATGCACAACAAAGAGCAGCATCAGCAATCAGAATATTATAAAACATTAGGAGAAGAAATAATACACTATGATAATGTTATTATTTTCGGTCCAACTAATGCAAAAGCAGAACTTCATAATTCATTAAAATCAAATCATCTTTTTGATAAAATTAAAATCGAAACACTATCAGCAGATAAGATGACGGATAAAGAGCAACATACTTTCGTTAGTAATTATTTTTCAAAACAATTATAACTAATAACTATAGTA
>JBBQKU010000051.1:0-16672 GCA_038327195.1 Bacteroidota bacterium | reverse complement strand
CTTAAAATACTTTTGAAGGCAAAAGTATTCAAAACCTCATGATTTTGTGCCATACCAAATGGATTTATGTTTTAGGGTAAAGATACGAAGCCATTTTTTATCAAGATGATTTGTAAAAATCTTTGCGTAGCCTTGACTACGGAAATATTTTTCAAAGAAATATTGATTAAAAAGTGCGAGTATATTGGACTAAAATATATATTCTTTTGGTATAGGGCAATTCCTGCGGACCACTGATAAAATGAATTCTTTCGCACTCATCTTCGCAAATTCATTTGACAGCTATTGCTGCACAAAATCATACCATAACATCTGTTGTTTAAATTTCAGAAGTAAATATAAACACACTTAGACTTAAAAAAATCTGCGTTAAGGATTGCAGTGGAAATCCTTTTTGAGGTACGAAAAAAGATTGCAACGAAAAGCCTGACCCGCAGGGGAACGCCCAAAAACAAATAATACAAAATAACCTGAATTTAATTTGAACTTAACTTATAATTTAGTACATTTCAGTAATTATTATTTAAAATCACCGACCTATGAAAATCCTAAGCGTACAAGCACTTCGTGGCCCAAATATCTGGAGCGTTAACCGAAAAAAATTAATTCAAATGCGTTTAGATTTGGAAGAAATGGAACAACTTCCTACTAATAAAATACCAGGATTTAGAGAACGACTAGAAGCCTTATTTCCTACTATGATTGAACACCGTTGTTCGGAAGAAACACGTGGCGGATTTTTTTCACGCATAGAACGTGGCACTTGGATGGGACATGTGATTGAGCATATTGCTCTAGAAACGCAAACCTTAGCTGGTATGGAAACTGGTTTTGGTAGAACACGCGAAACAAAAACACCAGGCGTATATAATGTTGTATTTAGTTACACAGAAGAAAAAGTTGGATTATTTGCTGCAGAAAGTGCTGTGAAAATTGCTGAAGCTTTAACCAGTGGAACTGATTATGATTTAGCTGCCGACTTAAAAAAAATGCGTGAAATACGTGAAGAAGTTCGTTTAGGGCCAAGCACAGGAAGTATTGTGGATGAAGCTGTTGCTCGTGATATTCCTTGGATTAGAATGGGAAAAAATTCATTAGTGCAATTAGGTTACGGAATTAATCAAATGCGTTTTCAAGCAACCATTACTTGTAAAACTAGTAACCTTGCTGTTGATTTGGCTTGTAATAAAGAAGAAACAAAACGCATGTTATACGATGCATCTATTCCTGTTGCAAAAGGTGATATTTGCGTAGATGAAGAAGATTTAAAAACATGTATTGACCGAATTGGCTACCCAATTGTTTTAAAACCATTAGATGGAAACCACGGAAAAGGTGCATCTATCAATGTAACTAAATGGGAAGATGCAGTTGAAGGTTTAGGTTTTGCAAAAAAATATAGCAGACGTGTTATTGTAGAAAAATTTATTACTGGTCACGATTTTAGAATTTTAGTAATTGATAATAAAATGGTTGCCGCTGCACAACGTGTGCCTGCTAACGTTGTAGGTGATGGCAAACAAAATATTCAACAATTAATTGACGAAACAAATAAAGACCCACGCCGTGGTTACGGACACGAAAACGTATTAACCGAAATTACGGTTGACAGAGACACTACAGATTTATTAGAAAAGAAAGGTTACAACTTAGAAACCGTACCGCAAAAAAGCGAAGTGGTTTATCTAAAATCAACAGCAAACTTAAGTACTGGTGGAACATCGATTGACATAACAGATATGATTCATCCTGAAAATGTATTTTTAGCTGAACGTATTTCTCGCGTAATTGGTTTAGATGTTTGTGGTATTGATATCATGGCAAAAAATTTAACTCAACCATTAAAAGAAAACGGTGGTGTAGTTTTAGAAGTAAATGCTGCTCCAGGGTTCCGCATGCACTTAGCGCCAAGTGAAGGTTTAGCGCGTAACGTGGCTGCTCCAGTTATTGATATGTTATACCCTTTAGGAAAACCATCTCGTATTCCGATTATTGCTGTTACTGGTACTAACGGAAAAACAACTACCACTCGCCTACTCGCTCACATTGTAAAAAATAATGGATTTAAAGTTGGTTTCACAACCAGTGATGGTATTTATGTGCAAAACCACATGCTCGAAAAAGGAGATACAACTGGCCCTTTGAGCGCTGAATTTATTTTAAAAGATCCAACAGTTGAGTTTGCAGTTTTAGAAACAGCACGTGGTGGAATTTTACGCTCGGGTTTAGGTTTTAGTAAATGTGACATTGGTATTATTACTAACATACAAGAAGACCATTTAGGAATTAGTGATATACATGATTTAAATGATTTGGCTCGCGTAAAAAGCGTGGTTGTAAAATCAGTTAAAAAAGAAGGTTGGGCAGTTTTAAATGCAGAAGACAAACATTGTGTAGATATTGCAAAAGATTTAGATTGCAAAGTTGCATACTTTAGCATGAACGAACATTGTGATGTAGTTGTAAACCATTGCCGCAAAGGTGGCATAGCTGCTATTTATGAAAACGGATATGTGACTATTAAAAAAGGCGATTGGAAAATGCGTGTTGAAAAAGTAACACACATTCCATTAACGATGGGCGGCAAAGCAAAATTTATGATTGCCAATGTTTTAGCAGCCACATTAGCAAGTTATTTATGGGGTTTTAAAACCGAAGATATTAAAGCGCCTTTAGAAACTTTTATACCGAGTGCGGCACAAACACCAGGTAGAATGAACATTTTTAATTTTAAAAACTTTAAGGTGATGATTGACTTTGCTCATAACCCATCAGGGTATTTGGGGATTGAAGATTTTTTACAAAGTGTAAACTCAGATCATAAAATTGGAATTATTGCAGGTGTTGGCGACAGACGTGATAGCGATATTATTGAATGTGCTTCTATTGCAGCACGTATGTTTAACCACATTGTAATACGCCAAGAAAAACATTTACGTGGCCGTACAGAAGATGAAATTATTGCATTAATTGTACAAGGTATTAAATCTCAAAACAAGGATGTAACTTATGAAGTAGTATCTAAAGAAAAAGATGCTATTAAACATGCAATAACCTTAGCAAGAGAAGGAACATTTATAACAGCTTTAAGCGATGTGATTACTAACGCTATTGAAGTTGTGCAAGAGCATTTGGATTTAGAAATTGAATCGGAGTAAATTATTAAGAACATTTATTAAAAAAATAAGTCTAAAAAAATGCGACATATACCACACAATTACGCTGTATATGTTGCATTTTATAAGTCTTATAAATAATTTATAGGCAATGGCAATAGACACAATTAATGGAAACTAAACTCAAAATACTAATATCACTTATAATACCATTCGCATTCTTTTGTGCTGGAATTTATCACATTGCATTTTGGAAAACATTTAACATTAACGGACTAGAATATTTAGATACGATTGAAATCATCACTTCATTTATACATCCGTTTTTATATTATTCAATGAGTTCTGTTCTAATACAACTATTCATTCATATTACAACATCATTGTATAGACATACAAAGCCAGTAAAATTAAACGCAGATTCAATAGACAAAAACCAAACTGAAGAGAGCCAGACTGACGAAAGTCAAGCTGAAGAAAATAAACCAAGTTTAAATTGGACAAACTTCAAACTAAATGCAATTCGAATAATAGGTTATGTATATTTAGTTATTACTATAATTTTTACTTTCCAAAAGTCTTCGTTAACAAAAGACGTAGTGCTAGCTTTTGTTTATTTGCCTGCAATAATTTATGTTGTTTCAATGGCGCTACATTCTCTTCAAATTAAAAACATTTCCAAGCATTTAATAACCATATCAATTTATATTTCCATATTACCAACATTGGCATATGTTGCTGGTAGAAGTAAAGCTCTGGTTATCTCAAAAAATTTCAATTACTCATATAGCGTAAATGCTGTTCCAGGTGACACTCTTAAATATTTAGGTAAAGCAAATGACAGCTATCTATTCACTAATTTAAATAACACAAAGACACATGTAATTAAAACGAGTTCCATTAAAAATTTAGAACTATTTACAATAAATCGAGGCGACTAAAATGCCACTACTTATAACCCGCTATCGCTAACTTGTAGTCCATGAAATTTAATACTTATTGCAGAAGAGCTTGTAGTTGCTCTGCAGTGGTTTACAAACTTACAGCATGATAAATATTTATAAAAAATAAGTTGGTTTTACACCTGTCAGGTTTTTAGCAAACCGCTTAATAAACCTGACAGGTGTTTTATTTCCGCTCTTGTTGGGTTATCTTTTCTGAAATCAGCAATGCTATGATAATTAGGTTTTAAGCCTCTGCATAGCCATTGTAATTCAATATTACGAGCACATTCTTTTTCTAGTTTGCGTGATGAACGAATCCCATTTAAATAACTTCTCCCATGTTGGTGACAGCACCAATAAAATCGAAAATATCGTTGACAGTAGCTCTCGAAGTCCCGATTAATAATTAAATCACAAATTCTTTTTTAGTAACTAATTCATTTCCATTGTAAATATGGATATAGTATTTTCCTTTAGGATAATTAGAAACTTGCATATTAAACCAATAATCATAAGTGCCTTTAGTCGCCACTTTATTTTCAGTAAAATTTTGTATCAATTTTCCTTTGGCATCATGCAATTCAATTTTATAAAAATCATCTTTAGTTAGCGTATACATTATGTTACCAGTAACACGCTCTACTCTATCCGAAAATACGGTATTAGATGAAGCATTGTGATATTCGAGCTGATACCATGGCATTTCTTCTTTCGTAATTTTCGAAACAAAATACCGTAATGATTCGTTAGATGCTGAAATAGAAGCAAGAGGTTTCCTGTCGCTCACACACCAAACTGCACTTTGTATTTCGCCCACCGAAAATTTATTTAGGTTACAATATTTTGCTAAGGAAACTAAATTTGTGTCGGCTAACTTTCCAATGCTAAACAATGAATCTCTGCTGGGTGCGTGATTTGAAGCTTGGCAACAAAAACCATAAATAGAGAAATCTTTTTTTTGATGCGATTCTAATTTAAATATTTGTTCTTTGGTTACTAAAACATCTTGCTCTTTATTATTTTTAGAATCTAATCGTCTGCCCGCTTCTAAAATAACATATAACGAATCGCCAGTATTATTTTGTAATGTCATCTTTAAACAATTTCCTTTATAAGTTCCTGTGCCTCTAATTTTTAATTTGACAATGCCGCTTTTGTAAGCTTTATCGATAGCAACGGTTTTATGTTTTGCATACAAAAATGTAACTGCTAAAACCTGAACGAGTGTGAATAGTGTTTTCATAAGGTTGAGTTTTAGTTTATAACGACATTAATTTAATTAGTTACAAAAAATAGAAATGAAAAAAAATACAAAAAAGCTGAAATGAATCATAAAAAATAATGATTGTTTTAATTTCAATAGTCCTTTAAAATATTTACTTTTATTGAAAGAAATAACATAAACCTATAACGAATGGTATCTATGTATATTCAATAATTCTGGCTTAACTTATATGGAAATAACTAATTCAATTTTTAAATTACTGGCAGGAATTGGATTGTTTCTATTTGCAATGTACCTTATAGAAGAAGCATTAAAAAATCTTTCTGGCAGAAACTTTAAACTATTTCTTCAACGAACCACAAAAAACAAAATAAGCGCAGCTTCTGGCGGAGCATTGGTAACTGCGGTTCTACAAAGTAGTTCGATGGTATCATTAATGGTAATTGCGTTTGTTGGTGCAGGCGTGTTTACAATAAAAAATGCGTTAGCTATTATACTTGGTGCAAATTTAGGAACTACGATTGATAGTTGGTTGGTTGCTACACTTGGTTTTGAAATGAATATTGAAGTCATTGCATACCCAGCAGTTTGCATAGGTGGTTTACTGATAATTTTATTGGGTAAACAAAAAGTATATAAATATTCGGCTTATTTTTTATTTGGTTTTGGCTTATTATTTATTGGTTTGTCGTTTATGAAATCAGCCATGGAAGCTCAAGTAAAATTATTTGATTTTTCACAGTACAAAGATATGCCCTCTATTGTATTTTTGTTTATTGGGTTTATCATTACACTGCTTGTTCAATCAAGTTCTGTTACAATGGCGCTAACACTAAGTGCTATGCATGCAGGCGCAATAGATTTTCCTTCATCAGCTGCACTTGTTTTAGGCTCAGAAACTGGAACAACGATGAAAATATTATTAAGTGCAATTGGAGGGAATTCCACTAAAAAAAGAGTTGTGTTTGGAAATTTAATATTTAACATCTTCATTACCATATTTGCATTTATAATCTTATCTCCCTTAATATATCTCATCACAGAAACAATGCAGATCAAAAATCCTCTGATTGGACTTGTAACCTTTTCTAGCCTCATAAACTTCCTTGGTATTATTGTTTTTCTACCCTTACTTAATCCATTTTCTAAGTTTTTAGAATTATTTTTTAAAGACTCTAACAATCATATCTCTGCTTATATAGCAAACGCAAACTTAGATGACCCAGAAACTGCCTTAGATTTATTTAGACGAGAAACAGATTATTTTATTCACAACTCTATTCTTTTTAATTTAGAAATATTTGATGGTAATTCTGATTTTATCCAAGAAAATTTAGAGTTTGATAAAATAAATACTGAAAAGAAATTCTTTTCAAAAACGAGTGATGAAAAATATGATTTCATGAAACAGTTACAAGGAGAATTGCAATCCTTTTATTTAGAATTAAGAACCAAATTACAGAATGGGCAAGATTCGGAATTAAATCAACTCAACTCATCTATTAGAAGTGCAATGTATTCTATAAAATGTTTAAATGATATAAAAAGTAATGTCAACAACTTACAACAATCTTCAAAAACATTGAAGTTCAATTTTTTCTTGAATAAAAAAGCAGAAACAACCAAAATATACACTCAACTCAGTGATGTATTGAAAAATAAAAAAAATAACAATTTCAAATCACTTGAGTTTATATATAAATCAATCGAAAAAAATTACACAGATACCTTGAATGAATTTTACAAAGCAGCCTCATTAACACCAATTGAAGACCTTGAAATAACAACCATCATTAATTTGAATCGCGAACTTTTCACTTCTAATAAAGCAATGTTAATGGCAATAAAGGATTTTATTTTTGACGAAAAACAAGCTGAACATTTTAATTCAGTTCCTGTTTATAAATCATAAATCTAACTCAATAAATCTGCAAGTAATTCCATTTCGGTTTTTGCATCCTTATGATTGTAAATTATATTATTTACAGCATTTGTAATTGGAATATGTACGTTATATTTTTTATTGATTTCGCACACACATTTCACAGCATAATAGCCTTCGGCAATCATATTCATTTCTAATTGCGCATTTTTTACACTATAGCCTTTTCCGAGCATAGCGCCAAACATTCTGTTTCTACTAAATTGAGAATAAGCTGTTACAATTAAATCTCCCAAATAAGCAGATGCTTTTGTGTCGCGTTCAATTGGATGAACAGCTGCAACAAAGCGATCTATTTCTTGTATGGCATTACTTACTAGTACGGATAAAAAGTTATCTCCATACCCTAAACTGTGACAAATACCACCAGCTACTGCAATTACATTTTTTAATACCGCAGAAATTTCTGTTCCATAAATATCATCACTGCTCGAACATTTAATATAACGGCAACGCATGGCTTCACATAATAATTCGGCATTATTTATATCGCGGCACGCTAAGGTTAAATAAGAAAGTTTTTCTAATGCAACCTCTTCTGCATGACAAGGGCCGGTAATTACACCAATGTTTTCGAGAGGTACATTATAAATAGTATTTAGGTATTCTCCCACAATTAAATTATACTCTGGTACAATTCCTTTAATAGCAGAAAAAACTAATTTATTTTCGAAAATAGTTTTTGGTAAATTTTTTAAAGTATCATTAATAAATGCAGAAGGAACAGATAAAATAATAATATCAGCTTGAGAAATCGTTTCTTCTAAATTGCAAGAAATAGTTAATTTATTTAAATCGAAACTTACTGAGCTTAAATATTTTGGATTGTGTTTGTATTGCTTCACAAAATCAATATCACTTTGATTTCTAAAATACCAATTTATTGAATCGTTATTATTACTAAGTATTTTAACGATTGCTGTTGCCCAACTACCACTTCCGATTACTGCTATTCTTTTTTCGTTTGCCATTCTATTTTTATTTTTTAACCAGAGAGCTTAAAAATTATTTAATTATTTTCATTAGATAAATCAATTCTATACTCTCTTTTTTGTTTCACATCGAGCGAAGTCGAGATGGATTTTGTTCTCGACTTCGCTCGAACTGACAATACTATGTATAAACAATATCATCATCATTTAAAGGCTCTAAACCTTTTAAACATTGATAAATACGAGCTAATGTAATTACATCTTTAATACAGTAAGTTTTAATTCGTTCAATATTTTTCTCTTCATAAAATACTTTTGCAATTTGACTGCCATCAATATCATCTTTTGGAGAAGGAACATTAAAAATATTAGCCAATAAGTTTAATGAGGTAAAGTTTTTTATATCGCCAAAACGCCACATTTCCATTGTATCCAAATGTTTTACCTCCCAAGGCTTAAACCCTTGTATTTGCAATAGTTTTGGCAATGGAATTCTATTCACTAATAATCGTCTGCATAAAAATGGAAAATCAAATTCCTTACCATTATGCGCACATAAAAAATGACTAGTTGTATTAAAATGCTGAGACAATAATTGAGTGAATTCTAATAATACTTCTTTTTCATTATCTCCTGCAATTGCTTTTGTTCTAAATTTTCCTTCCGAAATAAAACCTAAGCCTATACATACTACTTTTGCAAACTCTGCATAAATTCCAGCTTTAGCATATTGTAGTTCGGGAGTTGACTCTCTTACATAAAACATTTTTTTATCCCACAATTCACGCTCTTCTTCCGCTAAATCACTATAATTATATTGAATTGGTACGGTTTCAATATCAATAAATAATATGTTTTCTATTTTTGTTGAGCTCATCATATTTGTTTTAAATTAATCCAATGCGTTCAAACTTTTGATACGTGTAATCAAATTTATTTTTTTCATCAGCCTCATGTTTTTCTTCCCACACTAAATTAAATTCATCCTTATTAATCTCAGAAAAATAAACATCAGCATCAATCGTCATATTTACAACAGTTCTATAAATAAAATCAGAAATACCAATTGTTTGATTATAAATTTCTCCACCGCCAATAACAAATACTTCTTTTTCGGCGTGTAATTTAACCAAGGCTTCATCTATACTCGATACAACTAGAATATCAAATTGCTTATCAGCATTAAAGTTTTTATCTCGTGTTATTACAACATTTTTTCTTCCTGGTAAAGTGCGCCCTATTGATTGAAATGTTTTTCTACCCATAATTACAGGGCAACCCATTGTTGTAGCTTTAAAAAATTTTAAATCAGCAGGCAAATGCCAAAGCAATTGATTGTCTTTACCAATGGCATTATTTAAAGATGTGGCTACTATTATTGATACTGTCATTTTTTATTTTATTGAACGCTGATATCACTTATTTAATATGATTTAATAAGATTTTATCCCACTTTATCTAAAAAAAATCATAATTATCTGCGTAATCTGCGTTCTATTATTTCAAAATAGATTAACGATATTTTACCTCAACATTATGAAGTTCAATAATTGGTTTTAAAAATTCTTCTAAATCATTCACACATAATTGAGAAGCTGCATCACATAACGCTGTTTCAGGATTTGGATGTGTTTCAATAAAAATACCATCAATTCCACTTGCTACACCAGCTCTAGCTAATACAGGTAAAAACTCACGAGCTCCACCTTTTTTATCAGAACTTGGAATACCATATTTACGAACGCAATGCGTTACATCAAAAACAACTGGATATCCAATATTATTCATGTGATAAAATGCACGAGGATCAACAATTAAATCATTGTAACCAAAAGAATAACCACGCTCAGTTAAAATAACTTGGTCGTTACCACTATCGATGCATTTTTGAACAGGATGCTTCATATTATCAGGCGCTAAAAATTGGCCATGTTTAATATTTACAACACGTCCAGTTTTTGCTGCTGCAACTAATAACGAAGATTGCATACACAGATAAGCAGGAATTTGTAATACGTCACAAATTTCGCCTGCAGCTGCTGCTTGATCGTGAGAGTGAATATCAGTTAAAACAGGGAAACCAAATTGGTCTTTAATTTTACCTAATAACTCACAACCTTTAATTAATCCTGGTCCTTGGTAATAATCTAAACTACTACGATTATCTTTTGTAAAGGATGATTTATAAATCACTTTTATTTTTAAACGCTCAGAAACTTCTCTCAGTTTTTCTGCTGTTTTCATCATGATTAATTCGTCCTCAATAACACATGGGCCAGAGATCAAAAACAACTCATCGCTTCCGCAATTGATGTCGCCTACTTTAACTATTTTTTTTGTCATAACTATTTAATATTTGTTTAATTTGAAATTCTAATTCAGGCATATCATTTTTCACTATTTCCCATACTATTTCATAATCAACACCTGTGTAATTATGTATAATAATATTTCGTGTTGCTTTTAATTCTTTCCAAGTAATTTCAGGATGTTCTGATTTAAATTCATCATTAATTTTAGTTGAAGCTTCTCCGATAATCTCCAAACTTCTTTCAATAGCTTTTTTCAAAACATCATTTTTATAAAAAATTTCAAAATCAATATCAGACGTATATTTTAAAATAAATTCACATTCATCATTTATATGTCTTATTAATTCTAAATTAGAGTGCAACATCTTCTAAATCTTTTAATATATGCGGGCCAATGTATTTACTCAATCCTGCGCGCGTAAGCACTTCTACTTTCCGTCCGGTTAATGTTTCTAAAAATTCATATAAATTAAATAAATTTTTATATGTTTTTTTATTTATTTCAAAATCAACTAAAAAATCAACATCGCTCATATCCTTTGCTGTATCATGCCTAAACGAGCCAAATAATCCTAACTTTTGAACTCCAAAGCTTTTTATTGTTTCGGTGTTCAATTTTAAGAGTAATAATAATTCTTGCTTAGTATGTATCATTTATAATCTTCTAAATAAATCCTTAATGTAATCTAAGGTAGCAATTTCTTTGTAGTTATCTCCAAAGGCATGATTCCACATAAATGGTAAGTTATAAGAAACCGTTGCCATTGCTGTTATTTGCTCTTCTGTCCAATCTTTACTTAAATTTTGAGGTAATATGATATTATGTTTTTTAATCATTTCCATAAACTCGCTATGCCCTTTCAAATAAATATCGCCTAAGTGTTGAAAGATGATGCAATTTGCATAACAATGGCGAGTACCTAAAATCATTGATAAACCGTAGCTTATAGCGTGGCATGCTCCTACTTCACTATACGTTAAACTTAAACCGCCCATTAAAGAAGCAACCATTAATTTATCATCATTCTCAGGTGTGCGTCCTGCATTTTCGCCTAAATAAACTTCTCTGCATAATTTCAAAGATTGTTCACCATAAGCTAAACTAAAAGCATTATTTCTGATACCTGTTTCTGATTCGATGCAGTGAATGTATGTATCCATGCCGGTATAAAACCACCAATCGGTTGGTACAGTTGCAATTAATTCAGGATCTAAAATCACCTGATCAAAAACAGTCCAATCACATTTTAAACCTAATTTTTTTTCGGGTCCAGTTAAAACGGCTGTCATTGATACTTCAGCACCTGTTCCGGAAATAGTTGGCACACCTAAATGATAAATTCCTGCTTTTTTAATTAAGTTTAATCCTTGATATAAAGTAGAAGAACCTTCGTTAGTAAGCATTAACGATAATGCTTTCGCGATATCCATAATGCTACCGCCTCCAATTCCAATAACTCCACTTGGCAAACCTTGCTTCGATAAAATTTCATCACGAAGGGTGTCTATCTGTTCTGTTTTTGGTTCATGTGGATCAACATCGATGTAATAAATTAAATCTTCTGACTTGTTTTGTAATTTGTTTGATAAAGGTTTTCCTTTAAAATAATTATCTACGATGTAAACAAAATAGTTTTTATTTTCTTTACGAACGGGTTCAACTGTTTCTGCTAATTGAGAAAAAGAACCACGACCGTAAGTTACTTTGTCAATATTTTTAAAATTTTTGTGTAGCATCGTTTTCATTAAGCGTTAACAGGGTTCATTGCTTTTACAGCGCATTCAGAGATTTTAGCTGCTAATGATTTTAATTCATCTTCAGTCCAAGTACAACGTACTCCAAAAGAAATTAAACGACCAACAACTGCTTGGGTTTTAGGTATATCTAAATTATTATAATCTTGTGGAGCACCTAATACTTGAACGCCTAATTTAGAAGCTGTTTTTAAACCTTTGATATGTTCCCATTGATTAATAAAATGATACATGTTTGTGAACCAATAATTAAATCCACCAACACCTGCTTTATTAAATTCATCAACAGTGCGTTTAGCAGTTTCAGTATCTGGCATTAAGATATTTAAAAACGTTCCTGAATCTCCATTATCATCTCCTAATTTAGAAAAACTAATTCCCTCAACTTTAGATAATTCCTTTTGTAAAAATGCTTTATTTTTTAAATTAGCTTCTCTAATAGCAGGCACTTTTCGTGTTTGAGCAGCACCAACCGCAGCATGCAATTCGCTGATACGGTAATTAAACCCAATGATAGGATGATTTTCCATTCCACGGTTATTTCCTTGGTGGTCATGTCCATGATCACAATAACTATCAGCTAATTTATAAGTAGCTTCATCATTCGTTACTAAAATTCCACCTTCGCCAGCTGTTGCAATTTTGAAAAAATCAAAAGAATACGCTCCCGCTTTACCAAATAAACCTGTCGCAGTTCCTTTATATGAAGCTGCAAAAGCTTGTCCAGCATCTTCTACTAAAATTAAATGATGCTCTTTTACAACAGCCATAATTTCATCCATGTTAGCATTTCCGCCACACATGTGCACTAAACAAACTGCTTTTGTTTTTGGAGTCAATACTTTTTTAATTCCTTCAGCACTTAAACACAATGTTTCATCAATTTCGGCAAACACAGGCAATGCTCCAAGCATTAAAACTGCTTCAATAGTTGCGATATAAGTAAATGGAGGGCAAATAACTTCATCACCAGTGCCGATACCGCTAGCAGCTAATGCCGCTAATATTGCAGCTGAACCGTTAGATACAGCTAATGCATGTTTTGCTCCTGTAATTTTTTTAGCTTCAGCTTCAAAATCTTTGGCTTTCCAAATATTATTACGTTGTGCATCATGATTAAAACGGAATAAAATTCCAGTTGACAATACATCTTCTATTTCTTTACGCTCTTCAGCGCCAAATAATTCTGTTCCAGGCATTTTATATGAATTTAAAAGTTAATATTAATTTGGTAAAAATTTAAAATTTGATGTTTCATCAATTACTCCAAAGTTTAAGGAAACTAACTTCCCGTTTTCAAAATAACAGTCTAAACCCGCATCATCAAAACTGACACGTCTTTCTCCCCAATCTTGTTTTTCTGTATCTGTTAAGCTAAAATTATTTTGTTTCATTAATTCAATTAATTGTTGTTCGTTAAGATCAAAAATTTTTGCATTAAATAAAATTGCGTCTTTATTATCTACCTCAACACTACTAAATTTTTTCAAATTTTTGTTATCGAAAAACAGAGAAAAACCTAAATCCCAATAATGATATACGGTGCATGAAGTTTCTAAAATCGCATCATCTAAAACTTGAATTTCTTCTGGCTTTCCAAACATTTTTTCAGCATCAGTTATTAATGACCAAAATAATAAATCGCCAAAGCCCTTAAGTATATTTATTTGAGGTGTCAAATCCATAATTGAGTCTATAAAAATAAACTTTAAAGCCTTTTAAAACAAGCCTTTCAAAAGAAATATGAAAATAAATAAAAAAAATTTTGCTAGTTCCAAATTGGTTTCTATATTTGCACCCCGAATTAGTAGAAACGTTCTTTTATAATCAATGATTCCGTAGCTCAGCTGGTAGAGCAATACACTTTTAATGTATGGGCCCTGGGTTCGAATCCCAGCGGGATCACAAGAATAATATACTAATTTGTAAAAAAGCCTTAAAATCAATGATTTTAAGGCTTTTTTAATTTTAAATAAATCAAAAAATAATTAATAAGTCATAATTATTAAAAATAAAAACCCTCGCATGATTTACATACGAGGGTTTAAAAATTAAATTATAAAATAATTATTGCTTAACTATTTTTCCAATTTTTATTGTGTTAGTGTTATTTAATACTTTGTACGTATAAATACCATTATTTAAATGAGAAATATTAATTGCATTTATTTCATTAACTAAAACTTGTTTAATTATTAATTTCCCTAACGCATCACAAATTTCTAATGAAGCATTTTTTGATAATTCGGCTATTAGTGAAATATTTAAAACACCATTATTTGGGTTAGGATAAACAGAAATTAAATTAGCAACCGCTTCGTTAATTCCAACACAAGCATTAACAGTAACCATTACAGTTGAAGAAGCAACACAAGCTGCAGCATTAGAAACATTAACTGTATATGTTGAAGTAATAGTTGGAGAAACAGAAACCGACATAGTTGTAGCACCCGTATTCCATGTATAAGAAGTTGCAGAAGTTGATGCTGATAAAACAGCACTTCCGCCAGAACAAATCACAGAATTAGAAGTAGAAGCAACAACAGAAGGATTTGCGTTAACAGTAACTGAACTAACTGCTGTATTAGAAGCGGCACAACCTAAACTACTTGTTCCAGTAACACTATAAGAAGTGTTAGTAGTTGGAGTAACCACAGCAGAACCGCCTGTATAAGTATAAGTACCAGCACCACTAGCAACCATTGTATAAGAATTACCAGCACAAATAGCGCCACTAGTTACTGAAATTGTAGGTACTGAATTAACAGTTACTGTTACAGAAGTACGTGAAGCTGATGTACAAATAGGATTGTATAATATATAAATTGCTCCATTGCCTGTTTGAAACCCTTGAGTATGAACAACTGAACTTGCAGTTGGAACAGCATAATTGCTACCTCCAGCTCCAGACATTCCATTATGGCCGCCACCACCGCCATAATAACCGCCACCGCCGCCGCCAGACGCATATGTAGTATAACTATTTCCTCCGATACCAAGAGTTCCATTAAATCCATTCCATAAACAGCTCGTAGAAGTTCCTCCAACGCCACCCGCAACTTGTGAACCTCCAGTAGCAAATACAAATGCCGTACAGCTCCAAGCATTATTTCCAAATCCTGTTGCGCCAATTAATCCTCCACCAGCACCACCATTTGCAGTTCCTCCATTAGAGGTTGCTCCACCACCAGCACCAGCAACTAAAATACGATTAACTAGGGCGACACCACCAAAACGAATATCAGAAGCACCACCGCCTCCGCCACCATTTCCTCCAATACCAGTACCTCCACCGTTATAACCTGCTGCACCTGAGGCATAAACACCAGCTCCTCCTACATAAATATTAAAAACTTGGCCAGGCGTTACAGTTAAAACAGATTGCAACCTTCCACCTAAACCACCAATACACGTAAGATCTCCACCACCTTGCGCTCCTCTAGCGTCAATTGTTAAACTTGTTACTCCTGCTGGTACAGTAAAAACTTGGACACCTCCTGTATATGCAAATGTATTTGTAGTTGTTGAGCTAATACTCATTGATTCAGCATAATACGTTGTTGTTGTAGCTGGGCTAATTGTAAAATTAGCTGCACTAGCACTTGAACCTATGGCAACTCCTCCAACAGGAACAGTAAACCAATTGATTGAGGCCCCAACAGCTGTAGCATTTAAAGAAGTAGTTGATCCTGCGCAAATAGTACTTGGCGATGCTATTACCAAACTTGGAACAGGGCATTGCGCCTTAGTAGAATTAATTGCTACTGCAATTAAACCGACTGAAAATAATTTGTAGTTTTTTTTCATTTTTTATATTTTTTATATTCAAATCAAAATTAGGAAAATTTGTGGTTATTAGATTAAAATAAAAACCCTCGCATGATATACATACGAGGGTTTAAAATTTAATTATAAAATAATTATTGCTTAACTATTTTTCCAATTTTAATTATGTTAGAATTAGTTAACACTTTGAATGTATAAATACCATTATTTAAATTGGTTATATTAATAGTATTTATTTCGTTAGTTAAAATTTGTTTAACAACTAATTTTCCAATCGCATCATATAACTCAAAAGAAGAATTTTTAGATAATTCTGAAGTTAATGAAATGTTTATTACTCCATTATTTGGATTAGGATAAATTGAAATTAAACTAGCAATTGCATCATAAATCCCAACACAAGTATTAACTGTAACCATTACAGTTGAAGAAGCAACACAAGCTGCAGCATTAGACACATTAACAGTATAAGTTGAAGTAACTGTTGGAGAAACTGAAACCGACATAGTTGTAGCACCAGTATTCCAAGTATAAGAAGTTGCAGAAGTAGATGCTGTTAAAACAGCACTTTCACCTGAACAAATCATTGAATTAGAAGTAGAAGCAGAAACAGAAGGATTTGCATTAACTGTAACAGAACTAACAGCAGTGTTAGAACCA
>JBBQKU010000050.1:0-17383 GCA_038327195.1 Bacteroidota bacterium | reverse complement strand
GGGCATTATAATTAAAATGACTACTTTTATGCCCTAGCTAACTAACCAAAAAACACAAATCATGTCAACACAAACTGTAAAAACTAATTCCCATTCGGAAAGTATGTTCGATGCTGTTCTTGCTCGTTTAGATAGAGCAGCTAAGTTAATGAATTTAAGTGAAAATGTTTCGCTGATACTACGTAATCCAAGCAAAGAAGTAAAAGTGAGTTTACCAATAATGATGGACTCGGGTAAAGTTCATGTTTTTGAAGGATATAGAACGATACACTCCACACATCTAGGTCCGAGCAAAGGAGGTATTCGCTATTCGATGGATGTAAATGCAGATGAAGTGAAAGCACTATCTGCATGGATGAGCTTTAAATGTGCAGTTGCCAATTTACCTTATGGTGGTGCAAAAGGTGGTATTAAATGTGATCCTCGTACAATGAGTGTTGGTGAATTAGAGCGTATGACTCGTGCATATGCTGTTTCGATGAAAGATGTGTTTGGTGTAAATAAAGATATTCCAGCTCCTGATATGGGAACAAGCGGAAGAGAAATGGCTTGGATATTAGATGAATTCAATAAAGTAACTGGCGAAGATAGCCCAGGTGTAATTACAGGTAAGCCAATTGTTATTGGTGGTTCTTTAGGCCGTGACGCTGCAACTGGTAGAGGTGTAATGGTTAATACATTAGCAGCTTTAAAGAAAATGGGTTTAAATCCTAAAGAAGTTACAGCAGCTGTTCAAGGTTTTGGCAATGTTGGCTCTCATGCAGCTCGTTTATTGAGAGATCAAGGAATGAAAATTGTTGCGATTGGAGATCATACTGCTACTTTTTACAATGAAGGTGGAATTAATATAAATGCTGCTTTAGAATATGCTGCTGCTAATGGCCGTGTATTAAAAGGTTTTACAGGTGGAACAGAAATAGGATCGCATGAAATTTTGACATGTAAATGTGATGTATTAGTACCAGCAGCTTTACAAAATGTAATTACTGAAGAAATTGCTCACTCTATACAAGCTAAGTTAATAGTTGAAGGTGCAAACGGACCAACTATGCCAGAAGCTGATGCAGTTTTAAACGACAAAAAAATAATTGTTGTTCCAGATATTTTAGCTAATAGTGGCGGTGTAACAGTTTCATATTTTGAATGGGTACAAAACAAAGCTGGCTATTACTGGTCAGAGCATGAAGTAAATACGAAACATGATGAGAAAATGGAAATTGCATTTGCTCATGTTTGGGATAATGCAGCATTATTTAAAACATCAATGCGTATTGCTGCTTATATTACGGCTCTACAAAAAATTGAACAAGGTGTTATTTTAAAAGGTAACTACTAGTAGTTTATAAAATTATAAATAAAAAACCTGTAAGATTTTTCTTACAGGTTTTTTTATGAATTATTTTTTATTGCAAACTTGCAATGATTAAGATAATTTTTGACCGCACCAAGGACAATAGTTTATTTTTATATAAGAACTGCCACCATCGTGAATAGGAATACCAAACTCTTTTCTTTTTAGACTATGTTTGATTATAGAGTCGTAATTAATTTCCTCACTGTTTTTTGATATTTTGTCTTCTATTAGATGATACGCCATGTTGACACAACAATATTTTTTATAATCAATTCCAGCAGTTTTAATTCGTTTTTTCAATTCCCATTCTTGACATTCTATGTTGTTCTCCAAAGCGTCCATATATTCCTCGTACTCTGGCGTGTTCCATACTTCTTTTTCTAGTGGGAATTTAGTATATATTTTATTTAATATTTTAAATTTAGTTAAGTCCATTGTTGTTGTATTAAAATTTCTGTTTATTAATATTTATAAAGCAAAATAATATCTATGTCATCGGGTTGAGTGTGAAAACGAGTAGGATAGTTATTATTAATTTTCTGCAGACTATCCCATTGTCTTTTGAAGTCTATCGAGTCATTTGGATAAATATATTCAGTATAACATTTTCTGTATGATTCTCTAATATTGCTTGTTTCGAAAAGGTCAGCTTTAGTTAAAAATGATTGTTCAATAATAAGTTCTCCGTCTTTATATAATTCAAGAAAACCATCACAAGTTGTGCCACCACATTCCGCATTTGGTCCTAATAAAATTCCGTATGGATTGTCTTTGAGTATTTTTTCATCGTCAATTGCAAATACAGTTTTTTCATTTTCGTTTCTTACAACCATTAACCAACTACCTTCATCAAAGTTTTTTTTATTTAAAATGGAATTGTTTTTGTCGCCGCAAGAAATCAGAATCCAAGAAATAATTATAAATATAGTATTTTGATGTGATTTCATGCTTTTACATTAATTACGTTTAATTCATTTAGGATAAATAAACCCATCTTAATCTACTATATAGGTTTGAAATAATTTATTAGTTATTCCGAAAAAGCTTAACTAATCTTCTTGCTTAAAGTCGCGAGCACGTTTAATTTTACGCTCTTTAATGTTGAATAATTCTATCAGCATTGCAAAAGCTAAAGCAATGTAAGCGTAGTTTTTATTTAACTCAATATGATGTTCTTCGTCTATGGTTGTATTGTAACAATCAATTAAAGATTCAGCAACTAATATTCCACCTATCACTAACAAAAACGATAGTGCTATCATTTTGATGCCTGGGTTTTTATTAATGAAGTCGGCAACAACACCCGAAAATAAAATCATTAAAAACATTGATATCACTACTGCAGAAACCATAATTAATATAACTCCCGAAAGCCCAACAGCAGCTAGTATACTGTCAAAAGAGAAAACAAAATCAATAACGATGATTTGCATAATAATGGCATTAAAATGTGATTTTTCTTTTTTACTTGGGCCAATTTCATCACTATCACTATGTATATGCTCATGTATTTCTTGCGCTGTTTTATATAATAAAAAGATTCCACCGCCTAATAAAATCAAGGCTTTACCAGAAATACCATATTCTCCTATATGAAAAAAAGCATCTTTTAAACCTGCAATCCAACCAATACAAAATAATAAAATAGTTCTTACAACTAATGCTAACAAAAGTCCAATAGTTCTTGCTTTGCTTTGCTGTTCGCGTGGTAACTTATCTACTGCAATAGATATAAAAATGATATTATCTATCCCTAAAACAATTTCTAAAATCGTAAGTGTAAGTAAACTAACAAGTCCATTTATTGAGAATAAAGCATTTAAATCGTTCGCCCAGCTATGCATAGTTTTATATAAAATGTAAATATAATGGCTTTTTAAGACCTAACCTAAAAATTTATTATTACTGATAATCAAACAGTTATGTATTTATTTAGTACTATGTGTTGCATAGTACTAAATAAATAACTTATCTTTGTCAAGCCAAGTAGTAAAATAAAATTAATACTTAGCAAAAAACAAAAATTTCATTTCAAGTTTTTAAACTGCAGAATAAAAACAAAAAAATGAGCAATTAGAAAGTAAGTTTTCAAAAACGCGAATTGAAAATAAACGAATCGAATTGTAAATAATAAATAAAAATAAATTTAACTCTAAAAAAATGAAATCGATCATATCAAAATCAATATTAATTTTAGCAACTGGTTTGTTATCTAATAATTCAGTTAAGGCATCAAATTTAGGAAATCCTAAAACAATTGAAATTGTGAATACATCATCTTTAATTAAAGAGCATGTTACATTTCCTAATGTCATTTTTAATTTTAATCAAGAAGAATTAGTAAATGTAGTATTTACAATTGATGAAGTTGGAAAAGTAAATTTGGTGATTGCTAATACTAAAAATGAAAAATTAAAATTAGCAATCGAAACAAAATTTAAAGCTTTAATCTTACCAAGTTTAAAAGCTAATAACGCATATAGTATTGATTTTAAATTTAAAAATCAATAAGAATTTAATTAAAACTAAAATTTAAAAAATTACAAAAATGGTAAACTCAGAAAATGCTAAAGCACAAATGCGAAAAGGCGTTCTGGAACTATGCATACTTTCCATACTTTCTCAAGGTGAGGCTTATCCCACACAAATTATTGAGAAATTAAAAGAAACAAAGTTAGTAGTAGTCGAAGGAACACTTTATCCTCTTTTAACTCGATTAAAAAACACAGGCTTATTATCTTATAGATGGGAAGAAAGTACTTCAGGTCCACCTCGTAAGTATTATTTTTTAACTGAAATAGGGCAAACTTATCTTAATGAACTTCAAGTGTCTTGGAATGAATTAGTAAATGCTGTTAATACAACGATACTTAACACTAAATAAAATAATTAGTAAAAATAAAATTAAAAAATATTACAATGAATAAAACAGTAACAATAAATATAAGCGGTATCATTTTTCATATAGAAGAAGACGCTTATAATACATTAAGTAAATACCTTTTAACCTTGAAAGGTTATTTCAGTAAAGCTGATGGTGGTAATGAAATAATGAGTGATATTGAAGCGCGTATTGCCGAAATGTTACAATCTAAAACTAGTGCAATAAAACAAGTTGTGTTAATGACAGATGTTGATTTTGTAATGGAAAGTATGGGTAAGCCAGAAGAGTTTGGTGGAGAGACTTCCGATTCAACTGAAAACATATCCGATTCATCAGAAAACACATTTTCAAACGAGAATGTAAAAAAACGAATTTATCGTGATGGTGATAGTAAAGTACTTGGCGGAGTTTGTTCGGGTATTGGCCATTATTTTGGATTTGATCCAGTTTGGTTGAGAATAGTTTTAGCTTGTTTGCTTTTCTTTGGAGGAACTGGAGTGTTGTTATATATCATTTTATGGATTGCAATACCTGAAGCTAAAACAACTGCTGAAAAATTGGCAATGAAAGGCGAGAGAGCTGACATCAATAACATTTCTAAAGCTGTAAAAGAAGAAGCGGAGCAATTAAAAAGACGAATGGAAAAATATGGTGATGAATTTAAAAACATGACAAATTCTAATCGTGATGTTCCAAGAAATGCCGTTGAAAAAATAGTTGACTTTGTTGCAGATGTTTTAATGAATATTGGAAGAGTTTTATTGAAAGTGATTGGAATTTTTATGGTCATTTTTGGTGTTATATTCTTTCTAGGTTTATTTAGTTCAGTATTTGGATTATCTTTTATGATGGATAGTAATAATGGTGGCGACTGGATAGATTTATTATTATTAGACGGAAAGGATTTTTATTTAGGGATAATCGGTATTGCATTATTTGTTGGAATTCCAATAATTATGATGATTTATGGTGGTGTAAAAATATTATTTAAACTTAAATATCGTAATCGTTGGGTAAATTTAAGTGCTGGTATTATTTGGTTATTTGGTTTCTTATTATTGCTTTATGTTGGGATTAGAACAGGTAAGGATTTTAGTAAAGATGCCAAAGTTAGAGAGAATATAACCTTAAAACCTTACGACACTCTTTATTTAAAAATGAATGAATTGCCTATTAATTTTGACGAAATTAATGAAAATGAAAAAGACGAAACTGAAGTTTCCTATAATCATCACAGAAGAAGATCGAATAATGATTATATGATTGGAAAGAATAATAATGTAAAATATTTATTAGGTCATGCGCAATTAGATATTATTAAATCACAATCTGATGTGATCGAATTAGTAATTGTAAAAGAGGCAAAAGGTGGTGATAGAAAAGAAGCAAGTGATCGCTCAAAAAATATTGTTTATAAAGTTAGCCAATTGGATAGCCTTATTTTATGCGATAATATTTTTAAAGTAAATAATGCAGACAAATTTAGAGTTCAAAATGTGAAAGTTATTTTTAAAATCCCTGTTGGTAAAGTAGTGTATTTAGATAAGTCGTTAGAATTTATGTTGAATGATGTGGATAACACAACTAACACTTATGATGGTGATATGATTAGTCGCAGATGGATAATGACTGAAAAAGGCTTAAAATGCTTGGATTGTAAGGGGTTAGATTCAGAATCAAATAAAGAAGCTGATGATGAAAATGATTCAGAAAGTTCATCAAAAAGTGATGATGTTAAAATAACGGTGAATGGAGTTGATATTAAAGCGAAAAATTCTCAAGTAAAATTAGATAGCAATGGTGTTAAAATAAAATCAAAAAACACCAAGTTAACTATTGATGAAAAAGGCATACATATTGACACTGATAAGAATAAGTAAAAAAAAATGTATATTTATTGAATATGAAAAAAACTAAATTCTTTTTGTTTTTTATAATTTTGACTAAAATCACTTTTAGTCAAAATTATAAAGGATTAGTGATTGATGCAAAATCAAAACAAGTGATTGCATTTGCAAATATTGGAATACCAAGCAAAGGATACGGTGTTGTTTGTAATGAACAAGGAGAGTTTAATTTAAAAATAACAACCGAAAATGATACGGATATTGTTCAAATATTTTCGATTGGCTACAAACCTTTATATTTACCAATCAGCCAATTAAAAGTAAATCAAGTTAATAATATTGTCACTATTTTATTACATGAAGCTTCATTTGAATTGGCAACAGTAACAATTAGGCCAAATGATTACGAAACTAAAATTGTTGGAGGTAAGGATGTAAATGAATTTTCGTGCGAAGGAAAAGTAAATTTCACATCCAGCTTAAAAGATACAGCAACAATTCGTATTGAAAAAGAAAAAGGAATTTCTAATAAATCTGTTGGTATTGAAATTGGTAATAAAATAAAAATAGATAAAGGGCAACAAACTTTTATAGATAAAATACGTTTTAAAACCTGTTTAAAACCTAATGATACATGCATTTATCGTATTAATGTATATAAGGAAGGTAGCGTTAAAGAAAGAGTTTTTACACCTTTTGGAATGATTAAAATAGTTAATTCTACCAATATTTTAAAAGAACCACTAATCGTAAAAGTAATTGGTAAAAGTGAAGTACAAGAATTGGATGTTGCAAACCAAAACATTGAAGTTGATAATGATTTTATAATCGCCATTGAATGCATTTACACTTCAAATAATGATATGAATATTGCCATGAAAGCAAATGTGTTTGGCTCTACAGATTTATTAATGAGAGTAAACACAATGGCCGAATGGGTTAAAATACCTTTAATTGATATTACGTTTGTTAGTGCAACGGTTACTTACAAAAAGAAAAAAGGTTTTTGGGACAAATTATTTAATTAATATTTCATGGCTCAATATTTTTTTATCATTTAAGAAAATAAAAACAATAAAAAATCCTAAACAGTTAAGTTTAGGATTTTTTATTTTTATAAATTAAATTCTATACGGCATTCAATCTTTCTAAAAAGGCATCTTTCTTTCTTCTACTTATTTCTAGTTTGGAGTTATCAGACATAATTGCATAACCACCATCTTCTTTTAAAAACCTAATCACATGATTCATATTTACTAAATGATGATGATGAATTCTAATAAAATCATTTTCAGGTAATAAATCTTCATAATGTTTTAAACTTGCAGATACCATTAATTTTTTTCCTCCAACTAAAAAAAAGTTGGTATAACTACCATCTGCTTCGCATCTTATTATGTCTTTTACCGGAACTATCTCAAAGGCATTTCCAGTTGGCAAAGTAATCTTATTATAATTATCATCAGCACGTTTTAGATTTTGAATTAAAAATTGTAAATTATCCATACTAGGTATTGATAATGATCGCTTCTGTTCTAAACGTTTTATCGCAGTATCTAATTCATCTAAATCTATTGGTTTTAATAGATAATCGCAAGCACTATATTTAATAGCTTTTAATGCATGTTTATCAGTCGCAGTTGTAAAAATAATATCGAACTTGTGGCCTAGTGTTTTTTCTAGCACATCAAACCCAGTGCCATCTGGCATACTAATATCCAAAAACAATAAATTAGGCTTTGTCTTTTCAATTAAATCTACAGCTTCAGCTACATTTTTTGCTAATCCTAAAATGGCTATTTGAGGATAATATTTTTTTAGAATTTCAGAAAGCATTTCTCTGCTTTTTTGTTCATCTTCTATAATTAGTGCTTTCATATTTTCTAGTTTTAATCGATTATTTTATTTTTCGTATGGAAGATACAAATCTACTTGAGTTCCAATTGCATTATTATTTTTATCATACAAATCTATAATATTTACATTTAAATTCGATTGATGGATGCTATTTAATATACGTACTCTTTCTTTAGTAATTTTCATACCTAATGATTTATGTCTAGCCGCTGGCTGTAAACTTTGTAATGATTGAGATTTAACCCTTCCTATGCCATCATCTTTAATCGAAATTTTTATAAATTGATTAACTATTTGTATTTCAATTTCAATATTTCCTTCACCTTCTTTTGGATTTATACCGTGTAAAATCGCATTTTCTAAATAAGGCTGAATTAGCATCGGAGGTATTTCGTCATAATCTGCATTAACACCAGGATGTATAATAATCGAATAATTAAATTTATTCTCGAATCGCATTTTTTCTAATTCCAAATACAAAATAATGGATTCAAGGTCTTCATTAATTGTAACAACCGCTTTTTCTGAATTTTGCAAAATTAATCGAATCAGTTTAGCAAATTTGCTTAAATACCTTACAGCCTCTTCGCCTTTACTGTTAAGAATATAATGTTGAATAGAGTTTAATGAATTAAATACAAAATGTGGATTCATTTGAGCACGTAAGGCTTTTAATTCAGATTTAGAAATTTCTACTTTTCCTTCAAATTCTAGTTGTTGTTTTCGTTTTATTTGAAATAAACGAATTCTAAAAATGGAAATAATCACTGCACTAATTCCAATAATAATTAATAAAGTAAACCACCATGTTTTATAAAATGGTGATTTTATTTCGAACGAAAAAGAAGTTGGTTCTATATTCCAAATGCCTTCGCTATTGCAACTTTTGACTTTAAATGTAAATTTTCCAGCTGGTAAATTATCATATTTTACATAATTAATATCTGTATTTGGGCTCCAACTTTTATCAAATCCTTCTAATTTATAGGTATATAATACTTTATTGGGATTAGCCAAACTGATACCGTCAAAATAAAATGTAATGTTATTGTTATAATATTTTAGTTCAGCATTGTTTTGAAGAATAGTGTCTTTAAATGCTAATTTGAAATTTGAAATATTAGTTTTTGAAAGGTTATCATTTAAAGTAAATTCTTTAGGCGAATATTTCATTAATCCATTTACAGTTCCAAACCAAACGTTCGATTGCTCATCTTCGAATATTCCATGCGTGTTACATTCTACTCCTGTAAATCCATCAGCTTTGTTGTAAGAAATAATATCAATAATATTTTCATTTAATTTTTTAATATTCAGTCTACTAATTCCTTGATTTGTGCCAACCCATAAATGTTTTTTATTGTTACTAATTTTAATACTATATACTAATTCAGAATTTAAGCCATCTTTTTCTGAAATGAATTTGGTTTTATAGGTGTTTGTGTTAATAAGGATGACACCATTTAAAGTTGCACCATACAAAGTATTTAAGCTATCAAATTCAATTTCTAAAACGGATTCAATTTTCGTTTTTGTTTTTGCACTTTGATTTACAAATTGTTGCCCTTCTAATTTATATAAACCTGCAAGATATGTTCCTGCCCAAATATTACCATTATTATCTTCATTAATTGACCATACTTCATAATCAATAATTTGAGTTGGTAATTTATAATATGTTGTAAGGTAATTTGAATGATGCTTTTTCATACAACACAAACCATTTTTCCCTCCAACCCAAATATTATTATTTTTATCTTTAAAAAAACAATTTATGGGCGCTTGTTGTTTAAAAATCGCCCCATAAGCAAGATTTTCAAACTGCTCGTTTTTAAATTTTGAAATACCTAAGTTAGTTCCAAACCAAATACTTCCATCATCATTTTCTAAAATACACCTAGTATTGTTATCTAATAGATTGTTTTTTACAGAATAATTTTTAAAAAAACCATTTTCATATTTAAATATTCCGTTATTTTCTGTAGTAAACCATAAACTGCCTTTTTTATCTTTTATAATTTGGTAAACAAAAGCTCCACCTAAACCATCGTCTTTGGTATAGCTTGCAAAACCTTTTCCTCTGAACATAAATAATCCATTATGAGTACCAATCCATAAATTTTTCTCATAATCTATTAATAAAGAAAGTACATTATTTGAATTATTATCTTGTCTAATTGTAAAATACGAAAATTCTTTTCCATCAAAACTAAGTAACCCATTTTTTCCCCCAATCCAAACTACTCCGTTTTCATCAGAGGTAATTGCTGCAACGGTTTCATCTAAAAGCCCATTGTTTACATGATAATTGAGCGTTTTTTTAGTTTCTAAATTTAAAACTGTTAACCCGTTTTGTGTACCAATATATAATTCATTGGTTACAACATTTTTAGAAATACATAATACATTATTATGACTGAGTCCTTCAAGCGTTGTTAGTAAAGTTAATTGATCATTTTTTAAATTAAACAATCCATTATTTGTCCCAATCCAAATACCATTATCAGCAGTATAATACAAACAATTAATTTGTTCATTTTTCAATTCTTTTACTAATGTAATTTTATTGTTTTCTA
Organism: Bacteroidota bacterium; assembly: GCA_038327195.1. Lineage (GTDB taxonomy): Bacteria > Bacteroidota > Bacteroidia > B-17B0 > Aurantibacillaceae > UBA4416. Next base: position 6,865 of record JBBQKU010000050.1, on the reverse strand, counting down.
AATAACACAAGCCCTCTGGTGTTCCAATCCAAACTTTCGAAATATGATTAGAACATATAGCATTGATTTTATTAGACGGTAAGCCAGATTTTACACTAAAATTTTGAATTACTTTTTTGCTTAAATTGTCAATAATGCTTAAACCGCCTATAGTTCCTATAATAATTTGATTTTTATTTTGAGAAATACAATTGATATAATGATTTGCTAATCCATTTTTTGGTGAATAATGTTGAAAGCTTTTTCCATTAAATTTACTCGCTCCTCCATAACCTCCGCTCCATAAATACCCTAAATTATCTTGGTAAATGGCAAAAATTTGCACATAAGGTAATCCATTTTCAACTGAATAATTTTTGAAATTATATTGTTGAGCCTTAAGATTATCGTTTAATAATAAGTTATTACAAGCTATTAGCAAGTAAAATATAACAATATTTTTAGTAAATTTCATAGAGTGGCTTTACTAAATTACTTATAAATATTTAGTTAATCTAGTTCATTTTATAGGCGGTTGGTTTTTTCTGTTAACTGGCTATTTATTTAGTAAATTTTATGTATTTAATATGCATAAAATTTGTACTTTCGTTACCTTAAAAATTAAAACACATTATGTTAACTTTCCTAAAAAAGTTTTTCGGAACAAAATCTGAAAAAGATATAAAACTAATTCAACCTCAAGTAGATAAAGTAATTGAAATTTATCCAACGCTCAAAAATTTATCTAATGATGAGCTACGTGCAAAAGTTGATGTTCTTAAGCAAAAAATTAAAGACGCTATTAAGCCACAGCAAAATACGATAAATGAAATTAAGTCTCGTATCGAAGCTGATGCCGATATGGATGTTGATGCGAAAGAAGATCTATACAAAGAAATTGATGTTATCGATAAAGAAATTACAAAAGTAATTGAAGATACATTAAATGAGATACTTCCTGAGGCTTATGCTATTTTAAAAGATACAGCACGTCGCTTTTCTGAAAATGAAGAATTAATAGTTAATGCAAATGACTTTGATAAGCAATTAGCCAAATCCTTCAAAAATGTTGAATTAAGAGGTTCTCAAGTGGCTTGGAAAAACAAATGGACTGCCGCTGGTGTTGATGTGCTTTGGAATATGGTGCATTATGACGTTCAATTAATTGGCGGTAGTGTATTACATTCTGGTAAAATTTCAGAAATGGCAACAGGTGAAGGTAAAACATTAGTTTCTACACTTCCAGTATTTTTAAATGCGCTTTCTGGGCGAGGTGTTCATGTTGTAACAGTTAATAATTACCTTGCAAAACGAGATAGCGAGTGGAATGCTCCTTTATTTCAGTTTCATGGTTTAAGTGTTGATTGTATTGATAAGCATGAGCCAAACTCGGATGAACGTCGCCAAGCTTATTTAGCTGATATTACGTATGGTACAAACAACGAATTTGGTTTTGATTATTTGCGTGATAATATGTGTCGCGATATTTCAGAATTAGTTCAACGTAAACATAATTTTGCAATTGTAGATGAGGTGGATAGTGTGTTAATTGATGATGCTCGTACACCATTAATTATTTCTGGGCCAACTCCTACAGGAGATAAACATGAGTTTATGGAATTTAAACCACGTGTCGAAAAATTATTAGCTGCACAAAAAGCATATTTTCAAATTTGTTTAACAGATGCCAAACGTTTGTGGGCAGAAAAAAACGAAAAAGAAGCTGGTATTCCTTTATTAAGAGCTTACCGTGGATTACCAAAAAATGGAGCTTTAATTAAATTTTTAAGTGAGCCAGGAGTTAAGGCTTTATTACAAAAAACAGAAAATTATTACATGCAAGACCAACAAAAGGAAATGCATAAAATAGATGTTGAATTATTTTTTGTGATTGATGAAAAAAATAATTCAGTTGATTTGTGTGAAAAAGGTATCGACTTAATCACTGGTACTACTGATGATCCTCACTTTTTTATTATTCCTAACGTTGGTGGAGAAATTGCTGATTTAGAAAAACAAATATTTGCTGATCCTTCAGAAAAAATTGCTCGTAAAGAAATTTTAATGCGTGATTTTAGTGTTAAGAGTGAACGTATTCATACCGTAAATCAATTATTAAAAGCATATTCTTTATTTGAAAAAGATCAGGAATATGTAATTGCTGAAGGACAAATTAAAATTGTTGATGAGCAAACTGGTCGTATTATGGAAGGCCGCCGTTACAGCGATGGTTTACACCAAGCTTTAGAAGCAAAAGAAAATGTGAAAATTGAAGCTGCAACTCAAACATATGCTACGGTTACTTTGCAAAATTATTTCCGTATGTATAATAAGTTAGCAGGTATGACTGGTACTGCAGAAACAGAAGCAAACGAATTTTGGGATATTTATAAATTAGATGTGGTTGTAATCCCTACCAACCGAGCAATATCTCGTAAAGATGAACAAGATTTAGTTTACAAAACAACTCGCGAAAAATACAATGCTGTAATTGATGCTACTGCAAAATTAGTAGCTGAAGGTCGACCAGTATTAATTGGTACTACAACTGTTGATATTTCTGAATTACTTAGCCGTATGCTTAAATTAAGAAATATTAAACATAATGTATTAAATGCAAAGTTGCATCAAAAAGAAGCTGATATTGTTGCTGAAGCTGGACAAGCTGGGACAGTAACCATTGCAACAAACATGGCTGGTCGTGGTACGGATATTAAATTAGGCGCAGGTGTAAAAGATGCAGGTGGTTTAGCAATTATTGGTACTGAACGTCATGAAAGCCGTCGTGTTGATAGACAGTTACGTGGTCGTGCCGGTCGTCAAGGAGATCCAGGTTCATCACAATTTTTCGTTTCATTAGAAGATAATTTAATGCGTTTATTCGGAAGTGAGCGTATTGCAAGTTTAATGGATAGAATGGGTTTACAAGAAGGTGAAGTGATTCAACATTCCATGATTAGTAAATCAATTGAGCGTGCTCAAAAGAAAGTTGAAGAAAATCATTTTGGAACTCGTAAACGTTTAATTGAATACGATGATGTAATGAATGCACAACGCGATGTTGTTTATAAACGCAGACGTAACGCTTTAGCTGGCGATAGAATTAGCATTGATATTGCTAATATGATTTATGAAGTGGCTGAAAGCATTATCAGCGAATTCCATTCTATAAAAGATTTTGAAGGCTTCACATTTGATTGTATTAAACACTTTGGAATAGAATCTCCATTTACTGAAAAAGAATTTAATACAGGAAAAGAAGATGATTTAACGCAACGTTTATTTGAAGCAGGTGAACAACATTACCGTTTAAAATCAGTTCAAATTGCTGAAATGGCTTTCCCAGTTGTAAGAGACGTTTATACAAATCCTAATAACAATTTCGAAAATATAGTAACGCCTTTTACGGATGGTATTAGAACTGTTCAAATAATGGCAAACCTTAAAAAATCTTATGATTCAAAAGGAAAAGAATTGGTTTCTGTATTTGAGAAAACAGTTGTTTTAGCTATGATAGACGATTCTTGGAAAGAGCATTTGAGAGAAATGGATGATTTAAAACAATCTGTTCAAAATGCTTCTTTAGAACAAAAAGATCCTTTAGTAGTTTATAAATTAGAATCGTTTAACTTGTTTAGAGAAATGATTGCTAAAACGAGTAAAGATGTGATTTCTTTTTTAATGCTTGGAGGCTTGCCAGTTGAGGATAATAAAAAACCACAATTACAAAAAGCACAATTTACACAACAGCAAATTCAACAAAAACCAAAAGAAAAATTAACGGAAAGTAGGAGTGAAGAACCAACTGAAGAGCAACAAGAGCAAAAACGACCGAAGCCTCAACCAATAAGAGTTGAACAAAAAATAGGACGAAATGATCCTTGTCCATGTGGTAGCGGAAAAAAATACAAAGCCTGCCACGGAGTAGGAGTAGTTTAAAAAATCAAAAACCGTTAAATTATTTAACGGTTTTTTTGTTTTATTTACTCAATTTTTTTTCAAAACGTTAAAGTTTAGCTTGTTTTTACATTGGCAAAAAACTTATTTTGTTGATTTTCAATAACTTAAGTTAAAATCGTTTTTTTACCGATTCGGAATTGTTAAAAAGTTGTTAATAATTGTTGTATTTTTATAACTTTAATATACATTAAAGCTATTTTATATGAGAATAAAATTATTTTTATCCGTAATGTTTATTTGTGGATTGTTGCAATCGCAAACTAAAAATGACCTAAAAGATTTTATAAATAAAAATAATGTTGCTATACGAACTGTACAAAAAACAATGGTTCGCGACAATAATAGTGCTTATTTAGTTTCTTTTAAAGAACTAATTAAAAATCAAGAAGTTGCTATTAAGTTATTTGAAACAAAAAATGATCAATGTTTTCGGTTTGCTTTTCTTGTTCGAAACGAGTGTATTGATTTTTTAAAAAAATACACTAAGGGTTCTGTAGAATATTTTGAACTAATAGAATCAGAAAAGTTGATACTAAATACTGGTTCAGAAAGTAATACCAAGTTTCTTTCTCAAAAGGAAATTAAATCAATTGATGATTTAGATTTAATGAATCTTCAAAATCTTAATAATATTATTTTAACCATTCAATAATTCTTTATGAAGTTAATTACTAAATCTCTTCAGGTTTTTTTACTTGTTTTATTTATTCATCAATTTGGATTTTCTCAAACATGTCCAACTTCAAGTATTAATGCTCAAGCAGGCACTGGTGCTAGTACTACTATTTGTATTGGTCAATGCGCAACTTTAACAGCATCTGTAGTTGCAAATAAAACAACTGCATCTTATAGCGTAGCAGCAACCCCATATTCTCCTTTTTCATTTTTCGGAGGTGCAGCGGCCATTGGAAACATTGATGATGTTTGGGGAGCAACGCTGAATATTGGATTTAATTTTTGTTATTTTGGAAATACGTTTAATCAATTAGTTATTGGTAGTAATGGTGAAATTACTTTTGATTTAACAGCTGCGGGTGGTGCTGAATTTTTCTCTGTCAATAATATATTACCTAATTTAATAGAACATAGGCCAAATACTATTTGCGGTGCTTATAGAGATATCGATCCTTCAAGTGGTATTGGATCAACAGTAACTTCATATACCGCTGGTGTTGCACCATGTAGAAGATTTATTGCCAATTGGACAAACGTTCCCTTATATAATTGCCTTACCCCAACTTCTACCTTTCAAATTGTTTTGTATGAAAAATCAAATATCATTGATATTTATATTCAAAATAGTACGGCTTGTATGAGCTGGCAAGCTGGTGCTGGATTAATTGGTATTCAAAATGCGGCAGGAACAACAGTTGTTGCCCCTCCAGGAAGAAATGTATTGACGCCTTGGACTGCACTAAATGAAGCATGGCGCTTCACACCAACTGGAGCACCAACGTTTACTGTTTCCTGGGCTGGTCCAGCTGGATTTACGGCAGCAGGACTAACTGCAATACCTTGTCCTACAGCAACAAGTAATTATACGGCTACTATGGTAGAAGCAAATTGCGGAATAGGAACTACTTCATACACAAGTGCTGTTCAAGTTTCTGTTACTCCAACACCAACAATAACAATTGTTGCTAGTCCAACAGCAATTTGCGTAGGATCTTCTTCAACATTATCTGCAGTTGGCGCAACAACTTATACTTGGAATCCTGGTGGTTTAGTTGGCGCATCTATTACTGTAAGTCCAGCTTCCTCAACAATATATACAGTTACAGGTACTGTTGGTTCTTGCACAGCAACTAAAACAATAAATTTAGTTGTAAATCCGTTACCAATAATTACATCTTCTAGCAATCCAACAATTATTTGTAGTGGTAATTCAGCTACTTTAACAGCAACTGGAGGACTCACTTATACATGGAGTCCAGGAGCTTTAACTGGATCATCGGTTGTTGTTACGCCAGCAGCAACAACAATATACACTGTTGTCGGAACTAATTCATTAAGTTGTACAAACACGAGTACAGTATTGCTAACGGTATCTAACTTGACATTAACCAGTTCCGCTAGCCCAACCGTAATTTGTAATATAGGATCTTCTACATTGACCGCTGCTGGTGCAACTACCTATACTTGGAATCCAGGTGGTTTACTTGGTGCTTCTGTAGTTGTTTCTCCAACTATTACAACAACTTATACTGTAACAGGAGTTACAGGTTCTTGTTCAACTACAAATACGATAACCTTGTTAGTTAGCGCTTCGCCAACAATAACAGCTACTTCAAGCCCAGTTTTAGTTTGTTCTGGAACAAACGCAACTTTAACAGCAAGTGGAGGCTCAACATATCTTTGGAATCCGGGCGCTTTAACGGGCGCCAGCATTGTAATTACGCCAACAGCAACCATGGTATATACAGTAACTGGTACGAATGTAGCTGGATGTTCATCAACTAATACGTTAGCTATAAATGTAAAAGCAAATCCTGTTGTAACATCTTCAGCAAGCCCAACAATCATATGTTTAGGTAGTAGTTCAACATTAACAGCTTTAGGTGGCATAAGTTATACTTGGAGTCCAGGAGGATTAACAACATCAACGATTTCGGTTTCGCCAGTAGCAACAACCATTTATACCGTAACAGGTTCAAATGCTTCAGGTTGTATTGGAACAAGTACTTTATCTGTGAATGTTTCAACGCCAACAATAACAGCCGTTTCAAGTCCAACTGCAATCTGTGCAGGCTCTTCAGCAACTTTAACGGGTTCTGGGGCATCAACATATACGTGGAGTCCAGGAGCAATAACAGGCACATCAGTAGTTGTTACACCAACTGCCACAACAATATATACGGTTGTAGGAACTACAACCGTTGGTTGTACATCGAGTACAACACTAAATTTAATAGTTAATCCAAATCCA
>JBBQKU010000049.1:0-18300 GCA_038327195.1 Bacteroidota bacterium | reverse complement strand
ACTTCAACGTATACAGTTAATGTATCTAATGCAGCAGCTTGTGTTGGTTCATCAACAGTAATGGTTACTGTTAATACTTGTGTTGGAATTAACGAAGCAGTTGCTAATTTAATATCTGTGTACCCTAACCCAAATAATGGTATTGTAAACATTAACTTAACTGCTGAATTAGCAAAAAATTCTTCATTAGAAGTTTATGATGCATTAGGCAAATTAGTTGTTAAACAAGTTTTAGCTAACGAATTAAATACTATTAACATGTCAAATTTAGATAATGGTATTTATACATTCAAAGTATTAAATTACTCTAACACAGTTAAAGTTGGGAAATTAATCAAACAATAATTTTTTAATTTAAACTTTTATTTAAAAACTCCCAATGCAATTACATTGGGAGTTTTTTTATGAATAAAATCTAAAGCCTAATTAATTATTCTACCTTAGATTTTAATTAAAAAAATATAATAATGAAAAATCAAAAAAATTGGCATCAAATTCACAGAGAAACTTCGAGCTTAGGAAGCCGAATTGCGGATAAAGTTGCTAAAGGCATGGGCTCATGGAAATTTATTATTATTCAAACCATTCTAGTCATACTTTGGATGGGGTTAAACCTTGTTGCGTTTATTGATCATTGGGATGTTTATCCATTTATACTACTTAACCTAGTTTTTTCAACACAAGCAGCCTATGCAGCACCAATAATAATGATGTCGCAAAATAGGCAAAATGAAAGAGATAGATTACATGCGCAAGCAGATTACCAGACTAATATTGATGCTAAATTAGAAATTGAAGCATTAACACTAAAACTAAATAAAATTGAAGTTGAAAAACTGGATAAAATAATTGAGATGCTTAATGAAATGAAAAACGATAAAATGAAATAAAAAATTAAAATTTATTTCTCAACTATTCCAAACCAATATGAATCAAAGCTTCACCTTGATTCACTACAGGATGATTATTAATACCAATAATATAACCGTCTGCAGTTGATAGTATTTGATGTTCACTGTTTTCGAAAGGGCTGCATACAACACCTAACAAGTCTCCTTTAGAAACATAAGCACCATTAATAACTTTCATATGAAATAAGCCACTCACATCTGCTCTAATCCAAGTATCTTTAGTGATTTTTACAGAAGCATTATTAGGAACATCAATATCTGTCATCCCAAAATTCTTTAATAATCTAAAACATCCATTTATTCCTTCATTAATTGCCGTATAATCAAACCGCATACTTTCTCCACCTTCATATACTAAAATTGGTTTTCCTTTTTTTGAGGCTTCTTTTCTAAATGTTCCCTCTCGGTATTTACTATCAATAATAAGAGGTGGTGAAAACTTTTTTGCTAGTTGTAAATTTTCAGGAAATTCAAATACGCAACGTATTTGAGGCGAATTATTTATTTTAGCACCACCAGTATGAAAATCAACCCCAAAATCTATTAATGGAATAATATGTTTCATTAAATCAAAAGCAATTCTGCTACCAAATGATCCATTTTTATTTCCTGGAAAACAACGGTTTAAATCTCTTCCATCAGGTAAATCTCTACTACCATATAAAAATGAAACGCTATTAATAACAGGAATTGCTATTACGTTTCCACATTTCAAATTTTTTAAACTTTCTCTAGTAATTAATTTTCTGATTATTTCAATACCATTTGTCTCTTCGCCATGCATACCGGCAGAAAATAAAATGGTTGGTCCAGGATTATTACTTCTGAATACAAAAACTGGAATTTCAATTTTTGTTTTTGTATGCAATTCATATGAATTTAAAACAATTTGTTTGTTTTCGCCTGCCTTAACGATTTGTGAATTTATTATAAAATCTTCCATGGTTATTGGCCAGGAATGTTAAACTCATTTCTTTCTACGTATTCAATTATTTTCGCAGCAATGTCTAATCCAGTTGCCCCTTCAATACCTTCTAAACCTGGAGATGAATTTACTTCCATAACTAAAGGACCTCTATCGCTTTGTAATAAGTCGACACCAGCAATGCCCAGCCCTAATTTTTTGGCAGATTTAATTGCTGTTGCTCTTTCTTCGGGAGAAAGTTGAACAATTGACGCAGTACCGCCTCTGTGTAAATTACTTCTGAATTCACCATCTTTAGCTTGACGCTTCATAGCCCCAACAATTTGTCCATCAACAACAAATACTCTAATATCTGCACCTTTAGATTCTTTAATATATTCTTGAACCAACATATTTGCATCTAATTTTAAAAATGCTTCCATTACTGATTTTGCAGCTTTATCATTTTCAGCTAAAATAACTCCAATACCTTGTGTGCCTTCTAATAATTTAACAACACAAGGAGCGCCACCAATACTTTGAATGACAGATTCAATATCTTTGGGTTCATTTGCAAATGCTGTTTTTGGCATTCCAATTCCTGCTCGTGCTAAAATTTGCAAACTGCGTAATTTATCGCGTGAACGAACTAAAGCTTGCGATTCAACCGCAGTGAAAATTTTCATCATTTCAAATTGGCGTACAACGGCAGAACCATAAAAAGTTGCACTTGCACCAATACGAGGTATAACAGCATTTACATCCGTTACTTCTTTTCCATTGTAATAAATATGCGGACGACTTTGTTCAATTACTAAAACACATTTCATGTGATCAAGCACTACAACCTCGTGTCCACGTTGTTCGGCTGCTTCTATGAGTCGTTTAGTTGAATATAGATTTCGGTTTCGTGATAATATTGCAATTTTCATTCTTTACTATATTTAAATAATTAGTCCGTTTGTATAAATTAAATTAACATCAATTAAAAATTTCCCTTTTAATAAACGTCTGCCAATTAAAACTGGATAACGCATTGTTCCTCTGTCTGTGAGTGAAATGGTAGTATTTATTTTTTTTCGTCCAATTTGAATAATCGTTTTAATTACATATCGTTCTTCCATTTCTCCTGATGAATTTTTAATTTTTTTTCTTGAATAATCCGAGAAATTATGTACAATATCATCAAGAAAAACGACCCTTAAAGAAACTGTATTATGTACTTGTAATAACTCAATATGCTTACAATGAATCGCACACGTATAAGCACCAGTATCAATTTTTGCTTCAACTTGCTCAATATTTAGCAAAGGAAAATTTACAAATTCTCTTCGGCCAATAAGGTTTAATTTATGAGGTTTGCTTGTCATTTAATTCTACACCAAATTAATTGATTAAATTGGAAATAAAAATTAATTTTCATAGTATTTACTCCAGATAATAAATATCATCAAATGGAGAATTAATAGGTGAGCCCATATTAATTGGAGTAGACCATGTTTCTAATTTGTCATTCCAAATACTTTTAAAAATATCATATCCTCCCATATTTTCGTAACCTTTAGAAGAAAAATACAGTGTTTTTCCATCTTTTGAAAACGAAGGATATTCCTCATCATAAGCACTATTAATATTCGGAATATTCAGTGGAATTGGAGTCCACTTTCCATTTGCCATTTTTTTTAACTGATAAATATCTTTTCCATTTGCCTCATTTTCTCCATAACTAGAAAACAAAACCGTGCTTTTATCCGCTGTTAAAAACAACAGCGAATTAAAATTTTTCTTTTTATCAATTGTTGATCTCATATCTTCTGCTGTCACTAAAACCTTCCCTCCAGATTCTATTTGCGTTAATGAGTTTTGAATAGCATTTTGGTTAACATGTTTTTTACCATAAACTTCTAACACAATGGGATTATTAACCAATTTTATTCCACTGTAACAATGAGCAATTTCTTTTTCAATCTCAAGAGATTTTATTTCATCAGGTTTACCTAAAGCCATAAATTTCCTATAATAATTTATTGCTGTGCTAAATCTATAACTCTCATAATTGGATTTTGCCAAATAATAATAAACCATATATGGAATTGTTTTAAAAGCTAAACTTGATTCTAATCGAGTAATGCATTCAGATTTATCTTTTACCGTTAAATATAAACACATACCATATTTATAACAATCAACAGGTTCTAAATCTATGGAAATTTCCAAATTTTTATAAATTAAGGCTGCCTCTTGATACAAAGCTTGATTGTATAAATCTGAGGCTTGTTTTAAATCTTTTCGGTCCTCTTCAGCTTCTTCAGGAGTACGTTTTGCTTTTTTTTGTTTAACAGATTTTTTCTGAATAACAACAGCAGAACTAGTTTCTTTTGATGAAGCCATATCTTTTGGCTTCAAAGGGGCAATAGCCAAATCAAAAGAAATTTTTGCAGCTTCAACTGCTGTAAAATAATTGGAAACTTTAATTGTTTTCAAATTAGAAACGGTTTGTAATTTTATAATTTGTTTTAATTCAAATTCTGATTTTTTTTCTGGAATTTCAAATGAGTATTTCAAATCAGAATAGCCTTCTGCTTCTACTGAAATTTCATATCTAGTTCCAGAAGTCAAAATCATTAAGTATTGTCCTGTAGAAGGGCTTGTTTTATATACGCCTGAAATTTCTCCTGTATTAGAATTATAAACTGTGATATAAGCTTCCTTTTTTGGAATAGAATCCAAAGTGGTGAAAAGTCCTTTTACAATTGATGTTGATAATTCAACATTGGGTAATTTTACTTGTAAATATTCGTAGTTATTATTTTTTCTATTTGTACAAAATGAGGCCGTTTGGTTTGATTCATCTGGAATAAAAAGAATGTCGTCATACGTTGAATTTATAGGGTAGCCCATGTTTTGTGGTTTTGACCAACCTGATAAACTATCTTTTCTGGTACATTTAAAAATATCAAAACCACCAATGCTATTGTGACCTTTTGAAGAAAAGAAAAGTGTTTTACCATCCTTTGATAAATAAGGATAATTTTCATCATATGGAGTATTTACTTCAATTCCCATCAATTGACTTGCACCAAGAGTACCATTTGGCATAGATTTATTATAATATATGTCGGTATGATTTTGCTCCTTTTCACCATAACTAATATGAAAGCATTCTTGTGAATTATTGCATGACATTAAAAGATTTGTGCTTTTTTTCTTATCTATAGGCGAATAAAAAAAATCAGTTTTAGGTTTCAATCTTTCGTTTATCAAATCAGGATTATAATTTTTCAAAATATTTTCAAATTGAAAAGGTGTGCGTTTAATAAATTCAACGTTAACTTGATCGTTCATTAAATTTATTCCATTTATGCAGTTTTTTATATATAAGAGACCTCCATTACGTTCAAAATCATAAGGTTTTTCTTTTCCTTTATAAGCTTCGAATGCCTTAATTGCATCTTGAAACAAATATGACATGTGATATGTTTTTCCAAGATAAAAGTATACATCAAAAGGTACTTCCTTAGCAGATGATGCAATTAATAAAGAATTAATAATTTTTGCTTTATTTTTTTCTAACTTAAAAAGGCAAACTCCATAATAATAATTCATAAAAGGATCGCCCGGGTCATTTTTTAAAATATTTGAATAAAGTGACAAGGCTGTTTCAAAATCTTTGTTATTAAAAGCTTTAAGAGCCTCTTCTGGCTTTTTCCTTTCCTCGTCTTGCTGCTTTTTAACTAATTCATCAATACTAGAGTATGTTTTTCCGATTTTTTCTAATTGTTTTTTACGCTCTTCGGCTTGAATAGCAATAGTATTATCTGAATCCAAAACTGTTGAATCAATAGTAGATCTTAAATAAGAAACATTTTCATTTTCATCTGCAAAAAAATTGTTAACTATTAATACGGGTTTATTTTTTTCATTTAGTTTAATTTTTAATTCTTGTTGGCAAATTTCATAATCAATTTTAAGAGGGACTTCTACAATATCTTCAGTAGTTCCATATCCAGATACTTCAACCTTAAAATTGTATCTAATGTTTGGTGCTAAAATCAATAAATAATTTCCTGTATATGAACTTGTATTGTAAATTCCAACTAACGCATCTGTAGATGAATTATAAACACTTATTCGGGCTTTTTTAATACTTGGACTTCCAATAACTTCTATTTTTCCTCTAATCAAAACAAGGGCTGGAAACCTATCGCTAGGAGTCATCTTATAAATATCGAATTTATCATCCTCACATGTACGATTCGAAATAAAATAAATATAATTTCTTTTTTTTACAGAATTTGCATCTTCTTTAGTCTCAATTGTTAAACTGTCCTTTTTTTGTGCAACTAACGTTGAACTAAAAAGGGAGAATAAAATAAATAATACTGGTTTTAAAAAGAAATATTTCATTGTAAATTAAGAACCCTAATGTAAAAAAACTTAACTAAAAACACTAATCAAAAGTATAAAATAGTTAATATTACAATATCTGAGTATTGCTATTTAATCTACAAAAAAAATCTAAATTCTACTTTTTAAACCGATTGGGATTTACATCGGGATTAATTGGGGTTGAATTTGAAATGCAGTTGATAAGATGGCTTGCAAAATAAGGTGCGAGCATTACAGCTTTAGTCCCAAAACCATTAAAAATAAACATGTTTTTTTGATTTGGGTGGAATCCTACTACTGGCCTTCTATCAATTACTGAAGGCCGAATACCAGCCTCATGATTTACAACTTCAAATGAACAATCTATTATTAATTTCAATTTATCTTCTAATTCAAGTAAGCCTTTTTGTGTTGGATTATCATTTAGATTATCCCATTGATAAGTTGCTCCAACTTTAAAAAGTTGGTTACCAAGTGGCATAATGAATATTCCTTTGCTTAAAATATCTTTTTCTAAAATAAGATCAGCACATTTTATTATAATAACCTCACCTTTAGCGGGCTTAGTTGGAATCCAATTAAAAAATGGATTTCCAGAAACTAAATGGCCTTCACAAAAAACTACTTGTTTTGCAAAAATATTTTTATAATTGACACCATCATTGTCATATTTAAACTCAGAGAATAAAAAATCTTCTTCTAAATATTGGAACCGATTTGAAATATATTTTCTTACTTGAAAAAGAAATTCAATAACATTTAAATTACCCGCTCCCTTTACTTTAGAATAATAATTTAGGGATTGATTTTTAGTTAATTTATAATTCGAAAATATTTCTTTTGACAAATATTGATTTTCTGATTCAGATTTCTTTAACCAAAAATCTTGCTCTTGCATTTCAGTAAACGGTTTTAAAATCTCTCTTTTTGTAATTAAGTTTGCGCCAAAAATAGTTTCGCAATATTCATAGAAACTCAATAATTCAGGAATAATTTGATCTGCCATCCAACTTTTCGCCAAACGTTTAAATACAACTGGATTCCAGATACCTGCAGCAACCCGAGAACAAGAAGAAAGCTTACTATTGTCAATAACACAAACTGAAAACCCAGCTTTTATCAAACTTATAGACAAAATACTTCCCGCAATTCCTTGTCCAACAATTAAAAAATCGTATTGTGTTTGGTTATTTTTTGGGAGTTGTTCTGCCATATTTTACACCTCTAAAAGCACCAGAAAAATAGACAATTAATCTAACTCCATAAACTAATTGAACTCTATTGTAATCACAAAAAACTTGGCCACCAAGTCCAACATCATATTTGATTTTATAAACTGCCTCTACGCAACCGTAAACGCCAAATTCATTATAAACTTTATTTAGAATATTTGGCAATCCATAAGTAACAGAATCACTTAATGGGCGCTTAAAATATGAATAAGATGGGCCAACAAAAGCCGCTAAATTATAATGTTGAGTTTCTTTTCTTAATCCATATTGTAGATGAAAATTATAATTATTTGCAGCCGTAAAATCAACTCCACTCATAAAAGCTCCCATCCTAAAATAATTATCTTTAATGTGAAATGAATAATCTACTGAAATGTTTTTTTCATCTTTAGGCCAATGAGAATTATAACCAGCACCAGGCCCCATACTCAGCCAATTATTATAAACTCTATATCTTTTTCCATCAAAAGCAATTTCTTCTTTAGGGTTAAACTTTTTTGTTGAATCAGTTTGAGCTTTTATATAAAAAACAGAAAACAAAAAAAATATTAAAAAAAATCTTAGCATAATTTAAAACGATGTAATGACAATTATATTATCTAAAAATTAGTTGTAATTATTTTTTTATAGAACAATATTGGTGGGTGATAATTAATTTCTCAAAATTATTTTGTCATCACCCAAGCATTTGGGAAATTATTTTTTAAAGTAATCAATAATTTATTAGCTTCATTTTTAGTATTAAAACCTCCACAACTTACAATATGCATACCTTTTGAGTTTAAACCACTCATTGCTGCAACAATATTTTTCGAATTTAATTCACTTATCAATTTTGATGCATTTTTCTCAACTCCAAAACAACCAACCACAACTTGATAAGTTGCATTTACATTAACAGCACCAAGTTCTGACTTAAATTTAGCTGCAGGTTTTACATTTGATAGTTCGTTTGAAGTAGCAATCAACGTTACTCCATCTTCAACTAATTTAAATACTGCATTTCCATTATTGTCAGCTATTAATTCTTCACAAACAATTTTATCCAAATAAAATGTTTTATGATCGTTCTGAGAAAGTTTTGAATATTTTTTAGGCGCGGAATATAGAGGATTCATAGAAGAATGCATAATTGGATGCATTGGTTTAGAATTTGCTGCAAAAATTAAAAGTGTCATTGTAATAGGAATACCTATTGCTAATAAAACCATTTGCTTGACAGAATATTTTTTTGATAACTTTTTTTCAATATTAACTTTTCTATCCTCAAAAACTGGTTTCAAAATTCTAGATTCAACAACTGCTTCAATTTCATTTGCAATAACAGGCTCAAATCCAAATGAATCAATTAAAAAATTGACATCAATCTTAAGTTCAAACCTTATTTCGTTGTCATTATCAATATATAACAAACCAAGATTCAAAAGTTCGAATCTTTTTTTCGCAAACAATAATGAAACAATATATTCCTTATAATTTTCAATTTCAACAATTGCCAAATCATAGTTAACATCAAATCTTTCAGCAAAAGCAGTAACTAATAATCCATCATTATGTTTTAAATTCTTATTAAACAATACCTGTTTAGTAGGTGGTAACAATGAACTACTGCCTTTTGAGAAATAAGATGAATATGATTGCGCTACAAATCCGCCAAAATTTGGCACAATAACACAATCATGCTTATATAAAAGCTCTGAAATTAATTTTGTTATTTCGTTGTATTGCGTCATTTTGAGAGGGTGAATATAGCCTATTTTAGTGTCGTATTATAGTAAATGTACTAAAAATACATCTTTATTTACTAATTTATTAATAACCAAATAATTAACAATTTTTGAAAATAAGTCTAAACTTTATTTTACCTTTGCGTCCTATGTTTAAAACCCTAAATCACATATATATAGTCGCCTTTATTTCATTATTTTTTGGAACTAATTTATTCGCACAAAAAACTGAATTATCAGCAAAAGAAGTTATAACTAAAATGTTGAAATCAATACATGATGCAGAACGTTTTAAATACAACCTTAAAATTACTGAACGAGGTAAAAAAGGCATGAATCATTATGAATCTGCAGTAAAATTAAACAGAAATCCTCGTAAAATTTATTTATATATAAAAGGTATAGAGCTTTTATGGGTATCTGGGTGGAATAATAATAAAGCTTATGTAAAGCCGAATTCATTTCCTTTCTTCAATTTAAGTTTAGATCCATTAGGTTCGCTAATGAGACAAGATCAACATCATAACCTAAATGACATGGGCTTTGATTATTTTGGGAGCATTGTTGCTTATATGGCAAAAAAAGTTGGGAATAATTTTGATGACTATTTTAAACTTCAAGAATCAGAACGTTACAATAACAGACCTTGTTATAAAATTATTATTGACAATAAAGATTTTGGATATGAGACATACACAGTTGGGGAAAATGAAAGCATAACGTCAATTGCTCGAAAACTTCATATTAGCGAATACATGATTTTAGAAGTAAATCCTAAACTAAATGATTATTTTGATATCTTAAAAGTTGGGCAAAAATTAAAAGTACCAAACGCTTATGCAAAAGATGTTACACTTTATATTGACCAATTGTATTTTTTGCCAATTGGTGTAAAAGTTTTGGATGATAAAGGATTGTATGAGCAATACGATTACTTTTTTTTGCAAGTAAATCCGAAAATTGAAGATGCAGAGTTTACAAAAACCTTCAAGGGATATAAATTCTAGAAAACATGGGAGCTATTATAATAACAAAAAATACTGAATTAATGCAAAGGGTTATTGATGAAATAAAAACTTGCTATGATCCAGAAATACCAGTTGATGTTTGGGAATTAGGTTTAATTTATGAATTGGATTTAAATGAAGAGAATCATTTAAAAATAACAATGACATTAACCTCTCCAAATTGCCCTGTTGCAGAGACTCTTCCTGCTGAAATTGAAAATAAACTTAAATTATTACCTAACATTAAATCCACTGAATTAAAATTAACTTTTGAACCAACTTGGACAAAAGATATGATGACTGAAGTTGCTCAATTAGAATTAGGCTTTATGTAATTTTTAGATTCTGATGGAAGACGAAATAATTAATAAGGTTGCAAATAGTGGTTTAGTTACCATTGATTTAGAAGAATTTTACCTGAAAGGCGAACGTCATTTATTTGACATTAAGCCATTATTATTTCATGAATTAATGCTTAAAGAAAAAGATTTTCGAGAATTTTTAAAACAATACAACTGGAATAAATATAAAAATGCATTTGTTGCAATTACATGTTCAAATGAAGCAATTGTTCCAACATGGGCCTATATGCTTATTGCCCTAGAGTTGCAAGGAATTGCAAAAAAAGTAGTTTTTGGTAGTTTGGAAACTTTGGAAGCTATTTTATTTGACGAAGAATTAAAAAAAATAGATTTCACATCATTTTCTGATAAACGAATTGTAATAAAGGGTTGCGGAAATTTACCAATATCAACTCATGCCTATATAAATCTAACATCTTTATTGAAGCCGTTTGCAAAATCTATAATGTTTGGCGAACCTTGCAGTACTGTCCCATTATTCAAAGCAAAAAAATAGTATAATTGCAACAATTACGAAGTTTATATTTAGTCGTTCTGTTTATTTTAATCGCAATAACTTCGCTTACTGGACAAGAAGATGGCGGAAAAAAATTACGAAATAATCGCAAGAATCCTCACATGAAAACGCGAATAGGAATTTCGCCAGTAATTGGAATTTATACTCCAAATAAAAACCACACATCCAAAGCACGACAAAAAATGTCCTTTTGCTTTTCTATAAGAGAAGAATTTCGTCTTGATAAAAAGAATAAAGATTTTCTTATGATTGGCGCTGAGTACATGCATCATGGAGTAAGTTTCAATTCATATTATTTCTATAGTGATAGTTTAAAATTGTATGATGGAAATATGAAATACAAATACCAATTAACTTTACATGAAATAGATTTCCCTATTCAATTAAAACATTCTTTTCAAAAAGAAACAAATTCAATTTTTTCATCTTATATTTTTGCTGGCTATGTTTACAGATGGGTTGTTGCCAGTAATTTAAAAGTTGAAAATAATGGAGTAGAAATAGTTAATCAATCAGCAAGAATCACGTTTAAATCGCCTGCATTTAACCCAGTAAATAGTTCTTTTTTAACTGCCGGGATTGGTTTTCAAAAAAACACACCGTTAAATTATAAAGCTGTTTTTGCAGAATTACAATTCAGATATGGCTTATCCCCTTTTTATTTTAATGAAAATTTTGCACCAACTAGTCTATATACTTCAAGCCACTTTATTTATTTAACTGTTGGTTTTAAATTTTAATAAAAAAGTCAACTCATCATGATGAGTTGACTTTTTTATTTTTATTATTATTATTTACTTAATTATTTCAATCTAAACGATACAGGTATATTATATCTAACTTTTACAGGTTTACCATTATTTTTACCTGGCTTTTTCCAATTTGGCATTTTGTTAATTACTCTTAATACTTCTTCATCACATCCATAACCAATACCTTTTAAAATCTTCACTCCTTCTACTTCACCAAGTTGATTGACAACAAATGATACATGCACAGTTCCTTCTCTACCTATTTCTCTTGCCAAAGGTGGGTAAGTAATATTACCTGAAACGTATACTAAAACTCCATTTGGAATTAAATTAAACTCAGGCATTTCCTCAACAACAACATGTTCTGTATTATCGATTATTTCAACACTAGGAGATGTAACTACTAAAGTATTTGTGGTTGTTGCCGTGGCAGTTGTAGATATTCCTGTAGCAGTTGCTGTTCCCAAACCATTAATAGGATTGTTCAAATTCAATGAGGTAGTTGTAACTACATTATTGTCGACAATAATTGGAGTTCCACCAGAAGGAGCTGCAGCTGCAGGTTCATTTATTACTGGTTGAACTACCTCTGGCTGCTTTGGCTCAACAGTGTATTCAATTACGTAATCCGGTTTTACATCATCTAATAATAAAACTCCTTTATCGGATGTTTGGTTGTTTCTGTTTAAATAAGTAGATGTTCCAAAAATGCAAATTAATATTCCAGCTAAATAAGCTAATGATTTTATTAATGAATCATTATATGCAGATCTAATAGCGTATGCGCCGTAACTTTTATTTCTGTTAGCGAAAATTATTTCATTTAACTTTGCTGAATTATTTCCTAAGATTCTCATAATACTATTTTTAAGGGTTAATTTTTCTTTTAAAAGCAACTCTATTTGCAACTAAAGTTATTTGCTGATGTAAAGATATTTTAACTTAAAATAAAAAACCACATCCAATTGAGATGTGGTTAGTATTTATTTGTAAGTGGTTAGTTTTATCTAAGAATTGGAATAACTTTTTAAAAAAAACTAAGCTTATTTCAAATTATTATTGTTTTATGCAGCTAGCAGAGCATGTATCATTAGGACTTGAGCCTATTTTAACAATATAATTTAAAGATAGATTTTTCCCATTAGCGGCTAAAGTTCCAGATCCACTTGCAAATCCTAATGAGGAAAGGCTTTGATAAGGTATTGAAACATTATTACCTAAAACAGTTACTCGCGCTTGAGTAACTAAATTATAGAATTTATTTATTATAATTTCAGAAGAACTTGAAGCTGATTTACTGATAGTAATTGTATACGAAGAGTTTATTATTTGACTTGTTTCATTACACATCCATGTACCAACATATTTATCTCTATCATCACCTGTTGATGGAGTTGGTTCATTATTATCAGGTTTACAACTCACTAAATAGAGAGATGAAAATACTAAAAGCAAATAAATTATTTTTTTCATTTATAAATATAATTAATCAAATTTAATCAAAAGATATATCAAATCACATATCCTTTAATGAATTTTGGCTATAATAATCGATTTGTTTTTGAAGTTTCTTCTTAGCGAAAATTGGCGCTAACCTGGAAATGATTGTAATAATAGGTGACGCCAGTAATATTACCGTTGGTAATATTATACCAAATATGCGAACTCTTGTTCTTCTTTCTTTACTTCCAGCTTTTCCTTTTTTAGTAATAAAATTTGCATAATGTGGAAATAACAAACTTCCTCTACCTTCCATAATCATTATATTACTTCTAATATTAACAGAATTATTTTTGATTAATTCATGCTGTAATTCGTTTAAATTATTTTTTTCTAAATGCGTTTTTAAAAGACTACCATAAATCTTTCCGTTTTCTAAGTCATTCGAATTAACGCCATATTTTGGAAACATTCCTAAAAAGTTTTCTTTTGTACCTTTTAAAATAAATGCAAGTACCGTAACCAAACTAACTAAATTAGCTGACCGATCAACAAACGTGATGTTGCCAACTAAATTTGCATTTAGGGATAGTAACATTTTTTTCATTTTTTCTTGAGCGCTAATCCACATATTTCTACAGTTAATTAGTGTAACAACTGGTGTATTATTAAAAATTAATTTGGCCTTTTCGCTTTTCAAAAAACTATTTATTGGAATACAAATACTTAAAAACCAAGGTTGATATCCTAAAATTATTAGATCATATTTTATAGAATCATCAATTGAAATAGGCTCCAATTCGCAAGCTACTCCTTGAACGGTTTCTGGAAACATATCAAAAAATTCAGTGTATTTCCATGGAAAAGGGAATGGAACTTTTGATTTTACTAGTGAATAATGTAATTTATAATCTGCATTATTTATAAATGGAAGCAACACAGAGTCAAGCGCTTCTTTTGCTTGTCCTGTTTGGGTATAATAAACTATTAATACATTTTTCATAAAATTTAATTTAAAGATGGATCAAATGAAAAATCGCTAAAGGCTTTAAATCCAGGATTTATTTTATTTAATTCATTGGCCCACATCTGCTCTGAAGTAGATTTTAATAACTCTCTATAATTTGCTTGTCTAATAAACCACATTTCTTTTTCCATTTCAACATCTATTTGCCCAGCACTCCAACCACTATAACCAATATAGAATCTGATTTCGTTTGGATTTAATTCATTATTTTCTATCATTTGTGACAATTCAAAAAAGTTTCCACCCCAAAAAACTCCTTCAGTAATTTCAATACTATCTGATAATTTTAATCCTATTGTATGCGTATAAAACAATTGATTAGGAGAAACTGGCCCACCTTCAAACAAAGGAAAATTACCATTTTTTAAATGAGGAAAGATATCTTTAAGCCATAGTCCATGGGGTTTATTAATAATAAAACCTAAACTACCAGTCGAGTTATGTTCAACAGTATATATGACAGTTCGTTTAAAATAATCATCTTGCAAAAAAGGTTTTGCAATTAATATTTCACCAGGCTTTATCAATCGTTTTATTGCTTTATATTTGTGTAAATTTATAAAAAATGAGCGAAGTAAATCAGCATATTTCTCAACTAAGAGAAGATTTTTTAAAAGGAACATTATCAGAACAAGATGTAAATGCTTTTCCAGATGTTCAATTCGAAAATTGGATGCAAAATGCAATTGATTCTAAAGTATTAGAAGTTCAGGCTTGTACCTTGGCAACGGTTTCTTTAGATCATAAACCAAATTCACGAATCATATACCTTCGCGAATTTTTCAACAATGAGTTTTACTTCTATACAAACTTTAATTCAAAAAAAGGGCAAGAAATTGAAGCAAACAATAATGTGTGTTTAACATTTTTTTGGCCAGAATTAGAACGTCAAATCCGAATTGAAGGCAAAGCTTTTAGGGCTCCCAATGAAAAAAGTGACGCTTATTTTAAAGTTCGTCCTCGTGATTCTCAAATTGGCGCATGGAGTTCACCTCAAAGTAAAAAATTAATAAATAGAGGAGTGCTTGAAGAAATTATAAAAGTAACTACCACAGTGCTTGAAGGAAAAGACATTCAAAGACCTGATTTTTGGGGTGGATATGTGATTCATGCAAATTATTATGAATTTTGGCAAGGAAGAAAAAACAGATTGCATGATAGAATTTCTTATACCTTAGAAAATCAAAATTGGAAAATAGAAAGATTAGCACCTTAATAATAACTGTGTTCAAATTATTTTAATTTAATAAATACATGAAAGCATCCATTAATCTATCTGTGCTATTATTTTTACTCATTTTTTCTTCTTGTCATAAGAATAAAAATAACGAGGAAGATTGTGCTGATCCTAATGCTCCAATTGCAGTTGTTGCAAATCCTATGGGTTTTAATGTTCTAAATAAAATAAAGGGGATTTGGAATGGACCAGTAACTTCAACTACTCCATTAGGCGGGTATCCTGAATGGATAGTTGATTTCAGACCAATTTCAGAAAATCAAGTTTCAGCAAAAAATGAATTAGACACACTCAATGATATATTTATGTCATTTTTTATTGTAAAACATAATGGTGAAAATAAAGTAGCTTTCAGAAACGGTGGCTCTTTTGTTGGAATGAAACGTGTTTCATACTTTTTAGCAGACAGTGTTTCGGAAATCGGAGCAACTAATTATTATAGATTTTCAGAAATAATTAAAGGAAAAAACAGAGCATTTACAGAGGTCATTTTTAGAGCAGATAGTCTTTATATTAAATCTTATACTAACAAATATAACACGTTAACAACCTCAACACCGCACATGACTTGGAGTGCAAAACTTCAAGATGAAACGGCATGTTTACCAGCAACAACATTATTTTCTTATCCTAAAAACACAATAGCAAAAGATTTTAATACCGTGTTTGTTGGACAGTCTGAAGCAATATATTATGCAACCTCTGGTATTCCTGTTGGAGATCCGTATCCTGAAAACAATCAACCTTACTTAGGGGAAACTACAGCTACCTATAATTTTGCACCAACCTACACAGTAAATCCAACTAAAAAAGTTTTTTTAGTTATTACAACACAACCGTTGTTTTCTGGACTAGGTTTTATAGGCGCTAATTTAAAGTACAGGTCTCGTTATGTTATTTTATCAGCTAGCAGTAGCAGTTTTATTTTCAATTATATGCATCCAGGAACTTATTTTTATTATGCGTATTACGATAATGATGGCAATAATTTAATTAATAGTGGTGACTGGTTAAGTACTGCAAATACAACATTTACATTAAATGCTATTGGAACAACAACCATCAATACACAAATTAACTATACAATACCTTAATAATAATTTAATAAGTAAAAATGAATAAGCAAGAAAAAATAAAAAACTTTGACCCTAATAGTGTAGGTGATGTAAACGCAAGTATGTTTGGTTTACCATTTTCATTAAATGAATCAGAAACTGTTTTAATTCCTGTTCCTTGGGAAGTAACGGTGAGTTATGGTGGCGGTACAGTTGAAGGGCCTGAGCAAATTTTTGAAGCATCATTTCAAGTAGATTTATTTGATCCAATTGTGAAAGATGCTTGGAAACTAGGTATTGCAATGGATGAAATAAATGAAATTATAAAAGATAAAAGTGAGATTTATCGTCCAGTAGCTGAAATTATTATTGATAGACAAAGTAATGGCGAACCTATTTCAGAAATTTCAGAAATAAAAGACATTAATACGGCTTGCAAAGAAATGAATGCTTGGGTAAAACAAAGAGCATTACATTTTTTAAAACAACATAAAACAGTTGGCTTATTAGGTGGAGACCACTCTACTCCACTTGGCATGATGCAGGCTTTAAGCGAGCATGTAGGTGAGTTTGGTGTTTTACAAATTGATGCGCATGCAGATTTAAGAGATGCATACGAAGGATTTGAATTTTCTCATGCTTCAATTATGTTTAATGCTTTAAAAATTGAAAACGTAAAAAAATTAGTTCAGGTTGGCATCAGAGATTATTGTCAAGCAGAATTAGACATTATAATAAATTCAAACAATAGAGTTAAAACTTTTTTTGACAGAGATATAAAACAACAACAGTATAAAGGAACTACTTGGCATACCATTTGCGAAAATATTGTAAATGAATTACCTCAACATGTTTATTTAAGCTTTGATATTGATGGATTAGATCCTAAACTATGTCCAGGCACAGGAACGCCAGTTGCTGGAGGATTTGAAACAGATCAAGTATTATACTTATTAGAAATGGTTGTTGCTTCAGGAAAAAAAATTATAGCGTTTGATATAAACGAAGTTGGTGGAGAAGATGAATGGAATGCAAATGTTGCCTCTCGTTTATTATACCGTATTGCAAACTTAACGATGTTAAGTCAAGGAAAAGCTACTAGAAATTAATCTAATCTTTTTATCACAAAAAAGCTCTTGTAATAATTACAAGAGCTTTTTTAATTATTATTTTTACAAATATTACTCTTTAATAATTCTATTCAGCGTGTGAGCCTTTTCAGAAAGAACTCTAACCGTATAAATTCCTTTAGTTAAATTATTTAAACTAATTAATGTTGTTTTACTAACCACATTTTCAACTAGTATTAATTTACCAATCGCATCATATAATTCAATCGTGGTATTATTAAATTCTTCTGTTGGTAAGGTAACATAAATTAAATCCTTTGCTGGATTTGGATAAATTGAAATTTCCAGATTCGGAGTTTCAATTATTCCAGTACATAAACTTACATTCACTGGTTGAGATGCTGAATTTGAACAACCATTTACATCCGTATAATAATAGCTAACAGTAAATGCTCCTGAACCAGATATGGAAGGGTTGAAAATTGATCCTACAACACCTGTTCCCGAATATGTTCCACTAGCTGGCGCACCAACTAAAGCTACTGTAGGGCTATTTGTACATAAAGGACTAGTAATAGTTCCTAGTGTAACCACAGGTAGTGCATTAACATAAACAGATGTAGTTTTAGTTGTAATTCCAACACATCCAATTAAATTACCACTAACGGTA
>JBBQKU010000048.1:0-20659 GCA_038327195.1 Bacteroidota bacterium | reverse complement strand
GGAATTATAAAAAAACCAGAAGTATTTAGAACTTCTATAAATTCATTAGGTGCCGAGTTTGAAGAATTAAGTGCCGAACATTTAGCAAAATATAATATACCATTTGGTGTAAAAATACACAAGTTGAATCCTGGAAAACTTTCAAATGCAGGAATAAAAGAAGGTTTTGTAATTACATCTATTGATAAAAAGAAAATTACAAGCATTAAAGAAGTTCAAGCATTACTAGAAAATAAGACGGGTGGCGTTTTAATTGAAGGCGTTTATCCAAATGGAATGAGAGCATATTATGGGTTTGGTATGTAAATTTATGTAATTTAATAATTTGGAGTAATTAAACTCAATTAACAGAATAAGAGTTTGTGGAAATTACAATTAACTAATAATCAATCAAATACAAAATTGGAAAAATGAGCAAAATTTCTTAAATTTGTAGGCTATAAACAACACACAATCATGAGGCAACTAAAAATAACCAAGTCGATTACTAATCGCGAAAGTGCATCGTTAGATAAATACCTACAAGAAATTGGACGAGAAGAATTAATTACTGCTGAAGAAGAAGTTGTTTTAGCAAAAAAAATTAAGGATGGTGATCAAGCCTCTCTAGAAAAATTAACTCGTGCTAATTTACGTTTTGTTGTTTCGGTTGCAAAGCAATATCAAAATCAAGGTTTAAGTTTACCCGATTTAATTAATGAAGGTAATTTAGGTTTAATAAAAGCAGCTCGTCGTTTTGATGAGACTCGTGGTTTTAAATTTATTTCATATGCAGTTTGGTGGATTCGTCAATCAATTTTACAAGCATTGGCAGAACAATCTCGTATTGTTCGTTTACCATTAAACCAAGTTGGATCTTTAAATAAAATCAATAAAGCATATTCTAAGTTAGAACAAGAATTTGAGCGTGAGCCAAGTGCTGATGAAATTGCTACTTTATTAGATTTACCAATTGATAAAGTTTCTGATACAATGAAAGTATCGGGCAGACATGTAAGTATGGATGCTCCATTTGCTAACGGTGAAGAAAGTTCTTTATTAGATGTATTAGTTAACCATGATTCATTAAAAGCAGATGCAGGATTAATGATGGAATCTTTATCAAAAGAAATTGATAGAGCATTATCAACATTAACTGAAAGAGAAAGAGATGTTGTTAAATTATTTTTTGGAATTGGATTAAACCACGGATTAACTCTTGAAGAAATAGGTGATAAATTTGATTTAACTCGTGAGCGTGTTCGTCAAATAAAAGAAAAAGCGATTAGACGTTTACGCCATTCATCTCGTAGTAAATTATTACAGCAATACTTAGGTTAATATCTAAATAAAATTTATAAAAAAACTCCTGTTTGAAAACCAAACAGGAGTTTTTTATTTTAGTTCATTATTATTTTAAATGCAAGTTTTATAAAAATTCTTTACTTTTTAAAAGCACCTTTAATTTTATCTTTTAATTGAATCACTTTTTCAATTTGCTCTTGAATTGCTGGCACTGTCATTTCAGTCATTTGAGAATCACTTAATGATTTTAACGACTCAGGATAAAACAAAATAAAGCTTGTAAATTCATTGTTTTTATTCAAAGTTTTGGACATATTATCGACATGAAAATCAAAAGAAACGGTTTGCTTACGGCTACTTAAAAAGATATACAAATCATCTGTTTTTACTTTATCAACAATATCGCTATCGTCAAAACTATTTACAATTAAATAATTGTAAAATTCTCTTTTTTTATCATTCACGAATTTCGCGAAAGCGTCTAATGTTTTTTGTTGACCGTAAACAGTAGAGTTTGAACCAACTTGTTTTAAAATTGAATTTATTTTTTTGATTACTAAGTTAAAACCATTTTCGAGTTCAGCATTTGGAGACAAAACCACTATTACTTTATTGTATGTATTTAATGGTTGAATTATTTTAGAAATAATAATGGATTGTTTTGTTTTGACTAATAAATTATCAGCTATTGTTCCAAAAATTATATTTCCTGAGCCTTGTTGAGCTTTCCAACTAATTAATATATCAGAAATATTATACGCTTTAGCAGTTCTTGCTATTCCATCTACGATACTTAAATCAACTTTTTTAAGAACTTGTACTTTTTTATCGCCAGATGAAATTTGCTCAACAACATTATCAATTACTTTTTTTACAACATTAATTTTTTCATCAGCTTCAGCTGTATCTTCTACAATTGATAGCGGATAAATTGGTTCATGAGATTTTGGATCCTTTATCATTAATGATAGATCTATTAAACGTGCAATGTTTTCGGGATTACTAACCGGAATTAAAATACGTTCTGCTCTATCAATAATTTTCTTGGAACTTTCATTATCATCAATGGCGATTTTTCGTGCTGCCCTTTCTGTAACAAATGAACTTACCATACACGTAATTAATATTAAAATAATTGTACCATTAATAACGTTTTGATCAAATAATCCAATGTCATATCCAACTTTTATAATTGCTAAAGTTGCAGCAGCATGAGAAGCAGTTAATCCAAACATAACGCGTCGTTCATATTTTGTATACTTATAAATAAAACCAGTTGCTTGTGCCGCCAACCATTTTGTAGAAATGGCTACAATACTTAATACGCCTGCAAATACAAGGGCATTTGTTCCTTTAAAAAGTAAACTAAAATCTACAAGCATACCAGCACTAATTAAAAAGAATGGAATAAAAATAGTATTACCAATAAAAATCACTCTATTCATTAAGATAGAGTTATGCGGTATAACCCTGTTTAACGCCAAGCCAGCCAAGAAGGCTCCAATAATTGGTTCAACACCGGCCAACTCAGAAAAAAAACCAGATATAAATACAACCGCTAATACATAAATATATTGAGAACTTGCTTGACCTTCAATGTTTCTAAAAAACCATCTGCTTACTTTCGGTAATAAATACAAAACTGAAAAGCATAATAATCCTAACGAAACTATTAATCGAATCCAAAACATTGAATTAATTTCACCACCTACAACATTAGTAATAACACCTAATAAAATTAATACGGCACTATCGGTAATAATTGTTCCACCAAAAGAAACCTGGACTGCTCTGTTTTTAACAATCCCCATATTACTTACAATTGGGTAACTCAACAATGTATGTGTACTAAACATACTGGCTAGTAATAATGATGGCCATAAACTGAATCCAAATACATAAGTACAAACAATAAAGCCTAATGTAATTGGAATAAAAAATGTTAAGGCGCCAAATACTAAACTCTTAAATCTATTTTGCTTATACTCTTGCATGTCAATTTCCAATCCAGCTAAAAACATAATATATAACAATCCTGTTTTACTAAATAACTCGAAGCTTGTTGATTTTTCAATAATATGCAGAGTGTTGGGACCAATAATAACTCCGGCTATAATTAAACCAATAATTCCTGGTATACGAAATCGTTTAAGAATTAATGGTGCAAATAAAATAATTAAAAGTGTAAGTGATAAAATTAGAACTGGATTTTTTACTGGTAAATAATGGTCAAAGAAATTTTTGAACGCCAATAAATTTCCGCTAATTTCTAACATAGAATTGTTTTTACTAATTTAAGTAAAATTAGAACAAATAATTAAAACTAACTTAAAAAGTTAACACATACTGTAAAGCAGAAGTTCTAGGAGACTCAACTTTTAATGGTCTTAAAGAATATGATGTATTAAATAGATTATTGCAAACCAAAGATATTTTTTGCTTGTCAGAAATTTTATAGGCAATGCGGACGTCATAAACCTCTGTTGAGGTATGAGTTTTCCAAAAATTAACTCCTTTAATTTGGTTTAAATAAGGACTATCAGAGGTTAATTGTTCGATACTGCTGAAGGCTTTATCGATATTTTGCATTTTACTATAATATCTATAACTCAATCCTACTGAAAATTTATAAATTTTAAATTCAATATCTGCCTTGAATAAATGTTTAAAACGATATTTCAAAACATTATCAGTAGTGTCCATGCTACTATTTTTATACGTTAAGTCTTGTCCAAATCCTCCAAGAGATTTATCTCTAGCATAAACACTATCGGGAGTTAATGAAATTGGCTCAACATAAGTATAACCAATAAGTGTAGTTACGCCAAAACGTTTATTAGTTTCAGGAGAAGAACCTGCAATAGAGAAATCCATTCCTCTAACCCTTGTATCACCCGTATTTAAAAATTTAAATCCAATAAGTGCGACATCTGGTTCCCAAACTCCAAATAAATATTCAATGGTATTATGATATTTTTGATAAAAGCCAGCAGCATCAAATAACCCTTTAAAATTTCCAATTTTAAATCCTTGTTTTAATCCAATTTCAAAAGTTGAACTAGTTTCTGGTTTTAAATCTGGATTAGGGAAAATACCAAACATTCCAGCTTTCGTTGTAATATATCGTTCTGTAATTGTTGGATAACGATAACCTTGCCCGTAAGAAGCTCTTACAAATGTAGCTCGGGTTAACTGAATACTTCCCCCTGCTCTATAAATTGGTGCTACAACACTTTGCAAATTATTCATTTTAAAATATTCGTAACGCACTCCGCCTGATAAATTAATTATTTTCCAAATCTTTTTATCTAATTGCATATATCCAGAAGCATTAACAATTTTATTAGATGGAGTTCCACTTGAAACATAAAGTCTAGATTTTGAATAAGAAACATTACCAACAACACCTCCAGTGAAATTTAAATCAATACTTTTAAATTTTCGTTGAATTTGATATTCGCCAAAATACATCGTTCCTTTATTAGATTGATTATTTGTAATAACATTATTAGAATTAAAAATTCGCGTTTGCAAACTATGACTTAATCCATTTTTGGTTGTATATTTTACAAATGGGTCAATATTAAATAATGTTTGATCTTCTAAAAATACAGCGCCTGGATAACCTTTATATAATCCTAATGAGTCATCGAGCCAAGCAAAAACCATATTAGTTTTATTAAGCATAAAATTGGCATTGACTCCAAAATTTAAACCTTCAATTTTCTTTGCTCTATATCGTAAATTAAAGTTTACCCGTCCACGCTTTTTTAAAAAATCTTGATTTGTAAATAAGGGGATTGAATCTTCAATCATAAATGCATGTTTAATAAGCGGAGGCATATAAATTGCAGGTGGTGGTGGGCCAATGTACCCTTGATCCATATTAAAATTTGCACCAATTACAAAATCTAAATTATTTTTAATTACTCTGGAATGAAATAAATTCAAATTTGTAAATCCTGGTATGGATTTATTGTACCAATTTTGAGCTGGACTATTAGGCAAACTATAATTCCCAGCCGAATAATTTACTGAAGTTTTAGGTTTACTGCGAGGATAAGCGGTACGAATATTTATGACGCCATTTAAAGCAGATGAACCATATAAAACGGAAGAAGCTCCCTTAATAATTTCTATTTGTTCAATGTTTTCAACTGGAATATAACTCCATTCTGGTCTACCGGCATCTCCACTCAAAAGTGGAATTCCATCAACAACAATTGCAACACGACTACCAACTCCAAATGTAAAACCACTTCCTCCACGAATTTGTGGATCATTATCTATAATGGTTAATCCAGGAACTTGTTCCAAAATTGTTTCGATGCTAGTTGTGTTTTTATTTTGGATTAAATTTGGCTTAATAACTTCCATTGAAACCGTTAATTCTTCAATTTTTTGCTCAAACTTACCAGATGAAACAACTACTGTTTCAAGAGTTTTTGAGTCAGCTTTTAGATATATATTTTTTTCTGTGATTTGACTTTCAATAATTTCAACTGAAAATGTATCAGATAAAAAACTAATATAACTGCATAGAATTTTATACTTTCCTGGCGGCAGAACTAAAACATAATTACCTTCCACGTCAGTAACTGCACCCTTTGATAAATCAGACATTAACTGCAAAGTTCCTCCAATAATAGGCTCTTTAGAATCTTTTTCGTAAAACCCTCCTTTTAAAACGCCTGTGTTTGTTTGCGAATTAAGGTTTACAGAAATTAGAAAAAATAAAATTATGAATATTTTTTTTATCATTAAATTATTTGGTTTAAAAAAAATAATGCCATTCTTTTAAGAATGGCATTATAATTAAAAGAAATACTAATTAATTATTAATAAATAATTTCCCGAATTTACCTTGCGTTTTTCCTGAAACCTTGTATAAGTAGATACCATTATTCAATAATGATACATCAATAGAATTAACCGCATTATTTTCAATATTCTGAGTAGAAACCAATTGCCCAGAAGCATTATAAATTTCAAATATTGAAGTTTCATTCGATTTATTTAAAAAATCAACATAGATAGTTTTTTCAAAATAATACACCTTTACGTTTTTTGTAAAATCATTTTCTTTAACCGAGACAGGATTGTAAATACATTGAATATCATCAACCCACAATTTACTACCTGCGCCGGTAATACCTGGAGCAACAGTAAGTTGGTCGTTTGAAGAAGTAATATTTACCATAATAAAAGCAGGAATTGATGAATTTGCATATGAAAAGGGAATAGAAAAACGTTTCCAAGTTGATTGATTAGATGCCGGAGAAACGAATAATGCGGAAGCAATCTTATTTGCTGATAAATCAATATGATTACTACTTACTGGAACCATTGGGTCATAAAAATCGCCCGAATGCAAAAATGCCACAACCTTTGCTTGCTCAAGAGCTGCACCAGTTCCACTAATTGCTTGTGTGTATTTATAATAACCAACTAAACTATCAGGACGGCCAGTAAAAGCAATTTTATTTGTACCGGTAGCACTTAAAAATCCTTGTGCTTTAGTAGCATTAGGCGCCTCTACTACTCCTGTAGTTACATTTCCGTTTACAACAGCTAATATGTAATACTTTGTTTCAACTCTTACGCATGCAGTTCCTCCATGAGGGCCAGATGTTTCTTTAAAACAAGTTTGTGGTCCTGAAGATGCCAAACCAGTTCCTGTTTTATTAGAATTCCAAGATGTAGGTTCCTCATTAGTAGAACCAACATTTTCCCACAATTCAAAATCAGCATTTGTAATTTGAGTTTGAGAAAAAGAAAATAAAGAAAGTGAAAGTGATAAAATTGTAAGTGTTTTTTTCATATTTATTTAGTTTTATGTAGTCCAAATTTAAAAATTAAAATGAATTATATTTAATTTTTATTTTATATCATTTGGCTGAGAAGCTTTCATAGATAATATGTATTTAAATAATTCATCTTTTTGAGAATCAGTAATTTTTGCCTTTGGAGCCATAACATCAACTTCATGTTTCCATGATTCTTCTGATCGTTTATACAAATTTTTCATACCATGACAATTTGTGCAAGCTCCAGTATAAATAGCATGACCATTTGTTAAAGTCTGCATTGTAACATCTGGATATTTTACTTGAATTGCTTTCAATTGAGTTTCAGTAGGAATTATACTTGGCGCTGGTGTTTTTTTAGAAGCACCACAAGAAACGATAATTAAAGCTGAGATTGTTATAGATATTGTTTTTAACATAGTAGTTTGGTTTATTTTGGTTAGATAAAAGTAATATTTATTATTTTAAATTTCAATTATTGCAAATGTTATATCGTCAGTTTGTTCGTAACCTTGTTTATATTCATTTATTTTCTTCTCAATGTTATTTTTCTGCTCATTATAGGATAAATAAGATGTCTCAATTAACCAAGCTTTGAAATGGCGTGTTTTTAATTTTTTTCCATTTTCTCCGCCAAACTGATCTACAATTCCATCACTATATAATATGATTCTATCATTTTTAATCAAGTCAAACTTTATTTCGGTAAAACTTTCATTGTTATCTGACAATCCAATTGGTTGTTTATTTCCTTTTAATTCAGTAAGCTCATTATTTCGAAGAATTAATATAGATTGATTTGCACCAGAAAAAACTAATTCTTTTTCATTAAAGGATACTAGGGCAACATCCATTCCATCTTTTTTCTCATCATTAGTTTCAATTGAATTTAAGCTACTAACAACTCCTTTTTTTAATTCTTTTAAAATCAGTTCAGGTTGCGTTATGCGTTTTTCGTTTACGATAGTATTTAATTGATTTATGCCGATTATACTCATAAAAGCTCCAGGAACTCCATGTCCAGTGCAATCGGCTAACACAAAAATATTAATGTTTTCGATTTTAGAATACCAATAAAAATCACCACTTACTATATCTCGCGGTTGAAACAATATATCTAATTTTTCAAAACATTTATTCAATTTTGTTTGAGTAGGAATTAATGAAGATTGTATTCTGTGTGCATACATGATACTATCAGTTATATCTTTATGTTTTTCTTCAATTAAATGTTTTTGATCTGAAATAATAGTGTTTTGATTTGTTAAGACTTTATTGTTTTTAAAGAAATAATATAAGAAAATAACTAAAGCTATTATTAAAACTATTGCCAATATTATAATAGCAAACTGTTTTTGTTTTTGTTTTTCGGATTTAGTAAGTTTTAAATCCTTTTCCAATAACTGAGTTTGCTTTTGTTCTAATTGAATATCTGACTCTAATTGTTGAATATCATTAGTGAATTTTTCTTTTTCAAAAAAGGCATTTAATTGATTTTTCTTTTTCAAATATTCATAAGCCATTTTATAATTTCCCATTTTTGAATATATCTGATCATAAGAATCATAAATTTCAACTTGTAGTTTTTTGTAGCTGGAAATATTTGCAATTTTAAAGGCAGAGTCTGCATAAGCCAAAGCATTTTCAAAATTACCAGCTTCGTTTTCTAACAAAGCTAAATTATTTAACGAGCCACCAATGCCAATGCTATCGTTATTTATATAACGGTATTCTAATCCTTTTACTACATACTTTTTAGCTGAGTCTAACTGGCGATTTATAATATAAACTATCCCTAAATTGTTATAATCATTTCCTAAGCTCCCAATATTATTATTGGCATAATCGTCTTTTAAAGATTTTGAGAAATATTCTTTAGCCATTTCCCAATCGCCTTTATTTCCATATGCAATACCAATATTATTATAAATGCCTGAATATCGACTAGCAAATTTATTTATTTTAGCTACAGTCAATTGTTTTTGAAAATAGTCAATTGCCTTTTGAAAATTATTTTGATTAACGCTTATCAAGCCATATTCGCCATAAGCGTCACATAAATATATTGGTAAATTATTTTTTAAAGCATTACTATAAACTAAGTTATTATAATAAATACTGGAATCTAAATTTCCCATGATTCTGTATATCACTGCTCTTTGAATAGAATTACTGTACTGAAAATCGGATGAATATTTTTTAAAAAAAACTAAAGACTGATTATTATACGACAAAGCCTTTTTAGGACTATTCAAATAAGTTAATTGTGCTAATTCATAATAAGCACTTGATACAAGACTATCATTCTTAGAAGTGCTTACAACTCTCAATAAGGAATCAATTCTATTGTTACCAAAAGAATTAAAACAAATTAGAATTGCTATTACAGATATATAGAAATTATTCTTCAATATGGTATTCATTAATTTTTCTATAAAGCGTTCTTTCGCTTATTCCTAATTCTTGAGAAGCATATTTCCGTTTACCTTTGTGTTTTTTTAATGCTTTTTTTATCATATCAATCTCCTTATCTTGTAATGATAATGACTCCTCAACTACTATAGGCTGAGAATATCCATTTGCATTATCTTTTACAATAACAGGATTATGAATGGTAACATCTCTTCCTCCAGAAACAATGGGGAAATTATCTTCAGAATGATACACTCGTTCCATACTTTGAATATCTGTTTCAGGCAAAGAATCTAAATTACTTGTCCCAGTTTTTATAATATTATGTACAACTTGTTTTAAATCATTCAATTCTTTTTTCATTTCAAACAAGACCTTATACAATAAATCACGTTCATTTATTTCTGAACTTGATGAATTTGAAAAACCACTATTAGTTAATGCTGGCAATTTATTAGTATGATAATTAGGAAGATATTGCAATAAACATTCTAAATTAATATCTCTTTCCTTTTCTATAATAGAAATTTGCTCAGTGATGTTTTTTAACTGCCTAATATTTCCTGGCCAGTAATAATTTATTAAAGCTTGTTCAGCATCTGCACTTAGTTTAACAGATGGCATTCGATATTTTGTGGCAAAATCATTTGCAAATTTCCTGAACAATAAAAAAATATCATCTTTTCTTTCGCGTAAAGGAGGTAAATTAATAGGAACCGTATTTAATCGATAAAATAAATCTTCTCTGAATTTTCCTTTTTCAATTGCCGATATAAAATTAATATTTGTAGCCGCAACAACTCTTACGTTTGTTTTTTGAACCTTGCTACTACCAACTTTTATATATTCGCCTGTCTCTAAAACCCTCAACAACCGAGCTTGTGTAGATAAAGGCAACTCGCCTACTTCATCTAAAAAAATTGTTCCTCCATCTGCTACTTCAAAATAGCCTTTTCGTGCTTCATGAGCTCCTGTAAAAGAGCCTTTTTCGTGCCCAAACAATTCACTATCAATTGTGCCTTCAGGAATTGCGCCACAATTCACAGCAATGTATTGACCATGCTTACGCGTGCTATTTTGATGAATAATTTGCGGAAAAACTTCTTTTCCAGTTCCACTCTCACCATTAATTAAAACATTTAAATCTGTTGGTGCTACTTGGCGTGCAATGTCAATTGCTCTTTCTAATACAGCATTACTACCTATTATACCAAATCGTTGTTTTATATCTTGAAGTGTCATCTTTATTTTTTATTTATAAAAAAATTCATCAATCTCTTACACGCATTCACCAATTAAAGTTCCACTCGTGCAACTTGTAATTAAAACGTTAACGTAATCACCTTTTTTCAAATTCCCTCTTGGAAAAACACAAACTGTATTTTGAGTATTTCTTCCACTCATCATTTCAGTTGATTTTTTAGAAGTATTTTCAACCAATACTTTATAAACTTTTCCAATTCCTTGTTTAGTTCTTATTTCACTATGTTTCCTTTGCATGTCTACAATTTCTGTTAAACGTCTGCTTTTAACTTCAGCCGGAATATCATCTGTAAACTTACGTTCTGCCAATGTTTTAGGGCGCTCGCTATATGAAAACATATATGCAAATTCGTATTGTACATTTTCCATTAACGATAGTGTATCTTGATGTTGCTCCTCTGTTTCCCCACAAAACCCAGTAATAATATCAGCACTGATTCCTGCATCTGGCAATATCCGTCGGATTGCCGCAATTCTATCTAAATACCATTCACGAGTATAACCTCTATTCATTTTCTCTAACACATCGCTATTTCCACTCTGCACAGGCAAATGAACGTACTTGCAAATATTTTCATACTTTGCCATAACGTGCAAAACATCATCGCCCATATCTTTTGGATGTGATGTAGAATAACGAACTCTTAAATCGGGATGAATTAACGCAACCATTTCAAGTAATTCGGCAAAGGTTGTTGAATTCGCTTTTTGTTCATCCGTCAAAGTTTCTTTTTTTAATCCTCCACCACTCCACAAATAGGAATTCACATTTTGCCCTAACAGTGTTATTTCCCTGTATCCATTTTCAAATGCTTCTCGAGCTTCTTTAACAATAGTTTCAGGTTCACGACTTCTTTCTCTTCCTCTTGTAAATGGGACAACACAAAAGCTACACATATTGTCGCAACCACGCATTATACTTACAAATCCACTTACTCCATTTGCATCCAAACGAACTGGAGAAATATCCGCATAAGTTTCTTCCTTACTTAAAATAACGTTAATTGCTTGTCGGCCAGTTTCTGCAGTTTCAATTAAATTTGGCAAATCACGATAAGCGTCAGGGCCAACAACCATGTCAACCAATTTTTCTTGTTCTAAAAACTGATGCTTTAAACGTTCAGCCATGCAGCCTAACACACCAATTAACAATTTTGGATTTGTTTTTTTTACTTTTTTGTAATCATACAAACGCTGACGAACTTTTGCTTCAGCATTTTCACGAATTGCGCAAGTATTTACAAATATTAAATCAGCTTCCTTAAAATCAGCAGTTGTAGTATATCCTTTATCAATTAAAATAGAAGCCACAATTTCGCTATCAGCAAAATTCATTTGGCAACCATAACTCTCCAAAAACATTTTTTTTCCATTAGTATTTTTAGTTTCAATTACTAATGCTTCACCTTGTTTAGATTCGTCAATTATTTTACTTTCCATATCTATCAATAAAAAAGCAAAGATAAGCCTTTGTTATGACATTTTGACACATAAGTCATTTTTCAGGATACTAAATTGAATATTTTTTACACTTTTTTAATATTCTGTAAATCAAATACTTACGTGGTTAAAAAACCATCAAAAAGTACTGAAAACAATCATCGTAAAAATATAAATTAGGATTAATCGAATTTTATTTTTTTTCTTTGCAGCAAAACTCAGAAGATTTTCATTCAATTTTGACCTCTTTTTGAGTTTAAATTTCAAACTTTTAACTTATATACATATATATACATGTCAAAAAATTTAGTAATTGTTGAATCACCAGCCAAGGCAAAAACCATTGAGGGATTTTTAGGAAAAGACTTCATTGTGAAATCTAGTTTTGGCCACATCAGAGATTTGGTGAAAAAAGGTTTTGGTGTTGATATTGAAAATAATTTTACACCAACTTATGAAGTTCAGCCAGATAAAGAACGCGTAATTGCAGAATTAAAAAAATTAACAAAAGGAGCTGATATGGTTTGGTTAGCTTCCGATGAGGATCGAGAAGGAGAAGCAATTAGTTGGCATCTATATGAAACTTTAGGATTAACTCCAAAAAACACAAAGCGGATAGTTTTTCATGAAATTACAAAACCAGCAATTTTAAAAGCTATTGAAAATCCACGTGAAATTGATATTAATTTAGTAAACGCACAACAAGCACGTCGAGTTTTAGATAGATTAGTTGGATTTGAATTATCTCCCATTTTATGGCGTAAAGTTCGTCCAAGTTTATCTGCTGGTCGTGTGCAATCAGTTGCTGTTCGTTTAATTGTAGAACGTGAACGAGAGATTCAAAAATTTACTTCTACCTCAGCATTTAAAGTTTCTGCAGTATTTACAGTTGGCACAGGTTTATTAAAAGCCGAATTAGATAAACGCTATTCAACTGAAGCAGAAGCGCAAGCATTTTTAGAAAAATGTAAAGTTGCCTCATATACGATTTCAAGTTTAGAAACAAAACCTGCCAAACGTTCGCCTGCTGCACCATTTACAACCTCAACATTACAACAAGAGGCTGCTCGTAAATTAGGTTTTTCTGTTGCGCAAACCATGCAAGTTGCACAACGCTTGTATGAAGCTGGTCGCATAACTTATATGAGAACAGACTCTGTAAATTTATCGGATACAGCAATGGATCAGGCCAACAAAGCCATTAACGAAAATTACGGGGCAAAATATTATAATCCTCGTAAATACAAAACTAAAAGTAAAGGAGCACAAGAAGCGCATGAGGCAATTCGTCCAACATACATAGATAGAACAGTAATTGATGGAGAACGCAATGAAATACGTTTATATGATTTAATTTGGAAACGCACCATTGCTAGTCAAATGAGTGATGCTGAATTAGAAAAAACAACAGCAAAAGTTACCGTTAGTGGTGCAACCGAAATATTTGTAGCACAAGGAGAAGTTTTGAAATTTGATGGTTTCCTAAAAGTATATATGGAAGGAACTGATGATGAAGAAACGGATGAAGAAAACTCATCAATGTTGCCACCAATGAAAGTTGGAGAAAAAATTGATAGTAAAGAAATTTCTGCAACGCAACGTTTTACTCATCATCCTGCACGTTACACAGAAGCAAGTTTAGTAAAAAAGTTAGAAGAATTAGGAATTGGCCGTCCATCTACTTACGCACCAACAATTAGTACAGTTCAAAAACGTAACTACGTTGAAAAGACTGATAGAGAAGGTACTCCAAGAAATTATACATGCTTAACTTTAGTTAAACAAAATTTAACGAAAGAAATAAAATCAGAAAATACTGGTGCTGAAAAATCAAAATTATTTCCAACGGATATTGGTATAGTTGTGAATGATTTTTTATTACAATATTTCCCTACAATTTTGGATTTTAATTTTACTGCTAAAGTGGAAGAAGAGTTTGATGAAATTGCAGATGGTAATTTAGACTGGCAAAAAATGTTGGGTGAGTTCTACCATCCTTTCCATAAAACTGTAGAGGATACAATGGAAAACAGCGAACGTGCAAGTGGCGAACGTAGTTTAGGAATTGACCCTGCAAGCGGAAAACCTATTATTGTTAGAATTGGACGCTTTGGACCATTAGCCCAAATTGGGGAAACAAATGAAGAAACTGGTGAGATTGCAAAATTTGCAAGTTTGAGAAAAACACAAAGTTTAGAAACAATTACTTTAGAAGATGCTTTAGATTTGTTTAAACTTCCAATGAATTTAGGAACTTATGAAGGGAAAGAAGTTGTAATTGGTGTTGGTCGATTTGGACCATATATTAAATTAGACGAAGCTTTTATTTCTATTCCACGCACTATTGATCCACTTACAATGGATATGGAAAAAGCAATTGAAATAATAAAAGAAAAAGAATTAGCTGATGCGCCAGTTGCCCATTATCAAGGTAAAGGAGTAACAAAAGGAAAAGGTCGTTTTGGACCATTTATTAAATACGAAGGCATGTTTATCAATGTACCACGCGCCTATGATTTTGATAATTTATCTCAAAATGATATTAATGAATTAATCGAGAAAAAATTAGATAAAGAAGCAAACCGTTATATACAAAATTGGCCTGAAGAAAAAATTTCTGTTGAAAATGCACGTTGGGGACCACAAATTAAATTTGGCAAACTTCAATTAAAATTAATTAAAGATGGTGGTGGAAAATTTACCCCAGAAGAATTAACAACCTTGGGTTTGGAAGATGTAAAAGCTATGATTGTTGCTCAAGTTCCAAATGCCTTTAAGAAAAAAGCTGCTACTAAAAAAGCTTCGGCAAAAAAAACAACATCTAAAGTTGCTGCTCCGAAAAAAGCAGTTGTGAAAAAAGTTGCTACCAAAAAAGCTCCAGTTAAAAAAACTGCAATCAAAAAAGCAGCACCAAAAAAGGCAGCTGCAAAAAAGAAATAAAAAAAAATAAATCATATCAAACTAATTTAAAAAGTGGAGTTAAACTTCACTTTTTTTAATTAAATGTAAAAATCATGAAAAAAACATTATTAAGTCTATTATTAATATTTTCCGTAACCGTAAATTCTCAAAATTTTAATATTAAAAATGGTGTTGAATTTAAATCAGATTTGGGTTCAATATTCGAATATTATATTGGGAATGATGCAAATAGTGTTTATTTAAAAGGCAAAAGCACCAAAGGAAGTGGGATTAATCAAGTCATACAAAAAATAGATTCTAAAACACTTGACTTGGTATACGAAAAAGGGTTTGAGTTAGAAAAATATGAAAAAATTTGGTATACTTTTTTTAAGGAAAATCAAATTTTTATTTTTACTCAAAAATTTGATAAAAATGAAAAAAAGCTATATGTCTTATTAAGACAAATTTCATCATCTACAGGTGAATTAATTGGGGACGTAAAACAAATATTTTCGTCAGAATGTCCATCATATAGTGAATCAGAATTAATATTTAATGTAAGTTTTTCGCCGGATGACAAAAAAATGGTTATAGTATCATTAAAAACTCCAGTAAAACAAGCTTTTGTTTATGAAACATCTACATTTAAAAAATTGACAACAAAAGAAATTATTAAATCTTATAAGCAATCGACCGTTAGCTGTTTTAATTACCGTGTAGATAACAACGGAGCATTCTTTTATTTATTTTATTATATGAATAATTTTGAAAAAAAGACTACAAGCATGGCAGTAGCTAATTTTCAACAAACAGCAAATCAAGCAATAATTACTCAATTAGAAATAGATGAAAATAAAGATTTAGTAAATGGAACCTTTCAATTTTTAAATAATAATTTAGCCTTTTGCGGTTTATTTAAAGATAATAAAAATGAAGTTGGTGTTGGCGTTTTTAGTTTTTTTATTGATTCAAAAACAAACGATATTATTAATAAAAGATTTGATTATTTTAGTTATAATGTTTTCAGTAAACTAGATTACCAAGAAGGACTATTGAAAAAAAATCCAGCAGGTAAATTTTATTCTTTTGAAGAATTGATTACAGTTAATGATTGCGTTTATTTAATAGAAAGTCATTCTTATGAAATATCGGGCAATGGATATTACAGCTATGAAAGAGAATTAATTGTATCAAAATTTAACAAAACAGGAAAGTTAGAATGGATGAAAATTATACCAAAGTATACTGTAAATAACTTAAATAACTTTAATTATTTAGTTCGAAATAATAAAATCTATTTTTTCTATGCCGAACATCCTAAAAATATTGAGAATTCTACCATAGATGAATATGATCCAAAAAAATATATGGAGATCAAAAATTTTAATGGCTCACTTTTGGTGTGTACAACTTTAGAAGAAGATGGAAAACTGAACAGAAAGGTTGTTTTCGAAAATAAAGGATGGTGTTATGATCCAGTGTCTACAAATGTGATTTTAGAAAAAGATAATGGGCTTTTATTAAGAATGATTAATAAATCAAAAGTACGTTATGATAAAATAACTATAGATTAAATTTTTCATTGAGCCTTATTTTCAGAATATTAAAATACAATTCAACAAATCATAAATTAACTTATATATCCAAAAAATGAAAAAAATCATATTAGTATTATCTATACTTTCATCAACCGTATTTTCTCAAAATATTAAATACAGCTATAGCAATGAATTTGAAACTGTGAAAGGCCATTTCGACATGGGTTTTTATAAATTTAATAAAAACGAATATTGTGAAGTCTATTTCAGAAAAGGGGATGATATGATTTTTCAGTTTTATGATGAAAGTTTTAAAAATATAAAAAAACAAGAAACTGTCCCTTTACCAGAAAATAGTAAGAAATTTGCAAACGAAGGTTTTTTCAGTGTTAAAAATGATTTGTTTTGGTTTTACTCAACATGGGATAGAAAAAGTGAAACAGAACGATTATTTGCACTACCATTCGATAAAAATTCACTAAAATTTAGTGAAAAAGAAATCAAATTAATAGAAACAGGGAGATTAGTTCCCTATTACAAATACCGATTCAATTATTCGGCAGACAGCACCAAAATGCTTATTACTTATACTGTAAAACCAAAGGAACGAAGAGATAAATTAAATAAAGATATTATTGGATTTAATTTATACGACCATAAAATGAATAAAATTTATGGCGGCGAAATTGAAATGCCATATTCTGAATACGACATGAATAATTTAGATTATGAAATTGATTCAAAAGGCAATATTTATATGCTAACTGAAGTGAAAATAAACAACTCTATTGATGGAGAAGTTAATAAAGAAAAGGAAAACAGAAATGCTTCTCGTTACGAATTAATTAGGGTGAATCAAAAAGATAATACACTTCAATCGATTAAAATAAACCTAGCTAATAAATACACAAACTCTGTTGTATTATCTGAAGATTTAAATCATAATATTATTATTTCTGGTTACTACTCGGAAATAAAAAACAGTTCAGGGTCTAACGGAGCTTATATCATTCGCTTGGAACTTGACCAAAATAATTCCGTCAAAAATCTTCAAACCACATTTTGTGAATTTCCAACCGAAACTTTAAAAGCCTATGAAAGTGCTAGGACAAAAAGAAAAATGGACAAAAAAGATAAAGATGAAAATCTTGAAGCCTCAAATTTAAGTTTTGACAAAATAATATTTAATGCTGATGGAAGTATGCTAATAATTGGTGAAGAATATTACGTTGTAACACATACATATTATGACGGAAAAACAACTCGTACGAGCTATACATATTATTATAATGATATTTTAGTTTTGAAGGCAGATAAAAACGGAAAAACTCTATGGTGTAATAAAATACCTAAATTTCAATCAGGTAGTGGAACTGCCGACCTTTCGTATCATCATCATTCCTATAATGGAGAAGATTATTTTTTCTATTTAGATAATATAAAAAATATTGATTTACCCCTAACAGAAACTCCGTTTCCTCATTCAAGTGGAAGGGGCGGATATTTAACATGTGTTAAAATGGGAAACGATGGTAAAATGACTAAAAAATCAATTTTTGACCTTAAAGAAGAAGAAGTTCGGATTTATCCTAGAGGTTTCGAATCTGTATCAGGTAATTTAATTGTTGATAGATTGAAAGCTGACAGAAAAGAATCGAAAATATTTAGAATAGAAATTAAATAAGTGGTGATTAAAACCTTTAAAATGTGGAGTTTTGCTCCGCATTTTTTTGTTTTGAACTATTTTTACTACATTTAAATTCTTAAAAAACGTAATGGAATCTAAACTTTTAAAAAACCGACTAGAATTGCGTGCCATCTATATGGCGATGTGGACTAATCTATTTTAGAATTTCAAAATTATTAAATGAAGAATTAAATTTAATTCCCTAAACTAAAGAATAATAAATTTTAAAATAATAAATAATGGCAAAAGAAGTAAAGAATGTAGAATACGGGTTAGAAAAAATATTTGAAGGCGCACAAGACTTTTTACCTTTATTGGGCACCGATTACGTTGAGTTTTATGTGGGTAATGCAAAACAATCAGCACACTTTTACAAAACAGCTTTTGGATTTCAATCTCACGCTTATGCTGGTTTAGAAACAGGTTTGAGAGATCGAACCTCCTACGTTTTAAAACAAGATAAAATACGTATCGTATTAACAACAGCTTTAACAAGCGATTCGCCAATTGGAGAACATGTAAAAAAGCATGGAGATGGTGTAAAAATAATTGCACTT
This sequence comes from Bacteroidota bacterium, assembly GCA_038327195.1. Classification (GTDB taxonomy): domain Bacteria; phylum Bacteroidota; class Bacteroidia; order B-17B0; family Aurantibacillaceae; genus UBA4416. The sequence continues at coordinate 1,767 of JBBQKU010000048.1, read as the reverse complement.
TGGGTTGAAGATGCTCGTAAATCTTTTGAAGAAACTGTAAAACGAGGGGCAAAAGTTTACATGGAACCAACCGTTGAAAAAGATGAACATGGAGAAGTTGTGCGAGCCGGTATATACACTTATGGAGAAACTATTCACATGTTTGTTGAACGCAAAAATTATAAAGGCGAATTTTTACCAGGATTTAAAGCTTGGAAGAGCGATTATAATCCAACGGCTGTAGGTTTAAAATTTATTGATCACATGGTTGGTAATGTTGGTTGGAATCAAATGAATGCAACTGTAAAATGGTATGAAGATGTAATGGGATTTGTAAACTTTTTAAGTTTTGATGACAAACAAATTACTACTGAATACTCTGCATTAATGAGTAAAGTAATGAGTAATGGAAATGGCAGAATTAAATTTCCAATTAACGAACCCGCAGAAGGAAAGAAAAAATCTCAAATAGAAGAATACATTGATTTTTACGAAGGTGCAGGTGTTCAACATTTAGCTTTAGCAACTGATGATATTATTAAAACAGTTGCAGAATTAAAAGCACGTGGTGTAGAGTTTTTACCACCACCTCCACAAGCTTATTATGATGAAATACCAAATCGTTTAGGAGTGCATAGAGATATGATGAAAGAAGATATTAAAGAACTTCAAAGATTATCAATCCTTGTAGATGCAGACGAAGAAGGTTATTTATTACAAATTTTCACAAAGCCTGTGGAAGATCGCCCTACTTTGTTTTTTGAAATCATTCAACGAATGGGAGCAAAAGGTTTTGGAGCTGGTAATTTTAAAGCCTTGTTCGAATCAATTGAAAGAGAACAAGCCTTAAGAGGAACATTGTAATTCTTATAAAAAACTAATAATTAAAAAGGTTGCATATTAATTATGCAACCTTTTTTTTATAAACTCAATTAAAAAATATTAATTGTAAATAAGAATTTGCTTAACGGTGTATTGAATTAAAGTTATGGAAGATGTTATTATAAATGACCACATAACCCAAATTCCTCCATTTTCATATTTTTTTAAAAGTTGGACAATTAATAAAATAATTGTAATAATAAATGGAATTAAGGCCGCATGATATGATAAAGATTCTGAAATATCACCATTTAATAATGCAATAAATGCTCGTTGCAAACCACAGCCAGGGCAATCAATCCCGAAGGTTGACTTAATTGTACATTTAAATAAATGTTGTTCGAGCCAAGTAATCATTCTAAATATAAAATGCCTTAGAAATATTTCTAAGGCATTAATTTTAAAAGTTAAACATTTTTTAGTGCATTAATTTATCCCACGGCATTTGTGTCATTGCTGTTCCAACTACTGCAATTATTATGATGTAATAAATAAAATAAAGAGCAGACAATATTGTTCCAATAATTGCGCAAATTTTACCAGCTTTCATGTTTTTAAAAGAAGCTATAGTAAATGAGTTAGGATTTGTTTGATAAATTGCGTTTGCTTTATTGGCAAGTACTAAGGCTATAATACCACAAATTAATCCAACAATACCTGCACACATGCAAAGTACGATTGATAAAATTCCCAATACTAAAACTGCAGCTGAGTTTGGTAAAGGGATTTGGTTATACTGTTGGTTAGCGTTTTGGCCTTGTTGAGGCGCTTGATTTGATAAGTTGTTTTCTTCCATAATTTTAATTTTTAGCTAATATATAAAAAAACAGGGACATCGATTAAATATTTCATTTACACATTGTTTTATATCAAATCGTCGAATGGTTTATAATAAAACAAAAAAAA
>JBBQKU010000047.1:0-26085 GCA_038327195.1 Bacteroidota bacterium | reverse complement strand
TTTCGCTATATAGGCATTACCTGAACTTTGAACATAAATTTTTTGATCCTCACTTTGTTTTATTTCAATATCATACATCTTAATTCGAGGAAGTGTTAAAATCTCAATATCGTATTTCCCAATAAGATACTTTTCAGTTTTTCCAAAATCTTGTACATTTATAGTTGTCATTTCTCCTTTTTTTCGAATAACACACGTTGGGTAATATTTTGATGCATTTCCTTCAATTAGTAAACTTAAATAACCTTGAGCAGCATCAACAGGAATTACATTATGCTTACCTTGAGTGATAGTAATATTCTTTTTTTCAATTGGTGGAATAGTATGGACTAATAAATCATATGTTTTAAAAGGGTTTAAGATTAATGTATCTGGATTGCCCGCACTATTAATAGTGTGTAAATAATTGTATTTTATTTGTTTAGTTTGACTATCAAAAAAAGTCATATTCACGTTTGTTTCTGTAGGATGTTTTGTAATATCTAGTAAATCTACTTGAACAGTTGTTTGAGTGATTGCTTCTGTTAAAACTAAATTTAGTACATCTTTAAAATTAGCTTCATTACTAACATCATAAAATTTGCCCATACACCCAAAAACATCAGCAAACTTTACATCTAAGCCAACTCCAATTACAAATGGTCTTAAAAATATTCCTTTTTTTTGTAAAGCTTTTGATACTTCGCAGGGATTACCATCACATTCTTCAATACCATCAGTAATAAGTATCACAATATTTCTACAATCAGTGCAGGGTGTAAAATCATTAACACATTCTCCTAATGAATATGCAATTGGAGTAGTTCCAAGTGGCTCGAGTCTTTGTATGCGTTGTTTTATTTTTAAGGCATTGTCTTTTGCTTTAGCAAAAGGAACTTCTAATTTGGTATCTTTACAATTCCGTTCTGGCTTTATAAAAGTGGTGTGGCCATAGCAACGTAACGCTATTTCTAAATTTGGAATCGTTTTAATACTATCCAAAAACTCACCCATTATTTTTTTAGCAACTTCAATTTTAATGTTACTATTCCATTGCGCATACATGCTATAGGAATCATCAAAAATAAAAAGTATACGATTTGTAGTTTGAGAATTAATTACAGAATATTGAGTATTAAGTATTAAAAAAAATACAAAAGTTTTTAGTGTTGAGTGTTTAGTTTTTAATATGTTTTTGCGCTTTAATATATTCATTAAATCATTTTATTAAAAACTAATAATTAAAAATTCAACACTAATTAATAGTCTCCCAGAGTTTCCTCAAGTTGACCCAAAGCTTTTGCTAATTGCTCATCGTTAGGTGCTGAACCATGCCATTTATGTGTTCCCATCATAAAGTCAATTCCGGCTCCCATTTCAGTTTTCATAATGTTAACAATTGGTTTCCCTTTTCCTATAAACGATTTTGCTTTAGCTAAACCTTCAATAACGGATTTTAAATCATTTCCTTTTTCAGTTTCAATAACTTCCCAACCAAATGCTTCAAATTTTGCTTTTAAATCTCCCAACGAACATACATTTTCAACGTCCCCATCAATTTGGCGACCGTTATAGTCAATTGTTGCAATGTAATTATCTACTTTATAAGCTGCAGCATAAATTGCAGCCTCCCAAATTTGGCCTTCTTGCAATTCGCCATCACCATGCAAGCTATAAATTATAGAATTATCTTTATTTAATTTTTTTGCTAAAGCTGCTCCAATTGCTACACTCATACCTTGCCCTAAAGAACCACTAGCAATTCGAACTCCTGGTAAATGGTCGTGAGTTGTTGGATGACCTTGTAAACGAGAATTTAGTTTACGGAACGTTTTTAATTCCTCAACGGGGAAATAACCACAACGCGCTAAAACACTATAAAATACTGGACTAATATGACCGTTACTTAAAAAAAACAAATCTTCTCCAATTCCGTCCATTGTAAAGTTTTTTGGATCATGCTTCATTACTCCATTATAAAGTGCCACTAAGTAATCTGTACAGCCTAATGAACCTCCTGGATGACCAGAATTTACAGCATGTACCATACGAACTATGTCTCTTCGGGTTTGAGTTGCAGTCTTTTCTAATGTAGAAATATCAATCATAAATTATTGTTTTTTGTAAAAATACTATTTGATTTATCGATATAACGCCAATGTTGATAATAAGGACAGGTTGTTTAAAAATAAAATTTCCAAAATTGTTTTGCACAATTATTATCCTCTAATTGTTAAAAACTGTCTTATATTGCTACAAATAATAGTAAGGCTTAGCTACTGTTTTTGATATATTTGTTGCTTAATTTTAATTATAAATTATTTAGAAAATATTCTCAGAATTTATTTTTTCTAAATGCACTAACATTCTAATAAAAAAAAATAATGGCTTTAAAATGCGGTATTGTAGGGTTGCCAAACGTAGGAAAATCAACTCTTTTTAATTGTTTAAGTAATGCAAAAGCACAAGCGGCAAATTTTCCGTTTTGTACAATTGAACCTAATGTTGGTGTCATTACTGTTCCTGATGAACGTTTAACTAAATTATCAGAATTGGTTAAACCTCAAGCAGTTCAGCCAACAACCGTAGAAATTGTTGATATTGCTGGTTTAGTACAAGGAGCAAGTAAAGGGGAAGGGTTAGGGAATAAATTTTTAGCTAATATTCGAGAGTGTAACGCCATTTTGCATGTTTTACGTTGTTTTGATGATGATAATATCATTCATGTTGATGGTAATGTTAATCCAGTTCGTGATAAAGAAATTATAGACACCGAATTACAATTAAAAGATTTAGAATCTGTTGAAGCTAAAATTAAAAAATTTGAAAAAGCTGGTAAATTAGGGAATGATAAAGAGGCAGTAAGAACATATAATACTCTTTTAAAAGTAAAAGAAACTTTGGAAAGTGGCAAATCGGCTCGCGCTTGTGTATTAGAAGATAGCGAATTGCCATATATTGAAGACTTACACATGTTAACGATTAAACCAGTGATGTATGTATGTAATGTAGATGAGGCTTCTGCAAAATCAGGAAATAAATATGTAGATGCAGTAAAAGAATCTGTAAAAAATGAAGGTGCAGAAATATTAGTGATTACTGCGGCTATGGAAAGTGAAATTTCTTCACTAGAAACATTCGAAGAAAAACAAATGTTTTTAGGAGAAATGGGTTTAGATGAGCCAGGTGTAAACAAATTAATTAAACAAGCTTATACGTTATTAAAACTTCAAACTTATTTTACTGCTGGTGTAAAAGAAGTAAGAGCTTGGACTATTGAAAAAGGAATGACGGCACCTCAAGCAGCAGGCGTAATACATACTGATTTTGAAAAAGGATTTATTAGAGCTGAAGTAATTGGTTATAATGATTACATTCATTATGGTTCAGAGGCTGCTTGTAAAGAAGTTGGTAAATTAAAAGTGGAAGGAAAAGAATATGTTGTAAATGATGGCGATGTAATGCATTTTAGATTTAATGTTTAAAATAGTGTCCCGCAGATTTCACAAATGTTCGCAGATTTTTTTATCACGATTCTTTGCAGATTTACTGGAAATGACAAAATAAAATAATGAATAGCTTAAAATAGACAATACTCTCAATAAATTTCACTGATTCACAGAGATTTTTCTGCGACAATCTGCGAAATCTGCGAGCAAACAAAATAAGTATGGCAAAAGAAATAGCAAGTTATAACGAAGACAGTATAAAATCACTCGATTGGCAAGAACATATTAGGATGCGTCCTGGAATGTATATTGGTAAATTGGGAGATGGCTCTGCATTTGATGATGGTATTTATGTACTTATCAAAGAAGTGATGGATAACTCCATTGATGAATTTATGATGGGTGCAGGAAAGCGAATTAATGTTGCTGTGAAAGATGGTGCTGTTTCGGTTCGAGATTATGGTCGTGGAATTCCTTTAGGAAAAGTGGTGGAAGTGGTTTCTAAAATGAACACTGGTGGAAAATATGACAGTGAAGCTTTTAAAAAATCAATTGGATTAAATGGAGTAGGAACTAAAGCTGTAAATGCTTTGTCAATTAATTTTAGAGTAACTGCTTATCGAGACGGTCAAATGAAAACAGCTGATTTCTCTTGTGGAAACTTAGTTAAAGAATCAAAACTTGAGAAAACAACTGAAGCTAATGGTACTTATGTTGAATTTAGACCAGATGATACCATTTTTAAGAAATACCATTATGTGCATGAGTATATCGATAAAATGCTTTGGAATTATGCTTTTTTAAATACAGGTTTAACATTATATTTTAATAATCAAGTTTATAAATCAGATAATGGTTTAAAAGATTTATTAGAAAAAAATATTACTGGAGAAATTATTTATCCGATCATACATTTAAAAGGTGAAGATATTGAATTAGCCATGACACACAGCAACGAACATTATTCGGAAGAATATTATAGTTATGTGAACGGACAATACACAACTCAAGGAGGAACTCATCAAGCAGCATTTCGTGAAGCGGTAGTTAAAACAATTAGAGAATTTTATAAAAAAGATTTTGAGCCCGCAGACGTTCGTAAATCTATTGTAGCCGCAATTTCAGTTCGTGTTCAAGAACCAATTTTTGAATCACAAACAAAAACTAAATTAGGTTCAAGCGACATTGTTCCTGGCGGACAATCCATGCGTACATTTGTAGGTGATTTTATAAAACAACATTTAGATAATTATTTACACAAAAATCCAGAAGTTGCTAAAAGTATTGAAGCCAAAATTATAGCAAATGAAAGAGAACGAAAAGAATTATCTGGTATTCAAAAATTAGCAAGAGATAGAGCCAAAAAATCAAATCTTCATAATAAAAAATTGAGAGATTGCCGAGTTCATTTTACTGATAATAAAGATCCTCGTAGTTTAGATACCATGATTTTTATTTGTGAGGGAGATTCGGCAAGTGGTTCAATTACTAAAACACGTGATGTAAATACACAAGCTGTTTTTAGTTTAAAAGGAAAGCCACTAAATTCTTTCGGTTTAGGTAAAAAAGTAGTTTACGAAAACGAAGAATTTAATTTATTACAAGCTGCATTAAATATTGAAGATGGTTTAGATGAATTACGTTACAATAATGTTGTGATTGCTACTGATGCTGATGTGGATGGAATGCATATTCGTTTATTATTATTAACGTTCTTTTTACAGTTTTTTCCTGATTTAGTAAAAAATGGCCATATATTTATATTACAAACCCCATTATTTAGAGTTAGAAATAAAAAAGAAACGGCTTATTGTTATAGTGATGTTGAACGAATGGCCGCAATTGCAAAATTAGGTCCAAAACCTGAAATCACTCGATTTAAGGGATTAGGTGAGATTTCTCCCGACGAATTTAAACACTTTATAGGCAAAGATATTCGTTTAGAACCTGTATTACTTGATCAAAAGGCATCAATACATGAATTATTGAATTATTATATGGGTAAAAACACCCAAGAACGCCAAGAATTTATTATTCAAAACCTTAGAGTAGAAAAGGATGTGGAAGATGAATTAGTTAAAATAGGTTAAAAAATTATTATATTTAATTTTTGGAACAGCAATTGAAATATTAGAATCATAAAAAATGAAAACAACAAAAAACATAATCATCCTATTATTTTGTATATTTTTAAATAAAGCTTTTTCTCAGTCAATTGAATATTACAATGGTGAAGAGTTTGACATATCAAAAGAATATTCGTGTTTTGCCACATTAAAATATGATGAAACTCGGTATATAAAATTTGATCTAAATGAAGATGACGAAAAAGATATGCGTATACAATTTTTCGATCAAAATTTAGAAAATGTGATTAGCGAAAAAACTTTTGAAATGCCTGAATGTGCTAAAAACAAACACCCACTTGATATAATAAATATTAAAAATAATATTTATTATTTTTATATGTACTACGATAGATTATCAAAAAAAGAATACATAAAAGCTCTGTTATTTAATAAAACTGCAAATAATTTTAATGATACTCCTATTGATTTAAGTGAATCAGAAAAAATGTTACAATGCTATTCGCTTAATCATAATAAAATATTTATAACTATTGATGCTCGCATTACATTTTCAAATGATAGCTCAACTTTTTTAATTGCTTATTTAACAAGATTTAAAAATAAAAAGGAAAATGAAAAAGTTACTTATAATTTATTTTCTCAAAATTTAAAAAAAGTATATTCAGCAGAAATAGAAATACCATACCACAGAAAATACATATATCATTATGATTTTTTAAATGACAATAAAGGAAATATTTATTCATTATTCACTATTAAAAATGAAAATGCATCAAAAGTAAAAATTGATAACAGAATTGAATATAAATATGAACTATTTTTAATTAATAAAACGGAAAACTCCTTAAATAAAGTTGAATTCAACAAACAAAATAAAAATTTGGATGATCCAATTTTTAAAGAAAATGAAAACGGACAAATTACACTTACAGGTTTTTATTCAGATACTTTTGATAAATTATTTTTTTCAGGTATTTTTCAAGCAAAAATCGATAAACAATTTGATAAAAATGGGTTTACAGTAATAGAAACATATACAGAATTGCCAGATAATATTAAAAACTTTAATGCTATCAATAAAGAAAAACCTGTGAAAAGAGATTCGAAGCAAAATAATAATTATTTGGGAAATGAAATACTTAGACCTGTAAAAATTGTTTTTACAAATGAAGGGAATTATACCATTTTTGCTGAAAAACAATTTTATAAAACTTATCCAGGCAATGAACATTCAATTGAAGAATATTTTCGTAATGATATAGTAGTGTTAAATTTAAATAAAGAAGGTAAATTAATTTGGAATAAAACTATCAACAAAATACAAACAAACGAGAACAACATCGTCAGGCAAACAAATTTATCATTTAACCATTATGTAATAAATAACTTAAATTATATATTTTATGTTGATGACATTGAAAACAAAACTAAAGCTTTTGACGAAACACCAAAACAATTTATAAATAGGTATCATAATATTAATGCCTATTTAAACTGTCTAATTATTGATAATTCAGGGAAAATAATAAAAAAATCTGTCTTAGATATAACATTAAAAAATGAAAATTTTGAGATAGGTAATTTAAAGAAAATAGAAAAAGACATTTTAATAAATAGAATGGACAGAGGTAGGACAAAATTCCGTTATGTAAAAATTGAAATAAAAAAATAAATCAACAAACAAACAATAACAATTAAAAATAAACACCATGAAAACAATTAACTATTTATTAATTCCAGCTATTGCCTTAATTGCTGCTACAAGTTGTAAAGGAAAAAAAGCTGTGCCAATTGAAAAACAACAAGGTTTAATCGAAATTTCAGTTCCATTTAGTGGTAAAGAATACAGAAGTGATGAAGATGCATTTCGTTCAAAACAATCTGGACGTTCACCGGATCAAGCAACTTCTAAAAAAATTGCATACCAAAATGCTAGAGCTGAAATGGCTGCAAATATTAATGCAATTGTAAAACGAGTTACTGATCAATATACAAATCAAAGAACAGTTGGTAATAAGCAAGAATTCGAAAATAAATTTGAAGAATTATCTCGCGAAGTTGTTAATTTACAAATGTCGAATGTTAAAGAAATTGGAGAGAAAATTTTCCAAGATCCTTCTGATAAAAGTTATACTTATTGGATAGCTTTAGAAGCAAACAAAAAAGAAGTATTTGATAAAATTGATGCTAAAATATCGAGTGATGCTAAATTAAAATTAGATTATGATAAACAAAAGTTTCAATCAATTTTTGATGCAGAAATGAAAAAATTAGCAGAAGAAGGTAAATAATTAACTCAATAAATTAAAATAAAAGCATCAATTCTGATGCTTTTATTTTTAAATTCAATTTTTATTAAAATAATAAACTACATATTAATTATTATTAGTTTACTAATCGTTTCCTGTACTGGCTCTAAAAAATATTTTAAAGCTGCAGAAAAGTTAGAAAAGCAAGGCTTAGTAAATGAAGCTGCACAATATTATTTGGAGTCTTTAGAAAGAAAAAAAAGTAATACAGATGCTCGCATTAAATTAAAAGAAGTAGGTCAAAAACATGTTAATAATTTAGCATCTAGTTTTTTTAGAGAATTTAATACTCAGCAATACGAACAATCTATTGAAACATTTGATGAATTAAAAAGTTTTACTTCAAAATCAAATGTGTTAAATGTAGATTTAAATTACCCACAAGCTTATAAAGATGATTATAACAAAGCGCTTGAATACTATTTAGCGAAAAATTATAACGAATCCAAAGAACTTGTAAATCAAGGAAAATATGATTTAGCATTAAAAAATATTGCTAAAATAAAAAAGTACGATTCAAATTATAAAAACACAAATGAATTAGAGGTTGTTTCAAATTGCGAACCTTTATATATAATGGCAATACGCAACATCGAAACACAAAACTATAAATCAGCCCAAATTGATTTATCTAAAATAAATAGTATTTCTACTTCTTATAAAGATGCTAAAGAATTACTAGACTTAACTACTGAATTGCAAAAAACAAGCTTTATGGTTTTTGAACCAAAAAATTCTACCGAAAAAACTATTGAAGATAAATTATATAATAGTTTCATTGAACTATCCTATCAAAATAATACAAAAGTAAAACTCATAAATAATACGCCATTTTTATTTATGCCTAACGCAAATGATATATCAAATGCAGGAAATGTTGATTTAATACAAGCTATTAAAAAGGCGACAGGCGCCGATTATTTTTATGTGTTTGATATTTCTAACAAAAAAGAAGTTGAATCGCCTTTAACAAGAGGAACAGCTACTTGTTTTGAAAAAATAGTTACCAAAAGAGATACTATTTATATAACAGAATATAGACCACAACAATACAATCAAGTTAAAGGAAAAAGAAATTATGAATATGAATTTAAATATAAACTTATTGATGCTAACACAAATCAAGTAGTTACTTCAAGAAGTGAATTATGTAACGGTATTGACGAAATAGATTATTATGAATTTGTTAAAGGAAATAAGGCTGGTCAACAGAATTTTAATACCAATGTAAATAATTATTTCCCTTATAATCCTGGAATAACAATGCCTATCAACCAATATAATCCAAATAGTTGGCGTGGTGGGTTTAACAACAGAAAAGAATTAAAACCGTTTACGGATTTGAAAAATTTGGCAGATAAAAAAGCTGTTACTGCTTTTTCTAATACTTTAAATAATTATATAGTTAAGTAATAGTGAAACCAAAATTTAGATATTTATTAATTTTTGTATTTGCAGTATTAAGCATTTCAATTAATGCTCAAATTACTACGGAAGTTTTTGCCCCAAATTGGGTAACCAAACGACCAGTAAATAATTCTAAATTTATAGGAATTGGTTTTTCGGAAAAAAGTAGTGGTAATAATTACCAAAGTGAAGCAAAGAAAAATGCTTTATTTGATTTGTCTTCAGAAATAAAAGTTGATATTTCTACTAACTCAATTTTATATACGGTTCAAAATAATAATCAGTTTAATGAGAATTTCAATTCTTTAATAAAATTAAGTAATAGTGATAATATTGAAGGTTATAGATTAATTGATACGTATGAAAATGAAAAACAATATTGGCTTTATTATGAATTAGATAAAGCAGAATATGAGAATTTAAAACTTCAAAAAAAGAATCTAACGATAGCAAAAGCTGTAAATATTATTAATTTATCTTTTGAAGATGAAAATAACGGAAATTTTACAGGCAGTTTAAAAAAACGAATTCAAGCATTTGGTATTTTAAGCCCTTATTTAAATGAAGAAGTAAATTTTGCTACTTCAAATAATGTGAAAAACATTTTCGAATTATCGAATTTAATTCAAAAACAAATTCAAAGTATTTCAATTGTAAACACGAAAACAATATCCGTTGTTAAGCCTTATCAGCCAATATATAAACCTTTGGTTTATAAATTTGTTATTAAAGGAAAAAATCCATTAGTTGATTTTCCTTTTAAAGTAAAATCTGATAATGAAAGTGTGAGAGTTAAAGAAACTGCCTCAACAAATCAAACTGGTGAGTTAGAAATAAATTTAATAAAAGTAAAGCCATTAAATCAGGAAATTTACTTTACTCTAAATCCCGACATTGATAAATTAATGATGAATGATAGTGTTAGTCAGTCTTCAATTACAATTTTGAAACAATTTATTGAAACATCACAATTAAAAGCATTTGCAAAAGTGAGCTCTATTAATGTTTTCATTTCTTGCGTAGAGAAAAATAACTTAAAAGTAAATGAGCAAAAATTTTTAGAGCCAATTATAAAGTCAAAATTTAGTGGAGAAGAAGTTAAAATAGTAGAACAAAAAGAATTGGCTGATTTTATTATTGAAGTTGATGCTAATACTCAAAAAGATATTAGTTCTGACATTTTAAACACAACTTACAATGTTCAATTGGCATTTTTAAAAATTAAATTATCTTTAAGAAACGTCCAGACTTCTGAATTAATTTATAGTAATGAACTTTCAGATATATACGGATACGGAAATTCTCAAGAAACCGCAGGCTTTAACTCTTATCAATCTGATAAACTTAAAATGAAGTTAAGCGAAGCTTTGTTTTTCTTAAAAAGAAAACTAATTGTTTATTAGCTTTCCCTTGTGAATATCTAACCCCTTTTTGCTCAAAATTCTTGTTAAAATTACCCCATCCTTAGTGTATATTTGTTTTTTAGTTGATAAATAGCAATGGAAGAGAATAACACAGAAAATCACAATGAATTAAGTACTGTTAAGCATGTTTCGGGCATGTTTAAAAATTGGTTTGTTGATTACGCCTCATATGTAATTTTAGAGCGTGCCGTACCTGCAATGGAAGATGGCTTAAAACCAGTTCAGCGTAGAATTATGCATAGTATGTGGGAGTTGGAAGATGGACGTTACAATAAAGTTGCCAATTTAATAGGGAATACAATGAAGTATCACCCGCATGGTGATGCTAGTATTGGTGATGCATTAGTAGCAATTGGGCAAAAGGATTTATTAATAGACTGCCAAGGAAACTGGGGTAATATTTTTACTGGAGATAGTGCTGCGGCACCTCGATATATTGAAGCAAGGTTGTCTAAATTTGGACAAGAAGTTGTATTTAACCCTAAAACAACCAATTGGGGATTAAGTTATGATGGTAGAAATAAAGAGCCTATTACACTTCCTGTAAAATTCCCTTTAGTTTTAGCACAAGGTGTTGAAGGGATTGCCGTTGGTTTAGCAACTAAAATTTTACCTCATAATTTTTGTGAATTAATTGATGCTTCTATTCAAATATTAAGAGGGAAAAAAGCAGTTATTTATCCTGATTTTATTACTGGTGGTATTGCTGATTTTAGTGATTATAAAGATGGATTAAGAGGTGGAAAAGTAAAAATAAGAGCTCGCGTAAAGGAGTTAAATCCAAAAACATTAATCATTACCGAAATTCCATTTAGCACAACAACTAGTTCTTTAATCGATTCGATTATTGCAGCTAATGATAAAGGGAAAATAAAAGTAAAAAAAGTTGAAGATAATACGGCTGAAAATGTTGAAATTTTAATTCATCTTCAGCCAGGTATTTCTGCTGATAAAACAATTGATGCACTTTATGCTTTTACAAATTGTGAGTTAAGTATTTCTCCAAATGCTTGTATTATTGAAAACGAACGACCTCGTTTTGTTGGTGTGAGTGAAATCTTGAAAGTTTCAACAAATCAAACATTAGCATTAATAAAAAGAGAGTTAGAAATTGAACAACGTGAATTAGAGGAAAAATGGCATTTCAGTTCTTTAGAGAAAATTTTCATTAAAGAAGAAATGTATATTGACTTTAAGAAATATAGTAATAAAGAAACTTTATTTGAATATTTATATGAATGTTTTAAACCACACAAAAAGAAATTAATTAGAGAGATTTCTGATGAAGATTTAGGAAGATTAACTCAAATACCAATGATTCGTATTACCCGTTTTGATAGCATTAAAGCGGAAGAGCATATGAAAGAGTTGGATGAGAAAATTGCAATTGTCAAAAATCACTTATTAAATTTAATTGATTATGCCGTTGAGTTTTTTAAAAATCTTAAAAAGAAATACGGAGCAGGTAGAGAACGAAAAACGGAAACCAAACAATTAGAAACCATTATTGCAACTCAAGTTGTAATGGCCAACGAAAAATTGTATATGAATAGGGCAGAAGGTTTTGTTGGAACTAGTTTAAAGAAAGATGAATTTGTTTGCGATTGTTCTGATATTGACGATATTATAGCCTTTACCAAAGAAGGTAAAATGAAAGTTTTTAAAGTTTCAGATAAAACATTTGTAGGAAAAGATATTTTATATATATCAATATTTAAAAAGAATGATGAGCGTACCACCTATAATATGATTTATAGTGATGGGCCAAAAGGGATTACATTTATTAAACGATTTAACGTAACTGGTATTACTCGCGAAAAAGAATACGATTTAACAAAAGGTACACCAAATTCATTTGTGCATTGGTTTACCATTAATCCAAATGGTGAAGCTGAAAAAATTCAAGTGGTTTTAAAGCCAGCTCCTGGTTTACGAAAATTTGAAATTGATACAGATTTCGCAGAAATACCTGTAAAAGGACGAAGTTCAACAGGAAATATTGTAACTAAATACGCAGTAAAAAAAGTTTTATTAAAACACAAGGGAGCATCAACTTTAGCTGCCGAAGATTATTGGTTTGATGATGCTATTAATCGTTTAAACAAAGATAATAGAGGTTCGTATTTAGGTAAATTTGCTGGTGATGACAAAATAGTAACGGTTACAAGTAAAGGTTTTTATAGGTTGTATACCTATGATGTTTTAAATCATTTTGATGATGATACGATTTTAATTGAAAAGTATTATCCAGAACAAATAATGTCTTGTATTTATTATGACGGAGAAAGCAAATCCTATATTACTAAACGTTTTATTCCTGAAAATACCTTGACTAAAACGTTAATTATTACAGAGCATGAAAATTCACGTATAGAATTAATAACATCTCAAATAGTTCCTATTATTGATATGAAATTTGGTAAAGAAAAGGATAAAGAGATTGCTGATGAAACCATTAATTTAGTTGAATACGCGCCTTTAGTTAATATGAAAGCTAAAGGAAAAAAATTGACGTCTTATAAAGTAAAAGAAATTAATTTGCGTATTTCTAAAGAAATCATTTTAGATAATTATGATGAAGTTGATGAAGAAATAGGTGGTAATGGAATGTCTCCAATGGAATTGCATCGTAGAGCTATGGAAAAACTAGACCCGTCAAATTTTAAGGACAAGGATGGACAAATTAATTTTGAGTTTTAGAGTTTTTTTTAAGTTCAATAAAATTCAAAATCAAGTAAATGTTTTTATACAATTTAGGCATACAATTATTTAATTTAGGAATTCATATTTCTTCATTATTTAAACCTAAAGCTAAATTGTGGATTAATGGTCGAAAAAACTGGAAAGATAATTTAAAAGCAAATGCTGAAAAATTACAATTACAAAATTGTGTATGGATACATTGTGCATCTTTAGGGGAGTTTGAGCAAGGAAGACCAGTCATACAAAAAATAAGAAAGGAGCATCCTTCAATTAAAATTGTTCTTACTTTTTTTTCTCCATCAGGTTATGAAATTCAGAAAAATTTTGCGTTGGTTGACTATGTTTGTTATTTACCAATTGATACTAAGAAAAACGCAAACAGCTTTTTGGAAATATTAAAACCGAAAATTGCCATATTTGTTAAGTATGAGTTTTGGTTAAATTTTTTATTCCAACTTCATAAGCGAAAAGTTCCAACCTATTTAATTTCAACTGTTATTAAAAAGCATCAATCATTTTTTAAATGGTATGGTTTTAATTTCAGAAAGGCATTAGCTACTTACAAAGAGATTTACACTCAAGAAAATGATTCTTTAAAATTATTACAACAATTAAATATTAATACTGCCAAATTAGCTGGAGATACTCGTTTTGATAGAGTTTTAGAGGTTTGTAAATCTCCTAACGAAATTAAAGTAATTGAAGAATTTAAAAATAATTCCTTTGTAATAATTGGTGGAAGTACGTGGCAAAAAGATGAAGAATACTTAATTGAAGCCTTTATTTATTTAAAACCAAAATTCCCTCAATTAAAATTAATTATTGCTCCTCACGAAATCGATCATTCAAATATTGAAAAAATAAAAAATCTATTATCTGAAAATAATATTTTATATCATTTATATTCTAATCATGAAACTCAACTAACGCATTCTGTTTTGATATTAAATACTATTGGAATTTTATCTTCAGTATATCAATATGGAAATGTAGCCTTAATTGGCGGTGGCTTTAATAATGGCATTCATAATTTATTAGAACCTTCTGTGTTTGGTTTACCTGTTATATTTGGCCCAAACCATTATAAGTTTAACGAAGCAACTGAATTAATTAAATTACGAGCTGGGTTTGAAATTGCAACTTGTAACGATTTGATTCACTATTTTGAGAAATTCTTAAATGATAGGGAATTTTTAAATCAAACTTCGCAATTTTCAAAAAACTATGTTTTAAAAAATGCAGGCGCCACGGATGTTATTTATTTAGGCTTACAAAAAGATTTAAGACCAATCACAATTTAAACCTTTTTTAACGAAACTGCCTTTAAAACCGTATCGTTTTTAGCTTGATTATTTGAAAATAAATTGGATATTTGTTATATATTAAAAATTTAAAATTAAATGAACAAAATTATAATAGCAGCTTTTGTAATTGCTCTTTTTAACGCTTGTACGGATTCAAAATCTAAGAATGATTCAGGATTTGAAATCAAAGGAAATTTATCAAACTCAAAATCGGAATCAATTTTTTTAGAGAAACTTTCTCAACAAGGTCCAGCGGTTGTTGATAGTGCTGTTATAAACGATAAAGGTGAGTTTGTAATTAATAATTATTCGCCAAGTGTTGGTTTTTACAGATTGAGATTATCGAGTTCTAATTTTGCAATGCTAGTTTTGGATTCTGCGCAAAAAATCACAATTACTGGAGATGCAAGGGATTTAGGTAATACTTATAAAATTGAAGGCTCTCCTGATACAAAATTATATTTAGAGTATAATGAATTAGCCAAAGGTCAGAAAGTAAGAACTGATTCGTTAGAATCAGTTTTTAATAACGCATTAATAGTCCAAAAATTAGATTCACTAAGTGCTGATTCATTATCTAAAGAATTACAAAAACCTTATGAGAAAATGATTGCCTCGTATAGTGATATTATTGCAAAAAAAATAAAAGAAAATGCTAGTTCATTTGCCTCTATTATGGCAATTCAACAAATTAAGCCAGAGTTTTATTTAGATGCATATAAAGCTTTAGACAAAGGATTATGCGGAAAATATCCTAATAATGCTGACGTTAAATCATTTCATGGTATGATTCAACAAACAGAAATGATGGTTTCACGAACTCAAGCTATCAAGGTTGGTGTTGAAGCTCCTGAATTAATTTTGCCTATGCCTAATGATAAAGATCTTCCATTATCAGCATTGCGTGGGAAAGTTGTTTTAATTGATTTTTGGGCAAGTTGGTGTGGTCCTTGTAGAAAAGAATTACCGAATGTAAAACGTTGTTATGAAAAATATAAAAACAAAGGTTTTGAAATATTAGGAGTTTCTTTAGATAAAAATAGAGATGAATGGATTGAAGCTATTTCTAAAGAAGGTTTAACATGGCCTCAGGTTAGTGATTTAAAGTTTTGGCAGAGTGAAGCATGTCAGATTTATGCAGTTCAATCTATTCCTTATACTGTTTTAATTGATAAAAAAGGAATCATAATCGCTACTGATTTAAGAGGTGCTGATTTGGATAAGAAATTAGCTGAAGTTTTAAAATAATTTAAAATGCAAAAATGTTTTATTTTTTTAATAACATTTTTGTTAATTAATATAAATTTATTTTCTCAAGAAAATTATTTTCAGCAAGAAGTAAATTATAAGATTGATGTAACATTAGATGATGTAACTCACAAACTTTCGGCTTTTGAAAAGATTGAGTATATCAATAATTCCCTGCAACCATTAACTTACATTTATTTTCATTTATGGCCGAATGCCTATAAAAATAATGAAACAGCCTTAGCTAAGCAGTTATTAGAAAACGGAGAAACAACCATGTATTTTGCAAAACCTGAAGACTTAGGCTACATAGATAGTTTAAATTTTATGGTAAATGGGGAAGTTGTTAAATTAGAATTTGATAAAGAACATATTGATATTTGTAAACTTATTTTAAATAAGCCCCTTAATCCAAATGACACCATTTTTATTTCTACACCATTTCGAGTACAATTGCCATCTGCTAAAATTTCTCGACTTGGGCATATTGAACAAGCGTATGCTATTACGCAATGGTATCCTAAGCCAGCTGTATTTGATAGAGATGGTTGGCATCAAATGCCTTATTTAAACCAAGGTGAATTTTACAGCGAATTTGGAAGTTTTGATGTTAATATTACTCTACCTAAAAATTATGTATTAGCTGCAACTGGAGATAGAATTGATGAACAAGAAGAAGAACTTTGGCTTTTTGATAAAGTGGAGGAAACAAAGAAATTAATTGCAGAAAAAAAATACATCAATGATTTAAAATTTCCACCATCTGATAAGGATTTTAAAACAATTACATTTAAGCAATTCAGAGTTCATGATTTTGCTTGGTTTGCAGATAAACGGTTTCATGTATTAAATGATGAAATTTTATTACCAAATACTGGAAAAAAAGTAAATACCTGGGCATTTTTCACCAATAGTGAACCAGAACTTTGGTCAAAATCATTAGAATATATAAATGATGCAACCTTGTTTTATTCTGCAATGAACGGTGATTATCCATATAATCATGTAACTGCAGTTGATGGAACAATTAGTGCTGGTGGTGGAATGGAATACCCAAATATTACAATTATTGGTGAAAGTGGAAATGATTTTACACTCGAAACAACGATCATGCATGAAGTTGGACATAATTGGTTTTATGGTATTTTAGGAAGTAACGAAAGAGAATTTCCTGCTTTAGATGAAGGATTAAACTCCTTTTATGAAATGAGATATATTAGAACAAAATATCCCGAAAAGAAACTGACTAGTATTTTAGATAGAGATAGTACATTTCGTTTTTTTGGATTAAATAAGTTTAAACATAAAGCTCAGTATGAGTTTTCATATTTACTTGCCGCTCGTAAAAATACTGATCAGCCTATTGAAACACCAGCAGCTGAATTTACAGATTATAATTATGGCGCTATTGTGTATTCAAAAACTGCATTAGCAATGGATTATTTAATGAATTACCTTGGAAAAGATAAATTTGATGATGCCATGAAGTTTTATTTTGAACAGTGGAAATTTAAACATCCTAATCCAACTGATTTAATTAAAACATTGCAATACCATCTTAATGCTGATTTAAAATGGTTTGAATATGAATTATTATTAACCAATCATAAATTGGATTATAAAATAATAAACCATAAACTTTTAAGCGATAAAAGCCATGCTATTTTAGTGAAAAATAATAATAAATTATTAGGCCCAGTATCTGTTTCAGGATTTAAAGATAATAAGTTGGTAGGCACCGTCTGGTATAATGGATTTAAAGGGAAGCGTGTATTTGAATTTCCTCCAAGTGATATTGATTATTTTAAAATTGATGCTGATGAGTTTATGCCAGAAGTAAATCGGAAAAATAATTTTTTGCGAACAAAAGGATTATTTAAAAAAATAGAACCTGTTAAATTTAATTTTTTAGGAAAGTTAGATAATCCAAACTATAGTCAATTAAATTTTTTGCCCATATTAGGATATAATCAATATAATAAGTTTATGTTGGGTTGTGCATTTTATAATTATAGTTTTTTACAAAAACCAATTGAATTTACAATTGCTCCCATGTATGCATTTGGGAGTCAAACACCTGTTGGTTATGCTGATATTGTTAAGCATTTTACCCAAAACAATAGTCTATTTCAAGAAATTGATTTAAGTGGAAATATAAAATCATTTTCTCATAATAGTGTGGATACAAAATATTTTAATGAATTTAGTAACACAGATATAAAGTCTTTTAATTTAAATTATTATAAACTATCAGCTACACTCGATTTTGAAATTAAAAAACATAATCCTCGTAGCAAACTGACTCAACATATTTCATATTCCACCAATCATCTGTTTGTTGATGAAGAATACATACCTAGTTATACTGATATTGCTATACTTGGCAAAAAAAATGTTTATACTATCATAAATCGATTTCACTACTCATTAAAAAATAATCAAGTCATTAATCCGTATAATCTGTTTTTAAATTTTGATCATAACGACAAATTTGGAAAAGCAAGTGTTGTTTTAAATTATTCTATATCGTTTAAAAAGAAAAAAAGTTTAGATTTTAGAATTTTTGCAGGAGCTTTTATTTATGGAAGTGCTGCTGACAAATCCCCATATCGTTTTCGTATGAGTGGTTATAATGGCTATCAAGATTATCTTTTTGATTATAATTTTGTTGGAAGAAATGAAATGAATGGAGTAGGGTTTGCACAATTTACTGAAAATGACGGTGCATTTAAAGTTTGGACTCCTTTGGGGCAATCATCAAAATGGCTTGTTTCTTTAAATATAAAATCTCCAACAGTTGGAAAATTGCCTTTAAAATTATTTGCGGATATTGGCACTAGTGAGTTTAATGAGAGTTTATATAAAGATAAATTTCTATACACAGCAGGTGTTGAACTTTGTATTTATAAAAACATTTGTGAGGTTTATTTTCCTTTAATTTATAGTAATGACATTAAAACAGCATTAAAAGCAAATAATAAAGATGGATTTTTTGATACCATTAGATTTACCTTAAATTTGCACAATATTAAACCGAAAAATTTCATCTCGAATAATTTTTTATAATGCAACCAGGAAAAAAAATATATTTTGCTTCTGATTTTCATTTAGGAGTTCCAACATTGGAACTTAGTTTGCTTCGTGAAAAAAAAATAGTTCGTTGGCTTGATTCCATTAAAGATACTGCTCAAGAAATTTATTTAGTAGGAGATATTTTTGATTTTTGGTGGGAATATAAATACACCATTCCTAAAGGGCAAACCCGCTTATTAGGCAAAATTGCAGAACTTACCGATTCGGGAATAACAGTAAATTTTTTTACAGGAAATCATGATTTATGGATGGGAGATTATTTTCCAACAGAATTGGGCGTTACGGTATATAAAGAACCAATAACCCGAACCTATAATGGAAAAACGTTTTTTATAGGACATGGTGATGGTTTAGGGCCAGGAGATGGTTGGTATAAATTCTTAAAAAAATGCTTTACTAATCCTTTTCTTATATGGTGTTTTAATAGATTGCACCCAAATTTGGGATTTTATATAGCTCGTCGTTCTAGTAAAAGAAGTCGGATTATAACAGGTGACTCAGATAAAGAGTTTTTGGGAAATGAAAATGAATGGTTACTTATTTTTTGCAAAGAAGAATTAAAAAAACAACATTTCGATTATTTTATTTTTGGGCACAGACACTTGCCACTTAATATTGCAGCTTCTGAAACGTCAAGATACATCAATCTTGGCGAATGGATTAATTACTGCTCATATGTTGAATTCGACGGAAAAACAGTTGAATTAAAGACCTTTGAAGGTTGATTTAGTTTCATCAAAATCCAAAATAAATAATATATTTGTTACCCATTATGCAACAAAAGAAATTTGTTACAAATATTGCTTTTTTAATTATTCTTAATTTATTAATTAAGCCATTTTGGCCTTTGGGAATCGAAACTGCCGTTCAAAATTCAGTTGGGAATTCTTCCTATGGTGAATATGCTATTTTGTTCAGTTTTTCATTCTTATTGAATATTATTCTTGATTTTGGAGTTACTCAGTTTAATAATAAAAACATAGCCCAAAACAACCACTTACTTACCAAACATTTTAGTAGCCTATTTACTCTTAAATTAGTTTTAGGGTTTATATATATATTCATTACAATTCTGGCTGGAATAACAATGGGATATGATTTTAGGTTAATGAAACTTTTATCTATTCTTGCGGTTAATCAGTTTTTAATCAGTATGATAGCTTATTTGCGATCAAATTTATTAGGTCTACATTTATTTAAAACGGATAGTTTTGTTTCAGTTGCTGATAGAGTAATAATGATCATAATTTGCCTTGCTTTGCTTTTAAAATGGTTTGGTTTGCATATCGACATTATGAATTTTGTTTATGCACAAACAATTGGCTATGTTTTAACTGCAGCAATTGCCTTTTTAACAGTATATTTTAAAACACATCATTTTAAGCTTAAATGGAATTGGCCATTTAGTATTATGATTTTAAAGCAAAGCTTTCCTTTTGCAATTTTAGTGTTATTAATGACTTTCTATAATAGGCTAGACAGTGTTATGTTAGGATTAATTTTGCCTGAAAAAATTGGTAGTGAACAGGCTGGTATTTATGCAAAAGCATTTAGGTTATTGGAAGCAGGAAATATGATTGCCTACCTTTTTTCAGTTCAACTCATTCCTGTTTTTAGCCGGATGCTTAAACACAAAGAAAATGTAGAAA
Organism: Bacteroidota bacterium; assembly: GCA_038327195.1. GTDB lineage: Bacteria > Bacteroidota > Bacteroidia > B-17B0 > Aurantibacillaceae > UBA4416. The sequence goes on along the minus strand of JBBQKU010000047.1, from coordinate 5,430 downwards.
ATATTGTGAAATTATCCTTTATATTATTAATAACGCCTGCCTTAGTTGTTTCAGTTGGTTGCTTTTTTTATGCCAATGAACTAACAGCCTTAATAAATCATGGTGCAACAGATTCAGCTCTAGAATTTAGAGTATTAATGCTTTGTTTTACAGCAGTTTCAACTACTTATATTTTTGGGACTTTATTAACAGCAAATGGAAATTTAAAGCAATTAAATACTATGGCGATAATCGGAATTTGTATTAATTTAATATTAAATTTTATTTTAATTCCGCATTATAAAGCTTTCGGTAGTGCTATTTCTAGCTTAACTACACAATTTTTTACAGCTGGCATTCAAATATATTTTGCCTATAAAATATTTAAATTTAAAATCAATGTTAGATTGCTTATCGCATTAGCTATATTTATTATTGGGATTATTGGATTTAATTATTTTTCTAAATACTTTACGTCAAATTGGATGATTAATTTTGTTATTTCAACTTCATGTTGCTTTGCATGGGCATTTATTTCAGGATTAATTAATATTAAATCTATTTTAAGATTTATTAAATACAAATAAATATTATATTTGAACAATGAACCAAGAACAATTCGGTAACGATTCTATTAAGCTTCTATCAAAAGTGTATAAGTGGCGTAAACCTCTTATTTTGATAACGTCATTAGCCGCTGTTATTTCAATTGTTATTTCATTCTTAATATCTCCTCAATATATAGGGACAGCCATTATTTTTCCAGCACGGACGTTTTCTGTTTCTAAATTATTAATTGAGCAAAATCCTGGAAGTCAAGAAGATTATATGGAATATGGCGATGAGGATGATTGCGAGAAACTACTTCAAATACTTAATTCTGCCGATATAAGAAATATGGCAGCTAATGAATATAATTTGTGGGAACATTGGAAAATTAACAAAGATGATGTTTATGCTAATCATTATCTTAAGCTTAAATGGGACGAAATGGTTTCTTTTAAACGAACAGATTATGTTTCAATTAAAATTAACGTATATGATTATCAGTCAGATAGAGCAGCAAAAATTGCAAATTCAATAGTGGCTTATGCTGATTCTGTAAAAAACAAAATGACTAAAGTTATTGCAAAAGAAGCTTTGATGATTATTGAAGAAGAATACGCTTCAACCTTAACAAATATTAAAAATTTAGAAGATAGTTTACAAGCAATTAGAGAAATTGGCGTATTAGATTATAAATCTGAAATGGAAGCTTATTCAAAGGCAATGGCTAAAGCTGTTTCTAAAGGTGATGAAGCTGGTAAGGTAAAATTACAAGTTAAACTTGATATATTGAAAAAGTATGGAATGGCTTATCAGGATTTATTTGAAAAACTTAAGAAATACCGCTTTAAATATCCTGTAATTAAAGGTAAATATGACGAAGCAAGAGTTAATTACGAAAGACATTTGCCTTCAAAGTTTGTAGTTGAAAAAGCAGTTAGAAATGAAAAAAAGGCTAAGCCAGTTAGAGCATTAATTGTTTTAATCCCTACAATATCAACTTTTTTATTAGCCTTACTGTACCTAATGTTTGCCGATAAATTAATGGAAATTAAAGAAAAAATAATTTCTCAGGCAAACGATTTGTAATCAGAAAGGGAAAAATGGAGAATATTAATACAAAGTTTATATGTAATATCATTGATATACATCGCAATAAATTAATTTTGATTGCTGTATGTTCAATTATTATTTCTTCATTTATATCATCACCACTATTTATTAGTCCTAGATATAAATCTGTAGCTGTAGTGTTTCCAACTAATTTAGATAAATTTAGTGCAGAATCAAGTACAGAACAGTTGCTGCAATTTATGAATAGTGAAGCTGTAAAAAATGCGATGACAAAGCGTTTTAATCTTTACAAGGTATTTGATGTTGATTCAACCGAAGCTAGAGCACATTCAAAATTTGATCAATATTATTATGAATACATCAGTGTATCTGCTACTTTATATGAGTCGGTAGTGATAAGCGTTATTAATGAAAGTCCCGCACTTGCTCAAAAAATGGCAAATGCACTTATTGAAGAATCTAATATCTTTATAAGAGCTCAAAAAAAAGTGACTAGTGAGGAATATGTTAAATCATATAGAAATCAACTGAAAATTGTAAGTTTTGAAATTGATTCTATAGAACGTAAATTAAAAAATATTAGAGTTAATTTCGGAATTTTAGATTTTAAATCTCAATCAAAAATAATAAGCAAACGTGTTGGTAAAAATAATTTATCTGAAGATGAAAAATTATTACTGAAAGGTTTAAAAGAAGAAGGAGGGCAATATGTTATTTTGCAAGAGCAATTAAAAACTGAATTGAATAATTACAAAAAATTGAAGTTTAAATTCGATAAAAATTTATTGAACTCAAATTCTAATTTGAGTTATACTACGCTTGTTTCTAAAGCTAATTTACCTGATAAAAAGTATTCGCCTCAAAGAGTTCTAATAGTGCTGTTTTTTACATTATCGGTATTGTTAATGGCTATTTTTATTATTTTGTTTACTCATAAAAAACAAAACAATCTTGCAAAAAGTTAAAAATACTTATGTATTTTATTTTATTGTAGTTTCCTACATCTTAGTAAATGCGTATATTCTATTATTTGATAGAGGTATGTTTTACATTTTTAATTTACTTCCTTTAGTTTTATTTGTTATTCTATTGGCAATTTTTGATATTGAAAAAATCATGTACCTCATGATTTTTTCTACTCCATTAGCTATAAGTTTAAAAGAATTAGGTATGTCTGATGGATTGAATTTAAGTTTGCCTTCTGAGCCATTAATGATTGGTATTACGCTCATTTACATTCTTAATGAAATTAGCCATGGTATTACAGATAAAAAAATTTTAAAGCATCCCATAACAATTATCATTTTCATTCAATTAACTTGGATGATATTTACAACAATTTTTAGTGAGCTTCCAATCATTTCCATAAAATATATATTGTCTCGTATTTGGTTTTTGACTTCTTGCTATTTTATGTGTACTCAATTATTTAAAAACCAGAAAAATATGATATATCATATTTTACTTTATTCAATAGCACTAGCAATTGTTGCTGTAATCACAACAGTTAAGCATGCCTCTTTTGGTTTCGATGAAAAAACTGCTGATTGGATTGTTTCACCTTTTTATAATGACCATACCGCTTATGGTTGTGCTTTAGCAATGTTTATACCTGTTGTGGTAGGAATTGTTTTGATGAAAAATATTAATCTTTTTCTGAAAATTGTTTGTCTTACATTATTAACTATTTTCTTAGTTGCTATTATTGTTTCATACGCCAGAGCGGGGTGGTTGAGTTTAGCCGTTTCTTTAGGTGTTTTAGCCACATTAATTTTAAAAATTAAATTCAGAACGCTTGTATTTACTTTGCTTGGTGGTGTTTTGTTTTTTCTAGCATTTCAATCGGAAGTATTGATGTTACTTAATAAAAACAATACGGATTCGGATGGCGATTTTACTCAAAATATAGAATCAATGACCAATATTTCAACAGATGTATCAAATGTTGAACGTCTTAATCGTTGGAATTGCGCCATACAAATGTTTCAAGAAAGACCATTTTTAGGTTTTGGGCCAGGTACTTATCAGTTTTTATATGCTCCATACCAAAAAAGCAGCATGAAAACGGTTATTTCAACCAACTTTGGCGAGAAGGGAAATGCTCATAGTGAATACTTGGGGCCATTAAGTGAACAGGGTTTTCTGGGGGCAATTTTGGTATTTGTATTAGTTTTATCTGTTATGTTTATGGGCTACCGATTAGTTTATACCATTAAAGATACATCACTAAAAGTGTTAACTATTTCCATTTTAATGGGAATCAGCACTTATTTTGTACATGGATTTTTAAATAACTTCTTAGATACCGATAAAGCATCTGTTCCGTTTTGGGGATTTTTAGCAATGCTAGTTTGCATTGACGTATATCACAAAAACAAGCAAGAAGAAATAAAGGAATAATTTTTATTAATTATTTAAATAACTAATAAAATCATCAAATAAGTAACGAGAATCTAAAGGACCAGGACAAGCTTCTGGATGATATTGAACCGAAAATACAGGTTTGTTTTTTAATCTGATACCTTCAATGGTATGATCATTCAAATTAACATGCGTTATTTCAATCGAATTGTTTTTTGCAATATCTTCGGCATTAACTGTAAAACCATGATTTTGAGAAGTAATCTCGCATTTACCAGTAATTAGATTTTTTACAGGATGATTTATTCCTCTGTGGCCTGCGTGCATCTTGTAGGTAGAAATTCCTTGAGATTGTGCTAATAATTGGTGTCCTAAGCAAATACCAAAAATTGGTTTTCCTGTTTCAACTAATTGTTTGATAAGAGTAATTTCATCTTTCATTACACTTGGATCTCCAGGACCATTACTTAACATAAAACCATCCGCATTAAAATCAGTTAATTCTTTTAATGTTGTTTTTAATGGAAATACTTTTAAATAGCAATCACGTTGAGCTAAAGATCGCAATATGTTTTTTTTAACCCCAAAATCTAAAACAGCTACTTTATGTTTGGCAGTTTTTTCTCCAAATTCGTATGCGGTTTTTGTAGCAACTTTTGATGATAATTCTAAACCTTCCATTGAAGGTACTTTTGCTAATATTGCTTTTAATTCATCTATATCTGTAATCTCTGATGATATGATGCAATTCATGGCGCCTTTATCACGCACATATCTAACAAGTGATCTCGTATCAACATCACTAATTGAAACAATGTTATCCTTTTCGAAATAATCTTGTAAAGATTGATTTGCTCTCTTACGAGAAAATCCATCACTGAATTTTTTACAAATCATCCCAGATATTTTTATACTATCACTTTCAACTTCTGTTTCTTCAACACCATAATTTCCTACATGAACATTGTTCATGATTACTATTTGTCCGAAATAAGATGGGTCGGTGAAAATTTCTTGATAACCTGTCATGCCAGTATTAAAACAGATTTCTCCTGTTGTTGTGCCGATTTTTCCAGCTGCTTTTCCTTCAAATACTTTACCGTCTTCGAGTAATAAAATGGCTTTGGGCTTGCTTTGGTATTTTAATTGCATATCAATTTTAGAATGATGTTTCTAAATGTCAAAAGTGCATATTTTTTAGAGATTGTGAAAGAGTTGTTAATAGGTTTTTAAAAACTATATAATTCTTAATTATTACATTCTTTTTTTAGTTTATTAAAAGCTATAAATAAATTTCAATTTGGGCGTGCCCCTGCGGGTCGGGCTTTACGTTTCAATCTTTTTTTCGTTCCTCAAAAAAGGATTTTCTCTTCAATCCCTCACGCATATTCAATCAAAGTTTGAAGTATTAAATTCAAATGAACCGTTAACTGCGAGAGGGATGCAAGAGGAAAGCTTTTGAAAATGCTT
>JBBQKU010000046.1:0-28027 GCA_038327195.1 Bacteroidota bacterium | reverse complement strand
ACTGTAAATAAAAACTTTCCGCCATTTGGAACATCCATTACATAATCTCCGTTATCTTGAGCCTGATAAGTGCCAACTATCTCACCATTGACCATATTTTTTACAGTAATTTTAGATTTCAAACTTTGGGTAACTTCCTCTTTAACAACTGTTCCTTTTAGAAAAGCAAAGTCCATTGGTCTTCTCTCTGTACTAATTTTTAATACATCTAATTTACCATACGGACTATAACGACCGGTACTAAAAAACGCATGTTTTTCTAACGAATCAGTAACGTATAAAATATCGTCATCAGGGGAATTTATTGGAAATTCAAGATTTACTGGTTTACTCCAAGTTTGAGTTGATGAATTATACGTCGTTTTAAAAACATCATAACCACCCATACTATTATGTCCTTTAGAGCTAAAATAAAGCGTTTTTCCATTTGGATGCAAAAAGGGATAATCTTCGTCATAATCAGTATTTATAGAGCTAGGCATAGATTGTGGCTTACTCCAATCACCATTTGGCAATTTATTTACAAAATAAATATCACGTCCTTTGTCTCCAGTTTCACCATAACTCGAATAATAAACACGTTCTCCATTTCGAGGTAAATAAATGACAGATTTTTCTTTTTTTCTTTTATCCATAAAAGACCTAAAATCATCTGGCTTAACTAATAATTTACCTCCAATATCTTTGGTATCGTAACTTCTAAAATAGTCAGCTTCACTTAATTGTTTTTTACTCATAACAACCAAATCTGATAGGTTGGAAAGTAATCGTTTTCCATTTTTACAAGATTCTATTTCTCTATCAACCTGCAATTTTTTTATTGAAGAAGAGCTACCAATTTGCTTATACTCGTTATACAATTTTATAGCCTCATCAAACTGATAATTCATATGGTAGGTTTTTGCCAAATAGAATTTAGCTTCTTTTGGAGCATCCTTAGGATTGGAAGTTGCTATTTTTAGGTAAGAAAAGGGTTTCTTTTTATCTGGCTCCGTGTATAACATGCAAACGCCTAATCGATAATTATATTCAGGATCGCGAGGATATAAAGAAACTAATTGAGCATAAAGCTTATAAGCAAGATTATAATCTTCATTTTCAAAATCTTTTTCAGCCTGTTTTTTTAATTCTGCTTCATTTTTTACTTGAGCAAACGAGAAATTAACAGATAAAAGAATTAACAAAATATAGGTATATCCTATTTTCATAGGATTTATTCGTAAAATATGTGTTAAACGATTCAGAGTCATTCCAAATTTACCTAAAATTGTTAGCATTATGATGCTATTTAACAAGAATTTACATAAAAACGGTTCATTAATTTCATATTTTGTTAAAAACAAAATGTTAAAACTTTAAATTCTAACTATAATTACAAAAAAAATGCCATTTAGCCATAAAAAAATAATGTAAATTCGCCGTTATATAAATCTTAATTAATTAATTAAAAAATCAAACATGAAAAAAATTTTATTTTCTGCAATTGTTATTGCAACAAGTTTAACGGCATTTTCTCAAGTTAATGGGAGAATTGCAAAAAGTGGTAAATCTTTAAACACTCAAGTTTCAGCAAATCAACCTTCAATTAACTCGAGTTTAGCTATTTCTTGTACTTCTCTTACTACATTAACATCACCATCTATTTCAATTGGTAGTGCATCTTCTGATACAACTACACCAGGATGTAGTCCAAATGCTGGATATGTATATGGAACTAACTGTTATGGCGACAAAGAAAAAGCAAATTTCTTTGCTGCTTCTTCTTATTCATTGTACACAGGCGCTAACATTACTGGAGTTGTTGTTGGTTTTTATCAATCAGGAACTGAAGGTACAGGTGGTGTAGGTACTCACACTGTTGGTATGACTTTATATAATGGTACAAATGCTACAACAATGCCAGGAACAGCAATTGGTTCAACAGTTGCTACTTTAAGTTCAATTGCTGCTGCTCACACAGGAACTACAAATGTATTTTATTATACTTTTAATTTTGCTGCTCCTTTAACTGCTCCAACAACTGGTGGTTTTTATGCATCTTTAGTTGTTCCTAATACAGCAGGAGATACTGCAGTAGTTGCAAATCAAACTTCAGCTCCAGTAAATTTAGCTTGGGAAAAATGGAATGATGATTCTTGGAATAGTATTGCTACTGCATGGGGAACAAATGGTAATTTATTAATGTTACCAATACTTTGCGGAACTTTTACTTCAATTTCAGAAAATTTTGGATTAAGTAATAATGTAAAAATTCTTCCTAACCCAACTTCTGGTTTAGTTAATGTTGTATTTACTCTTGCTAATGAAGAAAATGTAGTAGTTTCAGTTTCTAATACATTAGGACAAGTTGTTAGTACTTCTAAATTCGATGGTATTGCTAATAAATTAGTTTCTTTAGATATTACTAACCAACCAAATGGTGTTTATTTTGTTACTATCAGTAACGGAAAAGATAAAATGGTTCAACGTTTAGTTTTAAACAAATAATCATTATACAATCTTAATAAAAAAGCCTCGCAATATTGCGAGGCTTTTTTATTTTATTATTATGGCTTGAAGACTAAAAATTAAGTATTCTGAGAGTCATTAATTTAATCTGAAAAAGAAAAAGAAAACAGCTCCAGCTGCCCACTTAGATTTTACATTTTTAGCATATCCAATTGTACTATAACTTGAATTTTGCATTGTTCCATCTTTTTTTATGTACCCTATAGTTGAATAACTAGAATTTTGAATCGTTCCATCTTCCTTAATATATCCTATGGTTGAATAACTCGAATTTTGAATTGTTCCATCTGATTTGATGTAACCGATTGTTGAATAACTAGCATTTTGAACCGCTCCATCAGATTTAAAATAACCTAACGTAGAATAGCTAGCATTTTGAACTGTTCCATCTTCTTTAATATAACCTTGGGTGGAATAAGATGAGTTTTGTATTGTTTGTGAGAAAGTCAAAAATGAAATACTCAAAAAAGCTAAATTTAAAAAGAATTTTATTTTCATAATTATAGGGTAAGGTGCTTTGATACTACATTTGACCCATAAAATAAGCTAGCTTTTTCATTAAATTGCTCAGCATTGTCTGTTGTAAAATAATCAACTTTACAATTTTTCGAAAGTAATTCTTCCATTTCTGGATGTCTTTTTAAATAATCTTTAAGTCCATCTGCAACTATTGTTCCCTGAGTTAATAATGTAATACCTGAAGGGAGATGTTTAGTAATTATAGGTTTTAATAATGGATAATGCGTACATCCTAAAATAATGGTATCTATTAGTTTTGATTGGTTAAACAAATTATCAATATGCCTTTTCACAAAAAAATCTGCCCCTTCATTATCTAATTCATTGTTTTCAATTAACGGAACCCACATAGGACAAGCCTCTTGATAAACTATAATGTCTGGAAAAAAATTTTTAATTTCAATTAAATAGGATTCCGAAATAACAGTTCCTGAAGTGGCAAAAATGCCAACTTCCTTGGTTTTACTTAAATTTCCTACAATTTCTGAGGTAGGTCTAATAACTCCTAAAACTCTTTTTTTAGGGTCAATTAATGGTAAATCTTTTTGCTGAATGGTTCGTAATGCTTTTGCGGAAGCTGTATTACAAGCTAAAATAACTAATTCACAACCATTTTCAAATAAGGCATTTACACATTGTAAAGTATATTCATAAACAGTTTCAAATGACCTAGAACCATAAGGCGCTCTTGCATTATCTCCTAAATATAAAAAATCATATTCTGGCAATGTTTTAACTAATTCTTTCAAAATGGTTAAACCTCCATATCCAGAATCAAATACCCCAATTGGCGAATATGCTTTTTGTTTATTCAAGTGAATACAATATTAGCAAAATATTTAATCATAAAAATTCAGTTTTTTGATTAAATTTAATTTAATTTTGTACTTTTAACTAAATACTGACCCAAAAAAATGGCATTTCAAGCAATTAGATTTATAGATTCTGACAAAGACAAAGCATTATTTTTTTCAACATTAAGAAAGCGAGTTGATGGATATTTTAGAGAAAAAAATCTTTCTCGTAATTACAACACTTCGATGATTATAAAATCCATTGTATTTATTAGTGCATATATAATCCCTTTTATAGCTATTTTGGTTTTTAATCCTTCAAACGGAATAAGTCTTGCTTTATGGTCAATTATGGGACTTTCTTTATCTGGTATTGGAATGAGTGTTATGCATGATGCAAATCATGGTGCTTATTCATCAAATCAAAAAACCAATTATTGGATGGGAAACACATTAAACTTAGTAGGTGGATCTGTATTTAACTGGAAATTACAGCACAATGTGATGCATCATACTTATACAAATATTGTACATTATGATGATGATATAGCTGATAAATTAATTTTGAAATTTAACCCACATACTCCTGTTAAATGGTATCATAAATTGCAATTTATTTATGCGTTTTTCTTTTATGGCATTTTAACTCTTTACTGGGCTCTTTTAAAAGATTTTATTCAATTTGCAAAATATACTAAACAGGGTGTAAATACTAGTACAAAAGAACAAAATAGAGTGATTTTAACTAAAATAATTATTAGTAAAATAATTTATTTTGGAGTGTTTTTTGCTTTACCAGTTTTTGTATTTCATATTGCATTTTCTAAAATATTACTTGGTTTTGTGCTCATGCAATTTATTTCAGGTATTATTTTAACTGTTGTTTTTCAATTAGCACATACGGTTGAAGGAACAACACATCCTTTACCTAACGAAAATTATACAATCGAAAATAATTGGGCTATTCACCAAATGAATACTACTGTTAATTTTTCTCGCCATAATAAACTAATTTCTTGGTATGTAGGCGGATTAAATTTTCAAGTTGAACATCATTTATTTCCAAATATTTGTCATGTACATTATCCGGAAATTTCAGAAATTGTAAAATCAACTGCTGAAGAATTTGGTATTCCTTATTTAGAAAATGAAACATTTATGTCTGCATTAAATTCTCACATTAAAGCAGTTATTCAATTCGGAAAAATGCCAAATATTAACGAGGCTATAGTATAAACTAAAGGAAATAATTACACAATTAAATTGTCAATCAGAAAAATAGTATTATTTCCGTTTGCTATTATTTATGGCTTGATTACTTCTTTTCGTAATTTTTTATACGACTGGAAAATTTTAAAAAGTCATCAAGTTGATCTACATACCATTTGTGTTGGAAACCTTGCAGTTGGTGGAACCGGTAAAACACCGCATGTAGAATACTTAATTAATTTATTGAAGTCAGAATGTAGAATTGCAATCCTTAGTAGAGGCTATAAAAGAAAAACATCGGGTTTTGTTTTAGCAACCGAAAAAAGCATTGCCTCTGATATTGGTGATGAGCCTTTGCAGTATAAAACCAAAAACCCAGATTTAATAGTAGCAGTTGATGGTAATAGAGTTAATGGAATTAAAAAATTACAAGAATTAACCGAATTTCCAAAATTAATTATTTTGGATGATGCCTTTCAACATCGTTCACTTAAATGTGAATTAAACATAGTTGTCAGCGAATACTCTAACCTTTATTTAAATGATACCTTAATGCCAGCTGGCATGCTAAGAGAATCTAAAAAAGGAATTACAAGAGCTGATATAATTATAGTAAGTAAAACACCAGATAATACAACCGCAATTGATATTAGAAATTTAATAAAAGATATAAAACCCTTAGCGCATCAATCCTTATTTTTTTCCTGGTTGAAATATGGTGAGATTTATGGTTTTCAAAATCCTGCAGAAACCATTAGTACCTTAGATGATTTATTTAGATACAGGATTGTTTTATTTACAGGCATTGGAAATCCATCTCCTATGCTTACTTATTTAAAGGAATATGGTTCGGATGTTAAACATATTCAATATCCTGACCATCACACATTTACTTTGCAAAACATTGCTGATATAAGAGATGCTTTAGACACATTTGAAGGTGGCAACAAAATTATAGTAACTACAGAAAAAGATGCTATGCGTCTTAAAGGAACTGATTTGGAAGATATAACAAATACATTACCTTTATACGTTTTACCAATAGAAATTGATTTTAAAGATAAAACAGAAGAATTTAACCAAACCATATTAAACTATGCTAGAACAAATAAATTTTACCACAAAAAGTATTCTTGAAAAAACAAATAACTTTAAACCTGAAGTTGGAATTATATTAGGAACTGGATTAGGAGGATTAGTAAATGAAATAAAAGCGGAATTTATTATTCCTTATGAAGAAATTCCAAATTTTCCAGTAAGTACAGTTGAAGGTCATAGTGGTAAATTAATTTTTGGAGAGTTAGGTGGTAAAAAAGTAATGGCTATGCAAGGTCGTTTTCATTTTTATGAAGGTTATAATATGCTCCAAATTACTTTTCCAGTGAGGGTAATGAAAGCTCTTGGTGTTCACACAGTGTGTGTTTCAAATGCAAGTGGTGGTATGAATCCTGATTTCGTAATTGGTGAAATTATGATTATTAATGATCATATTAATTTATTCCCAACTAATCCTTTAATTGGAAAAAACATTGCTGAACTAGGTCCACGTTTCCCTGATATGAGCGAAGCATACGATAAAAAATTAATTGCAATGGCAGTTGAAATAGCAAAAGTAAATAATATAAAAGTTAGTCAAGGTTCGTATGCAGGCTTAACAGGGCCTTGTTTTGAAACACCTGCCGAATATCGTTATATCAGACGAACTGGTGCTGATACAGTTGGAATGAGTACTGTGCCAGAAGTTATTGTAGCTAAACATGGCGGTATGCGTGTATTTGGCGTTAGTATTGTAACTGATTTAGGAGTTGAAGGTGATGTTCAAAATGTAAGTCATGAAGAGGTTCAACAAATTGCAAAAATGCAAGAACCCAAAATGACTTTATTGATGAAGGAATTAATTCGCTCAATGTAATATTAATATTTGTTTTTGGTTATTTGTTTTTTGAATGTAGTATTCATTAAACGCCCATACTTCAAACAACTAAAAACAAAAATCAAATAACTGAAACTTAAATATAAAATGAAATCTATTTTTTTAATATTAACTCTTACAATTTCTTTAATTACAAAAGCAGACGAAGGGATGTGGTTACCACAACTTTTAAATGCGATGAATATTAAAGACATGAAAAAAAATGGCTTAAAATTAACGGCTGAACAAATTTACAGCATCAATAAATCGAGTTTAAAAGATGCTATTGTTCAATTTGCAGGTGGTTGTACAGCCGAAATTATTTCGAACCAAGGATTAATATTAACTAATCACCATTGTGGTTATTCATCAATTGCTTTCCATAGTACTGTTGAAAAAGATTATTTGACAAATGGTTTTTGGGCAATGAATAAATCACAAGAGATTTATACTCCTAATTTAAATGCAACCATCATTAACCGTATTGAAGAAGTAACTGAAAGAGTTTTAAAAGGCGTTACAGCAAACTTAACTCCTAATAAAAAAGATTCAATCACAAAAGCGAATATTAAATTAATAGAAAAGGAAGCTATTGCAGGTACACATTACGAATCATTTGTTCGCCCATTTTTTTATGGTAATGAATATTATTTATTTGTAGTTGAAAATTTTAAAGATGTGCGCATGGTTGGTGCTCCTCCTTCTGATATTGGACGATTTGGTGGCGATACCGATAATTGGATGTGGCCACGCCATAATGCAGATTTTTCTGTTTTTAGAATTTATGCTAATAAAGATAATAAGCCAGCAGAATATAGTGCTGACAATGTTCCTTACGTTCCTAAACACGTTATTCCAGTTTCGGTAAAGGGCTATAAAAAAGGTGATTTTACAATGGTTTATGGTTTTCCTGGTCGTACACAAGAATACCTTTCGAGTTTTGCTGTTGACATGATTATGAATGATAGCGACCCTTTGAAAGTATCATTAAGAGAAAAACGTTTAGGTATCATGAAAACGGATATGGCTCAAAGTGCTACTGTTAGGCTTGCTTATGCTAATAAATATGCAGGAATAGAAAACTATTACAAAAAATGGATGGGAGAAATGACAGGCCTAAAAAAATACGATGCAGTTACTAAAAAACAACTTTTCGAAAAACAATTTAGTGATGCCGTAAATTTAGATCCTGCTAAAAAAGAAAAATATGGTAATTTATTTCCACAACTACAAAAAGTATATGCCGAATACCGAGTATTAAACAAACAGGTTGATTATTACGGAGAATGTTTAATGGCTATAGATGCATTTGTATATGCAAGAAATTATAGCACTTTACTTGCCGAACTTAAGAAAAAACAAAAAGGTTTAACAAATACATTTGACGCAAATCTTATTGAATATAAAAAATTGGGCTTTTATAAAAATTACAATAAACCAACTGATATAAAAATTTGCGAAAGTATGCTTAGCGAATATATTAAAGGTGTAAGTTCTGAAAACAGACCTTATGTTCTTGATTCGTTTATTGTTGCTTATGGTGGTGATGCGAAAAAATTAACTGAATTTTTATACAGTAATACTAGTTTTACTGATAAAAATAAATCAGATTTAATGTTGAATGATATTGAAAAATTTAGCAACCTATATGAGCGTGACCCAATTTACTATTTAACAAATTCAATCGTAAAACATTACGCTACTTCTATTTTCCCTCAGTTTCAATATGATGAAAAAGAAATAAATGAATTGCAAAAATTATATTTACAAGGACAAAAAGAATTGTTTAAAGACAAAAAGTTTTATCCTGATGCAAATTCAACCTTACGTATTGCATACGGAAAAGTAAATGACTATAAACCACGAGATGGTGTTGAGTATGATTACTATACAACACTTGATGGTATTATGGAAAAAGAAATACCTGGTGATGCTGAATTTAATGTACCACCCAAATTAAAAGAATTGTACCTTAAAAAAGATTATGGCATTTATGCAGACAAAAACGGAAAGCTTCCTGTCGCTTTTACAGCAAGTAACCACACAACTGGTGGCAATAGTGGAAGCCCTGTTTTTAATGCTAAAGGTGAATTGATTGGTACAAACTTTGACCGTAATTGGGAAGGTACAATGAGTGATATTATGTATAACCCAAACCAATGCCGAAACATTACCTTAGATATTCGTTATACGCTCTTTATTATTGATAAATTTGCTGGTGCAGGTTATTTATTGAATGAGATGAAATTGATTAAATAATATTATCCGCGAATAAAGTAGACATAGCGATTAGTTATGCGGCATTTTAAAAAGACGACATTGAAACATTTAATCATCATATTGACAATAATACTTTCGACAGGTTTTACAACTGCCGACAGGCAAGAAAGAGCTGACCAAAGTTTTAAAATTGACATCTCTTACATCGGTCTTCCTCATCCCGTGACGACAAAGTATTCCATATACAATAATAGCCTAAGAGTTTACCAAACTCACTACGACAGCAAAAAAGACAGCTTTGTAGATTTTAATAAAACATCATTTAAAAAGTTTGACAAGGCAAAACTGCTTTCGTTTCTTAATAGGACAGACTGGAAAAGCATTCCTGAAAAACTTGTGACACCAACTATAGACGGCTATCATTATACGGTGAGTATAGTAATGGAAAAAGCGTCATATTCCTTCGACATTAACAATACATACCACCCGACATTTGACAGTTTATTTACTATTTGTAATAATTTAATCCCAACTAAAAAAGGACAGAAAAAATATTTTTTACCCTATTCGGACTGGAGAAAATGAACAGAGAGAAAAGAAAAACGCCCTATAACACGGGTTTTGCGTTAGTGGGCGGACAATGCGAATAGAAACATTTGAGCAATTAATAAACCTTGGTGCTGGCAGACAGTTTTCGGTTTCAAAAGCCCACCAACGCAAAGCCAGAAACCGTTATGCGACATTTTAAGACAACTATGAAACTGACAATTCTAATACTAAGTTTTATCTTTTTAACAAACTGTAATTCGACAGAACAAAAAGAATTAGTTGAGAAATCAATTACCACTGTAATAGACACAGTTGAAGAAATTGCAGCCCCTATTCCTCAAATAAAAATTGACACGACAACACTGAACGGAAAAAGAGAATATATCTTAAATTGGTTCGAGACTTCAGAACCAAGGCGCTATCCTGATTTCGACACTTTAATGGACTTGACTTATGACGGACACAAAGATTATGTTATCGGTTATTATGGATCAACAGGGACAGGAATTAAAAATCGAATGCAAGTGTTTTTATACAACAAAAATATAGACAATTACATTTTAGACTCTACACTTTCAGACGTTGCAAACCCAACATTTTATATCGGTAAAAGAAAAATAACAGGTTTTTATATTGGCGGCGGAGGCGGTGGTGGACACAAATTAGAATGGGTAAAAAATAAATGGGTAAAAACAAAAACATTTACCGTCGACAACGACAATGGAAAAGGTTTATGGATAATTCACTATCCCTTAAAACATAAGACAGATACAATACACAGAGAATTTCAAATGATTCCGCCAGACGAAATACTAGAAACGGATATAAAGGAATAAAAAAACGATAGCATAACAACACCTTTCCCTAATGACCCGCTAGCGCTAACTTGCAGTACATGAAATTTAATATTTATTTCTGTCAACTTCGCAGGATATTAAATTAATATACGCAGGCATCTCAGCAGCTTGAAGCCCTGCGGAATAATAAACAACTTTGTGTAAGTGTAAAAAAACAGTTTTTATTACCAGTTTAAATAAATGACTATTTTTACAAAAATTATTTTTAAATTTAATTATGTTAATTATAGGTATATGTGGTGGAACAGGTTCAGGAAAAACCACTGTTGTAAATAAAATATTGGAAATACTACCTACAGACCATGTAGCAATTCTTTCTCAAGATTCTTATTACAAAGACAATTCTAATATTTCACTTGAAGAACGAAAATTTATAAATTTTGATCATCCTGATGCTATTGAGTTTGACTTATTATTGAATCATATCAATGAATTAAAAAAAGGCAATAACATCGAAAAACCAGTTTATTCATATATTACGTGTACACGCTCTGCCGAAACTATTCCACTTCAAAGTAAAGATGTGATTTTGATAGAAGGAATATTATTGTTTTCTGATGAACGCATTCGAAATATCTGTAACGTTAAAGTTTTTGTTGATGCACCTGCTGATGAACGCTTGCTTCGCGTAATAAAACGTGATACGGTAGAGCGAGGAAGAAACATAGAACAAACACTTGATAGATATATAGAAAGCGTTAAACCAATGCACGAGCAATTTATTGAGCCTACCAAACGTTTTGCAGACATCATTGTTCCATTAGGTGGAGAAAATACAGTTGCTATCAATATATTAGCATCAACTATTCGTCAAAAATTAGGTTTAAATAAAAATCAAGATCTGAATTCTATTTTCCACTAAACATTTTAAATTTCTTACTACGGAAATTAAACCTCATAAATTTTAAGCAAATTTTCTTGTAACAAAACTTCTATTTCACTTAAAGAATTATATAGTTGCTCGAAGGAATTAATGACAAAGTAATTTTCCTGAAAAACATCTGTTCTAAAATCTGTGTTAAAAATAGTTTGTATATCAAAGGGAAGTTGCTTCGCCTTATTACTAAAGCAATTTAATGTTTCGCCTTTTGAAGAAATGATGCCAGCACCATATATTTTAAGTTGCTCGTCCTCTTTTATTAATCCAAACTCTATAGTAAACCAGTAAATCCTACCAAGCAATTCAATCGCTCGAGGATTATCAATGTATTTTAAAGCAATTTCACTTATCCCTTTAAAAAAATTAACATAATCATGATTTACCAATAAAGGCACATGCCCAAATACATCATGAAACATATCGGGTTCTTCCAAATAATCCAATTGTTCCATAGTTCGTATCCAACATGTAGCAGTAAATTTACGTTGCGATAAAAAAGTAAAAAATTCTTTTTGAGCACTAATATTTGGAACCACTTCAAGTTGCCAAGAAGTTTTACTAAGTAAAATTTTATTTACTTCACAAAAGTTTGGTATTTCAAAATCTTTAAATCCTACACTTTCTAAAGCATTTAAATAGTGACTAGAAACTATTGGTTCTAATAATTTCATTTGTCTGTTAAATAGTGTTTTCCAAACCTCTAGATCTTGGCTTGTGTAGTTACTATAAATTTGCTGCGTTGGTCTTTTGATTTCCATTTGTATGATTTTAAAAAAATTAAACGTAAAAAAACCCGTTCGGATGGAACAGGTTATAAATTATTATTCGGAAGCTTTCTTAACTATGAACAATATATTACCATTCCAATGGGATTCATTGGCCAATAATAATATAAAGAGTTTGAAATATTCATGAGACAAATGTATGAAAAAATAAATGAGACTTCAAAAAAAATAAATTTATTCAAAAGCAACTCTAAAATCACACCCTTCTTTGTAGCGATTACAGCCCAAAGCAGTTTTGCCTTTCATTAATTTTCCTTGCTTGCATTTAGGGCATGTTTGATTTTCAGAATACACAGGAGTTACATTTTCTTCTTTAACAAAAACAATTTCAAACTCTTTATTCATTATTAAATACCCATTTTGTTTTTCACCATCAATTATAAACCCTTTTATTATTGACGTTTTACCTTTTTGTATGAGCTTAATAATTTGTTTTTCCGTTAATTTTTTTCCAAAAGAATCAAATGCTATTTTAAAATTACACCCTTGTTTATAAGCACTACAACCCATGGCAGTATTGCCTTTTACTATAGTTCCTTGTTTACACTTAGGACAATTTATTGCACTATTTTCTTGTTTAGGTTTTGTGGTTGATAAACTATTTTTTTTATCATTCTCTTTTTTTTCAGTAGTTTGGATTTCAACAACTTCTTTTTTTACTTCATTTTCAATAGTAATTAATTTACCACTTTCGCTTTTTACTTCATACATTAAATTGGTAACCATTTCTTTCATCTCTGATAAAAACAAATTAACATCGTATTCACCTTTTTCTATTTGCCTGATTTTTTTCTCCCAAAGTCCTGTTAATTCAACTGATTTAAGCAATTCATTGTTAATAGTTTTAATTAATTGAATACCTGTAATGGTTGGCACTAAATTTTTACGCTGGCGGATAATATAATTTCTTTTAAATAGAGTTTCAATAATATTGGCTCGCGTTGATGGTCGCCCTATTCCATTATCCTTCATTAACTCTCTTAATTCCAAATCATCTACTTGCTTACCTGCAGTTTCCATAGCTCTTAACAATGTGCCTTCAGTATGCATTTTTGGAGGCAACGTTTGCTTTTCTTGTAAGTCAGGAATGTGTTCTCCTTTTTCACCTTTCACAAATAATGGCATTAATTGTTCATCGCCCTCTTTTGCGTCGGTTTCTTTTTTCGGAAACAAAACACGCCAACCTTCTTCTAAAATAACTTTACCAGTTGCCGAAAATTCATTTCCATTTACATCACCCAAAACAACTGTATTACTTACCACACAATCTGGATAAAATGCTGCAATAAATCGTCGCGAAATTAAATCATACACTTGTTTTTCGGGTAAATACATCCCTGACGGAGGCACAATACCTGTAGGAATAATTGCGTGATGATCTGTTATCTTTTTATCATCAAATACTTTTTTACTTTTCTTAATTGGTTTATCTAATAACACACTTGTAAACTGAGCATAGGGTTTCATATCCGTTAAAATACCTTTGATTTTTGGATGCATATTATCTGGTAAATATGTTGTATCAACCCTTGGGTAAGTCACTAATTTTTGCTCATATAATTTTTGAATATGTTTTAATGTATCATCAGCGGTGAAATTAAATTTTTTATTACATTCGACTTGCAACGATGTTAAATCAAATAAAGGCAATGGACTTTCATTTCCTTTTTTAATTGTATTAGAAACAATTTCAAACAAACTGCTTTTAATTTGTTCTAATAATAAAGAAGCATCTTCTTTAGAAGTAAATTTTCGTTTGGTTGAATTAAATATAACTTCTCGATACGAAGTTTTTAATTCCCAATAAATTTCAGGAACAAAATTCATTATTTCGTTATAACGATTTACAATAAGTGCAAGTGTCGGTGTTTGCACTCTACCAATTGATAACACGCCTTTTCCATTCGCGTATTTAATGGTATAAAGTCTGCTTGCATTCATTCCAAGCAACCAATCTCCAATGGCGCGCGCATTACCTGCCGCATATAATAAATCGTATTCCTTACTATCTTTTAAATTTTTAAAACCTTCTGCGATAGCTTCATCTGTCAATGATGAAATCCATAACCGTTTAACTGGTTTTGTATTAAGTGCTTTTGCTAAAACCCATCTCTGTATTAATTCACCTTCAATACCAGCATCACCGCAGTTTACAACGGAAGTACATTGGTCTAATAATGTTTTAAGTGTATTAAATTGTTTTTGGACTCCACTATTATCGATTACTTTTAATTGAAATTTTGGAGGAATCATAGGTAAAAATTCTAGCATCCAACGTTTCCAATCCGGACTATAATCATCAGGTGCTTTAAGTGTGCATAAATGTCCGAATGTCCAACTAATTAAATATCCATTCCCTTCAAAAAAACCATCACGTCGAGAGTTTGCGCCAACAATTCGCGCAATTTCTTTTCCAACACTCGGTTTTTCGGCAATACAAAGAATCATCTATTATAATTATTGGCTATTAAATTATCGTTTAATTTTAGTTCTAATAAAAAAAGTTATGATTTTTTTTACTTGAATAATTGATAAGCAAAATAATTTTGGCAAGTCTGACGGAAGTCGGAACGAGCTGTTGCTGCAAGTTTTTTTTGTAAATGTCGTTTCGAGAACCTCAACGACCTCATGCAAAAAAAGCTTTACGTTTGCATCCCTCTTGCAGTTTACAGTTCTAATGAAATTTAAACTTACGATTTATGTTTAACTCGCGTGAGGGATTGTAGTGTAAATCCTTTTTGGAGGAACGAGAAAAAGATTGAAACGAAAAGCCTCCCGAAAAATCGGGACCTGCTGACCGAAAGGCACGCTCAAAAAAATAAAAACCTATAAGCCTTTAGGATAACACATAAAATATTTAGTAACTTTTTTACTCAACATTTTAATATTCAATTGATCAGAAGCTTTTGCTACATCTAATAATTTACCATCGTTATATAAAATATTGATTTTAATTTCTGCAGAATTATAAGCACTATTTATAACACTATCCGAAAAAACAAAATACTCAGTCTCTTTTCTGGATACTTTATACTTTTTCATAATTTTATCTTGAAGTGTTTTAATATATGTTGATTTGAATTTAGTATTTTGTAATTCAATCTTATATAAATTACGGTCAATTAAACTGGAACATAGTAACGAAAGAATTTTATCATCACTATTTGTCCATACTTTTACAGAAGCCATGATGTCGTAATCATCCAATAAAACAAACTGTTTCAACAATTCTTTTTGTGAAGTAAAATCTTTCTTATTAAAATTATTTTTCAAAAAAAGTGATAAAGCTGGAGTTGCAAATAATTCTGTACCTATAAGTGATAATTCTTTTGCACGTTTTAAAATTTTAACTAATAAATTTTCCGCACTTAAAACAGTTTTATGTAAATACACTTGCCAATACATCAATCGGCGAGCAATTAAAAATTTCTCAACACTATAAATACCTTTCGCTTCAATTACTAATTCGCCTTTTGCAACATTCAACATTTTAATTATTCGATCACTACTTACAACACCTTCCGAAACTCCTGTAAAAAAACTATCGCGTTTCAAATAATCTAATCTATCCATATCTAATTGACTAGATACTAATTGATGTAAATATTTTTTAGAATAATCCCCTTTAAAAATTTTAATTGCCAGCGTTAATTTTCCTTTAAATGTGATATTTAATTCATTCATTAACATCATCGAAATATCTTCGTGACTTATGCCTTTTACAATGGTATGTTCTAAAGCGTGCGAAAATGGGCCATGTCCAATATCATGCAACAAAATTGCAATTATTGCAGCCTCAGTTTCTTCATCAGTAATGTGAATACCTTTTGATTTAAGAACTAATAATGCTTCAGACATTAAATGCATGGCACCGATGGCATGATGAAATCGAGTATGTAATGCGCCAGGATAAACTAAATTTGTTAATCCTAATTGTTTAATACGTCTTAACCGTTGGAAAATTGGGTGATTTATTAAATCAAAAACTAAATCGTTTGGTAAAGTGATGAAGCCATAAATTGGATCATTTATTATTTTTCGTTTGTTTACCATCTGTAGTATTTCATTGATTTTAATAATTACAAATTTATCTTTTTTTTCACACTCTAAATAGAAAAAAACGTATTCCATATATTGGTATAAATGCTTACTTTTACTCGAATTATTTAAAATAAACTAAATTTTATTATGCCACATATATCAAATAAGGCCATCGAAATGCCTTCGTCTCCAATTCGTAAACTAGTTCCATTTGCAGAAGAAGCAAAAAAAAGAGGCACAAAAATTTATCATTTAAATATTGGGCAACCCGATATTGAAACACCTGCATCGTTTTTAAATGCTGTAAAAACTGCTGATTTTAAAGTATTAGAATATAGCCATAGTGCTGGAAACGAAAGCTACCGTAAAAAATTATGTAATTATTACAAAGGATATAATATTAACATCAACGCTAATGAAATAATCATTACCTGTGGTGGTTCAGAAGCTATCGAAATCACAATGAAAACATGTTTCAACATTGGTGATGAAGTAATTATTCCTGAACCATTTTATGCAAATTACAATGGTTTTGCAAAAGCTGCAGATGTAACTGTGATTCCAGTTCGTAGCTTTATTGAAACTGGTTTTGCTTTACCTCCAATTTCAGAATTCGAAAAATTAATCACACCAAAAACTAAGGGTATAATGATTTGTAATCCTGGTAATCCAACAGGATATTTATATACAAAAGAAGAATTATTAGCATTACGCGACTTAGTAAAAAAGCATGATTTATTTTTATTGAGTGATGAAGTTTACAGAGAGTTTTGTTATGATGGTAAAGAATATGTTTCAGTAATGCATCTAGAAGGAATTGAAAATAATGTAATTTTATTAGATTCAATTTCTAAACGTTACAGTGCTTGTGGTGCTCGTATTGGCGCAATGATTAGCAAAAATAAGGAGGTTATGGCAGCTGCTATGAAATTTGCTCAAGCTCGTTTATCACCTCCAAGCTATGGACAAATTGGTGCAGAAGCAGCTTTAGATACTCCACAGTCTTATTTTGATGGCGTAAAAACTGAATATATTGCTCGTAGAGATTTTGTAATTGAGGAAATAAATAAAATTGATGGCGTGTTTTGTCCGAAACCAAGTGGTGCGTTTTATTGCATAGCTCGCTTACCGATTGATAATGCTGACAAATTTTGCCAGTGGTTGTTAGAAGAATTTAGCTTTAATAATCAAACCGTAATGATGGCACCAGCAACAGGTTTTTATTCAACACCAGGTGCAGGAATTAACGAAGTTCGATTGGCTTATGTTTTAAATAAAGAAGATTTAAAAAATGCACTTATTTGTTTGAAAGAAGCATTAAAGGTATATCCCGGAAAAACAAATTAATTCAAATTTACAATGACATCATGACGTAATTGTCAGTGTTTTTTGTATTGGTATGTTTTTAGAGGATTAGTATGCAATGAATACTTTTCCTTTTAAAGAATTAAAGAAAATCTTATTTCTACCTACTCTATTAGTAATAATATGTTGGGCGATTTATGTTCTAAATTATGCTTTTGATTTAGACTTATATCAACTAGGAATTTCTCCGAGAAAAATTGATGGATTAATTGGGATATTAGTCGCTCCTATTCTTCATGTAGAACTCAACCATATTTTAAGTAATACAGTTCCATTATTTATATTAAGTATGATGCTGTTTTATTTTTATAAGCCTATTGCAATGCCTGTGTTTTTATGGATTTATTTTATTAGCGGAATTTGGCTTTGGGTTGGAGGACGTAATAACGACATTACACCATTTTATCATTTTGGAGCAAGTATTTTAATTTATGGATTCTCTACATTTTTATTTTTTAGTGGTGTATTTCGAAAACATAAACAATTAATGGTTGTATCTGCAATCGTTGTTTTTTTATATGGTAGTTTAACTTGGGGTATTTTTCCTGGTGAAGATTCCATTTCATGGGAAGGCCATTTATTTGGTGCACTTTCAGGAATACTAGTTGCCTATTTTTATAAAAAAGATGGTCCACAAAAAGTTGAATACCAATGGAAAGATGATGATGAGACTGATATTGATTATATGCAATCAGAAGAATTAATACAAGTTGATACGCCAATAAACGAAGAAGAGGAAAATCCTAATTCAAATCCATTTCCAATCAATTACGTTTACCATTTTAAGGAGAAAGAGAAAGAATAGTTTTTAAATATTCTGGGCGTTCCCCTGCAGGTCAACCTGTCCCGATTTTTTCGGGAGGCTTTCCGTTGCAATATTTTTTGAATCGGCGTTTCGAGAACCCATTCGATAAGCTCAAGAACCACCTCAACGACCTCATTCAAAAAAGGATTTTCACTACAATCCTTAACGCGGATTTTTTAAGTCTAAGGATGTTTATGTTTAGTTCTGGAATTTAAACAATAAATGTTAGGCTATAATTTTGTGTAGCAATAGCTGTCAAATGAATTTAAATAATTTCAATAAGATTTTGGGCGTTGCCTACGGCCAGGCTTTCCGTTGCAATCTTTTTTCGTTCCTCAAAAAGGATTTTCACTACAATCCTTAACGCAAAATGAAAATAAAATGTAAGAATTATTTTTTAATTGGATCTATTTAATCTTCAATTTTCCTTTACGCCATGCATCAATAAATTGAGCCCAAGCAACAGGATTTAATAAACTTACACTTGGATATTGACCAGCTTGGTACAAACGGGTATATTGTTGCTGCATTCTAACTCTGTAATTTGAAGCGGCATCCATAGTTCCTCCTTTTATAGAAGCTCTAACATCATCATTATCCATATTTTTAGCGGCACGCTCTAAATCGGTATCAGATAAATCTAAATTTAAAATTGCACGCTTAAATTGTTCTTTACTTGGCCAAGGAAATACGTTTACAGTTGGTAACTGAATAGTATCCTTTGTCAAAATTTGAATAATTGAATAATGCTTTCCAGATAAAGTATCCGATAAATTATAAACTTTGTTTTTATGATTTACTGAAAAAAATTGCATTTCGTCTCCAGGCCTAGCAACGATAGTAAAAAAACCATAAAAATCACTCACTGTTCCTGAACGTGTACCTTTTAACATAATAGAAACAAAAGGTAATGGCTGTAAACTATCATCTAAAACAACTCCAGAAACTTGAATATATTTATCACTATGTTGATTTTTTTCTGCTGGATTTTGAGCAAAAAAACTGCTAGCAAAAAATAAGATTATATATAAGTAAAGGTTTTTCATTTCATTTTATTTTATTATTTAAACAAACTTACGATTTAATTTATTTAAAAATGTCTTTTAAACATAAATTAACATCCAAATTTACATGATTATTCTCTATATAGAATCATGATACACATCATATAATAAATTTAAAATAATCTTTTTTTTTCAAACACTTTTAGTAATTTAGGCAAAAATAAAAACACAATTATTATGGAATTCAGAATCGAAACAGACACAATGGGCGAAGTAAAAGTACCAGCTCATGTTTATTGGGGTGCTCAAACAGAACGTTCTCGTAACAATTTTAAAATAGGACCTGAAGCTAGTATGCCAAAGGAAATTATTTATGCTTTTGCATACTTAAAAAAAGCTGCTGCACTGGCTAATTGTGAGTTAGGGGTATTAACCAAAGAAAAAAGTGATTTAATAGGAAAAGTTTGTGATGAAATTTTAGAGAAAAAATTAGACGATCAATTTCCTTTAGTTATCTGGCAAACTGGTTCAGGCACACAAAGTAATATGAATGCGAATGAAGTAATTGCTTACCGTGCACATGTTATGAATGGAGGAAAACTAACTGACGAACCAAAAGTTTTACACCCAAATGATGATGTAAATAAATCTCAAAGCAGTAATGACACTTACCCAACGGCTATGCATATTGCAGCTTACAAACAAGTAGTAGAAATTACAATTCCAGGAATGGAAAAATTACGCGATTCATTAGATAGAAAAGCGAAAGAATTTGCTAACATTATTAAAACAGGTCGTACACATTTTATGGACGCTACGCCATTGTCTTTAGGACAAGAATTTAGTGGCTATGTTCAGCAAATAACTATGAGTATTCGTACGTTAAAAAATGCTTTAGAAGCAGTTAAAGAATTAGCACTTGGCGGAACTGCAGTTGGTACAGGTTTAAATACTCCAAAAGGATATGATGTTTTAGTAGCTAAAAAAATTGCAGAATTAACCGGCTTACCATTTGTTACTGCTCCAAACAAATTTGAAGCCTTGGCAGCACATGATGCTATGGTAGAATTAAGTGGGGCTTTAAAACGCAGCGCTGTAGCTTTAATGAAAATAGCAAATGATGTTCGTATGTTGTCTTCTGGCCCACGTTGTGGAATTGGCGAATTAGTAATTCCTGACAATGAACCAGGCTCTTCTATAATGCCAGGAAAGGTAAATCCAACTCAACCTGAAGCATTAACTATGGTTTGTGCTCAGGTTATGGGTAATGATGTTGCTGTAACTATTGGAGGAAGTATGGGACATTTTGAATTAAATGTTTTTAAACCAGTTATTGCCTATAATGTATTACAATCTGCTCGTTTAATTGGCGATGCTTGCGTTTCTTTTACAGAAAAATGTAGTGATGGTATTACAGCAAATTTGCCTGAAATTAAAAAACATTTAGAAAACTCATTAATGTTAGTGACTGCATTAAATACGCATATTGGTTACGAGAAATCAGCTAAAATTGCTA
The DNA here is from genome assembly GCA_038327195.1 of Bacteroidota bacterium. Taxonomy (GTDB): domain Bacteria; phylum Bacteroidota; class Bacteroidia; order B-17B0; family Aurantibacillaceae; genus UBA4416. The sequence continues at coordinate 7,063 of JBBQKU010000046.1, read as the reverse complement.
AAACAGCTCACAAAGGAAACAAAACTTTACGCGAAGCGGCAATTGAATTAGGTTATGTAACTAATGAACAATTTAACGAATGGGTTAAACCTGAAGATATGATTGGAAGTTTAAAATAAATTCAAAAAATAATTTATACTAAAAAAGCTCGAAATGAATTTCGAGCTTTTTTAATTTAAAATGGTTCTTGATTAATTATCAGATTTAATAAATTTAAAAGAATGTGATTTACTATTTTCTTTAATTTCAATAAAATATATTCCATCACTAAGATTTTCTATTATTATTTTATCTAAGGCAATTCCTTTTAAATACTCATTCCCAATTAAATCATATATTCTGTAATTTACAGGTGAATTTATAGTTGTGAAATATTTTATTGAAAGTTCTTTTGCCGCTGGATTTGGAAATATTGAAATAGAACTTCCAACATTAATCAAATTTGAGATACTCAAAACGATTGGTGTTAATACTATAGAACTAGAATCTTTTCCGCAACTGGAATTCACTACATGTGAAACAGTATATGTTTGAGAAATAGAATATGTATGAACTGGACTACTTAATATGCTTGAAGTACCATCACCAAAATACCATTTATTACTTAACGTATTTGAAAAGCCTTTAAACTGATAATTCAAAGCGCCAATCAATGAAGCAGTAAACGGTGCATAAGGATTATATTTTCCAATATTCCAAGTGGATAAACTATCTCTTACAACATCATGTGCAATTTGTTGTAAAAAAGAAGAATTTAAAGGAGAAACGCCAGGATTATAAGTATTAGTTAAAACACTTTTATGAAATAATAATTCATAAAAAACACAGGCTGTAAGGTAAGATCCTTCTAATGAAGGATGACTTTCATCAAGACTATACAATTCTAAACTTGGATTTAGAGCTATAGACTTTCGAAAAGCTTCACCTGCGGGAGAAAAAACAGAATGTGTCGTATCAGCAAATAATTTATACGAAGCCCGCAATCTATCCTGCATTCCTAAATAAGTGCAAACAGGTGGATAAAATCCACAATTTGACGCATCGCCATTTTTACGACCCCAAGTTTCAAAAAAAACAGTTTCTGAACAAGGGTTATAATGCTTACTCATACTATCTAATTTAATAGCATAAGGTAATGTTTGAGTTTCAACTTGACTTGGAGGAAATGAGGGTTCTTGACTCTGAGCCTGAAGAACAAGATAATTCCAATTTTGTGAACTAATTTTTAATACAGTAGTTACATCATTAAAATGACCTTGAAAAGTTTGACCTCCTGGACAATTACTATCAAAAATTAAAGTATCACCGTTTGCTAGGGCAATATCCTTAATTAATTGAGGTAAATTATTTACATAGGTATAACTATTGCCAAGAAATAAAACGCTGAGTTTTTTATTTTGTTGAGCATTTAAATTTATTCCATTTAATAAAACGGAAATAAAAATGAGTAATTTAAGATTATACATTTTTAAGATTTATTTTTTTATAAAAGTAAATCCTTTTTTTAAATCGAAATTATAAATTACTTTAATTAATCGTATTGCTAACAAGAATTCAATAATGAATTTAATAAGCATAATCACTTAAGTATTCAAAGTTTGAAGTGAGTTTACCATCAATGCAAATACTTGCTCTGTCAATAATTTTATCACTATCTTCTTTAAATAAATAAGGAATAACACGTTCCATTAAATCTTTTCCAAAATCATCGCTCGCATCACGAGGCAATTCACATGGTAAATTATCAACCGCCATTACGCAAATTGTTTCTTTATTAAAGGCGACATCCTCTTTGTCTGTTTTTGGATTATAACCATAAAACGGTTTGTCTATTGTACTTGAACGAAGAGTTGTAGGAACGCTCCCATCAATATCACATGTTATATCGGCAACCACACTCATTTTAAAATCAGAGGCCTTCATATCTTCTGTAGTAAACATTTTTGGAGAACGCGGATCCCAATAATGAGCAGAAATAAATATATCTGTTGCTTTTGTAAAAGGTGAAAACTTAGAAACAAAATGTTCAGGATGTTGAAAAAAGTCATTTAAATCAAAATTATGATCATTTGGTCTTTCAACATAATCTCGAGGGTTTAATTGGCAATAAACAGGTTCTCTAAACGAAGCCATCAAAAACTCCTCTGGCGTCACTTTTCTGATACGTAATGCTGATAAAATTTCAATGGCGCCATTTGCAACTCGCCCTCCACCAGTTAAAGCAATTTTAATATTTGGTAATTTAACACGTTTTAATTCCTCTTCCATTTCAGCTCTATCTCTGCATAAATTTGCAGGCTTAATTTGAAATAAATCATATTTCCGTCCATACCCTAAAATTGCATTATATGATCCTACAATTCCAGCAAAACGGCCAAATCCAATAATTCTATTATGATTTTTATCCGTTAAGGTTTCGTAATCAATCATTTGAACTTTTTTCTCAATAAGCGTTTTCATCAACTTAACATTATGAGCTTGTTTTTTAATGGTATGAGAAAAGAAAAAATATTTTTTACCTGTTAATAAATTCTCTTTAGGCACTTCCTTCACGCCCATCAAAACATCACAATCACTTAAATCTTCTTGAAGTGTTAAACCAAAAGCCAAATATTCTTCATCGCTGTAACATCTAATTTTACTAGGTTGAATAACAATTTCCAAATTAGAAAAAGTTCTTAATAATTCAGTACAAATTAATGGAGTTAAAGGCACTCGTTTATCTGGTGGTGATTTTTCTTCGCGAAGTACTCCAATTTTAAGTTTAGTCATAATGTTATATAGATAAAATAATTTTACACCAATTTACACTTGGCATAATGAAACAAATATACAAGTTTAATTTTAGGCTAAAGCTCAAAAAAAGACACTTATTTTTTTTTAATAAACACAAAATGATTGCTTCCCATCTTAAATAAATCTTATTATTTTATATACTTTAGTAGAAAATATTAGTTTAATCATTTCCAAAATTTACTATGAAACACTTACTTAAATTATCGGTCTTTTTATTGTTTGTAACTCAAACTTTATTTGCACAAAGTGCTTTTATAAAAGATAGCCTTGATACTTATATAAAAAGAGAAATGACGCGTTGGAATTTACCAGGAATGGCAATTGCAATTGTAAAAGATGGAAAAGTTTTATTTATGAAAGGATATGGTTATTCAAATATAAATACCAAAACGCCAGTTACAGAAAATACAGTTTTTCAAATCGCATCAAATTCAAAAGCCTTTACAGGAACGTCTTTAGCATTACTAGAGAATTATGGAAAACTAAAATTAGAAGATAAAGTAACATCATACTTACCATATTTTAAAATGAATGAGGATTGGAAAACTAATGAAGTTTCAATTGCTGATGTATTATCGCATCGTATTGGATATGGTACATTTCAATCAGATTTATTAAATTGGGGTGGAACAAAATCTCGAAAAGAACTTATTGAAAATATGGCAAACGTTACTCCTAAATATGGCTTACGAGAAAATTATGGGTATTGCAATATGGGATTTTTAACTGCTGGTGAAATTATACCAACAGTTTGCGATACAAGCTGGGATGATTTTTTGAAATATCATTTTTTTAATCCTTTAGAAATGGCAAATACAAAAACTAAATATAAAGATTTTATTAATTCTGATATAGTATCAAAAGCGTACACCTTAATTAATTATAAAATTCAGGAAATTACTCCTGCAAATGTTGACAACTTAGGCCCTGCTGGCTCCATAACCTCTAACGTTAATGATTTAAGCAAATGGGTAATTATGCAATTAAATAATGGAAAATATAATGGCAAACAAATTATACCTGAAGCAGTTATTAATAGAACTCGAGAGTCATTTACTATCGTTGAAAAGAAAAGCAGAAAAGGAAAAAACTTTGGGACATACGGACTAGGTTGGTTTTTAAATGATGCTTATGGCAAAAAAATAGTAACGCATGATGGTGGAGCAAATGGATTTTTAAGTAAGACAGTTTTAGTACCTGAGGACAATTTCGGTTTTGTAATTTTGACAAATAGCGACGCTCAATATTTATTTGAAGCATTAGGCGCACAACTAATAAATGATTTAACACAACAACCTTATGTTAATTTAAGTCCATTATACTACTATGGTTTTAAAGAAGATTATGATAATGATATTGAAACAAAAAATAAATTAAATAAAATAGCACTAAATTTTAAGCCTGCAAAAGATGCCTATAGCAAACTTTCAGGAATTTACTCAAACAAAGTATATGGAAAAATAGCAATCGAATCGAAAGGAACATATGCAGAAGTTACTTTCGAATTCCACCCGCAATATAAAGGCAAATTAAATTACTTAACAAATAATACCTTAGTTATTGAATATAATGACCCCACACTTGGAACAAAAGAAATAAGATTTTCAAATACAGCGCAACCAATTACAATTGAAATAAAAGTAAATGACTTTTTGGACATGGACTCTTATATTTTTACAAAAACTGAAAACATATTTGTACCATTTAAAATGAAATGATATTTTTTCATAAAACATACTCAAATTTTACAATTGTTGGCAATAAAAAATTCTCGTTTTAGAAAAAATAAATAAACAAAAATGAAAAAATGAATGTATCTTTGTGTTATTAAAAACTGAATAGTTCTTTAACATTATGGGTCCGACCGGTTTTGACAGCGAGCGCAGTTGATGAGTAAGCAGGTAGTGCGTTGTAGATATGGCACTTTAAACATAACCTTCAAACTTTTATACGGCGAAGAGAATTCTTACGCTATGGCTGCTTAGTCCAAGACTAACCAATCATTGTAAACCCCGTAGCGTCGTTGCTTAGCGACGGGATGTTTGCACCACAAATTAGCAAATTGTTTTAGGGATGATGTTACCTAAAACAATATTAGCATCTAAGTTTAAGTTTGGTTTGAATAAACGCCTGACTTGAATCGAAAACTAAGTTTATTCTAAACTTTGTAGAAAGCTCACTAATTCCTTGTTTGGACGAGAGTTCGAATCTCTCCGGATCCACAAATCGTCAATTAGATATTTATATCTAATTGACGATTTTTAATCTTTTATTAGATCAAGAGATTTTTTCATATTTTTTTAAAAAAGTTCGAAAAGATTTATTAGTCCTCATAAAATGAACAAATCTAAATTTTTGAGTTTGCCCATTTTTTTTCTTTAGACCCCCTTGTTATTATTGAAACGTAGCCGATTTGAATTTCTCGAATCTTTAAGTTATTCATTTGGGTAAAAGAATCTATCAAGTAATACAAATAATTCTGGATGTTTTTCATGCATCATGTTAGGTTGTTTAAAAAAATACTCAGAAGCAACTGATAAAAATTCGGCTTCATTAGTTGCGCCATAGGGATTAATATCTGAATCTCCTTTTTGAATTAGTTCTATTTCTTGATGAATATGTTTTAACCAAGGAATAGATGATTTGTAGGGTAATAAGTTTTCAGGACAACCATCTACATAGCCATCATCTTTATCTATCAAATGTACAAATTCATGAATAGCTGCATTTGATGTCGTATTTTTTTGTAAAAAATCTGCTCTTAAATCTTTTATAGACAGTATCATCAAGTTTTGCATGGCTCCATTGCCAACCATCCCTAACACATTACGATCTGGACCCTGCGTCTTGAAATCATGGCCAAAAGTATCTGGATAAATTAATACATCATGTATGTTTTGATACTCCCAATCTTTAAAACCAAAAATGGGAATAATGGCAGCCGCAGCAACAAATAGTTTGTCTCTATCGTTAATTTCAACATCAACGCCTTTTATGCGTACTTTTTGAAGAAAATTCCGAACCCTTTGTTCAAATTTAGTCTTGTCATTTTCAGTTAATTTCTGATAGAATACAATATACTCTTGTAGCATTTTTCTATCAACATCTAATGCGGGTTGTGGAATTGGAACTTTTTTTTTGAATAAATTATATATGATATAAAAAACAAAAATGAGTGTTAGCAGTAATATGACATTTTGCATCCTATTATTTTTATTATAAATACTTATTCGTAAAGTTTATTTTTAATGTTTGAAATTGTAACAGGATATACCAGTTTAACATCTCGTTCTATTAGCTTCTTGTTTATATTTTTATACCTAATTTGATTCAATAAATGTATAATTATTGCAATATGTACATCATCTTTATCTTCAGCATTTGCTACATACCAAGGTGCAAACTTAAAATTTGTTTTTAATAACATCTTATTTCTAGTTTCTGAATATTGTTTCCAAAGTTTTTGAGCTTCGTTATCTATTGGACTAATTTTCCATTGCTTTAATGGATTTTGCTTTCTATCTTCTAGTCGCTTTTCTTGTTCTTGCTTACTTATATCAAGATAATATTTTAGCATGATGATACCTGAATTTACAAGTAATTTCTCAAACAGCTCCACATCTGAAAAGAAATTCTCATATTGTTTTTCGGTACAAAATCCCATCACTTTTTCAACCCCAGCCCTGTTATACCAACTTCTATTAAAAATAACAAACTCTCCTTTTGCTGGTAGTTGTTCACTATATCTTTGAAAATACCATTCGTTTTCTTCTTTGTCAGATGGTTTAGCAAGTGCTACTACTCTTGTTTCTCTGGGGCTTAAATGTTTAATAATTCGTTTAATTGTGCCGTCTTTTCCAGCAGTATCTCTTCCTTCAAGAATTAATAATATTTTTAAGTCTGATGCGATAATCTCTTTTTGAAGTTTTACAAGTTCTATATAAAGACTATCCATTAAATGTTTTTGTTCTTTTTTCATTTATATATATTTTATGATAAATTATCTTTTTTTATTGCTTCAAAGCCTGATACAACATCAAACAACTCTTCATCAATCGAGCTTTGTCGCAAGCGATGGTATTTGTTATTTAACTCATCCAGTAATTCATTAATGTTTTTTTCGGCGCGCTGCATAGCTTCTAAACGACTAGCATTTTCACTAGCTAACGATTCGGCAGATGCCTTATAAATTGATACAAACAAATATTCTCTTATCAAAGCTGCAAATGTAGATTTCAAGTCGCCAATTACTTGTGGTAATTTTTTG
>JBBQKU010000045.1:0-28798 GCA_038327195.1 Bacteroidota bacterium | reverse complement strand
TTGCTTTTTGTGCAACTCCTAACAAAGGCAATGCTGCTAATGCAAGTATTTGAATTGTTTTTTTCATTTTAAAAATAATTTACGTTTTTTGTTTTTTTACTATTTCAATTTAAGTTCCAGTTTTTTGTTTTTAACTTTTGTTAAGAGAACAGATTTCAAATTAGAAGATTTCAGATTTTTCTTCAATCTGTTAATTTGAAATCTTCTAATCTGCAAATCTTATTTAGTCTTCTTTTTTATCAGACGTTTCATCTCCCTCTTTTCCATAATTTTCATTTGGAGTTTCTGGCTCAATTGGAGTTTCTGTTATTTCAGTCGTTCCTTCTGCGGATATTTCTGCTACAACTTCATCATCTTCATGATCAACTTTAGTTATTGCTGCTATACTATCGCTATCTTGAATATTTATTAAACGAACACCTTGTGTTGCGCGTCCCATAACTCTTAAATTAGCAACAGCCATTCGAATAGCAATTCCATTTTTAGTAATAATCATTAAATCATTAGCATCAGATACAGACTTAATACCAACTAAATTTCCTGTTTTTTCAGTAATATTAATGGTTTTAACTCCTTTACCTCCACGATTTGTAATACGGTATTCTTCAATATCAGAACGTTTACCATAACCTTTTTCCGATACAACTAACACGTTAGCTTGCATATCACTAATACAAATCATACCAACCACTTCATTATTTCCTCCTTCTTCATCATTTAAATCAATTCCTTTCACACCACTTGCATTTCTACCCATTGGTCTAACTTTTGCTTCAGGGAAACGACAAACCTTACCTAATTTAGTAGCAATCATAATTTCATTGTTACCATTAGTTAACGCTGCTTCTAATAAAACATCTCCTTCACGAATAGTAATGGCATTAATACCATTAGCACGTGGACGAGAATAAGCTTCTACAGAAGTCTTTTTAATAATACCATCTTTAGTACATAATATAATGAAGTTGTTTTTGATATATTCTTCATCATTTAAATTTTTGATATTTATAAATGCTTTTACTTTATCATCTGGTGCAATGCTTATAATATTTTGAATTGCACGTCCTTTAGTATTTTTAGCACCTTCTGGTACTTCGTATGCTCTAATCCAATAACATTGTCCTTTTTCAGTAAACAATAAAATGTAATTGTGAGTAGATGCAATAAACATGTGTTCTACAAAATCTTCATCACGGGTTGCTGTTCCTTTACTTCCTCGTCCTCCACGGTTTTGTGCACGGTAATCGGCAAGGTTTGTACGTTTCATATAACCTAAATGAGAAATAGTAATTACTACATCTTCATCAGCAATCATATCTTCAATTTTTAAATCATCACCTGCATAAACAATATCCGTACGACGTTCATCACCATACTTATCTTTTATCTCAACTAACTCTTCTCTAATAATTTTGAATCTTAATGCTTCGTCATTTAAAATATTTTTTAAATGAGCAATTGTCAACATTAATTCGTTGTACTCTGCCGTTAATTTACCAACTTCAAGTCCTGTTAAAGTTCTTAAACGCATATCTAAGATAGCGCGCGATTGAATTTCTGATAAAGAAAAACGAACCATTAATTCTTCACGAGCAGTATCAGGACTTTCGCTTTCACGAATGATTTTAATTACTTCTTCAATATTTTTTTGAGCAATTAATAAACCTTCTAAAATGTGAGCACGTTTTTCAGCTTGTATTAATTCAAACTTAGTACGACGAACAACAACATCATGTCTGTGATCAACAAAATGATGAATCATATCTTTTAGATTCAACATTTCTGGTCGGCCTTTTACAAGCACAACATTATTTACAGAAAATGAAGTTTGAAGCGCAGAATATTTATATAAATTATTTAAAACAACATTAGAAATTGCATCACTTCTTAATTCGTAAACAATACGCATTCCTTCACGGTTACTTTCATCACGAATTTCAGAGATACCTTCAATTTTCTTTTCATTACAAAGTTCCCACTGACGCTTAATCATTTCGGCTTTGTTAATTTGATAAGGAACTTCTGTAACAATAATACGCTCACGATTATTAACAGGTTCAATGTTTGCTTTTGCACGCATCACAATTTTTCCACGTCCAGTATGAAAAGCATCTTTAACACCTTCATATCCATAAATGGTTCCTCCTGTAGGAAAATCAGGAGCTTTAATGTGTTTCATTAAACCATCAATATCAATGTCGTTATCATCAATGTAAGCTAAAATACCATTAATAACTTCAGTTAAATTATGTGGTGCCATATTAGTTGCCATACCAACAGCAATTCCAGAAGCACCGTTCATTAATAAATTAGGAATACGCGAAGGCATAACCGTTGGCTCTGATAAAGAGTCATCAAAATTAGGACGGAAATCAACTGTATCTTTTTCGATATCAGCTATCATTTCTTCTGTAATTTTACGGAAACGTGCTTCAGTGTAACGCATTGCTGCAGGCGGATCACCATCCATTGAACCATAGTTTCCTTGTCCATCTACCAACATATAACGTAAGCTCCAATCTTGAGCCATACGAACCATTGTGTCGTAAACAGAGGCATCACCATGTGGATGGTATTTTCCTAATACCTCACCAACAATACGGGCAGATTTTTTATAAGGACGATTATGCAAAACTCCTAAATCTAACATACCATAAAGTACTCTACGATGTACTGGTTTTAAACCATCTCTTACATCTGGCAAGGCACGCGATACAATTACAGACATCGAATAATCGATGTAAGCTGTTTTCATTTCTTCTTCAATGTTTATTGGAATAATTCTCTCTCCGCTCATTTTCTTTAGTTTATATCGTTTTTATATTTTATTATCGTGTTAAATAGTGATGAAATTATGTCATCATTTCATTATTAATTATGACATAATTTCAATCAAAAAAAATTAAAATTAGTGTATGAAAATAGGTATTAAATAGGTAAATTAGAGGTATAGTTATTAACAGTTTTGATGTTAAAAAAAAATAGGCAAAAAAAAATAAAAACTGCCATATTCGGTTACTTTTGAATGTGGCATAATTTGTGAAATTGCATAAATGTGACATTTTAAAAAATAAACAAATAAAAAGAACCAAATAATAATCTAGTTATGGAAGCAAAATTTTCGAAACGCGTAAACGACGTTTTAAAATACAGTAAAGACGAAGCACTTAGACTTGGCCACGATTATATTGGTATTGAACATTTAATGCTTGGTATGATTAGAGACGGAGAAGGTGTTGGAATTAAATTATTGAAAAATTTAGAAGTAAATTTAAATGATTTAAGAAAAAACATTGAAAAAAGTTTACCGGTTTCAATGCGTAAATTAAATAGTTTAGCTAATATCCCTTTAGTTAAGCAAGCAGAAAAAACTTTAAAATTTACTTATTTAGAAGCTAAAGTATTTAAGGCTCCTCAAATTGGAACTGAACATTTATTATTATGTATTTTAAAAGACAACGATAACGTTGTAACTAAAGCATTAGGTAAATTAGGTGTTGACTATAATGCCGCAAAATTAGAATTAGAAGGCTTATTAGATAATCCAAATAAAATTGAAAACTCTACAACAGGTGGTGATGAAGATGAAAGTGAAGAATCATTTGGAAACAGTGGATCTGGAACTTCTAAAAAACCAGGTGAATCAAAATCGCGTACGCCAGTTTTAGATAATTTTGGTAGAGATTTAACCAAAATGGCAGAGGATGGGAAACTTGACCCTGTAGTTGGTAGAGAAAAAGAAATTGAACGTGTATCTCAAATTTTATCTCGTCGTAAAAAAAATAACCCCATTTTAATTGGCGAACCAGGTGTGGGTAAATCTGCCATTGCCGAAGGTTTAGCTTTAAGAATAGTTCAACGTAAAGTTAGCCGAGTGTTATTTGGCAAACGCGTTGTTACTTTAGATTTAGCATCTTTAGTTGCTGGTACAAAATACCGTGGGCAATTTGAAGAGCGTATGAAAGCTGTGATGAATGAATTAGAAAAAAATCCAGATGTGATTTTATTCATTGACGAAATTCATACAATAATAGGAGCGGGTGGAGCAAGTGGTAGTATGGATGCTAGTAATATGTTTAAACCTGCTTTAGCGCGTGGAGAAATACAATGTATTGGTGCAACTACTTTAGATGAATTCCGTCAACATATTGAAAAGGATGGCGCATTAGAAAGACGTTTCCAAAAAGTAATTATTGAGCCTGCTACACAAGATGAATCTTTACAAATTTTAGAAAATATAAAAAGTAAATACGAAGATCATCATAATGTTTCTTACACACCTGAAGCAATTAAAGCGTGTGTAACTTTAACGGCTCGTTATTTAACTGACAGACATTTACCTGATAAAGCAATTGATGCTTTAGATGAGGCTGGTTCTCGTGTACATATCACAAATATTCATGTTCCAGAAGAAGTTGTTGAATTAGAGAAGAAGATGGAAGATATTAAAGAGCTTAAGAATCAAGTAGTGCGTTCTCAAAAATATGAAGAAGCTGCAAAATTACGTGATACAGAAAAACAATTACAAGCTCAATTAGAAGCAGCTAAAAAAGTTTGGGAAGAAGAAACCAAATTAAATAGAGTAGTCGTTACTGAAGATAATGTTGCAGAAGTTGTGTCAATGATGAGTGGTGTTCCCGTTCAACGTATTTCTCAAAATGAAGGTGAGAAATTAGTGAAAATGGTAGAGCAACTAAAAGGTAAGGTAATTGGACAAGATGAAGCACTTAAAAAAGTTGTTAAAGCTATTCAACGTAATCGTGCTGGATTAAAAGATCCTAATAAGCCAATTGGTTCATTTATATTTTTAGGCCCTACAGGTGTTGGTAAAACGCAATTAGCGAAAGTTTTAGCTAAGCATTTATTTGATAGTGATGAGGCTTTAATTCGTATTGATATGAGTGAGTACATGGAAAAATTTGCTGTAACTCGCTTAATTGGTGCTCCTCCAGGATATGTTGGGTATGAAGAAGGCGGACAATTAACTGAAAAAGTGAGACGTAGACCTTATTCAGTTGTGTTATTAGATGAAATCGAAAAAGCACATCCTGATGTATTTAATATGTTATTACAAGTATTAGATGATGGTCAATTAACTGATAGTTTAGGTCGTAAAATTGATTTTAAAAATACGATCATCATCATGACTTCTAATATTGGTGCACGCCAGTTAAAAGATTTTGGACAAGGTGTTGGTTTTGGTACACAAACTCGTGTGGAAGCCGTTGAAGAAAGTAATAAAGCTGTTGTAGAAAATGCTTTAAAGAAAGCTTTTGCTCCTGAGTTTTTAAACAGAATTGATGATGTTGTAATGTTTAACTCTTTAAGTAGAGAAGACATTCATAAAATCATTGATATTGAATTATTAAATTTATTTGGAAGAGTAAATAGCCTTGGTTATACAATTAAAATTACGGATGCTGCAAAAGACTTTATAGTTGAAAAAGGTTATGATGTACAATATGGTGCACGCCCTTTAAAAAGAGCTATTCAAAAGTATTTAGAAGATCCAATGGCTGAAGAAATCATTCAAAGTAACCTAAGCGAAGGTGATGGCATTGAAATTGATTTTGATGCTGAGAAAAAGGAAATTGTTGTAAAAACAGTTAAACCTAAAGGAAAAAAGAAGAAAGAAGATAGTTAATCTGATATCTAATTTTATATTAAAAAACCTCGTAAATAGTTTACGAGGTTTTTTTATGGATATTTTTTAAATAGAATTTATACCGAAAACACATAAAATATCGTCCAATTTCAGCAAGCCTCAGTTTACAATTTTTTATGTAGTATCGTCATAACCAATTACAATAATTATTTATAATTGAATTAAAAATAATTGTAAATGGTATTATTTAGTTTTTTGCTGATTAATTTGCCACAAAGCTTCTAACACTAACATAGAGTCAATAGTAATGCTTTTTTCTTTTGCCCTTATTTTAGTATCAGACAACCATTGTTTATCTTTTTTTATTAATTCAATATATTGAACAACTTGTTTGTTTAAAACATGTTTTTTTTGAATGCTTTGATAGGTTCCTTTAAATAACTGATTGAGCTTTTCTACAATTCCCCAACCAAAATTTTTGAGATTTGCTTCCGTTGCCATGATAATGATTACATCGTGATTTTTTATTTCAAGCTCTAAATCCAATTCCTCAACTTGCAATTCTTGTTTAAAAGTTTCAGGATAAACTAATTTATTGTAGTACCAAAAATGGTCGTTAGTAAAACATTTAGAAATTCCCATATTGTAAATTCCCCAATAATAGCTATCCGAAATAGTTAATACACTAGGTTTTGATTTATTCAAACTATCTTCTATAACGATTGTAGGGTATGCTAAATCAAAACCATTAAGCTCAACAAGCAAATTCATACCATCTGCTATATCATTTTCATCTCCTTTTGCTTTATCTATTACAACTTTATTGAAATATAAATTTGGAAGGTCGATGTTTCGAGTCGATTCAATTTTTTTAAGTAAAGAATCAATAACTAATGCAACTCCATAATTACTCCAATGTATTCCATTTTTAGGGTAAAGCGGATATTTTGACTTATTTTTATTTTCAGTAAACCATTTATGGAAGTCAATCACATTTAATGACTTACTTTTTACGCCTTCAGCAAAAGATTTATAATTTGTGTTTTTTTTAACTGGAAAGTATTTATCGGGGATATATTCTGGATAAAAAGAAGCTTTTCCTGGAGCTAACACAATAATCAAATTCTTTTTTAATTTTAATAGGGTATCATTTATAAACTTGAGTTGGTTTATCATTTTTGCAATGCTATCCTGACCAATGAAGTCATTTCCAATATAAGCATCAATGTAATTTTTCTCAAATAAATAATTTTCCTTTCCAATAATAACTCCATTTGCCTTTGCTTTATGAAATGCAGAATAAGCTATTTGATTATTTAAACGAACACATAAGCTACGCAGGCCAAACATTGAATTTAAATACGTTTCTTGTATTTCCTGATACTTTCCAGAAAACCATGCATGCCTATTTATGCTTGTTTCTAAAGGATATTCTACATCACCTTTTAATGGCGGTAATTCAAATACGTTAAATTTATTTTGAATCATTGGTAAAAGCATCACAATGAATATGATGCTTAATAAGCCTTTTTTTAATATGTTAGAATAACGATGCATTAAAATCTAAAATAAATAAAGGGATTAAAATCTGAGGCTGTAATAGAGCTTATTGAAAGTATAAACAAAATTAAACTGATTGAGCAAATCATTAAATGCCTTGTGTTAGAATAAGAATTGAAATAAAGAGCATCTTGAATTTTTTGAGTAAATTTTGTTAGAGCGAAAAATGAAAAAATAACAGCTATTACAAAGTATGTTTCAAATTCATAATCAAAAGTAATGACAGAATTGATTTTAAAGCAAAACATCTGTTTAATAAATAGAAAAGCATCACTAATTTTTTCAATTCTAAAAAATATCCAACCAATATTTACGATTAAAAACGTAATAAGTATACTTGGTAATTTTCCGAGTTTTAGTAAAACTTTTCCAAAAAACATGCGTTCAATAACCAGAAAAAAACCATGGAAAGCACCCCAGAATATGAAACTCCAACTAGCGCCATGCCATAAGCCGGAAGCTAAAAAAACCAGCCATAAATTAAAATAGAGTCTATACTTACTTACTTTATTTCCTCCTAAAGGAATGTATAAATAGTTTTTCATCCAACTTCCTAGGGTCATATGCCACCTTCGCCAAAACTCAGTGATACTTTGTGATATATATGGATTATTGAAATTTTCAGGAAACTTAAATCCAATCATTTTTGCTAAACCAATTGCCATATCGCTATAACCACTAAAATCAAAATAGATTTGAAAGGTATATGCCAAACTGCCAACCCAAGCTGTGATAGTATCTAAGTTGGCATAATCTCTGCCGAAAATTTCATCAGCAACAACGCCCATTTGATTAGCAATTAAAACTTTTTTAGCTAACCCAAAAGCAAACCGATAAAATCCAGTTAACTGATTATCTATGGTTTCATTGGCCTTTCTATCCGTTATTTGATCAGCAATATCATGATAACGTATAATTGGGCCAGCAATTAGTTTTGGAAATAAAATAATGTAAAGTTGGTAATCCCAAAAGTTTTTAAGTGGTTTGTGTACTCGTCTATATACATCAACTACATAAGTGATGGTTTCAAAGGTGTAAAATGAAATGCCGATAGGTAAAATTAATTTGGTCCAATGAATTTGTTTGTCTCCAAAAATGGAAAGAGCAGAATTTACATTTTCTATAAAAAAGTTGGAGTATTTAAAATAAAACAATAAACCTAAGTTAACTGAAACTGATAGTATTAATAGTACTTTACGCTTGGTTTCGTTTTGGATTTTATCCATCAGCGTCACTAAATAGAAATCTAAAAACGTGGTAAATAAAATAACAAAGATGAATTTTGGCGCACCCCAGGCGTAAAAGAAAATACTACCAATTAAAATAATTCCATTTTTGTATTTAGTATCCGCAATATAATAAACCAATAAAAATATTGGCATAAAATATAACAGAAAAACAATACTACTAAATACCATATATGTTTTAAAAGAGTTCTAATATAAAATTATTTTATTGAAAAGTTTGTTTACTCTAAAGATAAATAAGCCATAATAAATGCTATTTTTAGACCCTCAATTAACATTTAATTTTTAGAAACATGAGTAATATAAAACCTGAAGATTTTTTTAAAAATATCATATCTCACAGTAAAGAATATGGTTTTATTTTTCAGAGTAGCGAAATTTATGATGGCTTAAGTGCTGTTTATGATTACGGACAAATGGGCGTAGAGCTTAAAAAAAACATTCGTGAATATTGGTGGAAAGCGATGGTGCAAATGCATGAAAACATTGTTGGAATTGATACAGCCATTTTTATGCACCCAACTACTTGGAAAGCAAGTGGACACGTTGATGCTTTTAATGACCCTTTAATTGATAATAAAGACAGTAAAAAACGTTACCGTGCTGATGTTTTAATTGAAGAACATGTTGCTAAAATTGAAGATAAAATAAATAAGGAAGTTGAAAAAGCAACGAAGCGTTTCGAGAATTTTGATGCCGAAATGTTTAAAGCAACCAACCCAAGAGTTAAAGAATACCAAGATAAAATTGACGCGATTAACGAACGTTTTAAAACAGCTTTAAATGCTAATAATTTAGAGGACGTAAAACAAATTATTTTAGATTTAGAAATTGTTTGCCCTGTTAGTGGAACTAAAAACTGGACTGATGTTCGTCAATTCAATTTAATGTTTAATACATCAACTGGTGCCGTTACTGATGAAACCAATATTATTTACCTAAGACCAGAAACAGCACAAGGTATTTTTGTAAATTATTTAAACGTTCAAAAAACAGGACGTATGAAAATTCCTTTTGGTATTGCACAAACTGGGAAAGCATTTCGTAATGAAATTGTAGCTCGTCAGTTTATTTTCCGTATGCGCGAATTTGAACAAATGGAAATGCAATTTTTTGTGAAACCAGGAACCGAAATGGAATGGTATGACTATTGGAAAAAAGCACGTTTAAATTGGCATTTATCATTGGGCTTAGGTTCAGAAAAATACCGTTTTCACGACCATTTAAAGCTTGCACATTATGCTAATGCAGCTTGCGACATTGAACATCAATTTCCATTTGGATTTAAAGAATTAGAAGGCATACATTCTCGTACGGATTTTGATTTAAAACAACACCAAGAGTTTTCAGGTAAAAAATTACAGTATTTTGATACCGAAACAAATGCTAATTATGTGCCTTACGTTGTTGAAACTTCAGTTGGATTAGACCGTTTGTTTTTATCCGTTTTATCGTCAGCTTTAGTTGAAGAAACACTTGAAAACGGAGAAACTCGTACTGTTTTAAATTTGCCACCAGCTTTAGCTCCATACAAAGCAGCCATTTTTCCTTTAGTTAAAAAAGATGGTTTACCCGAATTAGCTGAAAGCATTATGAAAAACTTGAAGTTTGATTTCATGTTAGCTTATGATGAAAAAGATACGGTTGGTAAACGTTACCGCCGACAAGATGCCATTGGAACTCCATTTTGCATTACAGTTGATCATCAAAGTTTAGAAGATAATACGGTAACAATAAGAGATAGAGCAACTATGAAACAAGAAAGAGTTTCGATTGATAAATTACACGCTATTTTAACTGAGAAAACAAGCATTAACAGTTTATTGAAATCATTAAACTAAAGCTTAAATTTTTAATACAAAAAAGTGATAAAATCCTCTTCAACTAAATTGGAGAGGATTTTTTTTACATTTGATTTTGAGTGAAACGTTTATAAATAATTTAAAACGGATAATTTTTTACGCTTAGCGAACATATGATAGCAAGATTGGCGAATGTTTTGTAAATTTATAGCGCTTAGCGATAAGTTACAAGCAAGCTATGACAAAACTAAACTGGACAGAATCTGCGGGTGGACCACTTGTATTAATTTGCGACAATGCAGTAGACCTTTGGAGTGGAATCTATAAACGGAGTTCATATATTGAAAACAAAATCGAAGACGCTGATGACTTTTTAGACCCAAATGAAACCGACTACGGTTTGGCGTGTGGTGTCGACCTGGGTGTAGAATTAATTAATGTTTCAACAAAAAATGTTTTAGTTATAGGCGGTGAACCAATGCCGACAACTATATTTAAATCAATATCAGGAGAAATTCTAATTGCTAGGTGGTTTTATTATGGAATAAAAGACAGCGAACATATTACCGATAATTTACTAAGCACTTTAGACCTAAACTCAATAGAGAACTGGGAATTTAAATTAGACTTTAACGCTGAGACAAACAAATTATATTTATTTGACTCTGCTAACATAAGTAAAGACTTAAAAAAAGATAACGCTGATTTTTTACAAGTTACAATTAACCCAGACATTTATAGTGTATACACAGCGACATACATACCAACGACAGAAATAAAACTAATTCTCCATAAATTTGTGTCGAATAAATAGCCAGCTTGTAACAGCACCTAAAAAAAATGCGGGCGGACATCAAAGTATTTGCAAACAAAGCCGCTTCGCGAAAGACAATTATTTTGCTTTGCAAATGTCTAATAAACATAGTATCATTGTTAAAAGCATTTCAGTAGACAAAGGTTTCAAACCTTACTATTAGTACCTGCAAAACGTTAGGTGGAATTTTATGATTAAATACATATACATACTAATAGTCCTAATCGGCTGTACTAAAGATAAGAAACCTGAAGAAAAGTTAACGTCAGAAATCAAATGCTTTTCGACCTTTATTATGGGTAGTCGTAGCGATACAATTAGACATTTTGGTGTAAGTAGCTATATGTTTAATAATGACAGTTTAACAGTTCTTCGTTTAGATAAAGAATATAACTGGAAAGTCGAAAAAACAGTATTAACGCAAAACGAAATTTTAACTATAAACACCTTAAGTAAAAAAATAAATTTCAAATCGTACTTAGGTAATAATATCCATGAACAAATGAGAAAGGACCATATTATGTACTGCGGTCCAAGTTATGGTTTTGTAGACAGCATTGGTAATGTAGAAGTTTTTGTTCCACTCGACAACGAGAAATTAATGAATACACTAGTAACAATTTTGTTTCATAAAAAAACCTACTACACTAGTGACACATCAGAAATTATAAATTACACGAATGACATAAAAAGAAGATATTTAAAATTTTCACCTCCAGTTCAAATGGACAAAGTCGAGTTTGTGCTACCGGTTGTAAAGGACGACGAAATAGAGAAATAAAACGACCGCCTAACACACGGTTCTATGTAAAGCAGCGAAAGTTTTCAGAAAAATTTGCAAGAAACACCATAGCTCTTTCGCCATTTTTGGTGTTATCATCAACAACTATTTACTTATCATCTACTGTTGGTGATAACACCAACAGAGGCATAAATCCTTAACGTATTTTTTACTTTCATACATCTTTATATTTGCTTTCGAAGTTTATACTTCAGATGTTAGGGTATGATTTTGTGTAGCAATAGCTGTCAAATGAATATGCGGAGACTTTTGTGAAAGGATTCATTTTAGCAGCGGTCTGCAAGAATTGCCTTTCACAAAATCATAAGGTTTTGAATACTTTTGCCTTCAAAAGTATTTTAAGAAGTTTAATTATAATTTTTTGGGCGTTGCCTTCTTCGCACTTGTAGGTATTATCACCAACAACTATTTACTTTTCATATACTGTAGGAAGAAACACCAACAGCGCCATAAAACTATAACAAAAAAGTCTCATAGAAATATGAGACTTTTTTGTTTTTAAAATAATTTTAAGACTAATCAAAAGATAAAATCGTTTTTTCTATAATTGCTGCACATTCTAATATTTGTGCTTTTGTAATTACTAATGGTGGCGCAAAACGAATGATATCGCCATGAGTTGGTTTTGCTAATAAACCATTTTCTGCTAATTTCAAACAAACTTCCCAAGCAGAAATACCATCTTTTTCTTTTATAATAATGGCGTTTAATAAACCTTTTCCTCTTACTAAAGTAATTCTGTCAGATTTTATTTTACGTAATTCAGTTCTTAATACTTCACCTAATAGTTGCGCATTTTCAGCTAATTTTTCTTCCAACACAACTTCCATGGCTGAAATTGCAATTTTACAACCTAATGGATTTCCACCATACGTTGAACCATGTTGTCCAGGCTTAATGCACATCATCACTTCATTGCTAGTAAAAACTCCCGAAACTGGGTACATTCCACCCGATAAGGCTTTTCCTAAAATCAACATATCTGGTTTAACACCTTCATGATCGCAAGCTAACATTTTTCCAGTACGAGCAATTCCTGTTTGCACTTCATCAGCAATAAATAAAACATTGGCAGCTTTACACATTTCATAACAGGTTTTTAAATAACCATCTTGAGGAACAAAAACGCCAGCTTCGCCTTGTATCGGTTCAACTAAAAAACCAACAACATTAGTATCTTTTAAAGCCTCTGCTAAAGCAGAAATATGATCATAAGGAATGGTAACAAAACCAGGCGTATAAGGGCCAAAGTTTTTACGCGCATCAGGGTCGGTACTTGCAGAAACAATTGAAATGGTTCTACCATGAAAATTACCTTCGCAAACTATTATTTTTGCTGAATTTTCTGCCACACCCTTTTTTTCATAACCCCATTTACGAGCTAATTTTAAAGCAGTTTCAACAGCTTCAGCACCCGTATTCATTGGTAAAACTTTATCGAAACCAAATAATTCGGTTACAAATTTTTCATATTCTCCCAATACATTATTATGAAATGCACGTGATGTTAAGGCTAATTTTTGAGCTTGATCAATTAACGTTTTTGTGATTTTTGGATGACAATGACCTTGGTTTACGGCACTGTATGCAGAAAGAAAATCGTAATATTTTTTTCCATCAACATCCCATACAAAAACACCTTCGCCTTTTTCTAATACAACAGGTAAAGGATGGTAATTATGAGCACCATATTTATCTTCTAAATCTATTATTTGCTGACTTTTTGCTGAGAGATTCATTTCTACTACCATTACTAAATGTATTTTTGTAAAGATACTAAAATGAGTTTAAATTATAACAAATAAATAAATCCTGTTAAAACTATTTGTTTAACAGGATTTATAAAATGAATGGATTTGTAATTTAAATTAATTTTTAACAAATTTCTTTATTATGTAGCTGTTATTAACCTGCAAGCGTAAGAAATAAATTCCAGGTTTAAAATTACTGACATTAATAGTAAAATTATCTAAATCGTGAGCTTCATTTTTTAAAATAGATTTACCAAGTACATCAAATAATTCATAATTAACTTTTGAAACCCCTTCAGTATTGGCTTTAATGGTTATGGTTTCGGAGGTAGGATTTGGAAATAGATAAAAATCATTTTGTTTTAATAATTCATTAATTCCAATTATAATAGGATATAAACAAGTTGGTTTTGTAATCAAATTGTAAAAATTATTGATTTTCAAAACATCTGATTTTAATTTTGTAACTGCAATTAAATTATTATTGATAACAGAACTATCAAATGAATTAACAACGGCATATTCTACTTCTTGCATTTGGCCTGAATTTAAATTAAAAGGACCACTGCTAACAATAAATCTTCTATCTCCAGAAGAACCTGTTTCTTTCCAATAGCCACATAAATTTGCAGGGTCGGTACTTACACCAGGTAAAGTTGGATCACCTGGAAAAGCCCAATTAGTTGTTACAGTTCCACCATAAGCATATCCGCCGCAAGTAAACGGAGTTCCATCTTTCCAAATTCCTCTTAAATAATCATAAGCATCATAGCAATTTGATGGGTCAGTAGTAATACTACTTACTCCAGCAAAAGAATTATTGAAAAATACAAATTTATTTAACTTACATTCTTCATTTGGTTCATCAATAATGCCATTATTATCATTATCAATGCCATCAAATAAATTAGCTTTGGGTCCTTTTAAAATGGCATGTGCTGAAGCAGGAATATAATTTAAATAACCACTTGTACCACCAGCAGTTTCATCTAAAGTATCGCCATTATAGGCAAATCCGTAATTTCCAGTAACATTACAACCAATATAATCATCTTTGTAATAACCCAAATCAACATCGCTAAATAAACCAATGTACATATCATGGTAATTATTGATTGAGCGATTTATTAATTTATAATCGTAAAAGGTTGTTAAGCCGAGTTCGGGTTTACCTGCTAATGTAGCAGGACAACCATACGCATATGCCATAGCGTGAATTTCTAATCCCATTTTATTGCAAGTTGTAGGGCCGTGGCTTGGAAAATTATTATTAAAAATAAAATAAAGCGCTTGGTCACCTTTAATTTTAGGATAATCGCCATCATAAGGGTTATAAATTCCATCTCCATTTCCATCTACAAAAGGAGCTAATTGCTTGGCGTTATTTCCTGTGCCGTGAGCTGGCCAAGTTAATATATCATTAGTTGGAACAAATGCGCCTGATGCTAAGTTTCCGTTATTAAACGCGATAATAAAGTCATTTATATCTGTATAACTTACCTTCCAAATTTTGTCATAGGTGTTTGATGAAAATACATCTGCAAATCCTGTAGTAGTATCTAATGGTCCAGGCCAAAATTCACTTCCACTTTGTCTGTATGTTTGTGATGTTTGATACAATTGCCCGCCTGCATTATAACCACCAATCCATAATCCATCGCAAAAATCTGTATGTAAACCAGAACCTTTGGGTACTTCATAAGCGGCTTGTCCATCTCTTCCCAGTTCCCAATGCATATCGCCTCTGTTGGCAATACCAGCTTTAACATTATTAATATCTAAAAATTTATAGTTATTACTGGTTACGTGAGTATTTCCGCTTAAAACAATAGCATCGTAAGTAAAATGTAAAGTTTTATTAAAAATACCATAACAATTTGGTATTCCTTGTCCAGTTGTTGTGTAAACAATTGAACCTGATTGATTTTCAAAATAATCACCAATTCTAATATAAGGATTAGAAGTATAATATTGAAACACTTTTTTATTATCTGCTAATTCTATAATACCTATTGGGAGTGTGGCACCAAACATGGTGTTTTCATTCGTTTTAAAAGCCACACCATTATTAACTCCTGTGCATATATCTAAAACTTTATTAGGAATAATACTTCCGTATATTTCGTAAAGTGAATTAGCGTTAGTAAACAAAATGTTATTATATTTTAAAACTCCAACCGTGCTTGTGCCCAACCATTTATTATTTGAAGCATCTATATAAATACAATTAATGGCGCCTGTACTTAGTGCAATTACAGTGGTTGTGAATGAAGATATTATACTTCCGGTTGTGTAATTAAATTTTGTTAAACGATTTACTCCACCAAGCCAAAGTATTGTGCTTGATTCGGTTTTAATACAGTTTATGGTATCGTTAGATAATTTTCCATTTGCTACATTGTAATTTGTAAAACTTATTCCATCAAATCTACTAAGGCCGTTATTTGTTCCTACATAAATTAAACCTCCTACAATTTCTACACATTTTATAAAATTGCTAGGTAAACCATTTGTAGTATTATAAGTTGTAAATGAACTTCCATTAAACTTTGTTAAGCCTAATTCTGAGCCAATCCAAATATTTCCCAAAGCATCTTGAGAAATGGCTGTTACTGAATATGAATTAAATGGAACAGCAGAGGCGGAGTTATAAAAAGAATAACTTATTCCATTATGTTTTAATAATCCAACATTTGCAACAGAAGAATTAGACGTGTAGCCAATCCATTTTACGCCAATATTATCAACCATTAAAGCGGTTTCTTTGCAAATAGGCGGCGCTGAGCCAGCAACAATGTATTGATCAAAGCCATTTTGAGCAACAGCTCCAAAACATGTCAAATTTAAAATCAAGATTTGTAGTAGTGTTTTCATAACAAATAGTTTTTATTGGTTGATTAAAGTTGTATTATTTATTTTTTTTAAAAATGGTAATTTGGTAAGTGGTTTGTTTTTATAGATAAGTGGTTTTGTTTTTTTAACATTTTTTTGTCAATAAAATCAGGTATTTACAGCATTTCCTTAACAAATTTTAACACCACCAAATTAGTTGAAACCCTTACCAATATTAACTTTGTAACCATTGTTAAAAAACTCTTATGGTAGTAGATATTAAAGAATTAAATGAGCGCATACAGCGTGAAAGTGCATTTGTAGATGTATTAACATCTGAAATGGATAAAGTAATTATTGGCCAAAAACACATGGTGGAAAGGCTTTTAATTGGTTTGTTAAGTAATGGACACATACTTTTAGAAGGTGTACCAGGTTTAGCAAAAACCTTAGCAATTAATACGTTGGCAACTTGTATTGATGCAAAATTCAGTCGTATACAATTTACCCCCGATTTATTACCAGCCGATTTAATTGGAACAATGATTTACAATCAAAAACAAGAACAGTTTTCGATTCGTAAAGGACCCATTTTTGCAAACTTTGTTTTGGCGGATGAGATTAACCGTGCTCCAGCAAAAGTTCAATCGGCTTTATTGGAAGCCATGCAAGAAAAACAAGTTACCATTGGTGACGAAACTTTTAAATTGCCAAATCCATTTTTAGTATTAGCAACCCAAAACCCAGTAGAGCAGGAGGGAACGTATCCTTTACCTGAAGCTCAAATGGATCGTTTTATGTTAAAAGTGGTTATTACTTACCCAACAAAAGAAGATGAGCGCAAAGTAATTGCTTCAAATATTTCTCGTCAAGGAATGCCAAAAGCAAATATTGTTTTAAAAACAGAAGATATTTTAGCTGCGAGAGATGTTGTAAAAGATGTTTATATGGATGAGAAAATTGAGCGTTACATTATTGATATTGTTTTTGCAACTCGTTTCCCTAAAGATTATAAATTAGAAAAATTTGCTCCATTAATTTCTTATGGAGGTTCGCCACGTGCAAGTATTAATTTAGCATTAGCAGCAAAAGCTTATGCATTTATTAAACGCAGAGGTTATGTCATTCCAGAAGATGTTCGTGCGGTTTGTTTAGATGTAATGCGCCATCGTATAGGTTTAACTTACGAAGCAGAGGCAGAAAACATTACAACAGAACATATCATTAATGAATTATTAAACGCTGTTGAAGTACCATAATAGTTTTTAGTTGTTAGAGTTTAGTTTTTAGAAAACAGTATTAGAAACTAAATAAATTAATTTAACTATACCTCCAAAAACTAATAACCAAAAACTAAAAACACGTAAAAGTGGAGACTGCAGAATTACTTAAAAAAGTAAGGAAAATAGAAATTAAAACCAAAGGGTTGAGTAACCAGATTTTTTCTGGTGAATATCACTCTGCTTTTAAGGGACGCGGTATGGCATTTAGTGAAGTTCGCGAATACACGCCAGGTGATGATGTAAGAACCATTGATTGGAATGTAACAGCTCGATTAAGAACACCTTACGTAAAAGTATTTGAAGAGGAACGCGAATTAAGTGTAATGATTTTGGTTGATGTGAGTGCCAGCGGAAAATTTGGAACACAAAAACAATTGAAACAAGATTTAATTACAGAATTATGCGCTGTTATTGCATTTTCAGCTTCTCAAAATAATGATAAAATTGGTGTTATATTTTTTAGTGATAAAATTGAAAAATTTATTCCACCCAAAAAAGGGAAATCTCATATTTTAAGAATCATTAGAGAGCTTATAAATATTGAGCCTCAACAAAAAGGAACAAATATTGAATTGGCATTAAAATATTTGACTAATATTATTAAAAAGAAAAGTATTTGTTTTTTAATTTCTGATTTTTGTGATACACATTCGTTTACGGATGCTATGAAAATTGCAAATAGAAAACATGATTTAGTTGCTTTGCGCATAAATGATATTCATGAAAGTACACTACCTGATGTTGGTTTAATTAAGTTAAAAGATAATGAAACAGGAAAAATTATTTGGGTTGATACTAGTAGCAAACAATTTCAACATCAACAAAAAGTAAATAATTTAAAATTTGAAGCTGAATTGAAAAGTACATTTAACAAAAGTGGAGTAGATTTTACAACCATTTTTACTCACGAAGGCTATATTAAACCATTGATGAATTTATTTAAAAAGAGATAATCAAAGGATTTAAAAAGATTGAAGAGAATAAAGAGACAAGAGAGACGAAAGGAATTAAAAAAATATAAAAATAAATTTGTCAGTTCGAGCGAAGTCGAGAACAAAAACAAAATGAATAAAAAAGAAAATATATTAATGTTTATAACACAAAAAATAAGACTTATAAAAGTGCTAACTTTTTTTTCTTTTATTTTCTGTGTATTGGCTGCTAAATCGCAGGTAGAAGTTCATGCTGTATTAGATACGAGTAAAATAAGAATAGGAGAACAAACTCGTTTAGATATTTATATGAATTATAATGCCAAGCTAGAAAAAAATCTTTCTATTGAATGGCCTAGTTTTGAAGATACCATTATCAAGCAAATTGAAGTATTAAGTGTTACAAAAATTGACACTACTTTTCCAGATAAAAATAATCCAGATATTATTCAGCAACACATGCAGTTATTAATTACTTCATTTGATTCTGGATATTATGCCATTCCTAGTTTTAAATTTATTATTAATAATGATACAGCAAATACAAAACTTACTGAATTATTAATGCTTGAAGTTCTTTCTGTACCAACAGATACTTCTATTGCAAAAGTAAAAGATATAAAAGCACCCTTAAATGAGCCTTTTGATTGGCGTTGGTATTTACCATATGCTTATTGGGGTTTTGGAATATTAGTAGCCCTTATTATTTTAATTTTGGTGATTAAAAAACTCACTAAAAAAGCTCCAGTTGAAATCATCATTGATGATACTCCAAAAGTTCCGCCTCATATTACGGCACTTGAAACTTTAGAAAAAATTAAACAAGAGGCTATTTGGAAGGATAATAAAACGAAAGAATATTATTCATCAATAGCTGATACAGTTCGATTATATATTGAAGAACGTTTTAAAATTAATGCCTTAGAACTTACTTCTGATGAAATTATAAAAGTGTTTAAATCTCAAGTGGTTGACAATGAAAGTAAAGGGAAATTAACTCAAATATTAACGCTTTCTGATTTTGTGAAATTTGCAAAACAAATTCCAATTGAGGCAGAACATACCTTAACTTTAAATAATGCATTTGATTTTGTAAACGGAACTAAAAGAGAAGAAGTACTAACTAATAACGAAACAAAGGGTGCTTAATTATTTTAAAGATATACAATTTGCTGAAAAACAATGGTTTTGGTTATTTATAATCATTCCCATTTTATTGGCTTGGTATATTTATAAATTAAAAACGTATGAAGGAGAGGTTAATTTTTCTTCTTTAAATTTATTTACAGGCATTAAATCTTCTTTAAAAGCAAAATTCAGACATGTTCTATTTTTATTAAGATTAATTGCACTTTCTTGTTTAATATTAGCAATTGCTCGTCCACAAAGCAGAAGTAGCTGGAAGGATACAAAAACAGAAGGTATTGATATTGTTATAAGTTTAGACGTTTCCTTGTCGATGTTAGCAAAAGATTTTAAACCAAACCGATTGGAAGTTGCTAAGGAAGTGTTAGGTGATTTTATTGATGCTCGACCTAATGATAAAATTGGTTTGGTTATTTTTGGAGGTGAAGCATTTACCCAATGCCCTTTAACAACCGATCATAAAATTATTAAAAATATGTTTGGCGATATTAAGGCCGGTATGCTTGATCAAGGAACCGCTATTGGATTAGGTTTAGCAGATGGTGTTGCGCGAGTTAAGGATAGTAAAGCAAAAAGTAAAGTTGTTATTTTAATTTCGGATGGAGTAAGTAATGTTGGTGAAATTGCTCCACTAACTGCTGCTGATATTGCTAAAACATTTGGAGTAAGAGTATATTGTATTGGAGTAGGTAGTAAAGGAAAAGCATTACAACCTGTTGCGCTTTATCCAAATGGTGAAATGGAATATGATTATGTGGATGTTGATATTGATGATGCAACGATGACACAAATTAGTAAAATGACGGGTGGAAAATATTTTAGGGCAACTGATCGAGAGAGTTTGGAAAAGACTTATAAAGAAATTGATTTGTTAGAAAAAACAATTATTAGCGAAAAGAATTTCAGTAATAAATCAGAACATTTTTTACCATTAGCCTTAGCAGCTGCAATTTGTTTATTAATTGAATTTTTATTGAAACGATTTGTTTTTAAAGCCATTCCATAATGTATAAATTTGAAAATCATATATTCTTTTATGCTTTTGGCTTATTGCCACTATTTGTTGCTATTTATATATGGTATCGTTATCGCACAAAAAAGAATTTTAAAAAATTAGGCGAATTAGGATTAATCAATCAATTAATTCCAGATGTTTCAAATGCAAAAAAAACTACCAAGTTTATTTTGTTTCTAATTGGTTTTTCTTTTTTGATTTTAGGCTTGTGTAATTTACAAACTGGTTCTAAAATGCAAGAAGTAAAACGCGAAGGGGCAGATATTATGGTTTGTTTAGACGTTTCAAACAGTATGTTAGCTCAGGATTTATCGCCAAATCGTTTAGAAAGAGCTAAAATGGCTATTGAAAATATGATTGATAAATTGCAGGGCGATCGATTAGGGATTATTGTTTTTGCAGGTGAGGCTTATGTGCAATTGCCAATCACAACTGATTATAGTTCTGCCAAATTATTTTTAGAGAGTATAAATACCAAAATTGTTCCTACACAGGGAACAAATATTGCTGATGCCATTAATAAAGCAGTAGAAAGTTTTGGAAAAGATGAAGGAAAAAACAAAGCCATTGTTGTAATTACAGATGGTGAAAATAATGAGGAAGCAAAAGAAAGTGCTGTTTCAGCGGCGGAAGAAGCTTCTAAAAAAAACATTGTTATTCATACCATTGGTGTTGGTTCTGCAGAAGGTGTTCCTATTCCTAATATGATTGATGGTTATGCTGCAGGTTACAAAAAAGATAATGCCGGAAATACGGTTGTAACAAAATTAGATGCTAAAATTTTGCAAGAAATTGCAGAGGCAACTAAAGGTGTTTATGTACAAGCAAGCAGTGCTGATATAGGTTTAGATGCCATACTTACAAAAATAGCAGAACTAGATAAGAAACAAATGGAAAGTAAAATGTATAGCGATTACGAAGATCAATTTCAAATCTTTTTAATGGCTGCTTTACTTTTATTAATAATAGAAACTTTTATTTCGGAGCGAGTAAGTAAACTTTGGAAAAAAATAAATTTATTTAAATCAACAAATGCGTAATTCAAATATATATCTATCTATTTTTTGCTTAACGCTAACGATTAGTGCTTTTTCGCAAACAGAAAAAATAAGCTTACGGAAAGGTAATGATGCTTATTTTGGAGGAAAACCATTAGAAGCTTCTAATTATTACGCTAAATCTTTAAAAGAAAAACCTGATTATTTTAAAGCTAATTTTAATTTAGGCGACGCTTTATATAAAACTGCTGAACTCATTAAAGCGGGTAAAATTGCGCCTCCAAATAAAAAAATGACTCCTGATTCGGCAGCTAATTTGGTTTACGACCAAGCAGCTCAACAATTTGAAGTTGTTGCAAAATCTGTTTCAAATGCAGATACAATACAAAGAGCTTGGCATAATTACGGAAACTCAAAACTGAAACAAAAGAGTTTTGAAGATGCAATTTTAGGATACAAAAAAGCTTTAAAACTAAATCCAAAAGATGAGGATACTCGCTACAATTTAGCCTATGCTCAACGTGAATTAAAAAAACAACAAGATCAACAAAAGAAAAACGAGAAAAAAGACGATAAGAAAAAGGAAGGTGAAAAACCCGAAGACAAAAAAGATAAGGGAGAAAAAGATAAAGAAGACATTAATAATAAAAACGATAAAGATAAGCAAGAAGCCCAACAACCTCAAATGAGCAAAGAACAGGCTGAAAAAATGTTGAATGCTTTAAAAAATTCTGAGAAAAAAATGCAATCACTTCGTAAGAAAAAAGGTGATCCAAGTCAGAAGATAAAAGTTGAAAAAGACTGGTAAACCTTATGTTTTTAGAAATAAGTTCTTGGTTTTTTGAAATGAATAATGGATTATAAAATTGAGTTTTAAATTACACATATCAAATATATTTTATTCTCATTTCATTGAGAGAAGGTTTAGTGTTAATAAACGTAATCTTCCCATCTCCTTTGGAGAGGCTTTAGGAATGAGACTTTTGTTTATTTGTTTATTTATTTCTTCATTTTCCTTTTCGCAATCCCCTGCATTTATAGCCCAAGTCAGTAAAAATAGAGTAGCTGTAGGAGAAATTTTTACAGTTGCGTTTACATTAAACGGAAGTGGGAGTAATTTGATATATCCGAATTTTAAAGGATTTGATATTTATTCGGGACCAAACCAAAGCCAAAGTATTAGTATGGTTAATGGAACGGTTTCTCAATCAACAACTTTATCGTTATACATTTTAGCAAAAACAGAAGGTAAGTTTACAATTGGTTCAGCCTCTGTGATGTCTGGTAATCAAAAATTAGAAACTAAGCCAATTGTTATTGAAGTTGTGAAAGGAAATACCCAGCCACAACAACAACAACAACAGCAAAATGCACAACCACAACAAACTACTGGTAAAGAAAAAAACCAATATGCAACTGAATTAACAAATGAAGACTTATTTGTAAGAACTTATTTAAGTAAAACAAAATGCTATTTAGGTGAACAAATCACTATTACCCAAAAAGTATATTCAAGGGTAGATTTAAGAGGTTTTCAAAACGTAAAATTTCCTCCCTATAATGGATTTTGGGCTCAACAAGAAAACAATACCCAACAAATAAATCTTCAACAAGAAAATGTAAATGGCATCAATTATTACGTTGCAGATTATAACAAAGTTTATTTATTTCCACAAAGAATTGGTAACATATCAATAGATCCGGTTGAATTAGATTGCGTTGTAAGGCGTCAAACAAAAAGACAACCTCGCAATATATTTGAACAATTTTTTGGAACAGGTGGATATGAAGATGTAGTTATAAAGGTTAAAAGTAAAGCAGTTAAAGTTGATGTGATTGATTTGCCAACAGAAAATAAACCTATAGATTTTAGTGGTGCAGTTGGTGATTTTAATTATAAAGTTAGTCTAAATAAAAACGAAGTAAAGGCTAATGACGCTGTAAATATTAAAATAACTATTAGCGGGAATGGAAATATAAAATTAGTTGAGCCAATCAGATTAAATCTACCTGAAAGTTTCGAAAGTTATGACCCTAAAATAAATGAAAATATTAAAACAATAGGTGGAGTATCAGGAAGTAAAACCTATGATTATTTAATTATTCCAAGAGAACAAGGCGACTTTGTTTTAGATAATCTCAGCTTTAGTTATTTTGATGCATCTAAAAAGAAATACATAACAATTCCATCTCCTACATTAAATTTAAAGGTTCTTCAAGGTGATGGAACTAGTGCTCAAATTATATCTTCAAATAAAAAAGAGGTAAAAGAAACTGAAAATGATTTAAGATATATTAAAACAGGAGACTTAAAGTTGAAGCCAGTAGATGATGAATTTTTCTCTTCGCTCAAGCATTATATTTTATTAATTATACCTTTTTTATTATTTGTGATGGGATTATTTTTAATGAAACAACACATAAAAGCGAATAGCAATTTACAATTAGTTAAAGAGCGAAAAGCAGCAAAATTGGCTAAAAAACAATTGTCAATTGCTGAAAAACATTTAAAAACAAATAGTAAGGATTTGTTTTTTGATGAAGTTTTAAATGCACTTAATAATTATATTGGAGATAAATTTGCGATGTCCGTAGTTGATTTTTCAAAAGAAAAAATATCAGAAATGTTATTATCTCGAAATGTAAAAGATGAAACAACTAAAAAAGTTATAGAAACATTAAATACATGCGAGTACGCTAAATATGCACCAAGTGCTGTTACTGGCGATTTAAATAAAGTTTATAATGATACACTGGAATTGATTTCACAAATTGAAGAACAAATAAAAAAATAATAAAAAAGTAATTTAAAACTCACAATAATGGAATTTGATAAAAAAAACAGAATGGAAGCTTTTATTCACGAAATAAAACAAGAAGCAGTAGCTACTAGAGCTTTGTTAGCAGTTGTGCCATTTGATAAATTAGATTATAAGCCGCATGAAAAATCGATGTCGTTAAAAAATTTATCGAGTCATGTAGCCGAAATTTCTGGGTGGTGGAAAGAGTGTTTAGTGATGGACGAATTAGATTTTTCGAAAATGGATTATAAACCAAAAGAATTTAAATCAGCTGAAGAGTTAGTTGCATTTCATGATGATTTAGTAGAAAAATCAATTGCTATATTAAGTAATACTACTGAAGATGATTTAATGAAACCTTGGACAATGCGTAATGCAGATCAAATTTATTTTACTGCACCAAAAGTTGGAGTTGTAAGAACTTGGTGTATGAATCATTTATATCATCATCGTGGGCAATTAACGGTTTATTTACGATTATTAAATGTTTCGTTACCTGCAACTTATGGTACTTCTGCCGATTTAGAAGGAAAATAATATGAAAATTTTTGCTTATATATTTATTGTAATTTTTTTTACTTCAATAAAAGTATTTGCTAGTACTGATTTATCAATTCAAGCAGAGAAACTTTATGATCAAAAAAAATACAAAGAAGCAATTGTAATTTATGATAGTATTTTAAATCAAAATTTTACATCCGCTTATCTGTATTATAATCTCGGTAACTGCTATTTTAAAGTAGATCAAATTGGGAAAGCAATATATAATTATGAATTAGCAGCAAAGATTAGTCCTAAAAATCAAGATATAAAAGTTAACCTAAAAATTGCTAAAACCAAAACAATTGATAAAATTGAGAATAAAGAAAATTATTTTATTGGAGCTCTTAAATCAACAATCATAAATTATTATACATCTACTGGATGGGCATGGATAAGTATAATAAGTTTTGCTAGCAGTTTAATTTTATTGTTTTTATTTTTTGTTTCTAAACCATTATTTTTAAAGCGCATTGGTTTTTTTGTTGGCATATTTTGTTTGATATTATTTATTGGATCAATGATTTTAGGATATTCTTCCTTAAATTATAACCATCAAATGAATTATGCAATCATATTACAGCATGAGGTTAAAATCTTATCCGAACCAAATGTAATTTCTGAAACTAAATTTAACCTTCATGAAGGAACAAAAGTTTCCGTTTTGAGTAAGAACAATCAGTGGGTTAATATTAAGCTTGAAAATGGGAATGAAGGATGGGTTAAAGCTGATTATGTTGGATTATTTTAAGCGCTTGAAGTAATTGGGTCTTTGTTTTGCATTTTTTTGCTAAAAAAGGTTAGATTTACAATAAAAATCTTATTTTTGAAGACAAATTTAGAACTCACTTATTATGAACATTCACGAATATCAAGGAAAAAGTATATTGAAGAGTTTTGGTGTTGCAATACAAGAAGGTATTGTTGCTGAAACTCCAGAGCAAGCTGTAGCAGCTGCTAAACAAGTAATGGAAACTTATAAATGCGACGGCGTTGTAGTTAAAGCTCAGGTTCATGCTGGCGGTCGTGGTAAAGGGGGCGGTGTAAAATTTGCACCAAACTTAGATAAAGTAAGAGAAGTTGCAACTAACATAATTGGTATGCACTTAGTTACTCCTCAAACAAGCGCAGAAGGTAAATTAGTTAGTAAAGTATTAGTTGCGCAAGATGTATATTATCCTGGTGCAACTCCTACTAAAGAATTTTATATTAGTATTTTATTAAATCGTTCAACTGGACGTAATATTATAATGTATAGTACAGAAGGTGGAATGGATATTGAGCAAGTTGCTGAAGCTACTCCACATTTAATTTGGAAAGAAGAAATTGACCCAAAAGTTGGTTTACGTGATTTTCAATGTCGTAAAGTTGCTTTTAATTTAGGTTTAAGTGGTAATGCATTTAAAGAAATGACAAAATTTATTGCTGCTCTCTATAAAGCTTATGATGCAACAGATTCATCTATGTTTGAAATTAATCCAGTATTAAAAACATCGGATGATAAAATTATTGCCGTTGATGCAAAAGTAACTATCGATGATAATGCATTATATCGCCATAAAGATATTGAAGCTATGCGTGATGAAATGGAAGAAAATCCAGTTGACGTTGAAGCTCGTAAAGCAGAATTAAACTATGTGAAATTAGATGGAAACGTTGGTTGTATGGTTAACGGTGCTGGTTTAGCAATGGCAACTATGGATATTATTAAATTAAGTGGTGGTGAGCCAGCTAATTTCTTAGATGTTGGTGGTACTGCAAATGCTGAACGTGTTGAAAAAGCTTTTCATATTATTTTAGCTGATAAAAATGTAAAAGCTATTTTAGTTAATATTTTTGGTGGAATTGTAAGATGCGATAGAGTAGCACAAGGAGTAATTGACGCTTATAAAAATATGGGTACGATTAATGTTCCTATTATTGTTCGTTTACAAGGAACTAATGCTGAAGCTGCTAAAAAATTAATTGATGAATCTGGATTGAAAGTGTTTTCAGCGATTCAATTACAAGAAGCTGCAGATTTAGTAAAAAAAGTAATTTCTTAATCAATAAATATTAACAAATAAATGACAATGATTAGTAAAAAGCAAAATTTAATTATATTAGCTGCTGTTGTTAGTGCAACAGTTTTAAGTTCTTGTGGTGACGATAAGAAAGCTGAAAGTAGTGACGAAATTACTGTTTCTGATTCGGCAAAAGTTGAAGTTTCTCAATTAACTGAAACATTTTTTCAAGTTCCATCTCCAGGTGAAATGTTGAGTTTTATTAAAATGGTTGGAGGAAAAAATAATAAAAACGTAAGTTTTTTAAATAGCCCTGATAATCAAAAAAATTATAGCGATAATAAATCAAAAGCATTAAATTTTGGTATTTACAGTTGTGATTTAAGTTACTGCAGTATTTTTGAAATTGGTGCTGAAGCATTAAAATATTTTAAAACTGTAAAACAATTAGGTGATCAAATTGGTGTTTCTTCAGCTATTAAGCCTGAGGTTTTAAAACGTTTACAAGATAATATCGGAAACCCTGATTCTTTATCTGTAATTACTGATGATGTTTATTTCTCATCTTTTGAAACGTTAGAAGCGTCAAAACAAGGACCAACATTATCATTAGTTGTTGCTGGTGGTTGGATTGAAAGTTTATTTATTGCTACTAGTTTAGGGAAATATGAAGCAAAAAGTCCAATTGTTGAACGTTTAGCTGATCAAAAATATACGTTAGATAATTTAATTGAATTTTTGAAAAAACACGAAAGTGATGCTAGCGTAGCTTCTGTATTAGTTCAATTTAAAGAATTACAAACAGAGTTTACAAAAATTGAAGAAAAAGATGCTGCAACAATAACAAGTAAAGATTCAAATAAAAAAATATTAGGTGGTGGTAAAGATCTTGTTTTAACTGCTGAACAATACAAAAACATTGTAGAAAAAATAAAATCTATAAGAAACTCATTTACTTTAACAAAATAAAATTTAATAAAATGAAAAAAATATTTTTATCTCTATTTATTCTTGCTGCAATTTCTATTGATGCTCAAACTAGTGTTTGTGGTCAATTTCATAGAAAATATTGTGAAGTAGAAAATTCTAAAGGTGATGCTCCTTGGATTTATAATGCACAATCTAAAAGTGGATTATTTAATCAAGGTATGACGTCAAAAATCCGATGTGTAATTTATAAAGGTATGGATTACCGTATTAATGTATGTTGCGAAACTACATTAGGTGATAAATTAGCATATAAAATTTTTGATGCTCGTACTAACGAATTATTATACGATAATGCTACTGCTAAAAATGAGCCATTATTTGAATTTCAAAGCACTGGTACTCGTCAATTAATTATCGAATTAACTGTTCCTAAAGGAGCTACTGAAAAAGATAGTCATAAACCTATGGATGCTGCATGTGTTGGTTTATTAATTGAACATAAAGTTACTGCAAAACAAGGTTTTTCTTCTTACTAAATTAAAATCAAAAATTACAAAAAAAAAGCTGAATAATTTATTCAGCTTTTTTTTTGTTTATTCTCTCGTCCTGAAATAGGTTGTCACCAAAACAACTTAAAAGATGGAGAATCAAGAAGAACAAAAGAAGAGGCGTAGTCAAAGAGATTACAGTTTAGCCTTTAAATTGCAAGTAATAGCTGAAGTAGAAAAAGGCGAGTT
>JBBQKU010000044.1:0-30094 GCA_038327195.1 Bacteroidota bacterium | reverse complement strand
ATTCAGTTTCTTGACCTTTAATTTCAGTTTCATAAAAACGGGTATTGCGAATTACTTTCTCTTCGGCTTTTAATTCGTTATATTCAATTTGTTTTGCTGTAACCTCTGCGTTTAGTTCTGTTAAAGCTTCTTCGCGTTTATTTTTAAATTCAGCATCTTTTTTATTGAATTCATTTTTTTGCAACAACTGCAATTCATTATAATGATTAAAAATTTCGCTAGTACGTGAATTTATTTTATTCACATAAGCAGTTTTTTCATTTCTTAACTGTTCAATCAAAGAAGAATACTTCATCTCAATACTTTGAACATTGGATGTTAAAGATTCGTACTCACGACGAGCAATATTATAATCTACTTGAAGTTTATCACGCTCAGAATTTTTCTCAACCGCTTCTTCAATATTTTTTTCTTTGTACTCTTTTAATTTTTTATTGGCTTCGCGAATCGTTCTATCATAATAACCAATTTCTTCACGCACATCTTTTTGCTTTTCTTCTAAAGCAATTTTTTGATCATCATGAATTTCAGTTATTTTATCTAACTCTTCTTGTTTAGCTTGTGAAGCCTTAATAACCGTTTCATTTTGTGTTTCAGCATAGCGTAAACTACTTCCAAGCTTATCAGCCATTTCCATTTGTGCGCCTTTCAGCATGTGCACTTGGTCATATTTTTTATCAATAAACTCAATTAATTGTTGAGTTTCTTTTTTCAAATAAGTTTCAATGTCCGAATACTTTTCGTTGAATTGACGTAATTGTCTATCAACTTGCTCCAATTTAATACTACTATTTTCAGTAGAAAGAGAGTTTGCAATAAAGTCTTTAATAAAACGACTATCAATACTACTTTTCGAACTTAAGAAAACGTTTGTAATTGATTTCGGAATATTTTGATATTTTTCGTTTCCTTTTAATAAATGGAATTTAGTTAACGTCTTGTCTGTTTCTGTTCCGTATAAAATATTACGGTAACGCTCAAACGTATCAATTTGTCCTGAATAAAAAATGCCACGTTTATCAAACCCAGCTAATACATCTTTAATTTTTAAAGCCTCATCATTTTCGTTAAAGAAAAAATCAGGGCTATATTCTGCATCAATAAAACGGAACACTAATTTATTGTGGCGATATACAATAACAAAAAACGGCTTGTCTTCTGTACGGATTTCATAAATTAAATATGAATTTTCAAATTTAAAATAATGCTCATCAAAAGGTTTTTGTGAAGGTGATATACCTAAACCACGTGTATTTGCACTATAGAAAAATAAAATTGCACGTTGCAATGATGTTTTTCCAAAGTTATTTGTACCAACAAAACACGTATTACCACTCAATTCCAAATCGGTATACTTTACATTGGCAATGTTAATTTGTACAATTCTATTTAATATTCTGCAATTATCCATTTTCTTATTTCTATTATTCTTTTGAGATTTAATTACTCAATACATTCAACAATTTATTTCTATCTAATTCAATTTTTAATAATCATATAAACCAACAGATACTGGTTTCTCCTCTTTTACTTTTGGTGCTTTAGGATCTTTTGGTTTTTCTTTAACTTTGGGAGCAGCAGCATTTAAAACAACTATTGGATATAACCCAATTGATTTACGTTTTTCATTTACTGTAATCGCTTCTTTTCCTAATGTTTTTTCATAACCTAAGTTTGGTTCATAAAAAATCATTGGTAAAGCACTTAATACGGTTCTTCTGTCCACTACGGTTCCATAATATTCAGGAGAAATTTGTCCAGCTTTTAGAGCTTTTACAAACATATCGTTCAACATTTCATTTTTCGCATCCGAATCGTAATTCATTAAAATAGTTCGAGCTGTAGCACAAGCATTTTTATTCATTAATTTCATATTTGGAAAACCAAACTGCTTGATATTCTTTATTAAACTAATGGCAACTAAAGAATCTGCTTTTCGTTTTTCAATAACCATTTTATATTTTGATTTATAATCTGGCGTTGCTTTATTACAAGTTGGATTACTCATACACTTTGCGCAAAAATCAAATGCAGCTTTATAAACTGGCGTTGTAAATTTTTTACTAGTTTCAGTGTAAGCCATTATTTCTTTTTCCCAAACTAAATTTCTATTTGCCTTACCTTCAGCTTGCCATTTAGAAATATTTGCCTGGTATTCTTTTTTCGTATTTTGATTATAAAAAATAATATTAGAAACTTGATTACTATCTATATCGTAACCAGCCTTAACAGCTTTTTCTAAAAAAGTCAAGGCTTTATATTCTTCCTTAATTGATAAGGCACACATAGCGGCTTTAAAATAATGACCAGGATATATTTCCCCATTATAATTAGCAAATGCAATATCAAATTTAGCATAAGCATATAATAAAGAATCCTTAGCATACATTCTTTCTCCAGCAGAAATATTTTTATGGAAGTTAATAAAACTTGAGTCCATGGTTGAATATTTAGTTTGCGCACCAGCTTGGAACGTCACTAAAAGACAGAATACAATTAATAATTTCATTTTTTTTGTTTTAGTTATAAATTAAACCTTGAGTATCATCAGTACTAGTGCCGTCTTCATAAATTGCAACAGAATTAATAATTTCTAATAAGTAAGAATAAGAATCTAAAACTTTATAAGATTCTGATTTTTCGTCTTCCAATTCTAAAAAAGAATCGCGGCTCATTAAATCACATATTTCACGTACTTTATTGTGCAATGTTTCTGAACGGTATAAAGGAATTTTTTGTAATTTTTGTTTCAAACGAACATTTGCATTACACTCTTCTGCAATTTCTCCTGGACGAAAACGAGAACCAATACCGATTTTATTATCCATACTCGCAAACAAGTCTATAATATCAATATATCTTTCAAAACGTTCAAGCTTTTTTTCAATTTCACTATTTGGCTCACTTAGTTTAGCGAAATAGAAAAAATTATTTCCACGTTCAATGTTATATCTAATTACATTAAAGTAAGCTTGTAATCTATCAAAATTTTCGGGATTATTAATAACATCATATAATCTATTCATTCCATCACGACTACCATTGCTTGATATAAAAGCGCCACGAGCCATCACTGAAAAAATATCGTGTGTCTGTTTTGGTAAGTTAAAATTTATTGAGTCTTCCATGTTGATTTTATATTATCGTATTAATCTTTTTATTTCACTTTTTCTTTTTTTGCCTTTTCCTTAATTGGCAAAATCAATGTATAACCTAATCGTTTTTTAAGATTTGTAACATCCTCCACATAATCATGATATTGAAGTCTGTATTTAAAATCCAACTTAGTTTGATATTCCATTGCAATTTCAACAAACAAAGAAAGTCTGTCTTCAAAAGATACGTTACCAATCGCTTTCGGGAATTTATATTCTATTAAATATTCGAAAAGATTATGTTTTGTTTGAATTAAAAAACGTTCTACTAATTTTTCTGTATCTAATTTTATGTTTTGTTCAAGACCTTTATCCTTAAAGTTAACCGACATTTTATCAGCAACTCCTCTCACCATTAAACGCGTAATTTTATATTTCTCGGCTATGCGTTTACACAACACATGTCCTTCATCGCTATACAAAAACTCGATTGGAATTTTTGTTTTTGGTGTTTTGTGTCCGTTGTGTTTAAGCGTATTGATGTTGCTTACAATTTCTCTAAAATTAGTTTTGTAATGTAAAGCACCATGGTCTTTAACTTCTTTTAAGCGTTGTGCCTTTTTATAAACATCAAGTTGGAACTGAATTTTATTAATGAAATCAGTAATATCTGTTTGAATTTCAATCAAGAAATCGAGATTTTCAATCAAGCTTGACTTCAACGAAGAAACAATTCCAAACAATTCTGTATCATTTGTAATATTAAATAAAACACGTGTTTCATCTACAATTGCAGATGTTTGTTTAATAAAATCAATGATTGTATCGCGCTTTTCACGGTAGTCTTCAAGCTTTTGTAATTTAATGCGATAGTTACCTTCATTTTTATAGGTATCATCCACATTTTTTTGAAGCTTAATAATTTCGCGCGTTAACGTTGAATTTATTCGTTTCAAATATTTTTTTATGCTACGCAAAAAACGCATTTCACGCGCCTCTTGATAAAAGCGAATGTGACGTTTCAATTCGTTGATATAGTCATTTATGAAACCTGGAGTAACTTCCCCAATTTCCATAAAGTCTTCAAACATGCTTACTACTGCATCGTTCAAGCTAACTACATTTTCATATTCAAATAAAATATCTAAAGAAACTAATTTACGATACTGCTCTTCACTAATATCATCTCTACCCAATAATTCATTTACTGTAATTTGATCGCGTTGACCAAATAGCAATTCTATTACACCACGATTGGTGTATAAATTTGACAATAAATCTTTTACATTAACTTGTAAACTCATTAATACGATTGTGTTTAATAATTAAAAATACGAAGGCTTTAGTGCCTAATAAAGTCGGGTTATTAACAAAAAAGGAAGTAATTAACCGAAATCATATTTAACAAATTGTAAGTGCTTGATAAATAGCTTTTTTAATGTTAATAGAAGGTTGATAATGGATAATTGTGAAGAAAAATGTGGCGTGTTTTGGTGATAATTTGAGATTAAAAAAGATAGAGTTAGTCTATTGTTTGATTAATAATCCTAAATCTGTTTGATTTTTAAAAATAGGTGGTAGTTTTGTGAGACTAAAAATAATTTATGACAGATATAGAAATTGCACAATCCGTTCAGCCAATTCACATCAAATTAATTGCCGAAAAATTAAACGTCAAGGAGGATGATTTAGAAATGTATGGTAAGTATAAAGCAAAACTTCCTTTACATTTAATTAATGAAGAAAAAATAAAATCTTCAAAATTAATTTTAGTAACTGCATTAACACCAACACCAGCAGGCGAAGGAAAAACAACCGTATCAATTGGCTTAAACGAAGGGTTAAATAAAATTGGCAAAAAAAGCATCGTTGTTTTAAGAGAACCCTCATTAGGACCTGTATTTGGCATAAAAGGTGGCGCTGCGGGTGGTGGCCATTCGCAAGTAATTCCGATGGAAGATATTAATTTGCATTTCACTGGAGATTTTTCAGCAATAGAAAAAGCAAATAATTTTTTAGCAGCTATTATCGATAATGTTATTCAAAATAATGATCATGAAATAAAAATAGATCCAAGAACAGTTGTTTGGAAACGAGTGATTGATATGAATGACCGAAGCTTAAGAAACATTATTATTGGAATAGGCGGAAAAGCAAACGGTACCATGCGCCAAGATGGTTTTAATATTACAGCGGCCTCAGAAATAATGGCAATTTTATGCTTATCAAATAGCATCTCAGATTTAAAAGAAAAACTTGGAAATATTTTTATTGGTTTTACATATACAAATCAACCTGTTTATGCGCGTGATTTAAAAGCACAAAATGCAATGACAATTTTATTAAAAGATGCTATTCAACCAAATTTAGTTCAAACATTAGAAGGCAACCCTGCCATTATACACGGAGGACCGTTTGCAAATATTGCACAAGGAACGAATTCGATTTTAGCAACAAAAATGGGTTTATCATTAGGAGATTATGTGGTGACTGAAGCTGGATTTGGCGCAGATTTAGGCGCTGAAAAATTTATGGATATTAAATGTGGTTATGGTAAATTAAAGCCAAGTGTTGTTGTTATCGTTGCAACCATTCGCGCATTAAGACATCACGGTGGAGCATTATCAAGTGAATTAAATACGCCATCATTAGAGAAAGTAATAAAAGGATTTTGCAACTTAGAAAAACATATTGAGAACATTAAAAAATTTGGAATCAATCCAGTAATTGCAATCAACCATTTTGTAACAGATAGCGATGAAGAAATTAATGAGCTCATAACATTATGTGCTAAATTAAATGTAAAAGCAGTGCTTAGTAAAGGCTGGTTATTAGGCGGAAACGGAACTCAGGATTTAGCAAAATCAGTTGTTGAAGAAATTGAAAAAACAGAACAAAATACATTCAAATCAATTTATGATTGGAACTCACCTGTGAAACAAAAAATTGAAACCATTGCCAAAGAAATTTATGGTGCTGATGGTGTTGATTTTAGCGCAAAGGCTGAGCAAGATTTAAAACGTATTGAAAAATTAGGCTTATCAAAATTGCCAATTTGCATGGCGAAAACACAAAAATCTTTTTCAGATAATGAATCACTCATTGGCAGACCAATACATTTTAGAATTACTGTTCGTGAATTTGAAATTGCAGCAGGAGCAGGATTTTTAATTCCAATAATTGGTAATATGATGCGAATGCCAGGCTTACCATCAATTCCAGCATCAGAAGGAATGGATATTGACGATAATGGAATAATTAGTGGTTTGTCATAACTAAAAACATACATTTACAAATGCTATTTACCAACCAACATTTTTCTATAAAAAACACAAAATTATTTTCAAAACTTTTTGAAGACTATCTTCATCAAGATGAAAAAGTAAAACCGTTTTATAAATACCATATTGGTAAAAAAGATTTTGAATCTTATTTAAATGAACAAGATTTTAGTTATGTAAACAGAACTATTTTAGTTGAGAGTTTACTAAATCAATCAAAATTAGTTTCTAATACAAATCAAAAAACGATTAGTGCAATCAACCTATTAGCAAATGAAAATACACTAACTATAACTACTGGCCATCAGTTGTGTTTGTTTACTGGCCCTTTATATTTTATATATAAAATAATTTCGACTATTAATTTATGCAAAACATTATCTAAAGAATTTCCGAGTAAAAACGTTGTTCCTGTTTATTGGATGGCTAGCGAAGATCATGATTTTGAAGAAATAAATCACGTTCATGTATTCGGAAAAAAAGTTGTTTGGAATGCTAACGAAAAAGGTAGCGTTGGGAATTTTAAAACAGAAAGTTTAAAAGATGTTATAATAGAATTAAAAAATATTTTAGGCGAGAATGAAAACACAACTAATCTAATTCAATTATTTGAAGATGCATATTTAAAAAATAAAAATTTAGCTGATGCTACAAGATACTTGGTAAATGAACTATTTGGCGATTACGGATTAATTACATTAGATGGAAACGACAATGCTTTAAAGCAACAATTTAAAGAGGAGTTTAAAACAGACCTATTTAAAAACACAGCATTTGAAGTTGTTAATGAAACTATTAATCAATTAAAAGTAAATTATGGAGCACAGGTTTCACCGCGTACCATAAATGTATTTTACACAGAACCAAACTTAAGAGAACGCATTGAAAAACAAAATGAACGCTATCAAGTTTTAAATACGGTCATAAGTTTTAGTAAAGAAGAATTAGAAAACATTATCAATACAGCGCCTGAAAAACTGAGTCCAAATGTGGTTTTACGACCATTATACCAACAAAAAATATTACCAAATATTGCTTATGTTGGCGGCCCTGGCGAACTAGCGTATTGGCTCGAATACAAAACACTATTTGAAAATTATAAAATTAATTTTCCAATTTTAATGCCTCGTAATTTTGCTATGCTGATAGACAAAGGCACTCAAAACAAAATCAAAAAACTAAATTTAGAAACAGAATCTATATTTAAAGATGGCGAAGAACTAGTGAAAGAATTTATTAAAACTGAACATGCTGATGTTAATTTGAATGAATTTAATGAGCCTCTAAACTACGTTTTTGGTTCTATTTCAGATTTAGTTTCAACTATCGACAAATCCTTAATAGGCAGTGTGGAAGCAGAAAAACAAAAAGCTTTAAATGGAATTTTATCACTCAATCAAAAAATTAATAAAGCTCTAAAACAAAAATCAGAAACAGACATTAATCAAATTTGGTCCATTAAAACAAAACTATTTCCAAATAATATTCCACAAGAGCGTTATGATAATTTTAGTATGTATTATGCTAAATACGGAAAAGAATTTATCGAAAATTTAATGGTAGAATTAACTTACAATTTAGATTCATTTGAATACAACGTTTTATTAGAAAATTAAAATAAAAAGCGAATAGAAGGTCTT
The DNA here is from genome assembly GCA_038327195.1 of Bacteroidota bacterium. Lineage (GTDB taxonomy): Bacteria > Bacteroidota > Bacteroidia > B-17B0 > Aurantibacillaceae > UBA4416. The sequence continues at coordinate 22,078 of JBBQKU010000044.1, read as the reverse complement.
ATTCGCTTTTTGTTTTCTATTTTTTTCTAACTGGTCGTTTTTGCTCCACATTAAAACCACCAACAAAAATAGTATAACCAAGTAAGGCACCAAATCCAATTTGCGTCATAACGCCTAATAAATCTGTAGTTTGCCATTCTTGCATCACTTTACCATCTTTTACTTTACGAATAAAATTTCCATGAATAGTTAAATTCTTTTTATTTGCAGGAGCTCCCATAAATTTCCCTGTATTTACTGCAGTAGAAATAAATCTTACTGAAGCCAAATCTCCATCAACCAAAATATGTGGAAATTCCATTTTCAAATTAGAAAATGCAGCTTTCATATCTTGCATAAAACCAATGTATTCATCTTTAGTAAATACATATCCATCACCTGTGTAAGTAAAATCTTTATCTAATAAGACATCTAAATCATTCCATCTGCCTTCTAAAATAGCATATGATACAGCTAAGGTTGTTTTTTTAACTTCTTCTTTTTCCATGTTTTTTATTTTTAAATTATAGTGCAAAATTGGTTTATACACTTCACCAAAACAATATACTACCCAAAAAGAAAGCACTCTACATTTGGTAAGTAACTGGAATTAAACCTACTTTTATATAAAATAATAAGCGATGAAACGATATAATTTAGATGGCACCTATTTTTACTGCCCAGTTGATTTAACACTGTCTGTAATTGGCGGAAGATGGAAAGGTTTGGTGTTTTGGAATTTAAGAGGAGGTCCGAAAAGATATGGAGAAATGAAAAAAATATTAGTTGGCATCAATGATAAAATGTTAACTCAAGTACTGAGAGAACTTGAAAAAAATGGGGTAGTTAGCAGAAAAGTATACGAAGTAATTCCTCCGAAAGTTGAATATGCATTAACAGCTGAAGGAAAAAAATTATTACCAGTTATGAAACTGATGTCTAATTGGGGTGAAAAATTTGGCGTATAAGAAAACTTATCTCTAAATATCTTCTTCGGGAATATTTTTTCCTCTTAATGTTTTATAAAGAGAAACTAATTGTTTACGGAAAATAAATGCAATCATGAAATAAGGAACTGCCATTAAATATAAAATGCCTGTGTTTAATTTTTTGGCAACTGAATTTGGATTATCCTGACTGCTTTGCACGGCAGCTTTACACATGGCGCATTGCGCATCCATATCTAATGGAAAACAAGCAACTATGATTAAAACAAAAATTATGAAGTAATATTTTTTCATAAGACAAAATTACACATTATTTCATCATTATCACAGCCCACATCCTGCCAGTTTTTCCATGATCTCTTCTGTAAGAAAAAAAGTCTGGTTCAGTAGTGCAACGGTTCATTACCCATATATTTTCAGGCTTAATGCCATTTTCTAAGGCTACAAAACGATTTGCTTCCAGCAAATTTAAATGACGGCCATTCCAACAGAATTCAGGAAAATGGTGTTCTTTAAATTGAGAAATTACATCTTCGCTTACTTCATAATTTTGCTGACTAATTCCTTGTCCAATCGCTACCTTAATATGATTTGTTTCAGCACCTAATAACACCATTTCAACGATTGTGTTTTTTACAATGCGTGCTAAAGTTCCTTTCCAACCACAATGAGCCGCTCCTATAATGCCATTTTTTTCATCAGAAAATAAAACTGGATAGCAATCAGCTGCACCAACAGCTAAAGCTAATCCTTTAGAATTTGTAACTAATGCATCGCCAGTTTGTTTACCAATCATTCCTTTACAAACTAAATTGCTGTGAATTTGGTTCAAATATGAAACTTGATTCATTTCGATGCCTAAATCAGATAAGGCGCGTCTTCTATTTTCAGATATATTTTCAGGCAAATCATCAGTTCCACCTAAATTTAAACTATCATAAGGTGATGGTGAAACTCCACCGTTTCTGGTAGAAAAACCATGAGTTACCTTTATGTTTGAACTTTTTAACCAATACATTTTTGTAGTTTTTACCAGTCAAAAATAGTAAATTAGCCCTTTAAAAATAATTAAATAATACGACCATTGACTTTCAACGACTTTAATTTCGACACAACATTACTTGATGGATTACAATCCATGGGATTTAAACAACCTACGCCAATTCAACAAGAAGCAATTCCTGTGATACAATCAGGTAAAGATTTAATAGCATGCGCTCAAACGGGAACAGGAAAAACGGCAGCATTTGTTCTCCCAATTTTAGATAAAATAATTAAAACTAATAAACGCCATTTAAATACATTAATTATAGCGCCCACACGCGAATTGGTTTTACAAATTGACCAACAAATTGAGGGCATTGCATACTTTTGTGGTGTAAGTTCAATTGCAATTTATGGTGGTGGAGACGGTGTTGTATGGGAACGCCAAGCAAAATCGTTAAGAGAAGGTGTTGATATTGTGATTGCCACACCAGGAAGATTAATAGCATTATTACAACAAGGTGATGTGAAATTTGATACCATTGAACATTTAATTTTGGATGAAGCAGATCGTATGTTAGACATGGGTTTTGCTGAAGATATAAAAACTATTTTAAAATATATTCCAGAAAAGCGCCAAACCGTTATGTTTTCGGCAACGATGGCTCCAAAAATCAGAAATTTAGCAAAAGCCTTACTTACAGAACCCGAACAAATAAATATTGCAATCTCCAAACCAGCGGCCGGCATTGTTCAGCAAGCTTATGTGGTTTACGAAAATCAGAAAGAAAATTTATTAAAGGAAATTTTAAAAAATGAAGACTTTAATTCAGTAATTGTATTTTCTTCAACAAAAGAGAAGGTTAAAGAGTTATACCAAACATTTAGCCGATTAAAATATTCGGTGAAAGGTTTTTCTTCTGATTTAGAGCAGACAGAACGCGAAGAAATTATGCGTGATTTTAAAGCAAAGCGTTTGCGCATTTTAATTGGAACAGATATTTTATCGCGTGGTATTGATGTTGATGGAATTTCATTAGTTGTAAACTTTGATGCGCCACCTGATCCAGAAGATTATATTCATCGTATTGGAAGAACGGCTCGTGCTGAAAAAGCTGGCGTTGCTATCACGTTTATTAATGAAAAAGATCAGCCTCGTTTTGCTTCCATTGAAGCTTTAATGGGAATGGATGTCATGAAAATGGAAATTCCTGAGGCGTTTGGAAAAGGGCCTGAATACAATCCAGAAGCCAATAAAAAGAAATTTGATAAGCCTCGTCCTTCAAACAATCATTCTAAATCTGGCGGAAACAAAAAACCATTTCACGGAACAAAAAAATAAAACAAAATGTCGTCTAAAATTATAATAGATGATCATTATTTTTTGGAAGAAGTATCTCCTTCACAATTAAAGGATATTACTATACATCTCAATAATCCATCTATTGAAAAGTATATGCTTAAACTTCCTTCACCCTATTTATTATCTGATGCGGAAGCTTTTTTCAAAATTTGCCAAACTTTAAATAAAGAACATGGTAAAATTATGCATTATCATATTTTAAATTCTAATGATGAGGCTATTGGCGGAATAGGTTTAAGGGCAAAATACGGCGTTAATTCAAATTGCGACGAAATAGGATATTGGTTAGCAGAATCCTATTGGAATAAAGGAATCATGACAAACGTATTATCTGTATTTATGGACTTTTTAAACAAAACACATCATTTAAATCGCATAGAAGCTGTTGTTTTTAAAGGGAATGAAGGATCTATGAAAACCCTATTAAAAAATGACTTTAAAAATGAAGGAATCATTGAAGGCGGATTATTAAAAAAAGACAAAAAAATTGAAGCATACTTATTTTCAAAATTGTATATTTAAATTTTAAAATATATGGATACGACACTAGCTCCAACGAGCCAAACAAAAATAAATGATATGAACTCAAAATTATCTTTACTAGAAGAAAAACAAGCTGAAGCATTATTAGGCGGCGGTCAAAAACGAATTGATTCTCAACATAAAAAAGGCAAACTAACTGCAAGAGAACGCTTACATTTTTTATTAGATGAAGGCAGTTTTGAAGAGATTGGGATGTTTGTTACTCACCGTTCGACTGAGTTTGGATTAGATCGCGAAAAATATTTAGGTGATGGTGTAGTTACTGGCTACGGAACCGTAAACGGAAGATTAATTTATGTTTTCTCTCAAGACTTTACTGTTTTTGGTGGTTCATTATCTGAAACACATGCCGAAAAAATTTGTCGCGTAATGGATTTAGCGATGCAAAATGGCGCGCCATTAATTGGTTTAAATGATAGCGGTGGTGCACGTATACAAGAGGGCGTTGTTTCTTTAGGAGGCTATGCTGATATATTCTATAAAAACACAATGGCTTCTGGAGTAATTCCTCAGCTATCTGCCATTATGGGACCCTGCGCTGGTGGTGCAGTATACAGTCCGGCAATTACCGATTTTATTATGATGGTTGAAAATACAAGCTATATGTTTGTAACAGGACCAAACGTTGTAAAAACAGTAACGCACGAAGAAGTAACATCTGAAGAATTAGGCGGAGCATCTGCACATTCAACAAAATCGGGAGTAACACATTTTTCATGCGCTAATGAAATTGAATGTATCAATAACATTAAAGCATTATTGAGCTATATGCCTCAAAATTGCGAAGATGATGCGCCAAATGTTCCTTACGAAAGTAATGGAAATGAAAAAAGAACAGCACTGAATTCAATCATACCAGAAAATGCGAACCAACCTTATGATATTAGAGAAGTAATTGAAGGTACGATTGACGAAGGAAGTTTTTTAGAAGTACATAAAAATTACGCAGAAAATATTGTAGTTGGTTTTGCTCGTTTAGCAGGAAAAAGCATTGGTATTGTTGCAAATCAACCAGCATTTTTAGCTGGCGTTTTAGATAATAATTCATCTACAAAAGCTGCTCGTTTTGTGCGTTTTTGCGATTGTTTTAACATTCCATTATTAGTATTTGAAGATGTTCCAGGATTTTTGCCAGGTACAGATCAAGAATGGCATGGCATTATTAATAATGGTGCAAAATTATTATATGCATTTTGTGAGGCTACCGTTCCGCGTATTACAGTTATTACACGTAAAGCTTATGGTGGTGCGTATGATGTAATGAATAGTAAACACATTGGTGCAGATATGAATTATGCTTGGCCAACTGCAGAAATTGCAGTAATGGGTGCAAAAGGAGCCGCTGAAATTATTTTCAAAAACGAAATTGCGGCATCAACTGATCCTGCTGCAAAATTAGCTGAAAAAGAAAAAGAATATATTGAACATTTTGCAAATCCATATAGAGCAGCAGAAAGAGGTTATATTGACGAAGTTATTAAACCAGAAGATACTCGTGAAAAATTAATACGTGCTTTCAAAATGTTAGAAAATAAAGTGGCTGTTTTACCTAAGAAAAAACACGGAAATATTCCTTTATAAAAAATGGCAACAGCTGGATTATTGTTTGCATTGGGATTACTTTGTTTAGTTGGAACAATACTAGCACTTGTATTTACGATTATAAGTTTTGCAAATAATAAATCTGCTAAATATACATGGCTAACTATTTTATTAATTTGCATCATAGGCTTAGTTTTTAGCATCGTAACCTTTGTAAATAAGGCCGTAAATAAAGTAGAGAGTTTAGCAAAAGAAGCAACCAATACTTTTCAAAATTATACGGATAGTTTATCGCAACAAATGTCAGATTCCCTTAATATTGAGCAATATCAACAACTAAGTAGTAACGAACAAATAAAGCTGTTAAAGGATTACTCGAATCAAAACAAATCAGAAAATGTTCCCGAACAATTTTATACGTATTTAGGTTTCGGAAATTATTTTCGTTATCCATTAACTTTTCCGTACTCATTACACTGTAATTTATTTAAGGATGATGGAGAATTATTTAATGAAGAAAATGTTGTTCGTTTTGATGAAAATGATAATGGTGAACGTTCATCAACTATTGAGAATATTAAAAAAATTGCTTTTGACAATAAATGGTTATTAGTTGAATACATGGCTGAATTAAGAGAAACAAACAAAACGGAAATGCGATTTGTTTTATTTTCATTTGAAGATGCCAAACGAACAGATTGTAATTCAGAAAAAGAATTATTTAAAACTGCTAATCAAAAAGGTTACAAGGGAAATAAAAAATTGACTTCAATTACTGAATACGATGAATTGTTTATGAAGTAATCATAAGCAAAATTTTCAAAATTTTATTGAATACTTTTTAGTTTGAAAAATTCTATTTTACTAGTTCTCGTTTAGCGTAGCGTAACGAGGACAGTTTAGAAATGCGTTAGTAACGCATAAAGTAAAAGCATATATTTATTTTAAAATGGGTGGTGATAAATATAAAATAGCAGACCAATACTATGTTTTTAGTAGTGCAATTGATTATGCTGATGGTAATGGTTTAGTGAAAATACTTTGGCATATTAGATGATGTAATAATAGTGGGCGTTACAAACGCCCTTTTAAAACATCCTCGTTACGCTACGCTAAACGAGGACGAGGTTTGGGCGACTGCTTTTGCAAAAGCCTTATACTTCAGCCCAAATTGAATAAAGCTTGTGTTAGCAGCTGTTAATTACAATTCATAAACTTTTTAATTTGTCTTGTCTTTATATTAGGATCTTTAGGTTTAAAATACTTTGCTTTTAATTTATACTGTTTCTTACGAGGATTATATTTTAGTTCAGAAAGGGCGTAAACTTGTTTAGTTTCATAAAAAGGACCAAACTTTTTTTGTCTATAATGACGTAAAGAAAAAACTTTGAAACCTTCTACTTCTATATAAATGTCATCGGGATTTATTGTTGCCGGTATTGATACTCTTCTTTTCGAAATTGGTTTTGCGGAATAAAACGAAAATTTATTCTTAAAATAATACTTCACCGTAGTGCGCTTTACCCAAGTTTTTATGATGAAAACATTTTCGTTATCAATATTACAACCAGGGATTATCCTATCACAGTTCATTCCAAAAGATGATATATAGTTGGTTTCATATACATAATATTTTTTGCCGTTTTCAGTAATCATTTTTCCATCACTTTTCTTCCATCTAATTTTTCCGTTTTTTTGTTTTACTGCAATATAGAAATCCATTGTGCTATCATTTTGCTGAATGGGGATTTTAACTTCAAATGCGTCTTTAAAACTTTTTTTCACTGGCTTTTTCTTATAGGTTGCAGAAATAAAAGCCATACCCCCAGAAGCCAGACATATGCCATTATCAGTTAAGGTTTCAACATCATCTGGAATAGAATCGCAATAGGATGATAATTCCTTAATTTGAATATTAACATCTTTAATTTTTATAGGATAGAAAGCTCCTTTCTTTATTTTTAATTCTGTCCCATTCTTCCCTTTTATAATTGTATCATTTTCAAAATTTGGATTTGAACTTGCAATCGATTTAAAATCCACTTTTTTTTCTAAGTCGCATGAAACTTTAATTTCCACCCTCCTGTTAAATTGTCGCTCATTCTCGTTTTTATTTTTATTCGGATCAAGCACAGGTCCAGATGTCTGTATCGTTAAATTTTCTGTGAGAATATCTTTAGATAAAAGATAATTTCTTACTGAAATAGCTCTTTTCTCCGAAAGTGAATAGTTAAGCTTTTCGTTACCAACGTTGTCTGCGTAACCCGTGATTAGTATTTTACAATGTGTCGAAATTTCAAGTGAGTCTATAAATCTGTCAAGGATTTCGGAGTCTTTTATATTAATGTCAGTTTCGTTATTAGGGAAATAGATATTATGACTATGAATGTCTTGTCCGTATGTTTTTATTGAAAACAATAGCCCAATTATCAAAGCGAGAAGTATATTTCGTGTCGTCATATTAATTGCTGCAAACGTTTTTGGACCTAAAAGAAGTGCGACTTGGAACTCTTTTTACCGAAATGTTACAATAAAGATAACTGTTTAATGGACATTTGCAAAGCGAAAATAAATGTCTTTCCAGAAGGGACTGCTTTGCAAATGCTTATACTTCTGCCCGCATTAGGAAAAGGTACTGTTATAAGCTGATTGCATCACTTAGTTTTGTTTAGCAATTGGGCTTGTCAAATATAGATAAATTAATCTTGCGTCTTGTTCAGTTAATATAGAGTCAAACACTGGCATTGGAGACATGTTTTTTTCTTTTAATTTTCTTGCATATTTGTCCCCAGAAAAATATAGTTTTTCATTATTTAAGGTATATTTTATAAAGTATTCTTCCGCAGGTTTTGGTAACCTGTCTGCTATACCTCCTAGTCCAATAGCTGTAAATTTTTGGTCTGTCATAGAATGACAAGCTGCGCAATTTTGTTTAAATAATTTTGAGCCGCTTGCTTTTTCGACTCCAATTTCTGATTCTGTTGATTTTGTACCACACCAAGCTTCAGATTCTTCTTTGTCTTCTGAAATTCCACTTCTTGGTCCACACGAAAACATAAGTGTCGAAATGAAAAAACTACAGATAAAGTTAAGTGTCAAATTTAGATTTCTATTGTCTGCGGAGTTTTTCATGCAATTTGCTTATAACTTACTTATAGGGCTCATAAAGCTAATCATATTTACTGACATGTTGTTGTATTGGATTAGCTTTATGATCTTTATTTTATTTGCAAAACAATCATTTTAATCACTACATCTCGCACACCTCGTCCTCTTTTAGCGGAGCGTAACGAGGGCAATTTAAAATGCGTTTGCAATGCATAAAATAGCCACGCAGAGAATCAATAAATTACCTTAATACGGTTGTTGCATTTGCCTGAATGGTTGGCATAATAATTAAATCATTAATATTAACATGAGCAGGTCGAGTTGCCATCCAATAAATGGATTCTGCAATATCTTCAGGTTTTAAAGGCACAATATTATCATATACTTTTTTTGCTCTTTCTTCGTCACCATCAAAACGAACAATGCTAAATTCGGTTTCAACCATTCCTGGGTTAATTGCCGAAACTTTTATTCCGTGCGGTAATAAATCAATTCGCATACCCTTGTTTAAAGCATCCACAGCATGTTTTGTGGCGCAATACACGTTTCCGTTTGCATAAACTTCTTTACCTGCAATTGAACCAATATTGATGATATGACCTTTTTTTTGTTCTATCATTTTATTTGAAATATGTTTTGTAACATATAGCAAACCCTTAATGTTGGTATTAATCATTTGTTCCCAATGGTTAATATTTCCATTCTGAATTGGTGCCATTCCAGCAGCTAAACCCGCATTATTGATTAAGACATCAATATTTTTAAATTTCCCAGATAAAGAATTAACAGCACTTTCAACATCTTTTTCGATGGTAATATCAAAACATAAATCTAATACGGCAACCTTATATTCTGTTTCTATAAGTTGTTTTAATTCTGATAGGCGTTCTTGTCTTCGCCCTGTAATGACAACATCGTACCCATTTTTAGCAAATAATAATGCCGTTTGTTTTCCAATGCCCGAAGTTGCTCCTGTAATTAATGCTACCATTTTATATTTATTTTAAAGGTCTAAATATAAAGGATAAGTCGTTTAAAATTGAAGAAGTTAGATTAATTTAATTTTAAAAAATTGAGTATATTTATCCAGCTTAAATGAAAAGTAAAACAATTAAGTTTTAATTAAATTAATCTATTAAAATCTCTAAAAAAGTATTTTAATACAATTATATAAATATGTCATGTACAAGTTGCTCTTCGGGGCGAGGAAATAATAATTCAACAGGAATACCAAATGGCTGTAATAATAACGGCTCATGTGGAACTGGCGGTGGTTGCAATAAATTAAATGTGTTTGATTGGCTTGGAAACATGAGTTTACCAGAAGGTCAAGCTCCATGCGATGTTGTAGAAATCCGTTTCAAAAATTCGAGAAAAGAATTTTACAGAAATGTAAATAGCTTAACCTTAAATGTTGGCGATGTAGTTGCTACTGAATCCTCACCAGGTCACGATATTGGCGTTGTTTCAATTACAGGAGAATTAGCTAAAATTCAATTAAAAAAGAAAAATATTAGTTACGACAGCGTTGAGATTAAAAAAATATATCGCAAAGCAAAACAAACTGATATTGATAAATGGAAAGAAGCTCAAGGCTTAGAAGTTGATGCCATGTTTAAGGCAAGAACACTAGCGCTTAAGTTAAACTTGCAAATGAAGATTAGTGATGTTGAATATCAAGGTGATAAAAGCAAAGCAGTATTTTACTACACAGCCGATGGACGAGTTGATTTTAGAGAACTTTTAAAAGTAATGGCTAGCGAATTTAAAGTTCGCATAGAAATGAAACAAATTGGAGCAAGACAAGAAGCTGCAAGGCTTGGTGCTATTGGCTCTTGCGGAAGAGAGTTATGCTGCTCAACGTGGTTAAATGATTTTAGAACAGTTTCTACATCAGCCGCTCGCTATCAACAATTATCCTTAAATCCCTTAAAATTAGCTGGGCAATGTGGAAAATTAAAATGCTGTTTAAATTATGAATTAGATAGTTATTTAGATGCTTTAAAAGAATTTCCACAAATAGATAATAAACGACTAGCTACAGAGAAAGGCTATGCATTTCATCAAAAAACGGATATTTTTAAACGAATTATTTGGTGGAGTTATACAAATGAACCAGATGTATTTATTCCATTATCAATTGCTAGAACAAAAGAAATTTTTCAATTAAATGCAGAAGATAAAAAGCCTGCTGATTTATTAGAACCAAAACAATTTAAAGATTTAGCGGAGGTAAAATTACCAGATTATGAAAATGTTGTAGGGCAAGATTCGTTAACGCGTTTTGATGATCGTAAAAAATCAAATAACAATAAAAACAAAAACAACAATAATCGCAAACCAAATCCGAATGCGAAACCAAATCCGAATGCAACTGCAAATGTAAGTGCAAAGCCGAATCCAAATCAACAAAACAAGCCAAACCCGAATCAACAAAATAAACCGAATCCAAATCAACAAAACAAACCAAACCCGAATCAGCAAAATAAACCAAACCCGAATCAACAAAACAGGCCTAAACAGCAAGCAGGTGAGCAAAAGCCAAATAATAATCCAAATGCTAAACCAGCTGCGCCAAGAAAAATACCAGTACATAATCATAAACCAAAACCAAAAAATGACAATCCTCCAGTTGGTTAAAAAACATATATTTTCGGTTTGTTTAGTGCTAACCATTTTAATTACTTCATGTAATCAAAATACGGTTTATACAAAATACACAACCATCCCAGAAGATGGATGGAGTAAGAGTAACAAATTATCTTTTGATATTGACATACAAGATAATAATGCTTTAAATAATGTGTATTTAACTGTTCGTCATGCAGACTCATATCCTTTTAGTAATTTATTTTTATTTTTAAATACTACCTATCCTAACGGAAAACATAGTATTGACACTCTAGAATGTATTTTAGCTAACCCAAAAGGAGAATGGCTAGGAGATGGAACTGGTGATATTTTTGATAATAAGATACTGGTTAAAAAGAATGTACGATTCCCTGAAATTGGAAAATACACATTCACTTTTGAACAAGGCATGCGAAATAATCCATTACCATTAATTATGGATTTTGGAATGGTGATCGAAAAATCAAAATAAATAAAACTTACATAGATTGTTTATAAACACAACATGATCTGTTTTCCAAACGCCAAAATAAATTTAGGACTACATGTAACCGAAAAGAGAGCTGATGGTTTTCACAATATTGAAAGCATTTTTTATCCAATTGGCTGGAACGAAGCTTTAGAATTAATTGAAAATAAAACTTCACATTTAGAATTTAATATTCATTTAAGCGGGCTTCCAATTTCGGGCAACACAACTGATAATTTATTATGGAAAGCATACCAATTAATTAAAACAAAAGTTAAAGTTCCAAATATTGACGTATACCTTCACAAAACACTACCTATGGGAGCTGGCTTGGGGGGCGGAAGTGCAGATGCTGCATTTTTCATTAACCTAATTAATGATCAATTTAATTTAGGATTGTCGAAAGAAATTAAACTAGAAATTGCAAAACAACTAGGAAGTGACTGTGCTTTTTTTATTGAAAACACACCTGTTTTAGCAACCGAAAAAGGAGATGTTTTTCAAAAAATAACACTTAATTTATCTAAATTTTGGATTGCAGTTATTTATCCAAATGTGCATAGTAATACAAAAGACGCCTACAGTTTAATTAGTCCTAAAAAAACAAACAAATCATTACTGGAAATAATTTCGCAACCCATACAAACTTGGAAAACAGAATTAAAAAATGATTTTGAAGAATCCATATTTTCTAAATACCCAATTGTTAAAGACGTAAAAACTGAATTATATCATTCGGGCGCACTTTACGCAAGCATGAGCGGAAGTGGCAGTGCCGTATTTGGACTATTTGAGAGCATGCCTGAAATAAATCAATTAAATCATTTCCCACATTGGATTGGAAAAATGAAGTAATACCATTAGCTATTTATTATTAGTCTAATGTCAGTTCGAGCGTAGTCGAGAACCCATTGCTACAACTCGACTACGCTCGATGTGACAAATTTTAATTAGACTAATCTATATTGGCTAATGGTATAACCATAATTAAAAAATAGATAATAATCTAAAAAGTTACTCAATTTTTTATTTGGGCGTGTCCTTGCAGGCCGGGCTTTTGTTTCAATCTTTTTTTTGTACCTCAAAAAAGGATTTTCACATCAATCCCTCACGCGGGGATAAATTAAAAATGAAATTTAAATTTCAAAAAATAAGTTTAAAAATTTTTATTGAATTGGCAGATTTAATTTGCGTTATAGTATAAATACTTAAATTTTAAATTTAGATTTTAATAAATAATTTATTCTCCAAAACATAAAAACTGCCACAAAGCATAAACTAATGCTTAAAGCAAGCCAAACGCCATAAACTTCCATTTTAAAATTAAAAGCAAATACATAACAAAGCGGTAGTGCAATAAGCCAATATCCAATTAAGGCAATATAGGTTGGTATTTTATAATCCTCTAAGCCTCTTAATGCGCCAACAGCAACTACCTGCGTTCCATCAAATAATTGAAAAGCGGCAGCAAATAATAATAAATTAGACGTCATTAAAATAACTTCTGCGTCATCACTAAAAATAATTGGCAATAATTTATTTAAAGAAACAAATACTAAGGCTAAAAATCCCATGGTAAGAATGGTTAGTTTAAACGAAGTATTTATAGCATTTTTTGTTTCTGCTAATTTGTTTTGCGACAAATAATTACTTACTCTAATAGTAGTTGCGCTTCCAATTCCACTAGCAAACATATAGGTAAATGCAGCCATACTTAAAGCGATACCATGTGCATCAATTTGCTCTTTACCAAAAACACCAGCCATTAAACCGGCAATTACAAATGCAGCAGCTTCGGAAGTAAATTGCAATGCCGAGGCTAAACCATCCTTAAATAAATTCCAACTTTCCTTTTTTGAAATAACGGCTTCTTTAAAATAAACCACAAATGAATTAATGTGTTTGTTTTTAAAAACGAACACCATAAAACCAATTCCCATAGCTAATCGCGCTATAAAGCTTGCCCAACAAGAACCCATATAACCCATTTCAGGAAGTCCCATTTTTCCATTAATCAATACATAATTTAAAATCACATTAATTACATTTCCAATTACACTGATATACATAGCAGCTTTGGTATTACTCAAACCCTCACTGTATTGCTTACAAACAAAAAATAAGGTGACAGGTATAATTGAAAAAATAAGCACATTGAAAAAAGGAATAGCCAACTTCACCACATCTTCTGGTTGTTGCATATATGCCAATAATGGGGATGATAAAAATAAAATCAAGAATAAAACAATACTCACTAACATATTTACAAATAACGAATTTTTAAATAAGCCTGCTTTCTCCTGATCGTTTCCTTTAACATGAGCATCTGAAACGGATGGCGTTAAAGCATAACTCATTCCAATGCTAAAAACCAACAGTAAAATATATAGGTTATTTGATAAGATACAAGCTGCTTGCTCCGTTTTACCAATTTTTCCTAAAAAATAGGTATCAACCATTCCTGTAACAATGTGCCCAATTTGAGTTAAAACAAGAGGAATGGAAAGAAAAATAGTTTCTTTTACATGAATATTTTTTAAGTTGAATTTCAAAGTTTGCAAATGTAAGTAATTTTAAAAGGATAGATTTGACCATTACATATTTAATTTCAAATTTGTATACCAATAATAAGTGGCCTAAAAATTAAAAAAAGCTTGAATATAAAGGCTTTAAACTCCAAAATTGTTTATTATATTTGTGCTTTTACAAAACCTAAATGCAATCTGTAACCTTAAAAGACAAAACCTTTGTTCCGTATATCACTTCTGATAAAATATTAGAAAGTGTAAAGCAATTGGCTAAAAAAATTAATTCAGAATTAATAAACGATAAACCGTTATTTTTAGTTGTATTAAATGGATCATTTATGTTTGCTGCTGATTTATTAAAAGAAGTGACAATTGAGTGCGAAATTTCGTTTATTAAATTAGCATCTTATCATGGAACATCAAGTACTGGAACTGTTACAGAAATGATTGGTTTAACTGAGGAAATAAAAGGAAGAACAGTCGTAATAGTTGAAGATATTGTTGATACAGGAATAACATTAGAAAAATTAGTTGCACTTCTTACAAAAAAAGAAGTGAAACAAATTAAAGTCGCTTCATTTTTATTAAAACCAGAAGCCTATAAAAAAGATATCATAGTTAATTATGTTGGAATGGAAATTCCAAACGAATTTGTTGTTGGCTATGGATTAGACTATGACGGATTAGGCAGAAACATGAAAGATATTTTCGTACTAAAATCAACATAAAAATAAACTAACCAATTAATTTATGAGCAACATGTTAAACATCGTTTTATTTGGCCCTCCAGGAGCTGGTAAAGGAACTCAATCACAAAAACTAATTGACAAATATGGCTTAATTCATCTTTCTACAGGTGATTTGTTGCGTAACGAAATTACTCAGCAAACACAATTAGGATTAGAAGCTAAACAATTAATGGATAGAGGAGATTTAGTTGGTGATGCTATTGTTATTGGCATGATAGAAGCTAAATTAGATGCTAACCCAAACGCTAATGGTTTTATTTTTGATGGCTTTCCTCGTACTCAAGCTCAAGCAGTAGCGCTTGATGATTTGCTTCAGAAGAAAGGCACAGCTATTTCGGCAATGCTAGCATTAGAAGTTGACAATGAAGAATTAATAAAACGTTTATTAATAAGAGGAAAAGAATCAGGCAGACCTGACGATCAAAACGAATCGATTATTAGAAATCGTGTTAACGAATACAACACAAAAACATTGCCATTAAAAAAATATTATTCTGAACAAGCAAAATACCATTCAATAAATGGAATTGGTTCAGTTCAAGAAATTTTTAATTCACTTGTAGAACGAATTATTTTTGTAAAAGCAGAAATTGAATTAACAAATCTTGAAAATGATATTGAACATTTAGATTTAACTATTAATGATTTTGAAGTTGCAACAGAAGTTTCGCAAGAATTGAAACAAGATATTGATGATGTGAGAAAATCAGAAGTTAAAACAACTGTAAAAAAAGAAATTCCTAAAAAAATAGTTGCGAAAAAAATAATTAAAGTAGCTCCAATTAGCAAGATTACTAAAAAAGTTACTGCTAAAAAAACAGTGGCAAAAAAAGCTACGAAATCCCAACCTAAAAAAGCAATTAAGAAAGTTGATGCTAAGCCTGTAAAGAAACTAATTGCTAAGAAAATTGTAAAAAAAGCAATTATTAAAAAAGCGCCAACTAAAAAGGTAATTTTAAAAAAATCAGCTGCTAAAAAAACAATCAAAAAAGCGATTGTTAAAAAAAGCGCTAAGCCTTTAAAAAAAGCAATCACTAAAAAAATTGCTCCTAAAAAGATTATTAAAAAAGCAGCAGCTAAAAAAGTAGTTGCAAAGAAGGTAGTTGCAAAGAAGGTAGTTGCAAAGAAAGTAGTTGCAAAGAAAAAAATAATAAAAAAGAAAAAATAAATATTTTTTGATTAAGAGATAAGATGATGCAAAACAGTCTTAAATCTTATTTCTAAAATCTTAAATCAAAAAAAAGTGGATAATAATTTTGTTGATTACGTAAAAATTTGTTGCCGAAGTGGCAAAGGAGGAAAAGGTTCTACGCATTTACATCGCGATAAACTTACCTCTATGGGCGGCCCAGATGGCGGTGATGGAGGAAGAGGCGGGCACGTAATTCTTCGTGGTAACAGACAGTTTTGGACTCTCATCCATTTAAAATACCGTAAACATATTATTGCTGAACCAGGTGGTGATGGCGGCTCTTCAAATAAATCAGGCAAAGAAGGCGAAGATGAAATTTTAGATGTGCCATTAGGAACTATAGCTCGTGATTCTGAAACTGGTGAATTTATTTGTGAAATTACTGAAGAAGGTCAGCAAGTGGTTTTAATGCCTGGAGGAAGAGGTGGATTAGGCAATGCTCATTTCAAAACTTCAATCAATCAAACGCCTCGTTATTCTCAACCAGGAGAAGAAGGAAGAAATGAATGGATAATTTTAGAACTTAAAATATTAGCAGATGTTGGATTAGTTGGTTTTCCTAATGCTGGAAAATCCACATTATTATCTGTAGTATCAGCCGCTAAACCAGAAATTGCAAATTATCCATTTACAACTCTTGCTCCCAATTTAGGGATTGTTGCTTATCGCGATTACAAAAGTTTTGTTATGGCTGATATTCCTGGAATTATTGAAGGCGCAAGTGATGGAAAAGGTTTAGGTGTTCGTTTTTTAAGACACATCGAACGTAACTCTAGTTTATTATTTTTAGTAAGTTGTCAAAGTGATAATATTTATGAAGAATATAAAATATTATTAAATGAATTAAAACAATACAACCCTGAATTGCTTGACAAACAAAGAATACTAGGCATTTCTAAGTGTGATACAATTGATGAGGAATTAATTAATGACCTTGAAAAGGATTTAAACAAGCGTATGAAAGGTAAATTTAAAATCCCTTATATTTTCTTTTCGTCGCAAACAGGCTATAATGTTCCGCAATTAAAAGATATGCTTTGGAAACAATTGAATTAATTTACCAATTAAATTATTAATAAATGCCTGCTTAATAAAATAAGCAGGCATTTATATTTTAAACTAAATTTTATGGTAAAGAAAAAGTCCGCCAATAAATTGGCAGACCTCTTCACACTAAACAACCAACTATATTACTACTTAATTAATTTTACTGTTTTTAATGTGTTTCCTTTCTCGTTCGTAACACTTAAGTTATAAAAGCCTTGTTCTAATTGAGATGTGTTAATCGTAGCTTTCGAATTTTCAATGATTCCTTGCAATACATTTCTTCCTAAAGCATCAACTAATGAATAATGAACTGTTTTATCATTTTTGGTAGAAACTTCAATCGTTAATTCATTTCCCATTGGATTTGGATATGTATTTAAAGAAATAGATTCAGATAATTCTTTAATTCCTACTGGACCAGACGATAATACATTTAAATGACTCATTACAAAACCACTTGCTGAACGAAACACACTTGATGAATCACACATTGTTGATGTACAAACTGTTCCACTATAAATCGTTAAACATACAATATAACTTCCTGGAGGAGAATACGTATGAGTTGGATAAGGCAATGTAGATGTTGTTCCGTCTCCAAAATTCCATAAATAAGTTAAGCCTGTTCCAGTAGATGTATTATATGCATAATATTGTCCAGGAGTAATAGAATCTGCAAACATGTTAAACGATGCGGAACATAATGTAGATGAACCAACAGGCCCGAATAAACATGAAACATTTATATTTGAATACAAAGAATCGCATAGTGCTCCACCAGATAAAACTTCAAGAAGAACATTATGAGTTCCATTTGCTAAACTTACAACTGGGTTAATGGTAGTATAAGATACCCCATCAATTAACCAAAAATAGGTTGGAGAAAAACCTGTTGATGTATTAATAAAATGTGTCATACATAATGAATCAGTAAAATATGTGAATGCAGCATTACAAGGCAATGCGGTAATTCCAGTCACATTAACTGTTATACATGAACTTGTTGTTGGACATACTAAGCTTGAATCAGAAATAGTTAAGCATACAGTATAGGTTCCGTTGGCAGGAAACTGATATACACCATAAGACAATAATGTAGCACTTGGCGTAACATTCCAACTGTGAATTGTAGTAGGAAATACCGTACCAGTAACAATTGGCGTAATAGTCGCTGTTGAGCCACTAACATAGGCTACGTTTAGTCCAGTAATATTTGGACATAACAATTGTGCATTTGCACTAATAGAAAATACACTTAATGCAATTCCTAATAAAGTAGATTTTAAAGTTTTCATTTTTTTTATTTTTTTATTTTTTTTATTTATAAATACTATTTGTTGACACAAATATCTACATAGTTTTTAGCAAATAAGACTAAACTTAATTTTTATTACATATTCAAATTAATATATATATATTTAAAGTACTGTTTTTAATACAGAAAATTGATTTATACATTACACACTAAATTTAAATTGCAATCAATGATTTCGCATTAAACAATAATAAATATTAGTTTTCGTTGAATTATTATCTAATTTCAACAACATGTTTCCTGAGATTTGGCATCGGCGTATTTTTTTATTTGGGTTGATAAGTTTAGTCTCAGGACTACTGTTTGGCTCAGCTTTAACAAGTATTCCCCAAATTATTCTAATTGCAAATTGGCTTATCGAATCTGGTTTATCTAAAAAAATAAGAATTCTTTTTCGTGACAAATTTTTTTGGATTTTATCTTCTCTTTTTATTCTTCATATTCTTGGAATGACTTATACTAGCGACATTCAATCAGGACTAAACGATTTAAAAACTAAAGTTCCAATACTTGTACTTGCTGTAATTTTCCTTTCCACAAAGCCCTTAAATAAGAAAGAGTTTGTATTACTTTTTCAGTTTTTCTTTTTGAGCGTTTTAGTAAGTTCAATTTGGTGCTATCTAGTATATGCTGGCCTTTCAAATAAAAAAATAATTGACATTAGAGATGCTTCAGTTTTCATGTCCCATATACGCTTTTCATTAATTATTTCTTTTACAATAATCGGATTAGGTTACTTTTTTAAGTCTAACATCAACAAACTCATAAGCGTTTTAACTATTTTATGGCTGTTGTTTTTTATGTATAAATTTCAAATGGCTACCGGTATAATATTATTAATAATAGTTGGGCTCAGCTTATTATTATTTTACTTGTTTAAAATGAAAAACTTGTATGTTAATATTTCTATTTGTGTATTCCTTTTTGGACTATCTATACTTACTTATCATAAAATAAATTCAGATTTATTAATGTATAATGAAAATCCCACTAGTAAAAATAATATTTTATTGACACAAACAATGAATCATAATACCTATTTGCAAGACACAATATTTAACTTGGCAGAAAATGGAAATTTAATTACAATAAATATTAATGATTATGAATTACAAAAAGGGTGGTTAAAAAGAAGTAAACTTCCTTACGAAGGCAATGACAATAATGGCAACAATTTACGATTTACAATTTTAAGATACATTGCTAGTAAAGGTTTTACTAAAGATTCGTTAGGGATTAGCAATTTAAATTCACTAGATATTTTGAATATTGAAAATGGGACTTCAAACTTTAAATATTCGATGAGTTCTGGATTAATGAATAAATGGAGAGAATTAGTTTGGGAATTCGTTAAATATAAACGTAACGAAAACCCATCGGGACATACACTATCGATGAGATTAGAATTTTGGGAGACATCACTTTATATTATAAAACAAAATTATTTATTTGGAGTAGGAACTGGAGATATAGGACAATCATTTACTAAAGCATACATTGAAACAAACTCTAAATTGAGTAAAGAATGGCGCCTGCGTTGCCACAATCAATATTTAGCTTTTACCGTTGCATTTGGATTATTTGGACTAATCCTATTTTTGTTATATATCTTTTATCCAATTATTATACTTAAGCATAAATTGCATTTTTTGTATTGGCCATTTATTATGATTCTTTTACTTTCTTTTTTTACAGAAGACACTCTTGAAAGCCAAGCAGGAGTTACATTTTTCGCATTATTTAATACATTATTTATTTGGCTTGCAAGCTCAAACAAACAATTAGATAAATAAATAATCAATTTAATATACAAGAAAGAGTACTACAAATTAATCGTTTAGTTTTAATACAGCCATAAATGCACTTTGTGGAATTTCAACATTTCCAACTGATTTCATTCTTTTCTTTCCCTCTTTTTGTTTCTCTAACAATTTACGCTTACGGCTAATATCACCACCATAACATTTGGCCGTAACATCTTTCCTCATAGCACTAATAGTTTCACGAGAAATAATTTTTGCGCCAATTGCAGCTTGAATAGGAATTTCGAATTGTTGTTTTGGAATTAACTCTTTTAATTTTTCACAAATCTTTTTACCAAAATGATACGAATTACTTCTATGAATTAAACAAGATAAAGCATCTACTATTTCTGATTTTAAAAGTATGTCTAACTTCACTAAATCGGATTCACGCATTCCAATAGGGTGGTAATCAAATGAAGCATAACCTTTTGAAATAGATTTTAATCGATCGAAAAAATCGAACACAACTTCACCTAATGGTAATTCAAAAACTAACTCTACTCTATCTGCTGTTAAATAATTTTGTGTTACTATTATCCCACGCTTCTCAATACATAAGCTCATAACAGGTCCAATAAAATCTGCTTTTGTGATAATATTAGCTTTAATATAAGGCTCTTCAATGTATTTAATTCTTCCTGGATCGGGTAAATCACTAGGGTTATTAACTGTTACAACCTCACCATCAGTTTGATATGCAAGGTAGGAAACGTTAGGAACTGTAGTTATGACTGTCATATTGAATTCTCGTTCTAATCGTTCTTGAACAATTTCCATATGTAACATTCCTAAAAAGCCACATCTAAAACCAAATCCTAAAGCCAAAGATGACTCAGCCTCCCAAGTTAAAGACGCATCATTTAATTGCAACTTTTCCATGCTATAACGCAACTCTTCAAAATCTTCCGTATCAACAGGGTAGATTCCTGCAAATACCATGGGTTTTACTTCTTCAAATCCATGAATCCCTTCTGGGCAAGGATTTGCTACTGTTGTTAATGTATCACCAACTTTAACTTCTTTAGCTTCCTTTATTCCTGAAATAATATAACCAACATCTCCAGTTTTAACCACATCTCTTGGCTCAGGCTTTAATCTTAATACACCAATTTCATCAGCGTTATATTCCATTCCTGTATTAAAAAATTTTACTTTTTCACCTTTCTTTATACTTCCTTGGTATATTCTGAAATAGGCTATTATTCCTCTAAATGAATTAAAAACTGAATCAAAAACTAATGCTTGCAATGGCCCATTTTCATCTCCACTTGGTGCAGGAATACGATTCACAACTTCTTCTAATATCTCATGAACTCCCATTCCCGTCTTGCCAGAAGCAGACATAATTTCATCTCGATCACATCCTAATAAATCCACAATTTGATCTTTTACCATTTCTGGCTCAGCACTTGGCAAATCAATTTTATTTAGAATTGGAATTATTTTTAAATTATGCTCTAGCGCTAAATATAAATTGGAAATTGTTTGGGCTTGTATGCCTTGCGCTGCATCTACAATTAAAAGAGCTCCTTCGCAAGCAGCAATTGATCTTGAAACTTCATAGCTAAAATCAACGTGACCTGGTGTGTCTATTAAGTTTAAAATATATTTTTCTCCTTTATAGCTATAATCCATTTGGATTGCATGACTTTTAATTGTGATGCCGCGTTCTTTTTCTAAATCCATATCATCAAGAACTTGTGCTTGCATATCGCGTTTAGAAACAGTATTTGTGTATTCTAATAATCTATCTGCTAACGTTGATTTTCCGTGATCAATATGGGCAATAATGCAAAAATTTCGTATGTTCTTCATTTACTTATTTTAAAACACAAAGATACATTTTTGAAAATGAATTTTAATGGTAACTTCAAAA
>JBBQKU010000043.1:0-34597 GCA_038327195.1 Bacteroidota bacterium | reverse complement strand
GTGTCCAACTTTCACAACTTCTATGTTACCCATTGTTTTAATAACAATTCGATAAACATAAACACCTTGCTCGGCTGCTTTTCCTTTTATTGAACCATCCCATCCTTTACGTTCTGCTGTGCTCTTAAAGACAGTATTGCCCCATCTATCAAAAATACTCATGTCAAAACTTTCTATTCCATAACCTACTGGCAAAAATAAATCATTATCACTATCACCATTTGGTGTAAAAGCATTTGGAATATAAATACTGTAGTCTTTAGTTACAGATATACACACATCATCTGTGTTTTCGCATCCAAAACTATTTACGGAATGTAATTGGTAACAGGTAAATGCTTTTGGTGCAACTGTAATTTCACTGCAATAATTACACAATAATGGCTCACCATTTAATGGTTTATATCCAAATACACCATCACCACTTCCTACCAATGTAATACTTTCATCAATATTTATTGTACTGTCTTTTCCTGCATATACAACTGGTAATGGATTAACTGTAATTTTTATACTTTTTGATTGAGGGCAGATATTATTAAATGATACCATTACAGTGTAAATAGTCGTACTCAATGGTTTTGCAATCACATTTGCACTTGTTGCTGATGATAAACTTGATGCTGGAGACCATAAATATTTGTTACCTCCACTCGCATTTAATTGTATTGATTTTCCGAAGCATATTGCAGTATCGTTTGGACTAATGTTTGGAATAATTTTAGGGATTACGGTAACTTGTATGTTCTTAGAATCGGTACACGTTCCATTAGTGCCTATTACTGTATAAAGTGTTGTAACTACTGGATTTGCGACTACACTTGCCAAGGTAGATGAGCTTAAGGTACCTGATGGTGACCATAAATAATTTGTGGCTCCTACTGCTTGTAAGTTTGTTGTTGTTCCTTCACATATTGTTGAACTTGATGCCGTTAATATTAAGGTTGGTGTTGTAATTACAGTCACGCTTACCGAGGTACTTGATATGCATCCTAAAGCGTCAGTTGCGGTTACTGTATAATCTGTTGTTACAAGTGGGCTAACAACTTTAATGGATCCTGTACTAACACTTGGGCTCCATGTATACGTTACTCCTCCTGCTGCAGTTAAGGTAGAGCTTTGTGATGAACAAATAGTTGTTGGACTGGCAGTTGCTGTAATTAATAGTGGTGAAACTACCGTTACTGTTGCACTTGTTGTATTTGTACAAACGCCAGATGTTCCGGTTACTGTATATGTGGTTGATAACGTTGGGCTTGCTACAACGGTTGTTCCTAATAATGTACTTAAACTCGGTGAGGCTGTCCAATTATAGGTTGTGGCTCCACTTGATACTAATGTTTTACTTGTACCTATACAAATAGTTGATGTAGCTGGCGTTATAATAACTGTTGGTATTAAATCTACCGTGATTGTAATTACCGTACTACTTGTACAGCCTAGTGTATTTTGACCTACTACATTATACGTTGTTGTTATTACCGGACTTGCTACTACTAACGACCCTGTACTTGAACTTAATGTTATGGTTGGGCTCCAAGTATAGCTTGAGGCGCCACTAACGGTTAATGAACTTGTATTTCCTACACATATTGTTAATGAACTTGCACTAACGCTTAATACTGGGGTTGATGAGATAGATACTGAGGCTACTGCACTGGATGTACATGTTCCTACGGATCCTACTACGGTGTAACTTGTTAGTGTTGTTGGGGTTGCGATTACACTTGCGCCACTGGTGGTATTTAAGCTTGCTGCGGCATTCCATGTATAAGTGGTTGCTCCACTCGCTACTAAATTACTTGAACTTCCTAAACAAACGGATGATACACTTGGTGTAATCACAATCGTTGGATTAGAAACAACCGTTACTGTGGTGGTTGTAGATGTGGTACAAGTTCCTACTCCTCCTATTATGGTATAATTGGTAGTAACGGTTGGGCTTGCAACAACGGTTGCTAATGATGCTGAACTTAAACTACCAGCTGGACTCCAGGTATAATTTGTAGAGCCTGATATGTTTAATGTTGTTGAACTTCCAGCGCATATACTTACTGCGGGCGATACGGTTAATGTTGGGGGGCTTGTTATTGTAATAGTTGTAACGGCACTATTAGTGCATGTTCCATTGGCTCCTATTACCGTATAAGTTGTTGTTATGCTTGGTGTTCCGGTAACAATACTGCCTGTTGCTGAACTTAAACTAATGGCTGGATTCCAAGTATATGATGTTGCTCCGCTTACTGTTAATGTTTTTGATGCTCCTAAGCAGATACTAGTTGGCGAACTAACTGACAAGGTAGGTGTGGTTGTTACACTGACTGTTGTTACTGCATTATTCGTACACGTGCCTATTGCTCCTACTACTGTATACGTGGTTGTAATTGTTGGACTTGCTGTTACTGTTGATAATGAGATTGAACTTAAACTTGCTCCCGGACTCCAGGTATAGGTTGTGCCTCCGCTTACCGTTAAACTTGTTGAACTACCTGAGCAGATTGCAACTGATGGAGATACTGTTAAAATTGGGACACTTAAAACACTTACGGTTACAACTGCACTAGTTGTGCATGTGCTATTAGCTCCAATTACTGTATAAGTAGTATTTACTGTAGGAGTTGCGGTAACAATACTTCCAGTAGAAGTACTTAAACTTCCTGCTGGATTCCAAGTATATGTTGTGCCTCCGCTTACTGTTAATGTTTTTGATGCTCCTAAACAAATTGATGAACTTGGAGCAATAGATAATGTTGGAGCTGTACAAGCTGAAAACGATTGAACACAAAGAGCAACAAGACTTCCACTACTTCCACCGGGACCAGAAATAGTGATTGATGTATATGGAGTGGATGAAGTTAAAACAACAACCGTTCCATCATTACCACCAAGGCATGTAAATGTATTTCCAACTTGACTAAAAGGACATGTACCACCACATTGACTTGCGGTTAAAACTCCTGAGCCAACAGCAAATGAAAAAGATTCTCCACCACTAGCAGCAGTAATAACGTACATAACACTATTTACAGGAGAAGAAAAATTAAATGTTTGACTAAATGGTCCTGTTTGTCCTACCCAAAGTGGACCAGCACTTAAGCCACAACTAGGCCAATTTGCACCATAATTACCAACACTGCCGGTAAAAGAAGTACTAACTGAAACACCTCCAATAACTGCTGGAAATGTGCCGGTTGGTGTACAACTGCATTGAGCGTAACTATTATATGTGAATAATAAACTTAAAATGAAAAATAAAAAATTATTTTTCAAAAACATGTGATATTTTAAAAGCTTCATTTAACCAAAATTTAGATTGAATCTAAAGGTAATAAAACATCACACCTAAAATACCTGAAATGAGTAAAATTAGGTTATTAATTAGTTAATCAATTTAAACAGGATCAGCATCGATATGTAAACGATACAAACTACTTTTATTATTGAATTGAAGCGTGTCAATTTCATGCTTTAACAAATTACGAACTTGGGTTGGAGAATAGTCTCTATTAATTTTTAATAATATGCGTTTATGATATTGGTCTTTAATTTTTGCAACCAAAGGAAATTCTGGTCCAAGCATCATGCCTCCAAATAAAGGCTTGAGTTGAGATGCTAGTTGATCACAAATATCATTAGCGCAATTAATATCTTTACTAACCACCGAAAGCTCAATAATGCGAGTGAATGGTGGATAATTAAATTGTTGCCTTTCATTAATTTGCGACTGATAAAATAAAGGGAAATTATTTTCAATCACTTGTTTAATGACATCGTGTTCGGGCTGATTAGTTTGTATGTAAACCGTTCCTGCTTTATCTTTACGCCCTGCTCTGCCACTAACTTGCACAATTAATTGATATGCTTTTTCGAAGGATCTGAAATCAGGAAAATTTAAAACGCTATCCACATTTAAAACACCTACCACGCTAACATTATCAAAATCCAAACCTTTGGTAACCATTTGAGTACCAACTAAAATATCAACATTACCTAATTCAAATTCATCTATCAATTGTTTGTATGCATATTTACTACGAGTTGTATCTAAATCCATTCGGGCAACTTTTGCTGTCGGAAATAATATTTCTATTTCTTCTTCAATTTTTTCGGTACCAAAACCTTTGTACTTTAATTGGTTGTTACCGCAAGCATTACAACTTGTTGGAGGTGCAATGCTATAACCACAATAATGACAACTTAATTTATTGGTTTGCTTATGATATATTAACGACACATCGCAATGCGTGCACATTGGAATCCAATGACAACTAGCACATTCGGTATATGGAGCAAAACCTCTACGGTTTTGAAATAAAATAACTTGTTCTTTTTTTGATAAAGCTTGTGTAATGGCATTTATTAATTGATGCGAAAAAATTGATTTATTTTGTTGCTCCTGTGTTTCTTTTTTTAAATCACATACAATTGTTTTTGGCAACTGTGCATTTCCGAATCGCTGAGAAATTCTAACTAATCCAAATTTATTTTGCAATGCATTGTAATATGTTTCGAAAGATGGCGTAGCCGTTCCTAGTAAAACTTTTGCTTTGTGTAAGTTAGCCAAATACATAGCAGCATCTCTTGCATGGTAACGTGGCGAAGGATCTTGTTGTTTATATGAATTATCATGTTCTTCATCAATAATTATTAAACCCAAATTATTAAATGGTAAAAATAACGCCGAACGTGTGCCTAATACAATATTAAAATGTTTAGCGTCAGATGCAAGATTACCTTCATTTAAAATAGAATTCCAAATTTCTACACGTTCATTTTCGCTAAATTTTGAATGATAAATACCTACTGAATTTCCGAATATAGAACGAATGCGTCCAATTAATTGGGTAGTTAAAGCAATTTCAGGAACTAAATACAACACTTGTTTTCCTTCAGAAATTGTTTTATTAATAAGTTCCGAATATATTTCTGTTTTACCACTTCCTGTAACGCCATGCAATAATACAGCTTGTTTGTCAATAAATAATTCTTCGATTTCAGCTACTGCTTTTTGCTGAAATTCATTCAGATTTTTTTTGCCTTTATCTTTTGTATCAAATACTAAACGACTCGTTTCTATTTCGGTTTCTGTAAAAATATTTTTTTTAACCAAGCCATTAATCACACTCGTATCAAACTGTTTGAGCAACATCGCTTTTTTCACATAACCAGTTTGTTTCGCATCACTATCCGTTTTTAATAAATTTAAAATGCACAATAACACTTCAGCTTGTTTAAATGCTTTTTTTTCTAAAGTATCTAAAGTTGTTTTTAATTCAGCTTGATTACTTAATAATTCTGGATTAATCCCAATATAATTAACCAATTTAGGTTTATACTTATCTTTAATTTCTTCATAAATAACAATAGCTCCTTTTTTTATTAAACGATTAATAAATTTTTGAACCATTTTTATTTCCAAAATTTTAGCTACATCATCAAAACTTAAAGATGTACTAATTTGCAAAGCTTCTAATACGTTATGTTCTTTGTCTGTAAAATCATTATAATCTGTTTCATCCAAACTAAAATCTGGATTTAATGTAATATGCGACGTACTACTTAATTTTAATCCACTTGGTAATGCTGCATTTAAAACATCACCTGGATTGCATAAATAATATTGACAAATCCAATCCCACAATTGTAAATGTTGTTTAGCAATTATAGGCTGTTCATCAATTATACTTTCAATATATTTTGCAACATAATTGGCAGGTGCAGTTTGATGAATATTATAAATAATAGCAGTATAAAATTTTGATTTACCAAATTGAACAATCACACGCTTACCAACTTCAATATCGTTATTTAATTCTTCAGGAATGCGATACGTAAATTTATTAGGCACTGAAAGTGGCACTATAACATCTATAAAAAATGTTTGCTTTTCCATTAACTAATAAAGGCTGCAAGTAAAACACCAGCTATCATTGATGCTATTTTTGCTAAATTGTATTTATGATTTTCACCCGTTTCAAACATAATT
Source organism: Bacteroidota bacterium (assembly GCA_038327195.1). Lineage (GTDB taxonomy): Bacteria > Bacteroidota > Bacteroidia > B-17B0 > Aurantibacillaceae > UBA4416. The sequence goes on along the minus strand of JBBQKU010000043.1, from coordinate 28,611 downwards.
GCTGTAGAAATATGCAAGAAAATACCAATCACTACTGCGAAAGAAAGTTTTACAAATCCGTCAATATTTTCTATTCCAAACGTATTTAACAAATAGCTTATAAAACAACCTAACGGAGCCATTAAAGCAAAGCCAATTAATAAAAACATTGCTTTTAATCTTGACGATTTATGTTCAATTAGTAAGCTAACAAATGCAATTGCAATTGGAATATTATGCAATGTAATTCCAAATATTAAAGATTGTTGAGTGGTTAAAAGTGTGTTTGCATGCGAATCGATAATACCACTTTGATAAATTGGTAAGCCTTCTAATAACGAATGTAAATACAAACCACTTATCATTCCAATTGGTAATTGTTTTTTACAAGATGCTGAGTGCAAATGTATATGACCATGTTCGATGCCTGCACTAAAATATTCGATGAGTATTTGAATAAAAAATCCAACTAAAATAAAAAAACCAATCAGTTTAGTATTGGTATTTTCATAACACTCAGGCAATAAATGCGTAACCGAAATTGCAAATAAATATGCCGCACTAAACGCTAATAAAAACCGCAAATATTTTGCTTTTATTTTTAAGGACAAAAATATAACACCTGTCAACAAAACAGGAAAAGCTAAATAAAAAGTTAATTCAAATAAGTTCATTTTTTCTGTAATACTAAAATTAATCGTGGTGATGTTTCAATACTAAATTCATTGAGATTGTAATCACCAAACGAATTTATTATTTTTAAATTACTTGCTTCAGCTAATTCTTGAAAATATGTTTTATTAAATAATTTTACCCGTTCTTCAAAATGAAATTTTTCATTATTGTCAGTAAAATCAATACTTTTTACCACGGTATTGTTTTCGTTTTTTTTAGAGATATGAAACGTAATCCCATCAATGGTTTTACTTTCTGTTTCAACTAAATGTTTTTTCACAAACGTTTCGTTCAAAAAATCAAATACAAAATAACCGTTTGGTTTCAAAGCTTTTTCAACCGATTTAAACACATTGATATCATCGCATTGTTTTTCGAAATAACCAAAGCTTGTAAAAACATTAAATACGATATCAAAATAATTAGTGCGAAATAAATTCCGCATATCGTGAGTGTAAAACTCTAACGTGTCGTTTGCAAAAGTGTTGGCTTCTATTATACTTTGTTCAGACAAATCAGTACCAATGACACTAAACCCTTTTTTATTTAAATAAATGCTATGCCGACCTTTTCCACAACATAAATCCCAACACGTTACCTTTTCTTTCAAATTTAATAAAACCGAAATATTATCCATAAACAATGATGCTTCCGAATAATCTCTGTGTTTATATAAAGTATGGTAATAGGTTGTATCGAACCACGTTTTAAACCAATTTTCTTGCATAGATAACAAAGTTATTAAAAGCTAATGGATAAACAAATAAATAGAACGCTGATAACACTGATAATTATGATTGGCACAGTTGAAAAACCATTTTAATTCTAAATTTATAAAGTAGGCAGATAAAACTCATATTAAATTTCATTCCAACTGAATAATCTGTGTACAATTAAATAGTTGCTTAATTAAAAAAAACCATTAAAAACCATTGATTTTATTGACAATTTACATAATGCTACAATTTATAGCAACAACTTGCTTGAATTTACTTTTACATTTGTGGAGAAGTTAAGGCAATTGTTATTAAAATGAAAACAAACCATAGCTTAAAAAATTGTAACTTAAAAACATATAATATATCATGGCGAAAAAATCAGAAGAATCAACAGAAGTTTTAGAAAGAAAAACGGTAGCAAGCGAAAAACTAAAAGCATTGCAACTAACCTTAGATAAGTTAGAAAAAACTTATGGTAAAGGAACCATTATGAAATTGGGTGACACCGTTGTTGAACCAATGGATTCAATTTCAACAGGTTCATTAGGCTTAAACATTGCCTTAGGTATTGGCGGTTTACCTCGTGGAAGAGTTGTTGAAATATACGGGCCTGAATCATCTGGTAAAACAACTTTAGCAATTCATGCCATTGCAAGTGTGCAAAGAGCTGGAGGAATTGCTGCAATTATAGATGCGGAACATGCGTTTGATCGTTTTTATGCTGAGAAATTAGGCGTTGATACAAAAAGTTTATTAATATCTCAACCTGATAACGGTGAGCAAGCTTTAGAAATTGCAGATAATTTAATTCGTTCGGGTGCTGTTGATTTAGTTGTGATTGACTCAGTTGCTGCCTTAACCCCTAAAGCTGAAATTGAAGGTGAAATGGGCGATAGTAGAATGGGATTACAAGCTCGTTTAATGAGTCAAGCGTTGCGTAAATTAACAGGAGCAATTAATAAAACAGGTTGTTGTTGTATATTTATTAATCAGTTGCGCGAAAAAATTGGAATTATGTTTGGTAATCCTGAAACAACCACTGGTGGTAATGCCTTAAAGTTCTATGCTTCAGTAAGATTAGATATTAGAAGAATTAGCCAAATAAAAGATGGCGATGTAGTAACTGGAAACAGAACTCGTGTGAAAGTTATTAAAAATAAATTAGCGCCTCCTTTCCGTATGGCTGAATTTGACATCGTATTTGGAGAAGGTATTAGCAAAGTAGGTGAAATTATTGATATTGGTGTAGATAAAGGAATTATCAAAAAAAGCGGTTCATGGTTTAGTTATGATGAAACAAAATTAGGACAAGGAAGAGATTCTGTAAAAGCCATATTTGCTGAAAACCCTGATTTAGCTCAAGAAATTGAAGATAAAATTATAGCTATATTAAAAGAAGAGGCAGCAAACTCATAATGAGTAATTGTTAAAACTATTAATACAAGCTTTAGAAACTCCCACAGTTTACTCAAATTAAAACGGAACAAACATCTGTCGAATTTGTGAAAACTGTGGGAACCTAATTTATACACATCATTTATGTATTTTACACAAATGTAAATTGAAAAAATTATATTATAATTCACTAATATTGGTTAAGATATCAGACTTATCACATAGTTTTCTGTCTTAAATTAAAAATGAATTTATTTTTCAAAAACTTTTATAGAAAAATACAAGGCAATACTGAATTTATTCTTTTAGAAAGATTATGTGATTCTAAAACCGTAATCTTTTTTTCGAAATGGCTAAATTATCACATTAAAAAAAGATATGTGAAACTAGTAGCAAGCACTTTTTTTTATGAAAGCATTAGAAACATATACCTTGTTAAATTAAGTGAATTTAAATACGTTTGGCATAAGAATGAAAAAATATAAGATAGCTTTGTTTTATTACTTAAAACTATAGATTATGAATTTCATTTGGATAATTTCAACAGCACTTTATTTTATATTCACTTATTTAATTGCAAAATACCTAGGAAGTGAAAGACGTATTGGTTATACAAAATCGATTTATTGGTCAATACTATTTAGTCCAATCATTGGTTTATTCATAACTCTTTCTAGTTCAAAAATCAAATTACTCGCAATTAAGTTAAACGCCAAATAAAAAGCTAAAAACATGAAAAGCGTACTTCTTTTACCAACTATTCTTATTGCATTCATTTTTATTCAATCTTGTGCAAACAAATTAGAAACAGAAAATGATGAAGCAATTATCTTAAATAAAACAGATGCTTATATGGCACTTGGAAATGTTGAGCCTGATTATGAACATCCAACTCCTGAGCAATATGCTAATAATAAAGGATATTGGGAAAACGGACAATTGATAACAAAATTTGATTGTCCTGACAGTCGTTTTTTTCCACCAATTGATATTAAAGTATGGGATAAAACGCCAGTGGTTAACGGAAGATTTCCAACTTATGAAGAAACCATGAAAGGAATATCAATTCACCATTATGGTGAAAAGAAAAGTTCATTGATTAAACCGTATCCAATGACTTTACCAAAATTGGCTTATTGCTATAATCCGTCAACTGGCAGACAAGAAGTTGTTGTTGTGATTCAAATTGTACAAACTGCAAAAGATACAGTGGTTGGTTATAGATATTTAACAGGAGGAGTTGGTGGTTCTGTATTTCACGATTTTCGTTTTTTAACGAATGATGAAGTAAAAGCTGAAGTATCAAAATAAATTAATTTAAAATTCAGATTTATTATAATAAATAAATTTAGCATATTACATTCAATAAATATTTTAGCAGTAAAAAGCTTAAAACAAAGTAAATTTATAAGAATTTTAATATGAGTAAAAAAATAGGTATTGCATTATCTGGTGGAGGAGCAAGAGCTATAGCGCATCTTGGCATATTAAGTGCGCTGGAAGAATTTGGGATTAAACCTTCTATTATTTCTGGGACAAGTGCTGGTGCTATTGCTGGAGCTTTTTATGCTGGAGGTTATTCAATTAAAGAAACTTTAGAAATTATTGAAAATGGACATTTTTTTAGTTTTTCTAATATCCTATTTGAGAAGCAAGGATTATTTTCTATGAATCCTTTTGAAAAAATATACAATCAATATTTTCCAAAAAATTCGATTGATGATTTAAATATCCCCTTATTTATATCTGCAACAGATATTTTAAAAGGTGAACTTGTGTATTTTTCTTCCGGTAATCTAGCTAAGGCATTACTCGCTTCATCATGTATTCCTTTAGTATTTCAACCAGTTAGTTATAACGACACATTATTTGTAGATGGTGGAGTTCTTAATAATTTTCCTGTTGAACCATTAATTAATAAATGTGATTTCATAATTGGTGTAAATGTAAATTCTATTAAAAAAGAAGTTACAGAAATTCATATGAATAATATAATAGATCGTAGTTTCCATTTGGCATTAAACAGTGATGTTCAAAATAAAATTACGGATTGTCATTTATTTTTAGAACCACCAAATATGAGCCAATTCAGCATCTTTGATTTAAAAAAAACACAAGAGATTTATAATTATGGTTACAATTACTGCATCTCATTAGAAACAAAAATAATGACGCTATTAGCAAAAAATTAGTAAAAAAATAATGAATTATAAAATTTTTGAATATCCAATAACCATTCTTAAAAATGATATTGATGAGCAAGGTCATGTCAATAATATAATTTATTTAAAATGGGTTCAAGAAGTTGCAATTGCACATTGGACATCTGTTTCTACTCCTGAAATGTTGGAGAAATATTTATGGGTAGTGAGTCGTCATGAAATAGATTATTTAAAATCTGCTTTAATTAGTAGTAAATTAATAGCAAAAACGTGGGTAACAGAACCTCAAGGGGCAAAATCAGAAAGACACGTTACTATTATGGATGCAGGCACAGAAACTATTTATGCCAAAATAATAACAACTTGGTATTTATTAGATTTTAAAACAAAAAAGCCAATGCGTATTAGTGACGACATCGTTCATGCATTTTCATAATATTTATTATCTTTAATAATATGAAAGTATCAAGCATAAGTGAATTAAAAAAAGAACTTCATGAGCTTCCCCAAAAACAATTGGTAGAGTTATGTCTAAACTTAGCTAAATACAAAAAAGATAATAAAGAATTTTTAGATTATTTATTATTTCAGGCGCACGACAAATCAAGTTTTGTAATAGCAATAAAAACAGAAATTGATGAACATTTTGAGGAGCTAAAATCACAAACAAATTTATACTTCGTAAAAAAAAGTTTACGTAAATTATTACGAATTATTACCAAGTATTGCAAATACATTGGAGATAAAGCTTCGGCAGCAGAATTACATATTTATTTTTGTAGTAAACTAAAAGCATCAAAAATACCTTATCATAAAAGTCAATTATTGATTAATATGTATGAGCAACAACTCAAAAAAATAAACACTTTGATTTTAGCTTTGCACGAAGATTTACAACAAGACTATTTAAACGAGCTAGAACGTATTTTGTGATTTTTTTTGTTCTTTTAATTGGGCGTTGCCTTCGGCCAGGCTTTACACTGCAATCTTTTGCAAGAGGCAGGCAAAAGGATTTTCGTTGCAATCCTTAACGCAAAAAACAAAACCAATAACTTATTTACAAATCAGTTTTCCGTTTCACTAATAAATAATAATTATTTTCAATTGGTAAATAACCATACTCGTAACAAAAAACATAATTTTTACCTGTTTTAGTAGTTGTAATAGTAGTATGATAATTAAAATTAAATCCTTTATCAATTAATTTCTGTTGAGAAACTTTAGCAGTTTCTTCCGGTAAAAGTTCTTCTATTATTTTTCGATTTTTACGTAAAATAACATTTACATTCTTAACGAATGCTGTGCTTACACTATTTAATTTATTATTAAATGCATTGCGACACATATCACTACAGAATTTTTTATCAGCTCTTCCGTGAAATAATTCACCGCATTCCGAACATTTTCTTTTTTCCATAGTCTATTATTTTAGAAATTCTTTAGGTATTACACAAACAGGAATTGGATCCATTTTATGTTTATTAGCTGCGTTTCTATTTTTGTAGATACTCATTACACCTTGTTGATGTTGGCTCAAGTTATAAGTTTCATTATTTTCAATATATAGCATGGCCCATTCCAAATCATCATAGGTTGCCCCAATTTGGTCTTCGTCTGTTCTGCCGTCAGCAAACAATCCATCTGTAGGTTTTGCATTTAATAATTGCTCTATCACTCCTACTTCTTTTGCCAAAGCGTAAACTTGTGACTTCATTAAATCAGCAATCGGACTAACATCAACACCACCATCACCATATTTAGTAAAAAAACCAATTCCAAAATCTTCTACTTTATTACCAGTACCAGCAACTAATAATTTATGATGCCCTGCATATGCATATAACGTAGTCATTCGTAAACGAGCTCTTGTATTTGCCATAGTCAAAAAATCTTGAACTTCTGTTTCAAACGTATTTTCTATTACTTCAAAAATGGGAGTCAAATTAACCTCAGCATTTGAAACATTTTTAAAATTTTGTTTTAACCATTCAATGTGAGCATTTCCTCTATCGTATTCGTGCTGCATTTGCCTGATTGGCATATTTAAACAAATTACTTTTTTACCTGTTAAAGCGCATAAAGTAGAAGTTAATGCGGAATCAATTCCTCCAGAAATTCCCACAACAAAGCCTTCAGTTTTTGAAGAACTTGAATATTTTTTTAACCAATTAACAATATGCTCAACAACTTCTTTATTTTTCATTATGTATTGTTTCAAGATATATTTAAAGATAAAAAAAAATCTCATCCGAAATTAATGGATGAGATTTTTTAAATATTATATTTAGACTATTAAAATAAAACTCCAAGATTAATTTGTAAACCATCACTAAAAGCACTTTGTTTAGAGTTAGTTGCTTTTGTTCCTGCATTCACATTTTCAGTCAATTTATCAACCATAATTTGAGAAGTACCTTGGTATTGATTAATAAATCCACGAATATAATTGATGCTTAAGAAAAATGATGTACTTCCAGATAAATTATATTCAGCACCTATTCCAACATTTAAAGCTACATTAACTGGTATTAAATCTCCACTTGGTCTCATGTCTTCAATTTTAGAAGTAGCAGTAGCAGCTTCGTATTTTCCTAAAGTAGAATTCCACGACAATAATGCTACTTCATCAGTTGCTCTAAATTTAGTTTGTATAGCTATATTTCCACCAAACATTCCAAAATATTTAAGACCTGAAATATCTTTAGTCATTAATTTTAATAAAACTGGTATCGTTACATAAGTTGCTTTTACAGAACGGCTCTTTATTTCATAAAATTTATTTGTATTTGAACTTGCAGTAAAACTATTTGCCCCTAATGTTAAATCAGTCGCTTTTGAATCAACGTAACCATTGTCCTTATCTAAAACATAACCTTGAGAATTTTTATAAGTTTGTTTCCCGCCTAAAAAATCACCACCTATACCAGTAACAAAAGAAGCTGTAGAATTAATGCGAAATTCAGTTTGTAAACCGAAACCAAAACCAAATTTAGTTCCTCCTTTTTCTACAGATTTAGTATCCGCACTTCGCAACCATGTAGGAGTTGGTGTTACTCTTAAACCAAATCTAAATTTTTTATCTGCTTCAGTATCTTGGGCGTTAAATGAATTAACTAACAATAAACTGCTCGAAACTAAAAGTAAAATCTTTTTCATGTATTTTTATATTTTATAATTTAACATGGTAAATGTAATACAAAAAAATTAAATGAAATCTACTTTAAACCTATTTATACTTATTTTAATTGTTAATTTATTGACAAGTTGTAAGTACAATCCTTTGGATATTGATACAAGTAATGTTAATCAAAAACCAATAGTATTTAAAAGACTTGATAAGGATATATTAGAAATGAAAGAATCTAATATAATTTCTAAAACTTCTGAATTTCAAAAAAAATACTCTAGTTTTTATGGTAGATATATTACAAGTATTGTAAATCAAGGTGGTAGTATAAACGACTCTTCTTATAGTAAAAATATATTCAACTTTATTAATGATAAAGAAATGAGTAAAGCTTTTAAAGATGTTCATTCTATCTATTCTGATAATGATATTGAATTATTAGGAGAAGAATTAACTGAGGCTCTTAAACGTTATAAGGTATTTTTTCCAACTCGTAAAGTACCTCAACAGTTTGTAACTTTTATGAGTGGCTTTAATTACAATGTTGTTTATGTTGATTCAACCATTGGTATTGGATTGGAAATGTATTTAGGCGAAAACAGTGAGTTTTACAGCATGTTACAATATCCCAAATTTAGAGCCAGAACTATGAATAAAGAACATTTATTATCAGATGTTATTAGAGGTTGGATGATTACTGAATTTGATAATACTGATCCGTCGGCTAACAACTTATTAAATCATATGATATTTTACGGAAAAATATTTTACGCCTGTGACGGTTTATTGCCGAATGTTAATGATTCATTAAAATTTGGTTATACAACTAAACAATTAAACACTTGTATTGAAAATGAAAAAAACTATTGGGGCTTTTTTGTTAAAGACAATAAATTATTTGACAATGATTTAAAAATTGTTTCTGAATTTACAACTGATGGTCCATTTACTAGAGCTATTAGTAAGGAATGTCCTCCTCGCATTGCAATGTGGATTGGCAGACAAATTGTAAAATCATATATGGAACACAATGAAAAAGTGACACTAAATGATTTAATGAACGAGAAAGATTCGCAAAAAATATTATCAAAATCTAAGTACAAGCCATAGCATTTTAAATTGCTAGAATTAACAAAAATGAATCCTCAGCAGCAACAAATACAACGAAATTCGGAAATATTAAGAAAATATATTCCTCATTTTGCTGTTGATATTATTGCAATATGGATTATTGAACTTGACATTAAATTAAAAATCACAAAAGAAAGAAGTACTAAGTTGGGGGATTACATGCCACCTCATAATGGGCTTAATCATACCATAACAATAAACCATAATCTTAACGAATATTCTTTTTTTGTAACCTTAATTCATGAAATTGCTCATTTAAAAACTTATAATCAATATCGAAATTCTGTTTCGCCTCATGGTGCTGAATGGAAATTTTCCTTTAAATTATTAATGAATCCTTTTTTAACAACAGATAATTTGCCTTTAGATGTTTTATATGCTTTAAGAAAGTATATGAATAATCCAGCAGCATCAAGTTGTAGTGATATAACTTTAATGAGAATTTTAAAATTATACGACAAACAAGAATTAAATAATGTTACAATTCTTTTAGAGCATTTACCACAACGTACTCATTTTTTATATAACGGAGATCGGGTTTTTGAAAAAGGCGAACAACTTCGTAAACGATACCGCTGTAAAGAAATTAGTTCAGGAAATATTTACTTATTTAGCCCTTTAGCAGAAGTTGAAGTTTTTGAAAAAGTAGGTTAATTATCTTTCAAAAAAAATCTAAAAAATAAAGGGCAATAAAAAAGCCTTTCAATTAGAGTGTTTCTAAATGAAAGGCTTTAAATAAGCTATCAGTATTAATTAGCTTTTTTTACCAAGCATCACAAAATCATTAACTACAATATTTACAACATAACGTTTTACACCATCTTTATCGACATAATTATTGTTTTGTAATTTTCCGTCTATTGCTATTTCCATACCCTTTTCAAAATATTTTTCAGCTATCTCTGCTTGCAAGCCCCAAGCTGTTAAATTATGCCACGTGGTTTCTGTAACTTTTTCGCCTTTTTGATTTTTATGTGTTTCGTTAGTAGCAAGTACCAATTTTGCCATCTTTTTACCACCTTCTAATGTTTTTATTTCGGGTGCAGTTCCTAAATTACCAATTAATTGTACGCGGTTTCTTAATGTGTTCATCATGTTTTTTGTTTTAAATTATTATACGTTTCTATTAAATTATGTTTTGTTGAATGTTTGAAGCGCTTCAATATTTCAACGACACAAAGGTAATTCCTCTTCCAAACGTTATTCGGTTATTAAACAGTTATAGTCGAGTATAGTCGAGTATAGTCGTTTTTAAACGTTTAAAACCGAATAAATGGCTGTATTTATTGCAAAAAAAGATGTGATGTAGCTGAAGTTTAAAAGTGCATTTTTTTTAAAATATTATTTTTAACAATAAAAAGTTGGATTTTGCTTAATAATTAATTAACTTGAATAATAATTAGGTTGTTTATTTTACTTAATAAATTAAAAATTAGAAAAATGAAAAAAACAATATTCACTTTCGTCATTATAATTATTTTTAACTCAGGTAATTATGCTTCAAACTCATCGTGTTCTAAGAAATTGCCGGTATTTGATTCGTTGGAAGTTATTTTATCATTGAAAAAAAATAATGATTTTAATTATACCTCTGTATTAGCAGCATTAAAAGGGATGCCAGGACTAAACTATACAGCCTATTGCGGCAACCATGCAGTATATTTATTTTATATTGACAAAGCAGTTTATCCTACACAAGAACTTTTTTATGAAGAGTTTGTAAAACAATATGATTTCCAAAGCATCACAGAATTAAAAAACGGAAGTATAAAAGACATATTAAAATTCTGCTCATTTGTAAATAATACGGATGCCGCAAATTATAAGCTTACTCAATAAAATAAACGTACTTAAATTAAATATTATGAGAAAAATTTACTTTCTATTTTGTATAGCGTTTTTGAGTAAAAATTTATTTTCACAAATTGGATATAATTTTACTCCAGTTAGTGGAGCCTTTGTTTCAAACGCTGCTCCAACAGTTTTGCTCGGCTCTGGTATTGATGATGGCCTTTCTGCTTCTACAGCAATTGGATTTACATTTCAATATGGATGTGTAAATTATACTCAATTTAAAGCATCATCAAATGGATGGTTAACATTAAATACGGCCGTTGCAGGATCAAACTTAACTAACAATTTAGCCACTAGCACAGATAGGCCAATTATAGCGCCACTTTGGGATGACTTAGCAACAGGCTCTGGTGGAAATGTGAATTACAAACTTACTGGAATAGTTGGTTCTCGTGTCCTAACAATTGAATGGAAACAAATGGAATGGAATTATTCAGCATCAACTTGGGCTTTATCTTTTCAAGTAAAATTATATGAAGGAACAAATAGAATAGAATTTGTTTATGATAGAAATGGAGGTGCAAGTTTAAATGTATCATCCGCTAGTGCATCCATTGGATTAGGAGGGCTAACCTCTGGTGATTATTACTCACTTAATGGAACAGGTGCAGCACCCACAGCCTCAAAAGTTTTAGAAACAACTTCTTTATCATCAAAACCACTTACAGGGCAAATTTACAGATGGGATCCAATTTTATGCGCTGGTGCTCCTACTCCTGGAATTGCTAATGCAAACCCAGTATACAACTGTGGTGCTTATACTACTACATTATCAGTTACTGGTCAATCTTCTGCTTGTGGCTTATTATATCAATGGCAATCGTCAGCGGCGGCTGGAGGGCCTTTTGTGAATTTTGGTGGCGCTACATCTAGTTTTACAACAACTGGCGCGGTGGCAGCATCTTCAATAAAATATTTTCGTTGTGTTGTTATGTGTGGCTTATTCACAAGTACCACAACTGTAGTTTCTGCTACTGCAGCTGCTGTCCCTATTTGTACTTGTAATCAATTAATTACTTTACCATTCGTAGCAAGTGGCCAAACAACCTGTGGGCAAGGAAATGATATTACCTCTTTAAATGTTACAACTGTTTGTGGAAGCACAAGTTATTATGGAGGTGAAGATGTTGTTTATTCATTTGTTCCTTCAAGTACTGGGCAAATAACAATGTCCTTAACCTCTTCTGGTTCTTCAACAGGGTTAATGCTTTATCAGGGATGCCCATTAGCAGGAGGTTCATGTATTGCAAATAGTCAAAGTGCTACAGGTTCTAAAGTATTATGTGCAAACGTAGTTGCAGGATCAACTTATTATTTAATAATTGATTCGTGGCCTGGACCAACTTGTAACCCATTTGATATTAGTATTTCTGATGTAGTTTCAAGTGGAGCAGCATGTAATATGGCATACGTTGCTTCACCAACAGCTTATAGTTTTGACGTATTTTCAGGAACACTTTTACCAAGTACGGATGATATTTTATTTAATACAGTATTGCCTTTTACTTTTCCATTTTGTTATGATGGAAATCAAATTTGGGGAGGGTATGCAGCATCTAACTCCTCTCTAGTATTTGATGCTTTACCTTGTTATCCAAATATTGATGTGAGCTCTGTTGCAGCTCCAGGCATGTGGACTGGATGGTCAATAACTGCTCCAGCTCCAGTTAACGGGACATCAATACCTCGAAATGCAATTTTAGGTCCTTGGCATGATATTGATCCAGGTTTGGGGGGAGTAATGCAATATACAGTTCTTGGGCTAACTCCAAATAGACGATTTGTACTATCATTTGAAAACATACCACTTTATTCGTGTGGAGCAAGTGCAGCAACCGATTTTTCTGGCCAAATAAAATTATTTGAAACTACTAATACTATAGAAATTCATATTAAACAAAAAAAGACCTGTTCTGCTCATAATGGTGGAGGGGCAGTAATGGGATTACAAAATTATGATGGTACTGTTTACATACCACCCGTAAATCCAACAGCTCATAATGTTAATGCTCTTTTAACCTATACGTGGAATTTATCAAATACAGCATATAAATTCACTACGTCTTGTGGCTCAGCAGCTGGCAGTTGTAAAACATTACCAATTGGATTAAAAGATTTTTATGCTGAGCGTCTAAATAAAATAAATTATTTATACTGGGAAACAGCTAGTGAAGTTAATTTAAAAAAATATGGGGTTGAACGATCAACAGATGGAATAAATTTTATTGAAATAGGGCAAGTTAATCCAAATAATACACCGAGTAAATATAGTTTTGAGGATAGAAATGCGACAACCGGTATTGTTAATTATTATAGAATATGTACTTATGAATTTGATGGAAAGAAGAGTTATACTTTTATTTATCCCTTATCTACGGGTAATGATGAATTACTAAATGTATCTCAAATCTTTCCAAATCCTACAAATTCATCCTTTGTTTTTGCTTTTGATTCAAAACAAAAAGGAACAGCGATTATGAATATTAGAGACCTATTTGGAAAAATTGTAAAATCAATTTCATATGATGTATCTGTTGGCATCACTGAACAAAAAATTGATGTTGATGATTTAAGTTCAGGTATTTACTTTGTTGAAATTACTAATAGCTTTAATGAAATTATTACCAAACAAAAATTGATTAAACAAAATTAATTTTTGTTTAATCAATTTTTAATTTATACTAGGAGCAACAAAATCGACTCCGTCTCCTTCTAATTGATAAATCCTCAGTGAATTAACATTTAATTCTAACTCTTGCTTTTTAATATTCCAAAAGAACACAACAATGTTTTTAGCCTTAACAGGCAAATTACCCATTACAATACTATATTTTAAATGGTTTCGATGGTTTAAATCATAACCACTCCATTGCAATGGATAGCGCATGAAATGAAATGTATTACCTAATGAATCGTTTATTGCAAATACTAACCAAGTATTGGTTGGTTTTTCAATCGCAATAATATCAAAATCTATTTCAGCTAAAAGTGGCTTGGTTTCATTAAAAACAGAATCTGGTTTATGGTATACATCATTAAAATCTTTTCCTTTTGCATCAATAATTAAATTATTTAATTCAAAAAACTTCTTTTTTATAATTGGCACTTTCCGTTTTAAAATCACAAAACCCCAATCTGGCTCAGAATCAATAACCGTGTAATATTTTTCCCAATACTGCTTTTCATAAATAGTTGAAATATAATAATCAAAACACATTTGCATTGTATTTGACGGATCTGCTGGATTTAAAACTCCATCATATCTATAATTCCAATAACCATAAAACAATTCACGAACGCGGTGACCACCAATTGTAATGCGATGGTCAGCTTTTTTTTGTTCATTTAATAAGGTTGTATAAAAGTGTTCGGGAATAGTTTCATAAACATAAAGTGAATGTTTTCTGAAATTCAAATTCATAGCAAAATGAATGAGTATTGAAATACAAATTGTCAGTAACACATATTTTGCGGCTGAAAAACTGATTTCATTAAAGGTAAATGCAACAAACAAAACAAAAAACACATAATAAAACAAACCAGTTCTATCTTCAGGATAATTTATACCCAAAATCTTATGCATTGCATAGAAGCCTAATATTAAAACGCATAAAATTATTAAAAGCAAAAGTGATAAGGATGGTTTCTTAAATTGTTCAAAAGGCTTAAGAAAATAATGTCTATTGTAAAATAAATTCAACATAATACATACAACAAAAAAAGAAACTAAACAATATTTAAGTAAAACTGAAGGCGAAAAAATCAAAAGTTTTACCAAGGTTAAAAATGTAACCTTCCAATAACTATCACCTTCTCCATAATACAAAGCCCCACTATCTTGTAAAAAAAACGAGAAGGAAAGCCAATAATAAAATAAACCAAAAAACAATAGCCAAACCAAAATTATGATTGGGCTGAATAGTTTTTTGTTTGCTAATTGCACTAATATAACAATTCCGCAAAGTAACAATGTAATAAGTAATAATATGAGATTTGCACTAATACATAATTGAAAAAACACTAGCATGAATATAAAATATTTTGTTTTTTCTATGTTATATAAATAGTTAAACATATATGCAATACCCATAACTAGCAAAGCCATTGATAAACCATAACCACGACAAGCACTGAAAAATGTGAGCCAATGAAATGACGCTAAAAACCCAATAGTTAAAAAAAGTTTAGCTTCAAATTTTATCAAATGTTTTGATAATTTAAAAACACCACAAATTAATATTAAAAAAGATAAGGTATTTGGTAATCTTAAGGCAAATGGTGAAGATCCAAATAAATGGAAACAACAATTTCCTAAAAAGCTATTAAGAACATGATTATTTGCATCAACCTGCGAATAAAAAGGCATATAATTTCCTGATTGAATAAAGAAGAAAAACGTTGCCGCTTCATCATGATTTAATGGAACAAGATAGCTTCGAAATAATACTATGATAAATGAAAAGCTAGAAATAAATGCGAAACAAATATTAAATAAGTGATTATTTTTAGTTATTGATTTACTCATTGTTTATTAAGTGTTTTCTAGTTTAATATTTATAAGCATTATATCATCTCTTTGTTTATGGTTATTCTTAAAAAATTTTAAATTTTTTGAATAATAATCCATTCCTGATTCATTTACTAACCAATTTTTTAAGCCAGAAGTGAATAGTTTTTTAGAATTTACTCCGCCAGGTTGATCTATTATTCCATCCGAATATAAAAGAATAGAATCAAACTGACTAATTTTAAATTCCAAACTATTGTATTTAGCATTAGTTGGATTAATATTTAAAGAGGTTGAATGTGTTTTAATTTCGATAATTTCATTACCAGATTTTAAGAAAAATGGCATTTGTGAGTTTGAGCAAACTAAACTATCTCTATTAAAATCCAAGACTAAAATAGAAATACTTAAACTATCAGCGCTTGTTTCTGTCCCACTGTTATTAGCAAAAGTAGTCCATAATAATTCATTCAATTTTTCTAAAATCATGTTAGGTTCACTAACATTATCATAAAGAATTATTTGATTTAATAAAGATTTGGATAAAACTGTAAGTAATGCGCCAGGCACACCATGCCCTGTGCAATCAGCAGTTATGATGTAATTTAAGTTGTTATGATTAAATATCATATAAAAATCGCCTCCAATAATGTCTTTTGGCAAATAAATAACCTCACTTATAACAATTTTAGGATTGATGAGTGTTGGCATACTCAGCTTCAAAATACTATCTTGAATATATTTAGCATATTCAATACTTTCATTTATTGTAAGATTTTTGTTTTTAATTTGATTAAAAAGTTCGGTTACCTCATTTATTTTTTCGCTTAATAATTTTGTTTTTTCATCCACTAAAATTACCAACTCAGCATTTTTTCGCTTTATTTGTATGGTTCGATAACGAAAAAACAAAAGAATGCAACTAAAAATAAATCCAAAAATTAAAAACTTAAACCATAATGTTTGATAAAATACTGGCAATATTACAAACTTGTAATGAATTATATCAAAACGATTTTCAAAACCAGCTCTAAATGATTTTACTATGAATTCATAATTTCCATATGAAAGATTTGAATAATTAATTTGATCAATTAATGTTGGTTTAGTATAATTTGTATCAAGACCAATTAATTTATATTGAAATAAAGTATTTTCAGAATTAAAAAAATTTAAATTTGAAATCTGAAATGTAAAATTATTATGGTAATATTTAAATTCAGGGGATATCGGAATATTATTTTTTGATTCATAATTAAGATCTTTCCAATTTACTTTTTCATAATTTAATAGAATATTGGATAAATTAATTTTAACATTTTTATCTTTTTCTAAGGCTTCAGTAATATTAAATTTCACAATCCCATTTTCTGTTCCAAAATATAAATTACCATTATTATCATTAAAATTTTTTGGTGTTGTAATTAAATTAGTATTAAAGTTACTTTGAATGTTAAATTTGTAAACCTTTAAATTTCCACTTGAATAATACTCTTTCAAATCAAATAAATAGATATAACCTTCCGCATAAGCGATAAGGAAATCTTTATTAATATCTGTTGATACGATGTTAAATGCTGAAAAATCTAACTTTTTTTGTAATGGGATGAATTCATTATTCTTAACTATGAAAAAATTTTCATTAGATTTTACCCATAAATTATTTCGATAATCTTGCTCAAAAGAATTAACATACAGTTTTTCTTTATTTATAGGTTTAAAATCAAAGCTATCACCTACTTGTTTTAAAACTTCTGGCCCCATTAAAATATAAAAATCTTTGCCAATTTCTTTAAAATCAGATGTATAATACTTCGATTTTGAAGATTTGGTTTTGAAAATTACATTTTCAGCTTTATAATTTTCAACATGAACTATAGCCTGACCGTTATTAAACGCTAACCAAAGTTCATTTTTAGAAGACAGAAACATTTTATTTAATACACCTTGTGGATGTATTTTATTGAAATTTATTTCTTTAATTACTTTCGAATTACGATAAACTTTTAGAAAATTACTTTCGAGATATACCCAAATTAATCCTGTTCTATCAACAACAAAATCTTTAACACCAACAATATTAAGTTTTTTAAAATCAAGAACTGATTCTGTTACCCTAGTTTTAATATTTAAAATTGCAATCTGATCATTTGTTAAGTAATAAACAATTGAATCATTGTACTTAAAAATACTGGCAACATTTCCGACATTATAATTATAAATATAATCTTCAATAAAATAAAATAATCCGCCGCCTTTAGTTGCAATTACTAAGTTGTTTTCTTTATCTTCAATAACTTTTGATACTTCAAAATCGGTAAACCCATCTTCAACTCCATATTCTTCTAGTATTACACCGTTTTGGAATTTATACATTTTTCCTCTTTGAAAAATCCATAAAAACGATTTGTTTTTTGGTTGAAACACAAAATAAATAACCTTTTTATCAAAGGTTGAGTCATTATAAATATTTATAATTTTTTCATCTTTAATTAATAATAAACCTTCTGATGTAGCTAGATAAAGTGTGTCATTTATAAATTTACCATCATAAACCCTAAAATTGGTCAATTTCTCGAAATTGAGTTTTATCGTGCCGGATAAATCTCTATTTATTTTAAATAAACCACTGCGCGTGCCAAAATAATAGGTATTTTTTAATTTATCAAATAAGATTTTTGAAATAATTCTTGTGCTACTTTTATTACCATGATCAAAATCAAAACGTTTAATTACTGAATTTTTCAGTCTACATAAATCTACCGTAGTCGCAATTAGGTAATCCGCTTTTCCAATTTTAACAATATCTGTTACTTGTTGTTTATTTTCAAACAAATTACTTTTTTTTAATTTGTTATCAGAAATTACAAATAAATCAGATGATGTACCAACTAAAAATTCTCCATTATCCTCTAATATTTTCCTACTATGATAAGAATTAAAATCAGATGTGTCTATGTAATTATCTAAATTTTTACCGTCATATCTGTATAACCCATCATTGTAGGTTGCTATCCATAACATATCATTTTTATCAAATGTAATATCATAAATAACCTTTGAAGTAAAACCCTCAATACTATTTATTCTTTTAAATGACTGCGAAAATGAATTAAAACAATCAATTACTAAAAATAAAGCAATTAGAAATCTATTCACTTATTAAATACTCAAATTTAATTTGACTTAGCTCTTCCATTTCTTTTCCAGCTTCTAACATATCAACATCTTCCTTATCATATTCCCAAACAATAGAAATAACGATTGGATAGCTTAATTGTTGTTGCTTAAAGTAATTAAATAAATCAAATAAAACTTTCGCACTTGTAGAATTAAAATATTCTAGCGAAATTTTTAATTTAATTTCTTTATCATTATTTAAAACATACTCTGTATCATAAAATAGTTGAAACCATGAAAACACTGGTTCATAAAACTTTCTAACATTTTCGGGCCTTGATTCCCCTATTATTTGAAAAACGTTATTATCACTATCAAGCAATACTTCTGGTGAACATTCAGTTCTTTCAATAAATAATTTTTCCATAATTTATGTATTTAATTCTAGGGTTAGTTCATATAATAATTCTCGACTTTCATGATTTCTAAATGAAATAAAAAAATTGTTTTTCGTAATCATAGCAATTTGTATTAATCCTAAGCCAGCAGTATGTTTTGTACTTTCTGTGTTTACTATGCTATTCAAATAAAAATTCTTTAATTCTATTTCGTTTAATTTTTTAATTGCGACTACTTTTTGATTTAACAATTCAGAATCAACTTTTTTAATTGGAGACACAATTTTTAAAATTAGTTTTTCCTCTGCTCGCTCAATATTGATAAATGACATTCTATACTCTTGTCCTTCATTATGATTTACAATATTTTCAAGACTTTCATTAAGCAAGGTGTACATTTTTTTAAATAAGGCTTTGTTTATTTTACTTACTATGGCTTCCTTAATTGATTTTAAAAGTAATGTAATATTAGTATGATTTATTTCGCCATAAAAACTATATAAATCATCCTTTTTAGAATAATAATTAAAAAAATCTTGGCTTACGCCATTTTCTATTAACATATTATGTTTAGCATTTTATTATTTCTAAAGTTAGATATTTATTTGATTCTATTAATTAAATATCGTTTATTCATTTAAAATAATCTTTACTAAATAAAAATTTAATAGTTTTTTAAAATTACAAAAATTCTATGTTTCGATAAAGTAAAATAATTTTTCGCTATTCTCAAATGCTAATTCACTTTAATGAAAAAAGCAGAACAATTAAAATTGTTCTGCTTTTTTTTAACTATTATAAAATAAATTATTTACCTGGAGTATTTGCTGGTGCTGGTGTAGCACTTGCAGCCATTTCTTGAGTACTAGGAGCATCTTCATTTACATCATTTGAATCTGCTTGTTTAGGTGATGATAATAAACTAAATACTAATAATAAAATAGCAAGTGTCCAAGTAGCTTTTTCAATAAAATCGGTTCCACGACGCGCTCCCATTATTTGATTAGCTGCAGAAAAATTACTAGAAATTCCACCTCCTTTAGAGTTTTGAACTAATACTACTAATATTAATAATACACATACGATGATAATGGCGATAGTTAGAACTGCTTGCATAAAAATGATTGTTATTTATTGTTTTTTAAATTTTGAATTAAGGTTGTAAAGTAAACACTTTTTTGTGGGAATTTCAAACTTAATATTTCATAAGCCCGAATTGCTTTATTTATATTTCCTTGTAAGGCATAAATTTTTGCCAAAGTTTCAGTAACTAAGTGCTCATTTTCAAGTAAACTCTGCTTGGCATCAACATTTGGCGTGAAAAATTTATTGGTTCCTAATTTTAATTTTCCAGGATCAGATTCGATAATTTTATCAATTAATTGCCTGTTTTGATTGAAAAATGGAGATTTTTCTTCTTTTTTAGGCTCAATTTCATTCTTTTTAGTCGGTTTTTCATCTAATATTGGCTCAGGTTTTTGAATCGTATGGGCTTCTTTTTGGATTTTATGAAGCCAATCTGTAAAAGAAACTGGCTCTTTTATTTCAGATTTATTGAGTTCTTGAGTTTTTAGAATATCTGACTCTACAAATGACTGAATAATTCCTCTACTAATTTCTTGCTCAATATTTTTATTCAACTTATCAATATCAAACTGTTTAATTTCAGTTTCATTATCAATATGTTGTAAAATTTCAATTTCGTTGGATTTTATTTCAACATTATTAGTTTGTTCAATTGTTTTTGCCTCGACATTATTGTTTTTTTCTGAAGGTATACTATTTATATAAATTACCTTTAATCCATTATCAGTTGCAGTAATGTTAGTAATGGTTGGCTTCACTTCTTCAACAGGAACAATTGAAATTTTCTTTATTTCTTCTTGCACGATGCGTTCAATAATTACTTCTTTTTTGTGTAATAATTCATGCAATATCATGCGACTATTAGCAATAATAGCTGTTTTACGAAGTTGTTTAGCAAATAATAACGAGTTTTGTTTTTGCAATCCTTTAGTATATAATAAATGTGCTGTTTCAAAAAAAGGATATTCCTTTACAATTAATTCCAATTCAGCTATTTGCGTATCGGTTAATAAGCCTGGATTTTTTATAGTATGTATAAATTGCTCTTGTAACATTACCAATTGTTAAACGCTTTATTAAAAATATCTTCAGTCAATTGTCTATTTATTTCTAATAATAAACGATCTTCTTCTGCTGTTAATGATGACGATGTTTTGTAATCTGCAAAACGGGTAAAGGCCTGCTCAAAATTTTTAGTAAGATCGAATTTATTGCTATACTTAACATTAACAGTAATTGTTAATCGGTTTAAGGCAGCTTGATCACTGCTTTGAATGGCCACTGGAGCAATATTATAATCCGTTATGGCACCTTCAAATTGTAAATCCCCATTTTGCTTCATTAATGCTAAACTAGTTTGAGTAGAAACCATGTCTCGTAATTTTTCAGTAAATTTTTGACTTATTGAAGGACTACCAAGTGTTGTATTATTTGCAAAGAAAGAGACCGAAATAGTTTTTGCTTCAGGTGGAATTGTAGCACCATTTAAAGAATACTTCATTTTACAATTGGCAAAAACCAAAGCAAAACCAATAAAAAAAAGTATATGAAAGCGCTTATTCAAAATATAAAACAAATTTAATCAAATTTAATCGGGTATTTAAACTCTTAACATTTCTCAATAATTGCAGCGTAACCTTGCCCTACTCCAATGCACATAGTTGCTAATGCATATTTTTTATTTTGCAAGTGTAATTCAATAGCTGCTGAGTTAATAATACGTGCGCCACTCATTCCTAAGGGATGGCCAAGTGCAATTGCTCCTCCATTTGGATTAATGCGTGGATCGTTATCGTCTAATTTCCATTGGCGGGTGCAACCCAATGCTTGTGCTGCAAATGCTTCATTTAATTCTATAATATCAATATCATTCCAAGTCAAACCTGCTTTTTTTAATGCTGAATTTGCAGCTTCAACTGGCCCTAAACCCATAATACGAGGTTCAACACCAACAACTGCACTACTAACAATACGAGCTAAGGGTTTTAAATTATATGTTTTTATTCCTTGGTCACTTGCTAATAAAATAGCTGCGGCACCATCATTTAACCCTGATGCATTTCCAGCTGTTACAGTTCCGTCTTTTCTAAAGGATGCTTTTAATTTTTGTAAACCTTCTAAAGTTGTATTTGGTTTAGCAAATTCATCAGTTTTAAAAATTAAGGCATCTCCCTTTTTCTGAGGAATTTCCAATGGCACAATTTCTTTTTCGAATCGACCACAAGCAATAGCTTTTGCAGCTTTTTGCTGACTCCAAAACGCAAACGCATCTTGATCGTTTCTGCTTATATGATGTAACTCCGCCACATTCTCTGCAGTTTCACCCATGGCATCAACTCCAAATAATTCTTTCAATTTTGGGTTGATAAAACGCCATCCAAAACTTGTATCAAATAATTGTTGATCTCTTCCAAAAGCAGAACTTGCCTTACTCATTACTAAAGGTCCACGAGTCATGTTTTCAACCCCTGAAGCAATCATTAAATCGGCGTCTCCTAATTGAATATATCGCGCAGCATCAACTGTTGCAGCTAATCCAGAGGCACATAAACGATTAATGGTTTGTCCAGGAACCGTAACTGGAAGTCCTGCCATTAAACTAGCCATACGAGCAACATTTCTATTGTCTTCGCCTGCTTGGTTTGCACAGCCCATTATAACATCAACAACTTTTGTCCAATCAACCCCATTGTTTTTTTTCATTATTTCTTTTAAAACAAATGTTGCTAAATCGTCGGTTCTTATAGTTGATAAAGTTCCTCCAAAATTTCCAATGGCTGTTCTTACTCCATTTATAATATAAGCTTGTTGCATAACTTTGAGTGTTTTATGAATAATATCCTGCAAAAATATTCAATTTGTTGGCACTTACTCATTAAAACCCATTATTTAATAAATTTTGCATTTTAAACATACTAAAAAGGCTTTAATTTCGTTTCTTTGTAATTGAAACACAATTGTTTAGTATTATTTATCTTTGAAAAAACACTTTTTATATTTAATCATATCATTCATCATTTTTTTTGCTAAAAATGTAGATTCTCAAGTTGCAGCTCCTTCGTTAAGATGCTTATCTGTAAATAACATGGGTAATATTGCATTAACTTGGGTTATTCCTGCCGATCCATTAGCTTTATTTACTAATTACAAAATATATTCAGCACCTATAGCAAGTGGCCCATTTACTTTGGTTACTACCATAAATACGTATACGCAAAATACTTATTTGGATATTACCAATTCTGGTACTGTGCAGTCCCAATTTTATTATATGACTACTGTTTACAGCGGAACTGTGGTTTCTGTTCCTTCAGAAACGTTACATTCGGTCTTTTTAAATCTATCAAATCCAGGAGGCCAAGCAATATTATCGTGGAATGCTACCAGAACTCCTTTATTACCAACTGCATCAACTTCATACACCGTTGAACGAGAAAATCCAGCTACTATTTGGACAACAATTTATACTGGTTCAAATCTTAACTTTAAAGATGATAGCATATCATTATGTAATATTTTTTATAATTATAAAGTTACTACTTCTGATGCGTTAGGCTGTGCCTCACAATCCAATATTGATGGCGATTTATTTCATGATAATACGTCACCTGATATTCCAGTTTTAGATTCAGTAAGTGTTGATGCAACTGGAAAAGCAACATTAGGATGGAAACCCGCTATTGCTCCTGATACAAAAGGGTATGAGGTTTATCAATTTACTGGAGTGTGGACTAAAATAGCAACAGTGATGGGTCGTTTAACAACAAACTACACTAACCCTTTATCAGTGGCAAATACTGTTTCTGAAAAATATTGTATTCTTGCTTTTGATAGTTGTGCTAATTTAGGTTTACAAAGTATTGTAAACAACACGGATCAAAACTCCATTTTTCTTCAATCTACTTACGATTTATGTTCTCGAACCGCTAATTTAACATGGAATACATATTCGCATATGTTGAATGGTTTTTTACAATATGATATTTATTGTTCTATTAATGCAGCAGCACCAACAGTAATTGCAACAGTTACGGGTTTATCTTATGCTCATACATCTTTAAATCCTAACGACACTTATTGTTATTTTATTAGAGCAAGAAATGTTGGAAATACCATTTCCTCAAAATCAAATATTGAATGTGAATTTGCAAAAGCTCCAACAGGACCAAGCTACGTATATATAAAATCGGTGAGTGTAAATTTCAGTAAACAAATAGAAGTTACTTATACAATTGATAATTCAAGAATTTATAAAGGTGCAACCATTTTTAAATCATTAGATGGAATCACTTTTAATCAAATTGGATACCAAGCCTATTCAACAGCTACACTTCAAACATTTACCGACCCAGATGTAAAAACATTAGAGAAAAATTATCATTATAAAATTCAAATTTCAGATAGTTGCGGAAATCCAGGTCAAATAAGTAATACTTCTAAATCTATCGTTTTACATGTAAGTAATGATAACGAAAATATTTTCTATAATTCTTTAGCTTGGGATGATTATTCTACTTGGTTAGGAAATGTTGATTCATATAATATTTACCGTGCTGTAAATGGCGTGTTCGACCCAACACCAATTGCAAATGTAATACCTGCAGTAAAAAACTATGTCGACAATGTTCAGGATTTTGCAAGCGAAAAAGGTAAATTCTCTTATTATGTTGAAGCTGTAGAAGGTTTAGGAAATACCTTTGGATTTATAGATAAAGCAAAGTCTAATGCAGCAGATGCTTATGTTGAAGCTGAAGTTTTTGTTCCCAACGCCTTTGTTCCTAGAGGAATAAATTACATTTGGTTACCCGTAGCCCAATATGTGGAAAAAACAGATTACAAGGTTACTGTATTTGATAGATGGGGTACAAAAGTATTTGAAACCACCAGTGATACCCAAGGTTGGGATGGTAGTCATACTACAGATGATACGTTTGTTTATTTAATTCAATATAAAAACGCACGAGGTGAGTTTATTCAATTAAAAGGATATTTCAATTTAGTGAGGTAAGTATTACCAATCTCTTCTTAATAAGTTTCAAAATAAATTTTCATTTACCATGTATCGCCTTTTAACTTTAGTGTTATAAGTATGATGAAGTTTTTAGCTATATTTCTTATTTTTACAAGTTTGGTATTTGCTCAACAAAAACCAATTCAATCTCAACTAACACGAGTGCTTTTTGTATTTGATGCAAGCAAAAGCATGAAATCAATTCACTCTAATTCATCTCGCATCGAAGGCGCCAAGAAACTATTTTATAAATTTTTAGATAGTTTAAATAAACAACCCAATATGCAATTTGCTTTACGGATGTATGGCCATACGGTAAAATATCCACCTGGAGATTGTAAAGACAGCAAACTTGTAGTGCCATTTGGTAAAGACAATGTTCAACTAATAAAATCAAAAGTTGCAGAAGCAAAACCAACTGGTATAACTCCAATTGAACATTCAATAACTGAATCTGCTAATGATTTTCCAGATGCCAAAGCAAAAAATATGATTATTTTAATTACTGACGGAATTGAAGAGTGTGGTGGAGATCCATGTAAAGCAAGACAAAAATTAATTGAAAAGGGAATTGTTTTTAGACCATTTATAATTGGAATTGATTTAACAATTGAACAAATAAAAACCTTTGAATGTGTTGGAGAATATTTTGATTTTGATGACAACAGCACGTTTACGAAAATTGCTAATACGATTGTAAAACAAAAATTAAGTAAAACATCTTGTCAGGTTAATTTATTAGATATTAAAAAAAATCCAACTGAAACAAATGTTAATATCACATTTTACAATTCACAAACTGGAAATTATATTTATAATTACATTCACACATTTAACCAAGCTTATAAGCCAGACACCCTGTATTTAGATGATTATCCAACTTATAATGTGGTTGCCCATACCATACCTCCAACATTTTCCAATAATATAAAACTTCAACAAGGTAAACATACCACAATAAGCATTGATGCCCCCCAAGGATTTTTAGAAGTAAAACGACCAGAAGGTATTTATAACTTTAATCAAAAAATTAGGATTATCGTCACTAAATCAAATGGTGATAAACAAACATTACATGTACAACAAATGAGTAGTGTTGAAAAATACATTATTGGAAATTATGATTTAGAGATATTAACTTTGCCTCGAATGTATATTACCAATGTTCAAATTATACAATCACAAACAAAATCTCTAGATATACCAAATGCAGGAATGTTAACTGTAAAAGCCCTTGATAATGGAGATGGAAGTATTTTAAAAGATGACAAGAAACTTGAATGGGTTTGTAATTTAAATTCAACAACCTCTCAAGTATATTATTTACAACCCGGAAATTATAGAATTGAATGGCGAGCCAAGAGTTTGAAGGGATCTATATATACTATTGAAAAAAAATTCACAATTATTCCTGATGTTGAAACAAAAGTTGATCTTTATAAATAATGTCGATTGAATAAATGTTTTATACCAATTACAATTATTTTTTAATCCAAATAATAAAAATAATTAATAATTGATTATGCCTATACTACATAAAAATTGTACAATGAGGCTTTGCTGAAATTGGACTATGTTTTATGTGTATTCGGTATTAGTTCAATTATTAATTCCTCGGCATAATATCATCTAAGCTTTTCATTTAGTGTTTTAGATTAAAACTTAAATCAAGATAATCTAATTATAGCCAGCCGCCCATATTTGTTTTAGCTGTCTTTTTTCTGCCTTTACAATCTCGATGAGTTCTGCATGACGATAAGCAAATACAAAAAATCAAAACCAAATAAATGGCTTTAAAAAATGCTGGATTACTATTTAATTTTATCATGTTTGGTGTTTGAATAAATAAAAAAGTTGCAGAATAATAAATATTATCCTGCAACTTATCCATTATTTCTTTATTGTTTCTCTAATAATTTTTCTTTATGTTTTTTTATTTGAGTCTTAAGTGCTTCGCATGCTAAATCAATCGACTCCTCAAAAGATAAGGATTGTTTTTTTGAAAAAAACTCTTGTCCCTTTGCATGAAATTTAATTTCTGAAACTTTATTATCGTTACTTGAGGCTTTATCTAAACGTAATATAATATCACAAGAGATTAAACCTTCAAATAAATGAGCTAGCTTATTTACTTTTTCATTTGCAAAATCAATTAATTTTTTGTCTGCATCAAAATGCACGGATTGGAGATTAGTTGTCATGATCTGTGTTTTTTATTTGGTTAGTGTTTAGTTTACGAATCGCCACGAGGATGGGCTTTTTTATATGAATTTTTCAAAACTTCAATAGTGGTATGGGTATAAATTTGCGTCGCACTTAAACTTGCATGTCCCAATAAATTTTTGACAGCTAAGATACTTGCTCCATTATTTAATAAATGAGTAGCAAATGTGTGACGTAAAACATGAGGGCTTTTCTTTTGAATGGTCGTAATTTGTGAAAGGTATTTTTTCACAATTAAATATAATGCGTTTTCAGTTAATGGATTTCCTTTCTCGTTTACCAACAGCATCATGTTTTGTAAGTTTAGTTCTTGTTTTACTTTTAAATATGCTTCAAGGTTACATTTTAAGCTAAAACTTATTGGCAAAATACGCTCTTTATTCCGTTTTCCTAAAACCTTTAATGTTGCGGATAAAATATTGGTATTAGCTTCAGTTAAATGGGTTAATTCAGATCTTCTTAAACCTGTTTGGTATAAAATATCCAAAATTAACTTATCTCTTACACCACAAAAGCCATCTTCGAATTTAATTTCTGTAAATAAATCCTCCATTTGTTTCTCTTCTAAAAACACTGGCAGTCGTTTATTATTTTTTGGCCCAGTAATTTTCGACATTGGGTTAAAATCAATAACTTTTTGTGTCATTAAAAATTTAAAAAAGGTTTTTAATGAGGAAAGTTTTCGATTAACACTTTGTGGAACCAATTTTGCATCTAACATACTTGTAATCCACCCTCGAATATGTTGGTAGTTTATTTCAGATAATGGAAATTTTTCAGTTTCAATATTTATAAACTGAAAAAATTGCTGCAGATCATTCTCATAAGCAATAATTGTGTGAGCAGATAATTTTTTTTCATGCTTTAAAAATTCAAAAAAAAGAGTAAGATGCGTTTCCACAATAAAAAAACCTAAGGTTATAACGAATTTAGATTTAAAATTCGATATAACCTTAGGTTAATTCTTAAAATTCCTTAAATATTACGCTTCTGCTGCTCCGCCGTACATTTTTTCTTTATAAACCGCCTTAATACGTGTTTGACGATTTGTTATTGAAGGTTTTTCAAAGTTTTTACGACGACGTAATTGCTTTACAACACCTGTTTTTTCAAACTTCTTCTTAAATTTCTTTAAAGCTTTTTCAATGCTTTCACCTTCTTTTACTGATACTATTAACATTATATTATATTTATTAATTTTTAATTTGGGTGGCAAATATATAG
>JBBQKU010000042.1:0-37383 GCA_038327195.1 Bacteroidota bacterium | reverse complement strand
GATTTCTCAAACACTTTACAAAAACTATCTAAATCTAATAAATGGTATTCGAGCTCAATAAATGCAATTACCATATTGTGAATTCTAAGCTGTTTTTTTCTTTAATAGAATACACGTTAAATGATGTTTTTTATCAGCTGTAGTTGGTTTCAATGGATAAATAGATTCTCCCATTGTCCATAATTCGCCAGTAAATACTTCATAATATTCTTGAGCTACAATTTCAGCATTGTTATCATTTAACCAATGATTTACTTGCTCACGTGAGTAAACTTGTCCAATAAATGCGTGATCTTTCCCATAACCTGCATTAGGATGACGGTACACATCTTCACAATATATATTTTCATTATATGGAAAAGTTAAAGCAATATGCCCTCCTTCATTTAACAAACTAAACATTCCTTTTAAAGCAGCTCTATTCTCTTTAATATGTTCCAACACACTAATACAAGTAATCATATCAAATTTTTGATTAAGTGTTGGATGCGTAATATCTTGCTTTACAATAGGCACATGGCGGTTACTCATGCCATTAGTCCAATAATTATCTATATAATCTGTCGCAGTCATTTTTATACCACAATAATTTACAACGTGCGGAAAAGCAGCTCCTCCAGTTCCTACATCTAACATCGTTTTTGGATAAAACTGAGCAATGTATTTAAATGCAAACGCAAATTCAACAGGGCGTTCATTCATTCGCTTTAAAGGATATTTTTGTTCGCGATGAAAAATTGGTTTAACTAAAACCATCACCATTTTTTCATACATACTAAACAAGAATAAGACTAATTTTTTCATATAGATACTGTTTTTTTAAGGTATTAAATATACTAAATAATCATTTGCGGTCACGAGAAATTTTTTCATTTATTTCTTTTACAATACCATTCTTCACTTTTTCATTAGGAATAAATATAAAATTATGAACATATTTTCTGCTTATTTCAAAGTCAGTTTTTTGTTGTAATGATTTGGGATCTACTGTTAATTCAGTTAAAGCAAAGTTATTACTATCGAAATAAAAACAAGTATAATCAATGTTTTTAATTTCATTAATGATTGCGAAAATATCTTCTTTATGGTGTCGTTGTTCAATTTCAATTATTAAACTGGGCTTATATTTTTTAAAAGAATTCAATGCGCCCTTAATAACTTCATGCTCATGTCCTTCAACATCAATTTTAATGACGTCAATGTTCTTTATATTTTCTTCAATACAAAAATTATCGAGTGTATTTGTTTGCACATCAAATAAATCAAAACCACTTTCATTTGTTTCAATAAAATTAGTATTAAGAGTTCCTCTTGTTAAAAATTGAGTATGATTAATTTTAGGAATTTTGAACTGTGTTTTAGTTTTAGAATTTGATAAGGCAATATTTCTAATATTAGCTTGAGGAAACAACACCTTTAAACGCCCATTAAGCATAGGAATTGGCTCAAACGCAAAAATCTGTTCTTGCTTTATTGTTTTATTAGCGATTAAAACAAACGAGCCAATATTGCTTCCTACATCAAAAAACACAGCATCTTTATTTAAAAAATAGGGAAATAAGAGCATTTCAAATTCTACTTTATCTTCGTTATAATTTTTCCAAGAAAGATTTATGTATTGTTTTAAATACTTTTTTTTATAAATCTCAGGACTCACAAAAACAATAACTTTTTGCAAAACACTTGATATATTTGACTTTACAGCACTAAGCATTCTTTAATAATTTGGTTTTAAAAAAATGATTATAAAATGGTTTTATTTCGTTTCGATAAAAAAACGCGGTAATTAATAACATAATAAAACCTAATAATGGGTTGTAATATAATACCTGATTATCTTTAATTACTAATTGCATTCCCAAAACAAGTATACACAAAGCAATAGGCAACACAATTTGTTTCATAATAATAATAGGGAGTTTAATAAACTTTTTACTCTCAATATAGACGAATATAATTTGAAAGGGTTTTGATAAAATATAAGCCATTAAAATACCATTAAACTTAAAATAATAAACTAATAAAAACGTAATTCCAAGTTGTACGATTGTCATATAAACAAAACTCTTAGCAATTAAATCTGTACGTTTAAAATAAAACAAAGGTGTTAAATAAATAAAATATAATACTTTAAAAATTTGTCCAATTGCCAAAATCCCTAAAAATGCTAAAGCTTTGTGATAATAAGCTTTAGCAATTAAAAAATGAACTGCAATTGGAACAGTAATGAGAGTAAAAGCAATTGCTAAAATAACGACTATTAAATATCCACTTGCATATTTATTTACATTTTCTTTCAACTTTTCGGCTGATGCATTTTCCTTAATTAAAGCATAAATTTTAGGGTAAACAGAATTATTCATACCACTAAAAATAATTTCGATTCCTAAAGTACATTTGATGCCAAAGTCAAATAAACCTACCAAATCGGTAGTAAGCGCTTTTTCAATAAAAATACGATCAGCATAATTAAATACCCAATTTAAAACAGAATAAATTAAGAGAGGAACACAAAACTTTTTAATATCAATAAAAAAATGAGAATCTGATTTTGCACCAAATTCTTTTTGCATAAATATAAATGCAATTAAAAATATAATTAATCCGGAAAATAAACGCCCCATTAATGGGCCCATAATACTATCTCCAAAACTATATAATCCAATTAATGAAATACCAATGGTTGCCACAAAGTTCACAATATTTGAAACTAAAAATTGATTGGGTTTTTCTGAATAGATTAAATAATTACTGTACAATTTAAAATAGGCATTAAAAAAAGCTGTAATTAAAGAGAAAAACATAAAGGGATAAAACTGCATAGGCAATGCATCTTTAAAACTAAAATTAAAAATAAATGGTCCTATCATTGCAAATAACAAAATGACTAAGCCAGAAAATAATAAACTATAATAATTTATACTAGCAATTTTTGATTTTAACTCTGTTGGTTTATCCTTACACTCAAAAATGATTGGGCCAATAAAACTTTCTAAACAAAAAGAAATAAAACTTTGAAATAATAAGGTAAAAGATAGATGTAAGGTTAAATATCCATACGTTTTAGTACTTAAAATTCCGCCTGTATAAAAAAACAATAATATAAAGCCAGAAAGCATTGGTAATGCTCCAACAACAGAATAAATAAGCGATGATTTGAAAAACTTTTTAGAAATCATAAAGGTTAAAGATACTAAGATAATACAAATCAATACCAATAATTCATTATATTTAAATAGTAATCATTTAAATATTATCCTAAAGAGCAATTTTAAAAAATACTTCACTTTATATCAATAAAAATAGTTCTATTACTAGAATTTTTTAATTTTTCCATCATAAAAAAAATTATCTTTGAACGGTAAGTAAATACAAGTTATATTCTAAAAAAATATTAAGGATATATAATTGTAGTAATAATGTAACTAAATTAAAATGAAGAACTTTATATTAAATATTTTAAAATCACTTTTTGATACTCAAAGAGGACAACGTTTTTTAGAAAAAATACATTTATTTGTTCTCTACCTTCAAAACTATGGATTATCAGGTGAATGTGATACAAGTGGGGAAGAAAATGCAATGAAATTAGTTGCAGCAAAAATTAACGTGAAACCAAATGTGGTTATTTTTGATGTAGGCGCAAATATTGGAAAATACACAAATTCATTTATTACTTTTTTAAAAACAGAATATAAAGTATTTTGTTTTGAACCACTTTTTTCAACTTTTGATATTCTTAAAAAGAATACCGAAAAAAATGCAAACATTACCCCTTTTTGTTTAGGATTAGGTGATAAAACGGAAGAAACTGTAATTTATTCTAATGAAAAAACTAATACACAATCATCTTTAATACCTAGAGATATGAGCCATTGGGGTAATGAATATAATCTATCTACACCAAATAAAATTAAAATCACCACTCTAGATGAATTTTGTAATTCTAATCAAATTAATTTTATAGATTTTTTAAAAGTTGATGTTGAAGGATTTGAATGGCATTTTTTTAAAGGCGCAAAAAAAACTTTAGAAAATAAAAATATTGGTATCATTCAATTTGAATTAGGTGTTTGTGCAGTTGATGGGAAGTATTTTTTTAAAGATATTTATTATTTACTTTCTAAAAATTATAAAATATATAGAATTACAAAAAATAATTTATACGAAATAAAAGGTTATAAAGAACAATATGAAATATTTTTAACTACAAACTATATTGCAATTTTAAAATAATGAGACAAAAAATAAAACAATTTCTAAAAGGACTTGTAAATCAACTATTTGGCGATTTAAAGAAAAACATACCAACTGTTCCTGAACGATTATTAGACAAGGCTATTAAAAATTCAAGCAAATATGCAGAAAAACACATGCAAGATGCCATGATGTTTTTCAAACAAGATGATTTAAGAAATTATTGCATTACTATATTACAAGAAGAATTAGTAAGTGATAGATTATATTTAGAATTTGGCGTTTTTAAAGGAAAATCCATCAATTTATTTAGTTCAAAAATGCCTCAAATCACATTCCATGGTTTTGATAGTTTTGAAGGTTTACAAGAAGATTGGAAAGGTTGGGCACTGCCAAAAGGTTCTTTTGATTTAAAAGGGAATTTGCCAAAAGTTAATAGTAATGTTATTTTACATAAAGGTTGGTTTAATAAAACAGTTCCTACATTTTTAGAAACTAATAACGTAAGCAAAATTAGATTTATTCATGTAGATTGCGATACATATGAATCAACAAAATATTTGTTTGATACATTAGGTGATAAAATGGATTCTAATACTTATATTTTATTTGACGAATACTTTGGATACAGAGGATGGGAAATTGGTGAATATAAAGCATTTCAGGAGTTTGTAAAACAAAAAAATCACACTTATAAATACATTGGCTTTGCTACTTACAATACATTGATTAAAATCAATTAATAGTTTTTATAAAGAAATGCCACCTAAAAAAGTTTTAATCATTACTTATTACTGGCCTCCGACAGGTGGTGCAGGCGTTCAACGTTGGTTAAAGTTTAGTAAATATTTTAGACAGTTTAATTGGGAGCCTGTTATTTATACACCTTCAAACCCCGATTTTCCTATTAATGACCCCACTCTATTAAAAGATGTACTTCCAAATATTGAGATTTTAAGAACTCAAATAAATGAACCATACGATGTTTATCGTAAAATAATGGGTAAGAAAAAAACTGAAACTGTTAATCAGGGGTTTTTATCAGAAGGAAAAGAAAATAAAATATTGCAAAAAATGATGATTTGGGTAAGAGGAAATTTCTTTATTCCTGATGCTCGTAAATTTTGGATTAAGCCTTCCATAAATTATTTATCGGAATATCTAAATAATAATAAAATAGATGCGGTTATTAGTACAGGTCCGCCACATAGTATGCACTTAATTGCATTAGGATTAAAACAAAAATTTAATATTCCATGGATTGCAGATTTTAGGGATCCTTGGACACAGATAGATTTTTATAACCAATTGCAATTAACAAAACTTGCTGACAGCAAACATAAAAAATTAGAAAAAAATGTTTTACAAACTGCTAACAAAGTAGTAACAGTAAGTAGCCAATGGGCAAATGATTTAAACGCATTATGTAATAGAGAAGTTAATGTAATAACAAATGGTTTTGATGCAGATGATTTTGCTAGTAATGGTAACGAAGCCTTATTAGAGGGCTTTTTATTGCATCACATTGGCGCTTTAAATAAAGATAGAAATCCACATACGTTATGGAAAGTACTTGGTGAATTATGTAGGGAAAACAATCAATTTAAAGCTGATTTAAAATTAAAATTTACCGGAAAAACAGATGCCGCCGTTTTTGATAGTTTAAAACAGAATGGGATTTTTGAAAATGCCGAAAGAACTGAATATATGGCTCATTCGGAAGTTGTAAAATTATTAATTAAATCACCGATTTTATTATTACCACTCAATGATACGCCAAACGTATTAGGAATTGTACCTGGTAAATTATTTGAATATTTAGCAGCCAAACGACCAATTTTTGCTATTGGCAATTTAGAAGGTGATTCTGCTAAAATAATAAAAGATGCAAATGCCGGAATAATGGTTGGTTTTAAAGATGAAGAAAATACAAAGAAACGTATTTTAGAATTGTATCATCAGTTTAATCAAAATACCTTGCAAATTAATTCCTCTTCAATCGAAAAATATTCTAGAAAAAGTTGTGCTGAAAGCTATACTAATTTATTAAACGAAATAACCGTTTAGAAAACATCCATTTATAGTCCTGTATATTTCTTGAAAATTTTAATAGCTACCGCTAATAAAATAATTCCAAATACCTTTTTTAAAATCGCAATTCCACCCACCCCAAGCAATCGTTCAAGTCTGTCAAGATTTTTTAATACCACAAAAACTATTATAACGTTTAAAAATATGGCAATTATAATTGATAATAAATTATACTCAGCTCTAATAGAAAGTAAAGTAGTTAATGTACCCGTACCTGCAATTAAAGGAAAGGCCAAAGGTATTACTGAAGCCGTAGCGGGCATGGTGTCTTTTGAAATTTGAATTCCTAAAATCATTTCCATCGCAACAATAAAAATAAGAATAGAACCAGCAATAGCGAAATCACCAATAGTAATTCCTATAATTTCTAAAATTGAATTTCCTACAAATAAAAAAACCAACATAATCCCTAAGGATACTAAAGATGCTTTAGGTACATCAATGCCTCCTGTCTTTTGTTTCAATCCAATAATGATAGGAATTGAGCCTATAATATCAATTACAGCAAATAACACCATGGTTACTTTTAAAATTTCTATCGGGTCGAATTTCAAATCCATTTTTTTTGGCAAAGGTAGGTTAATTTTGTTAATTTTGAATATGCAAAAAATTCTCTCTCTTATAATTACAGCATTTTATTTAAGCGCATGTACTCAAATAAATTCTAATTCTGATAAATCAATAACCAAAGGTGGCGATACAGTTGCTGATGTAGATATTTCTCTTTCTAAGTTTGACGCTATTGAAGAATTAGCAGCTATAGAAGAACCAACTAAAAATACTATTATTTTTAAAGCTAGTGGAATTGAGCCAGGATGGTTTGCAGAGTTTGATGCAAACAAATTACGTTTAGTTGTTGAATACGGTCAAGATAGCGTGTTGCTTAATCAAGATTTTAAAGATATACAAAATGAAAAAGGGTTTTCGTTTACAAAATCAATTAAATTTCATAACAAACCAACAAATTTAAAAATAACACTTATTAATAAACCAGGTGTAAATCCAGGTAGCGGCAATACAGAAGATAGATTGGTAAACGTAGAATTAAACAATAAAACGTATACAGGCTATGGTTCTTTTATAAAATAATTAATTTAAAGCTTCTATTAACTTTTCTGCTAATTCAACTCCAATACGCTCTTGAGCCTCATTTGTTGCAGCTCCAATATGTGGGGTTAAAGAGATTTTAGAATGTTTTAATAAAGATTCCATCGGAGTTGGCTCATTTTCAAACACATCTAAGCAAGCATGAGCAATTTTACCAGAATTTAATCCAGCTAATAAATCAGCCTCATCAATTACTCCACCGCGTGATGCATTAATTAAAATAACGCCATTTTTCATTTGACCTATTTCTTTTTCTGTAATCATTTTTCCACCTGGCACGTGTAAAGAAATTACATCCGATTGTGAAATTAATTCATCTAACGTTACCGTGCTAATTTTTACATCAACACCATTTGTTCCTTGTATATCTAATTTTAAAACGGCTTCTTTTACAAATGGATCATAAGCTAAAACTTTCATACCACAACCCAAAGCAATTTTTGCAGTAAATTGTCCAATACGTCCAAACCCAATAATACCAATGGTTTTATCTCTTAACTCAATCCCCTTCGAATAATTTTTCTTTAAGTCGTTGAATTTTGTGTTACCAATAGTTGGCATGTGCCTGTTACTTTCGTATAAAAAACGAACTGCATTAAATAAATGGGCAAATACTAATTCAGCAACAGAATTACTAGATGCAGCTGGTGTGTTTATTACTTGTAATCCTTTAGATCGAGCATAGTCAACATCTATATTATCCATTCCTACACCGCCCCTACCAATTACTTTTAAATTAGGACAAGCATCAATTACATCTTTTCTTACTTTAGTTGCACTACGTACTGTTAAAGCAACGTAACCTTTGTCATTTAATTCTTTTGCTAAATTTTCTTGGGCTACATTCTCAGTTACAACAGTAAAACCTGCTTTTTCTAAAATGCTTTTTCCTACTGCATCAATGCCATCGTTGGCTAAAATTAATTTACTCATATATCGATTGTTTATTTTTTAGAATTTTCCGGAAATCCCAGCTTGAACCAATGGACCTCCAATACCCGCTTCAACACAAACCCCTAAATTTTCAATAAAGTAATAGCGTAAGCCAATTCCTAAACGGAAAGCAACAGGTAATATATTTAAAAATGAATTATTCAAATCATTTACATTGACCTGATCATTTGGGTTGTTTGATGAAACTAATGAATTTTTATATCCTATTCCGCCTGTTGCATATGGATCTAAATATTTTGATGTAGCAAAATGAATGTTGATTTTAGCTAACATTCGTTGCTTAATTATTTTTGCAGTATAATTACTTGTAACATTTGTATATACTCCGTTTTGATATACAGAATTTGTTTCTGAATATTTTGCAATAGATGAGGCGTAAGTGTAATCAATCCCTAAGCCAATAGTTTTATTTAGCATATATTCAAATTTACCACCTAAATGATTTAAGTTTGTTACTTGTACATTATTATAGTTTGAGTTTGCAATTTGTTGAATGTATGATCCAAATAAATAAGGATAACCATAATACGCATCTATAATAAATTTCCCTTGTTTCACACATTTCTCATCATCTTTATTTGTGTCCTGAGCCTTTACAACACTATTAGAATAAACCAATAATACAACTGTCATTATTTTTATAATTATTTTTTTCATAATCGTATTATTTAATATTTTAAAATTATTTTAATTGTTCAATGATCGCTTCAATACTCATTCCGTCTGCTTCAGCTTTGTAATTACGAATAATTCGATGTCTCAAAATTGAATTAGCAACGGCTTTTACATCTTCAATATCAGGACTATATTTTCCATTAATTGCAGCGTGACATTTTGCTCCTAACACTAAAAACTGTGACGCCCTAGGTCCAGCTCCCCATGCTAAGTATTTTTTTGAAATCTCTGAACTAAATTCAGAATTTAGTCTAGTTTTGTTAACTAATTTTACGGCATATTCCAATACATTATCTGCAACAGGTATTTTGCGAATTAAATTTTGAAAATATATAATTTCTTCTGCCGAAATTATTTTTTTTAGTTCAATTTTACGATCAGTTGTTGTATTTTTCACAACGTCTAGCTCTTCTGCAAAACTTGGATAATCCAACCAAATATTAAACATAAAGCGATCTAGTTGTGCTTCTGGTAAAGGGTAAGTCCCTTCCTGTTCGATTGGGTTTTGAGTAGCTAATACAAAAAACGGATTTCCTAACTCATATTTTTTTCCGGCAGTTGTTACACAGCGTTCTTGCATAGCTTCTAATAAGGCTGCTTGTGTTTTTGGTGGCGTTCTGTTAATCTCATCTGCTAAAACAATATTTGCAAATAATGGACCTTTAATAAATTTGAAATTACGATGTTCATCTAAAATTTCAGAACCAACAATATCACTTGGCATTAAATCGGGCGTAAATTGAATCCGATTAAACGATAATCCTAATACATCTGAAATCGTATTTACCAATAATGTTTTTGCTAATCCAGGCACGCCAACTAATAAACAATGTCCTTTACAAAATATGGAAATTAAAACATTTTTAATAGTGTCTTGTTGTCCAACAATTACTTTTCCAATTTCAGAATTGAGTTCTTTGTATTTGATTACAAAGGCATCTATGGCTTCCACATCGTTTTTATAGTTCATTGTTTTTTTGCTTAAAAATACAATTTTAATTACGTTGATTACTGTTTTATTTATTTAAATTATTGACGATTTTCATAAATCAAACTTTTAAACATATTTTTCAGTTTTATCATCAAAAAACAAATCAACTTTGCTAGCATGAATCTTTAAATTAATAATCAACTCTTCGCAACCATTATTTAAAGTAGAACATCTTATTAAATCAACTAAATCAAAAATTTCAGAATAGGTCCCTTCAACAACAGTTTCGAATGGACAAACCTTATATTTCAACTTTGAAGTTTCTATCAAATCTATTGCTTTATCAATTAACTCAATCATATTGTTTTTTTGAGTAATTGGTAATAGTTGTATGGCCACATTTATTTTTAATTCATTCATAATTATAAAAATTTTAATAAGATCTCGGTTTAAATATTAATTAATTATAAATATAAGCCAAAATCATCCCTTATTTGAATTTTAAGAAGACTTCTTCTTCCTTATTAGATAATTACTTGTCCATTTTAATAATCGTTAATAATCAATCCTGTACGTAAATTTATAAAATATAGTTAAGGGAAAATACAAATAAAAAAAGGTAACCATTAGGTTACCTTTTTTTATTTATTTAAACTAAAGCAAATTATGCTTCTGGAGCCGTTTCTTCAGTAGTACCTTCAGCTTTAGGAGTTACATCTTTTTTCGTAGTTTTTCCACGACGAGTTGTTTTCGCTTTTTCAACTTTAACAGCTTTACCGTTAGAATAAATATCATTAAAATCAACTAATTCAATTAAAGCCATTTCAGCAGCATCACCTTGTCTGTTTCCAGTTTTAATAATACGTGTATAACCACCATTTCTTTCAGCAACTTTAACAGAAACTTCTTTATATAATAAAGCAACTATTTCTTTACTTTTTAAGTAACTAAATACAGTTCTACGGCTATGCGTAGAATCGTCTTTACTTCTGTTAATAATTGGTTCAACATAAGTTCTTAAAGCTTTAGCTTTAGCTAAAGTTGTAAAAATACGTTTGTGCTCTATTAATGAACAAGCCATGTTGCTCATTAATGCTTTACGGTGTGAAGCAGTTCTACCTAAGTTATTTATTTTATCTCCGTGTCTCATGGTTATTTATGATTATAGATTATAGATTATAGATTTTTCATCTAACTTCTTAAATCTTAATTCTTACTTTATTAATCTTTATCTAATTTATATTTTACTACATTCATTCCAAATTGTAATCCTTTAGTTGAAACTAGATCTTCTAATTCAGTTAAAGATTTTTTACCAAAATTACGAAATTTCAATAGGTCGTTTTTGTTGAAAGAAACAAGTTCTCCTAAAGTCTCAACATCTGCAGCTTTTAAGCAATTTAATGCACGAACAGATAAATCCATATCAACTAACTTAGTTTTTAATAATTGACGCATGTGTAAAGATGTTTCGTCAAATTCTTCTTCAGATTTTTTATCTTCTGAATCTAAAGTGATTTTCTCATCAGAGAACAACATGAAGTGATATATTAAAATCTTAGCAGCTTCTTTTAAAGCTTCTTTCGGATGAATAGAACCATCAGAAACGATATCTAAAATTAATTTTTCGTAATCCGTTTTTTGCTCAACACGATAATTCTCAATTGTGTATTTAACATTTTTTATTGGCGTATAAATTGAGTCAATAAAAATTGTTCCTTGAGGAGCAGAATTTGTTTTATTTTCTTCAGCTGGAACGTATCCACGTCCTTTGTCAATTGTTAATTCGATTTTCAATTTAACACTTGATTCACAATTAAAAATAACTAAATCCGGGTTTAATATTTGAAAACCATTTGCAAATTTTCCAATTTCACCTGCAGTAAAAGTTTCGTTTCCAGCAAAGTGAATAACAACTTTTTCAGCATCATGATTATCTAATTGCTTTTTAAAACGAACTTGTTTTAAATTTAATATGATTTCAGTTACATCTTCAACAACCCCTTTGATTGTAGAAAATTCATGATCAACACCTTCAATTTTTACGCTTGTAATAGCATGTCCTTCTAGTGAAGATAACATGATACGACGTAAAGAGTTACCTATAGTGATACCGAAACCTGGTTCTAACGGACGAAATTCAAATTGTCCTTCAGTTTCAGTAGAGTTAATCATAACAACCTTATCTGGTTTTACGAAATTTAATATTGCCATTTTATTATTTTATATAGGTTAATTAAAAAACTAATTTTTATAATAACTAAGTTATTATTTAGAATAAAGTTCAACGATTAATTGTTCTTTGATGTTTTCTGGTATTTGAGAACGCTCAGGAACAGAAAGAAATTTTCCTGTGAAAGATGTTTTATCAAAATCTAACCAAGAATATTTATTAACATGTCCTGACAATGCTGTTGAAACAACCTCTAATGATTGAGATTTCTCACGAACACCAACTACATCACCAGCTTTTAAAGTATAAGAAGGAATATTAACTCCGTTACCATTTACTGTAATATGAGCATGACTTACTAATTGACGTGATGCACGACGAGATGGAGCAATACCTAAACGGTAAACTACGTTATCTAAACGTGATTCGATTAATTGTAATAAAACTTCACCAGTAATACCATGTGCACGAGCAGCTCTATCAAAAGTTAAAGCAAATTGCTTCTCTAAAATACCATAAGTATATTTAGCTTTTTGTTTTTCCATTAACTGGATAGCATACTCAGATTTTTTTCCTTTTTTCTTAGTATTACCGTGTTGCCCAGGAGGATAGTTCTTTTTTTCTAATGCTTTATCTGGACCAAAAATTGGTTCTCTAAATTTTCTTGCAATCTTTGATTTGGGACCTGTATATCTTGCCATTTCTATTTATTAATTTCTATTATTTTACTATTTTTATTTATTGTTATTAATCAATATAGATTAACAACGACGACGCTTTGGAGGACGACAACCATTGTGCGGCATAGGTGTAATATCAACAATTTCAGTTACTTCAATTCCTGAAGTAGAAATAGTTCTAATTGCGGATTCACGTCCTGCACCTGGCCCTTTAACATAAACTTTTACTTTACGTAAACCTAAGTCAGCTGCTACTTTAGAGCAATCTGCTGCTGCTAATTGAGCAGCATAAGGTGTGTTTTTCTTAGAACCACGGAATCCCATTTTACCAGCACTAGACCAAGAAATAACTTGACCAGCATTGTTGGTTAATGAAATAATGATGTTATTAAATGTAGCGTTCAAGTGAGCTTCTCCAATTGCCTCTACCTTTACTACTCTTTTTTTCGCTTTAGCTTTTGAAGCTGCTACTGCTGATGATTGTTTAGCCATTTTAATTAAATGCTTATTTATTTATTACTTAGTAACTTTTTTCTTGTTTGCAACTGTCTTACGCTTACCTTTACGTGTACGTGCATTAGTTTTAGTACGTTGTCCACGAACTGGTAAACCTAAACGGTGACGAATGCCACGTTGTGATCCAATATCAGTTAAACGTTTGATGTGTAAAGCAACTTCTGAACGAAGTCCACCTTCTACTTTAAAATTGTCGTTAACAATCTTACGAATAGCGTTTTGCTCGTCATCATTCCATTCGTTAACTTTTTTGTTAAAGTCAATGTTAGCTTCTGTTAAGATGCGTTGAGCTCTGCTACGTCCAATACCAAAAATGTAGGTTAATCCTATTTCTCCTCTTTTATTTTTTGGTAAATCTATTCCTGCAATACGTGCCATTATTTATATACTTGGTTTTAAAGTTCGCGAAAATACGCAATTTATTTTTGTCTTTGTTTAAATTTCGGGTTTTTTTTGTTTATTATATACAATTTCCCTTTTCTACGTACGATTTTACAATCTACGCTTCTTTTTTTGATGGATGCTCTAACTTTCATTTCAATTTAGTCTTAAATTTATTTTTTATTTATATTCTGAAATACTTATTTGTATCTGTATGTTATTCTTCCTTTTGATAAATCATAAGGGCTCATTTCCAACTTTACTTTATCCCCAGTCAAAATCTTAATATAATGCATTCTCATTTTTCCAGAAATATGTGCAATCAAAGTATGCCCATTCTCAAGTTCAACTCTAAACATGGCGTTACTCAATGATTCGAGGATTACTCCATCTAATTCAATGTTTGCTTGTTTTGCCATATTATGCTTGTTGCATTGTCATTTGATTATTACTTCTTCCCTTAACTCTTCCATTTTTCATTAGTCCATCATAATGACGATTTAATAAATATGTTTCAATTTGTTGTAAAGTATCTAAAACAACTCCAACTAAAATTAATAATGATGTACCTCCGAAGAAGTCAGCAAAAGCACTATTGATACCCATTTTCAAAGCAAATGCAGGTAATATTGCAACAAAAGCTAAGAATATAGAACCTGGCAATGTTATACGAGACATAACTTGATCGATAAATTCTGCGGTACTTTTTCCTGGTTTAACACCTGGAACAAAACCACCATTCTTCTTCATATCATCAGCTAATTGATTTGGATTAATCATAATAGCAGTATAAAAATAAGTAAATGCAATAATTAAAGTTGCAAAAATAAAGTTGTACCAAAATCCATATCGATCTGCAAATACACCACCTGTTCCACCAGACATACCTGAAATAGCTGATGGTATAAACATGATTGCTTGAGCAAAGATGATTGGCATAACACCAGCAGCATTTACTTTTAATGGTAAATACTGACGAACTCCACCAACTTGTTTATTTCCAACAATTTTTTTGGCATACTGCACTGGTATTCGTCTAGTTCCTTGAACTAATAAAATACAACTCACAATAATGAATAATAAAAATACAATTTCAATTAAGAACATAATTAAACCACCACCAGCACTTTCTAAACGAGCACCAAATTCTGAAGTAATAGCGAAAGGCAAACGAGAAATAATACCAATCATAATTAAAATTGAAATACCATTTCCAATACCTTTATCAGTTATTCTTTCTCCTAACCACATAATAAACATTGTTCCTGCAACTAAAATAATTGTAGACTG
Organism: Bacteroidota bacterium; assembly: GCA_038327195.1. Lineage (GTDB taxonomy): Bacteria > Bacteroidota > Bacteroidia > B-17B0 > Aurantibacillaceae > UBA4416. The sequence goes on along the minus strand of JBBQKU010000042.1, from coordinate 22,388 downwards.
AATACCAAACCAAGTTGGGTCAATTCCTACAACACCAGGTTTTGTATAAACTTGTGCTGCTAAATATCCTGGAGCTTGAACGGCTGTAACTGCAACGGTTAAAAAACGAGTGTATTGATTTATTTTTTTACGACCGCTTTCACCTTCTTTTTGCATCTTTTGAAAGTATGGCACAGCCATCCCTAACAATTGAATAATAATAGAAGCTGTAATGTATGGCATGATACCTAAACCAAATATTGAAGCTCTACTAAAAGCACCACCAGCAAAGGCATTAATTAAGGCAATAATTCCTCCATCATTTGCTGAATTTGCATTTGCCTCAGCTAATACCTGAGTATTAATTCCGGGCAATACAACATACGAACCTAAACGATAGATAAGAATTAAACCAAGGGTCGTTAAAATCCTTTGTTTCAATTCTTCTATCTTCCAAATGTTTTGGAGTGTTTCTAAAAAACGCTTCATATACTAATTTAAATTTCTACTAATTATAATTCTGTTGCAACTCCACCTTTTGCTTCAATAGCTGCTTTAGCCGTTGCTGTAAAAGCGTGAACTGTAATATTTACTTTAGATTTTAATTCTCCTCTACCTAATATTTTGATTAAAGCAGTTTTAGAAGCTAATCCATTTTGCATTAAAACTTCACGAGTAATTTCTGTGATGTTTTTCCCATCAACAATACGTTGAATAGCATCTAAGTTAATACCTGTATGTTCAATACGGTTAATGTTTTTAAATCCAAATTTAGGAACACGACGTTGTAAAGGCATTTGACCACCTTCAAAACCACGTTTCTTTTTGTTACCAGAACGAGATTGTGCACCTTTATGTCCTTGAGTAGCAGTTCCGCCACCGCCAGAACCTTGTCCACGACCTCTTCTAAAATTATTTTTTACTGAACCTTCTGCAGGTGTTAATGTATGTAATCCCATTTTAATTTTTTTTTACTAATTAAACCTTTTCAACAGTTACTAAATGAGCAACCGCGTTAATCATCCCTTGTATTTGAGGAGTTACCTCTTTTACAACGCTATGATTTAATTTTTTTAATCCTAAAGCCTGAACTGTAGCTCTTTGTCTAACGTTTCTTTTAATGAAACTTTTGGTTAGTGTTACTTTTACTTGTGCCATATTTTCTTAATATTATCCGTTAAAAACTTGATCTAATGTAATTCCTCTTTGACGTGAAATAGCTAAAGGGTCACGCATTTTTGCTAAAGCATCAATAGTAGCTTTAACAACATTGTGCGGATTTGAAGATCCTTTTGATTTAGCAAGTACATCAGTAATACCAACGCTTTCTAATACTGCGCGCATTGCACCACCTGCAATAACACCTGTACCATGAGCTGCTGGTTTTAAAAACACTCGAGAACCACCATATTTACCGTTTTCTGCATGAGGAACTGTTCCTCTTAACACAGCAACTTTAACTAAATTTTTCTTAGCATCATCAATACCTTTAGTAATTGCATCTGTAACTTCATTTGCTTTACCTAAACCATGACCTACAACGCTTTTTTCATCACCAACTACAACAATAGCAGCGAAACTAAAGTGACGACCACCTTTTGTAACTTTGGTCACACGTTGAATCGCAACTAATTTATCTTTTAGTTCGATGTCTGTTGACTTAACTTTTTTTACAACTTCTTTTGACATGTTATGTATGTTCTTTTATTACTAATTAAAATTTTAAACCTGCTTCACGAGCTCCTTCAGCTAATGATTTGATACGACCATGGTATAAATAACCATTTCTATCAAACACTATATTGCTAATACCTGCAGTACTTGCTCTTTCTGCTACTAATTTCCCAACAGCTTTTGCTTGGTCAACTTTATTTGCTTTTGAGTCTTTTATTGATTTATCATCAGATCCAGCTGCTAAAATAGTTTTACCTGTTTTATCATCTATTAATTGAGCATAAATGCCAGCATTACTTCTAAACACGCTTAAACGTGGTGTTGAAGCTGTACCGTTAATAGTTTTACGGATCTTAAGTTTAATTCGTTCTCTTCTTTGTTTTTTATTGAGTGCCATCTTTCCAGTTTTTTGAAGATGATTAATACTAATTGAATTATGTTATTTTTTGCTTGCAGATTTACCAGCTTTACGACGTAAAATTTCGCCTGCAAATTTGATACCTTTTCCTTTATATGGCTCTGGTTTACGTAAAGAACGTATTTTTGCAGCAACCATACCTAGTAATTGTTTATCAGAGCTTTCTAATACTACAGAAGGATTTTTTCCTTTTTCAGAAGCAGTAGTTATTTTAATTTCGTCAGGTAATTCAAACACAACGTTGTGAGAAAATCCTAAAGATAATTCTAATAATTGACCTTTGTTAGATGCACGGTAACCTACCCCTACTAACTCTTGTTCAGTTTTATAACCTTCTGAAACACCTTTAACCATGTTAGCTATTAACGAACGGTATAAACCGTGTAAAGCTCTGTGTCTTTTGTGTTCAGTTGGACGAGTAACGTTAATCGTTCCATCTTCTAATTTTACTGAAATATCTGGATCTATCGTTTGAGATAATGAACCTAATTTTCCTTTAACTGTTACTTTTGTTCCAGTTATATTTACATCTACTCCTGCGGGTACTGTAATTGGTAATTTTCCTATTCGTGACATGTTTTTCTCTTTCTAAATTATGAAATGTAACATAAAACTTCGCCACCGATATTAAGCTTTTTAGCTTCTTTATCTGTCATTACACCTTTAGATGTAGAGATAATAGCTATGCCTAATCCATTCAATACTCTTGGCATAGTATCAACACCTGTGTACTTACGTAAACCTGGTTTTGAAACTCTATCTAAAGTACGAATTGCTGATAGTTTGTTAGTTGAACTGTATTTCAAGGCTATTTTAATAGTTCCTTGTTTCTTCTCGTTTTCCTCAAACTTGTAGTTTAAGATATAACCTTTCTCAAAAAGAATTTTTGTCATTTCTTTTTTAAGATTCGAAGCTGGAATCTCTACGATTCTGTGATTTGCTTGGATTGCATTTCTAACGCGAGTTAGGTAATCTGATACTGTATCTGTCATTTTATTTGTTTTTATATGTTATCCCAACTTTTAGGATAATTATACGTTAATACTCTATTCTTAGAAGCTAGATTTAGTTACACCTGGTATTAAACCAAATAAAACCATTTCACGGAAAGTCACACGACTAATACCAAAATCTCTCATGTATCCACGTGGGCGACCTGTTAATTTACAACGGTTACGCATACGTACTTTACAAGAATTTTTTGGTAACTTTTGTAAGCCCATTGAATCTCCTGCTTTTTTTAATTCTGCTCTTTTTGCTGCGTGTAAATCTACTAATCTTTTTCTCTTAGTATCGCGAGCTATCATGTTTATTTTTGCCATTCTTTTGTGTCTTTAAAATTATTTCTTTTTGAAAGGAATACCGAATTCTGTTAATAATGCGTGAGCTTCTTTATCTGTAGGTGCAGAAGTTACAAATGTAATATCCATACCTGAGATTTTGCTTACTTTATCAATATCAATTTCAGGGAAAATGATTTGCTCAGTAATACCTAATGTATAGTTACCACGGCCATCAAAACCTTTATCATTCACACCTTTAAAATCACGAATACGTGGAAGAGAAGATGCTATTAAACGATCTAAAAATTCGTACATTTTATCACCACGTAATGTAACACGCACACCAATAGCAACACCTTTACGTAATTTAAAGTTTGAAATATCTTTTGTAGAATATGTTGGAACAGCTTTTTGACCTGTAATAGTTGTCATTTCTTTTACTGCTGATTCAATCATTTTCTTATCAGAAACTGCATCACCAATACCTTGATTGATGCAAATTTTTTGCAATTTAGGTACTTGCATTACTGATGAATATTGAAATTGTTTTTTCAAATTATCTGCAATTTCACCTTTATATTTGTCCTTTAAACGAGGAGAATAAGTTGTAGCCATTATTTAATTACTGCTTTAGTTTTTTTAGAAATACGTTCAATTTTATTAGTAGTAGTATTTAAAACTCTACCAATTCTAACTGTTTTTCCACCTTCAACAAACATTAAGTTTGAGATATGGATAGTGCCTTCTTGTTTAACAATTCCACCATCAGCATTTTTTGCGCTTGGTTTAGTGTGTTTGCTAATCATGTTAACTCCTTCTACAGTTACTCTTTCTTTTTTTGTATCTATTGATACAATTTTACCTTCTTGGCCTCTGGATTCGCCAGATATTACTTTTACAGTATCGCCTTTTTTTAATTTTAACTTTGACATTTCTTTTTTATCTTATTTATTAAAGCACTTCTGGTGCTAATGAAATGATTTTCATGAATGATTTATCGCGTAATTCACGAGCAACTGGTCCGAAAATACGTGTTCCGCGTATTTCATCTCCTTGATTTAATATTACACAAGCATTATCATCAAAGCGAATATATGAACCATCAGCGCGACGGATTTCTTTTCTAACTCTAACAACAACTGCTTTATGAACAGTTCCTTTTTTTACGTTACCTGAAGGTAAAGCATGTTTTACAGAAACTACAATTTTGTCTCCAACTGATGCGTAGCGTTTTTTAGTTCCGCCTAACACACGGATAACTAGAACTTCTTTCGCTCCACTGTTATCTGCTACTGCTAATCTTGATTCGTTTTGTACCATTATTTCTTATTAACTTTATATAAGTATTATTTAACTTTTTCTAAAACAGCAACTAAACGCCAGTTTTTTGTTTTACTTAACGGACGCGTTTCGCTAATTTTAACTGTATCACCAATGCTACACTCATTATTTTCATCATGAGCAACAAACGTTGATGTTTTGTTAACGAATTTACCGTATTTAGGATGTTTTACTTTACGCATTACAGCAACAACAATAGATTTTGTCATTTTGTTACTTTTTACGATTCCTACTTTTTCTTTTCTTAAATTTCTTTCTTCCATTGCTATTATTATTTAGTAGCTTTAATTCTTTTTGTTAATTCTGTACTCAAACGAGCAATACCTTTACGGCTATCGCGAATTTTGATCGGGTTTTCGATTGGAGAAATTGCATGATTTAATTTCAATTTAATAAACATTGCTTTTTCTTCTTTCATTTTAGCTTGTAACTCAATAGTTGACAATGCTACGATATCTTTATTTTCCATTTCTTAATCCTTTTTTAATATTAAACTGCCTCAGCTACGTAATCTCTACGAACTACAAATTTAGTTACAATTGGTAATTTTTGTGCAGCTAAACGTAAAGCTTCTTTTGCTACTTCTAAAGGAACACCTTCTGCTTCAAATAACATACGTCCTCTTTTAACTGGAGCAACCCAATATTCAGGAGCACCTTTACCTTTACCCATACGAACCTCTGCTGGTTTTTTAGTAATTGGTTTGTCAGGAAAAATACGAATCCAAACTTGACCTTCACGTTTCATAAAACGAGTAAGTGCAATACGCGCTGCTTCAATTTGACGAGCTGTAATCCAACTTTCATCTATTGCTTTAATTCCAAATGAACCGAAGGCTAATTGATCACCTCTTTTGGTGTCGCCTCTCATCTTCATTTTGTGCATTTTTCTATATTTCGTTCTTTTTGGCTGTATCATGACTTATTGTATGTTATGCTAATTTTTTTTAACTATTTCTTTTCGTTTCTGTTGTTATCTCTTTTTGGACCACGAGGTGCAAATTTTGGTGCAGTTGCTGACGGACCACCTTTCTTTTCTTTATCTAATCCGAAGTTAGGAGATAAATCACGTTTTCCATAAATTTCGCCTTTGCAAATCCAAACTTTAATACCAATACGACCATAAGTAGTATGAGCTTCTGCGATTGCATAATCGATATCAGCACGTAATGTTTGTAATGGAGTACGTCCTTCTTTGTAACCTTCAGAACGTGCCATCTCAGCACCACCTAAACGGCCAGATACTAAAATTTTGATTCCTTCAGCACCCATACGCATAGTAGAAGCAATTGACATTTTTGCAGCTCTACGGAAAGAAATACGTCCTTCTATTTGACGAGCAATACTGTCAGAAACTAAACGAGCATCTAATTCAGGACGTTTAATTTCAAAAATATTAATTTGAACTTCCTTTTTAGTAACTTTTTTTAATTCTTCTTTTAATTTATCAACTTCTTTACCACCCTTTCCAATAATAATACCTGGACGTGCAGTGTTAATTGTAACTGTAATTAATTTTAAAGTTCTTTCGATAATAATTTTAGAAATACTACCTTTTGGTAAACGAACTTTTAAATATTCGCGTATTTGTGTATCTTCTACTAATTTATCAGCGTAATTTCTTCCGCCAAACCAGTTAGAATCCCAACCTTTAATAATTCCTAAACGTAAACCTATTGGATTTGCTTTTTGTCCCATTTCCTTATCTTAATTTTTATTATCTTGTTTAGCTATTGCTGCTGCTTTTCTTTCAGCTTTTTTAGTACTAACTACTCCAGTTCCTACTTCTAATGTTACGTGGTTTGAACGTTTTCTAATTCTGTATCCACGTCCTTGAGGAGCAGTACGTAAACGCTTAGCCATTAATGCGCTATCAACCATTAAAGATGTAACGAATAATGTATTTTCTTCAGCACTTGTTCCGGTTTTTGCTTCATAATTGGCAATAGCCGATTTTAAAACTTTCTCTAAACGACCTGAAGCTTCACGTGTATTAAATTTTAATACGTTTAATGCTTTATATGCTTCCATTCCTCTTACTAAATCCGCAACTTGGCGCATTTTACGAGGAGATGTTGGACAACTATTTAATTTAGCAACATAAATACTTTTATTTGCTTCCTTACGTGCCTCTGCTACTAATCTTTTTCTTTTACCCATGACTTAATTTCTTTATCAACGAATTATTTCTTGTTATTACCTGAATGACCTTTGAATTGACGAGTGATTGAAAATTCACCTAGTTTATGTCCAACCATGTTTTCTGTACAATAAACTGGGATAAATTTGTTTCCGTTATGAACAGCAAAGGTATGACCTACCATTTCTGGGTAAATAACTGAACGACGAGCCCAAGTTTTTAATACTGTTTTCTTGTTACTCTCATTCATTTGAGTAACTTTTTTCTCTAAATTGTGGTCAATAAAAGGACCTTTTTTTAATGATCTTGCCATTTTTTGTTTTTTAGTTATGAATTGATCTTAAATCAACCATTAAACGTTAATTATTATTTAGTTCTTCTCTTAATGATATGTTGATTTGATGATTTTGCTTTGTAACGAGTTTTAAATCCTTTAGAAGGAATACCGTTACGAGAGCGAGATTGTCCACCTGATGCACGACCTTCACCTCCACCCATTGGATGATCAACTGGATTCATTGCAACTGGACGTGTACGAGAACGACGACCTAACCAACGGCTACGACCTGCTTTACCGCTTATTTCTAAACTATGGTCAGGATTTGATGTAGCGCCAATTGTTGCTTTACAAGTAATTAAAATCATACGTACTTCACCAGAAGGCATACGTAAAATTGCGTATTTTCCATCACGTGCAGTTAACTGAGCGTAAGTTCCAGCACTACGTGCCATTGCTCCACCTTGACCTGGACGTAATTCAATATTTGAAATAATTGTTCCTAATGGAATATCAGATAAAAACATACAGTTACCAACTTCTGGAGTTGCTGTTGCACCTGACATTACTTTTTTACCAACTGCTAAACCATGTTGAGCTAATATATAACGTTTTTCTCCATCTTTGTAGTGAATTAACGCAATACGAGAAGTTCTGTTTGGATCATATTCAATTGAAGCAACAGTTCCTTCGATACCATCTTTACTTCTTTTGAAATCAATAATACGGTATTGTTTTTTATGACCACCACCAATGTTACGGATTGTCATTTTACCAGTATTATCACGTCCTCCGCTATTTTTAACCGAAGTTAATAAGCTTTTTTCAGGAACATTAGTTGTGATATCTGAATTATCAGTTGCTATTTTAAAACGTTGACTTGGAGTTAACGGTCTGAATTTTTTTAATGCCATTTTCTTTTTCTTTTATCAGATTAAATATTAGCGTAAAAATCGATCATTTCGCCTGCCTTTAATGTGACAAAAGCTCTTTTTGAACGGTTTACGCGGCCTACTGCAACACCACGAGTAGTGTTACGAGTTTTTACTTTACCAACGTATTGTTGCGTATTTACCGCATCAACTTTTACACCGTACATTTCTTCAACAGCTTTTCTAATTTGTACTTTGTTGGCGCTTCTTTCAACCACAAAACCATAGCGATTCAACTTCTCGGCCAAAGAAGTCATCTTTTCGGTGATGATTGGTTTTACTAATATTCCCATTTTATTTATTTAATAATGATTCTAATACTTTTACCGAACTTTCTACTAATATTATTGTTTGTGCATTAACAATATCGTAAGTGTTTAAATCTGTAGCTTTTACAACTTTAGCACCCTGTAAATTTCGGGAGGACAAATATACGTTATTATTCGTATCGCCCAACACTAAGATTGTTTTTTTATCAGCTAAATTTAAGTTTTTAATTAAATCTACGTAATTTTTAGTTTTTGGAGCTTCAAATGTGAAATCTTCTAAAACTGTAATAGCGTTTTCTTTTGCTTTATAAGATAAAGCTGATACACGCGCTAATACTTTTACTTTTTTATTTAATTTAAAAGAATAATCACGAGGACGAGGACCGAATGCACGACCACCACCTATGAATAATGGTGATTTCATTGAACCCGCACGAGCTCCACCAGTACCTTTTTGTTTCTTTAATTTTTTAGTTGTTCTTGATATTTCAGCACGTTCTTTAGATTTATGAGTTCCTTGACGTTGAGCTGCTAAATAATGTTTAACATCTAAATATATACTATGATCACTTGGTTCTGCACCAAAAATCACATCCGCTAAATCTACTTTTTTAGCAGTCTTTTTTCCACTTATGTTTAATACTTCTACTTGCATGATTACTTTTGAATTGTAACGTAAGACCCTTTAGCACCTGGAATAGAACCTTTTATTAAAAGAAGGTTTTTTTCTGGCATTATTTTAACTACTACTAAATTTTGGATTTTTTTTCTGTCTCCACCCATTCTTCCAGCCATACGCATACCTTTAAATACACGAGACGGATCAGAAGATGCTCCTAATGAACCTGGTGCTCTAGAACGATCATGTTGACCGTGAGTTGAACCACCTACTCCACCAAAACCATGACGTTTTACAACACCTTGAAAACCTTTACCCTTTGATGTACCAACAATATCAACATATTCGCCTTCAGCAAATAGTTCAACAGTGATGATATCACCTAAGTTTTTTGTTTCTTCAAAAGAACGGAATTCAACAATTTTACGTTTTGGAGTCGTTTTTGATAATTCAAAATGACCTTTCATAGCTGATGAAGTATGTTTTTCTTTCTTTTCATCAAAAGCTAATTGTAAAGCTGAGTAACCGTCTTTTTCATTGGTTTTTACTTGTGTAACAACACAAGGACCCACTTCTATAACTGTGCATGGCACATATTTGCCATTGGCATCGAAGAAGCTCGTCATTCCTATTTTTTTACCAATCAATCCAGACATTTTTTGCTTATTTAATTATTTGTTTTACTTTTTTTAATTTTTATTTGAGTTTATTTTTTTAAACCTAACAGAGGGTTAAACTTTAATCTCTACTTCTACTCCACTTGGCAACTCTAATTTCATTAAAGCGTCAACAGTTTTTGAAGAAGAACTATAAATATCAATTAGACGTTTATAATCACAAACTTGAAATTGCTCACGAGCTTTTTTGTTTACGTGTGGTGAACGTAATACTGTGAAAATTCTTTTGTTTGTAGGTAATGGAATTGGTCCATTAACAACTGCTCCAGTTAATTTAACTGTCTTTACGATTTTTTCAGCAGATTTATCTACTAAGTTGTAATCGTAAGATTTTAATTTAATTCTAATTCTTTGGCTCATATAAAGAACGGTTTATGTTTTGGTTAGTACTATTAATTATGCTTTTTCTGTTTTACCTTTTACTTTTGCAATTACATCAGCTGCAACGTTTGATGGAGCATCAGCATAATGCGAAAATTCCATTGTTGAAGTAGCACGACCAGATGTTAATGTACGTAATTGAGTTACGTATCCAAACATTTCTGATAAAGGAACTTTTGCTTTAATAACTTGAGAGTTATTTTTAGAATCCATTCCTTCAATTTGACCACGACGACGATTTAAATCACCTACAACGTCACCCATGTTTTGCTCAGGTGTTAAAACCTCAACTTTCATGATTGGCTCCATTAATACTGGTTTACATTTTGTTAATGCTTCACGGTAAGCAGAACGTGCACAAATTTCAAAAGAAAGAGAATCTGAATCGACTGCATGGAATGAACCATCAATTAAACGTACCTTTAAATTATCTAAAGGATATCCTGCTAAAACACCATTTAACATAGCTGCTTTAAATCCTTTTTCAACAGATGGTATAAATTCACGAGGAATTGAACCACCAGAAATTTCATTAACAAATTGTAAATCTGATTTTGTTCTATCGAAATCAGCATCAACTGGACCTAATACAATTTTAATATCGGCAAACTTACCACGACCACCAGTTTGTTTTTTGTAAACTTCACGGTGCTCATATGTTTGAGAAATTGCTTCTTTGTATGATACTTGAGGTGCACCTTGATTTACTTCAACCTTAAACTCACGTTTTAAACGGTCAACAATAATTTCTAAGTGTAATTCTCCCATTCCTGAGATAATTGTTTGTCCAGAATCTTCATCAGTGTGAACACGGAATGTAGGATCCTCTTCAGCTAATTTATGTAAACCCACACCTAAACGATCTAAATCTCCTTGAGTTTTTGGCTCAATTGCGATTCCGATTACAGGCTCAGGGAAATTCATTGCTTCTAATACAATTGGATGTTTTTCATCACATAAAGTATCGCCAGTTTTAATATCTTTAAATCCTACAGCTGCACCAATATCTCCAGCTTCTAAGAATTCAACTGGATTTTGTTTGTTAGCATGCATTTGGAAAATACGAGAGATACGTTCTTTATTTCCTGAACGAGTGTTCAAAACATAAGAACCAGCATCTAAACGTCCAGAATATGCACGGAAGAAACACAAACGACCAACGAATGGATCAGTTGCAATTTTAAATGCTAATGCTGTAAACGGTTCTTTAACATCAGGTCTACGAGAAATTTCTTCTCCAGTATCAGGATGAGTACCTTTTGTTTCAGGCTTATCTAATGGAGATGGCATTAATTCCATAACCAAATCTAACATAGTTTGTACACCTTTGTTTTTGAAAGATGAACCACAAACCATAGGTACAATTTTATTTGCAACACACGCTTTACGCAATGCGTCTAGAACTTCTCTTTCTGTGATAGTTTCTGGAGCGTCAAAAAACTTCTCCATAATTTTATCATCAAATTCAGAAACTGCTTCTAACATTTTCTCTCTCCACTCAGTTGCTTCTTCAAGCAAATCAGCAGGAATAGGAACTTCTTGAAAAGTCATTCCTTTATCATGATCATTCCAAACAATACCACGGAAGTTAATTAAATCAACAACCCCAATAAAGTTTTCTTCAGAACCAATTGGTATTTGAAGAGGAACTGCATTACCACCTAAAATTTCACGAGTTTGAGCAACAACTTTTAAAAAGTCAGCTCCTTGACGATCCATTTTATTAACGAATCCTAAACGAGTAACATTATAATTATCAGCTAAACGCCAGTTTGTTTCAGATTGAGGTTCAACACCATCAACTGCAGAAAACAAGAATACTAAACCATCTAATACACGTAATGAACGATTAACTTCAACCGTAAAATCAACGTGACCTGGTGTATCAATAATATTAATTTTGTAATTATTATCACGGTAGTTCCAAAAACAAGTTGTTGCTGCAGAAGTAATAGTAATTCCACGCTCTTGCTCTTGAGCCATCCAATCCATTGTTGCAGCACCTTCGTGAACTTCACCAATTTTGTGGTTTACCCCTGTATAATAAAGGATACGCTCTGTTGTGGTAGTTTTACCAGCATCAATGTGCGCAGCAATACCAATATTTCTTGTATATCTTAAGTCCATTTTTGGTTAGAATCTGAAATGTGAAAATGCTTTATTTGCTTCTGCCATTTTATGAATATCTTCTTTCTTTTTGAAAGCTGATCCTTCTTCTTTTGATGCAGAAACGATTTCTCCAGCTAATTTTTGAGCCATTGATTTTTCGTTACGTTTACGAGCGTAAGTAATCATCCATTTAATAGCTAAAGCCAATTTTCTCTCCGGGCGAACCTCAGAAGGAATTTGAAAAGTTGCTCCACCAACACGACGAGAACGAACCTCAACTTGTGGTGTAACATTAGCTAATCCTTTTTTGAATACTTCTAAACCATCTTCGTTAGTACGTTTAGCAACTATTTCCAAACATTCGTGAAAAATAGTTGATGCAGTGTTCTTTTTACCACTGTACATTAAACTGTTTAAAAAACGTGTAACCAATATATCATTATATATTGGATCTGGTAATAAAATTCTTTTTTTAGCGGTTGACTTCCTCATTGTGTAAAATCTACTTAATTTTTTTTATTTATTATTTTTTCTTTGCACCTTTTGCTGGAGCTGCAACAGCACCTGCTTTAGGGCGTTTAGTTCCGTATTTAGAACGTTGTTGCTTTCTACCATCAACACCCGCTGTATCTAAAGATCCACGAACGATATGGTAACGAACACCTGGTAAATCTTTTACACGACCACCACGTACCAAAACGATACTATGCTCTTGTAAATTATGACCTTCACCTGGGATGTAAGCAATAATTTCCTGTTTATTTGTTAAACGAACCTTAGCAACTTTACGCATTGCTGAGTTAGGTTTTTTTGGAGTAGTTGTGTACACACGTGTACAAACACCACGGCGTTGTGGACAAGAATCCAAAGCGGCCGATTTACTTTTGTTTGGAGCTTTAAAGCGTCCTTTTCTTACTAATTGACTTATAGTTGGCATGTTTAACCTTTTGTATTAGTTGATATCACTGTTAATATTGCAAATCCCCTATTTTGGGGACGGCAAAGATATTATTATTTTCTTACCACGCAAAAAAAATGTTGAAAAAAAGTGAATTATTTTATATTTATAGCCTTTTTTGTTAATAAGTATTTTTTTAATGACAGAAATGACAAAAATCTAAAAAATTTAGATGGTTTTGGGATTTACAAATTGAAGGCAAAATTTAATCAAAAAAATATTCATTTTTTTTTGATTAAATTTTAAAATTAACAAAAATGAATATTTATCTAAAAAAAAACTCAAATCAAAGAATAATTTATACAATTTGTCGTAAATTACTTTTTTTATAAAAATTACTGTTATATAAAAAATCCCTCTTGATTTAACAAAAGGGATTTTTTTATTGAAAATTATGATTGTTCCTAGTCAAATTAATTTAATCCGCCATCTTTCAAACGTTCTGCGTTTTCAGCAAATTGAAGCGCATCAATCATTTCTTGTATGTACCCATTTGTGAAATCTGTCAAGTTATATAACGTTAGGCCTATTCTATGATCCGTAATTCTATTTTGAGGATAATTATATGTTCTAATTTTTTCAGAGCGATCTCCAGTACTTACCATTGTTTTACGACGGCCTGTGGTGTCTGTTAATCGTTTTTGAAATTCTAAATCATATAATTTACTTCTAAGCATTTCCATTGCCTTTTCACGGTTACCTAACTGATTACGCTGTGTTTGGCAAGTTACAACTATCCCTGAAGGTTTATGTGTTAATATTACTTTACTTTCTACCTTATTTACATTTTGCCCTCCTGCTCCACCGCTTCGTGCGGTTGCCATTTCAATATCTGCAGGTTTCAATTCAATATCCCATTCTTCTGCTTCTGGTAATACAACAACTGTTGCTGCTGATGTATGAACTCTACCAGCTGATTCTGTGCTAGGAACACGTTGCACACGATGAACGCCACTTTCAAATTTCATGGTTCCGTAAGCATTATTTCCTTTTACGTTAAATACAATTTCCTTGTAACCACCCATCGAACCTGGACTTTCATCAATTACTTCTAATTGATATCCTTTAATCTCGCAATAACGGCGATACATTTCAAATAAATCGCCAGCAAATAAAGCTGCTTCATCGCCTCCTGTTCCACCACGTAATTCCATCGTGCAATTTTTTGCATCTTCTGGATCCTTTGGTATCAGCATTAAACGCACCTCATCTTGCAATTTTTCTTCGGCTAATCTATTTTCATCTAACTCAGCTTTAGCCATGTCCAAAAATTCTTTATCTTTTTCGGTAGCCAATACTTCTTTTGCGCCATTAATGTTATCAGTAATTTTAACATACCTATGATATGCTTCTACAATAGGCTCTAAATCGCGGTATTCCTTATTTAATTTTTTAAATTGTTGCATATCACTAATCACAGTGGGATCAGACAACTTTGCTTCAACATCTAAATATCTTCGTTTTATTTCTTCTAATTTATTTATCATCACTCAATTTAGTTACAAAATGCGAAGGTACTAAATCTTAATATACATTTCTGTTGTTTTTTTTTTTTATATCGACAAATAGACTATTTTTGACAAAAAAATAAAAAATAATAATTTATGAAAAAAACATTACTAATCTTATCACTTTTTAGTTTAGTCCAGTTAAAAGCACAGGATTACCTTGGCTTTAATCAAAGTAATTATGCTGGCGTTACTGGTGTATATCAACAACCTGCGAGTATTGCTGATAGCCGAATGAAATTTGACATGACTCTTGTTGGTGCCAACATTTATGTATATAATAATTATGTAGGCATGAAACATGAGGCTTTAAATAAAACTGCTTCATGGAGTACTATCATTAAAAATACAGATAAAGCTGATCAATATTTTCCAAATTTTAATGATCCTAAATTTGCTAATAATTATTTAACAGAAAATATTAATAGCAAGACTAAAAGTATTTATGTAGCAAACAGAGTGTCTGGACCTTCATTTATGGTAAACATAAATCGTAAAAATGCCATTGCATTTACTTCTTCAGTAAGAAATTATGTTAACATTGATGGTGTTTCTCCTGATTTAGCGAAATTAGCATTTAATGAATTTAAATATCCATCATTATGGGTTACTAATCTTCAAAATAAAAATTTAAGTGTTCAAGAAATGAGTTGGGCTGAATATGGTTTAACCTTTGCGCATGTATTTAAAGAAGATAACGAGCATTATTTTAAAGCTGGTTTAACTGTAAAGTTATTGCAAGGTATCCAATCTGCTTATGTTTTTGTTAAAAATTTAGATTATAATTTTTACACGAAAGATACAGTTTCGTTTTTTAAATCTGATGTAAGCTACGGTCACTCTGACAATTTTAATTTCGAAAATCAAAAATTTGGTGGTGGAAATAGTGGTTCAAATATTTTTGATTTTAGTCAAGGAAAGCCTGGTATTGGTTTTGATTTTGGTGCTGTTTACGAATGGAGACCTGATTATAAAAAATACAAATACGACATGGATGGCGAAAAAGATTTATGGCGTAAAGATAAAAACAAATACAAACTTAAAGTTGGTCTTTCAATCACTGATTTAGGTTCAATTAAATTTACAAAAGGTGCTACTAGTGGTAACTTTAATGCTAATGTTGGATTATGGAATTTAAAACCAATTGAGCCTAAAACTGTTAAAGAATTAGATGATACATTACATGGAAGATTTAATGGATCAAGAGGTGCAGGACAAACTTACAGAATGAATTTACCTACTGCATTTAGTATGCAAATTGATTATAATATTTGGAAGAATTTTTATGTAAATCTTACGCCATTTATTGCTATGCAATTTAAAAATAATGATACTAAAGTACATGACATTAGTAGTGTTGCATTAACTCCACGTTGGGATCATAAATGGTTTGGGGTATTTATACCTGTTCAATACAGTTTTTTAAATGGTTTCAGAACTGGAGCTGCTGTGAGACTAGGGCCATTGGTTTTAGGTACGTCTAACTTAAGTCCATTTGTAGGTAAAAAAACGATTTATGGTGCTGATATGTATGTTATGTTGAAAGTTCCAATTCCTTATGGCAGAACAAAAGATAGAGATAAGGATGGTATTTCTGACAAAAAAGATGTTTGTAGAGATGTACCAGGTGTTTGGGAATTTATGGGTTGTCCTGATAAAGATGGTGACCATATTAAAGATAGCGAAGATAAATGCCCTGATGTTGCTGGTGTAAAAGAATTACAAGGCTGTCCTGATAGAGATGGTGATGGAATTACTGACTTAGAAGATAGTTGCCCAGATGATAAAGGATTAGTTGAATTTAAAGGCTGTCCTGATAGAGATGGTGATAAAATTATTGATAAGGATGATGAATGTCCAGACGTGGCAGGTATAGCTGAATTTATGGGTTGTCCTGATAGAGATGGTGATGGAACTCCTGATAAGTATGATGCTTGTCCTGATGTTGCTGGTCCTAAAGAATTTAAAGGTTGCCCTGATAAAGATGGCGATACCGTGTTAGACAAAGATGATGCTTGCCCTGATGTTGCTGGAGCTGTTGATAACAAAGGTTGCCCTTGGCCTGATACTGATAAAGATGGTGTTGTAGATAGAGAAGATGACTGTCCTACTGTACCAGGTTTAAAAGAATTAAAAGGTTGTCCTCCTGCACCAGTATTAAAAGCGGAAGAGCAAAAAATATTAGAAAGAGCGTTCTCTAGTTTAGAATTTGCTACTGGAAAAGATATTATTAAACCAGTTTCTTTACCATCATTAATTGAATTAGCTGCCTTAATGAAAGAACACGCTGCTGATTGGACATTGAAATTATCTGGACATACAGATAACAAAGGTGATGCTGTTAAAAATACATTGTTATCAGAAAAACGTGCAAAATCTGTTAAGAAGTTCTTAGTAAGCAGAGGTGTTAAAGCTGATAAAGTAATGACTGAATGGTTTGGACCAACTAAACCTATTGCAGATAATAATACAGAAGAAGGCCGTCAAAAAAATAGACGTGTAGAAATGAAAGTAGAATTTAAAAAATAATTTAAATTCAATTTAATAAAAAGGTCTCATTAAGCAATTAATGAGACCTTTTTTGTTATTTAATATTTGGGCGTTGCCTTCGGCTTTGGATTATTATAAGAGCTTGAACGTTGCTTGTGGCACATGCTTTACACTTCAATCTTTTGCAAGAGGCAAGCAAAAGGATTACAGTTGCAATCCTTAACGCTATTTTTTAATTCAAAAAATAATCTACAAAATGCAATGCTATAAATTATAGCAACAACTTACTACAGATTGATTGTAGCTTTATTGTATGGTAAATGAAATTAAAATAGAACATGCATTGCACAATAGCCGAATGAAACTTTTTTTGAAGTTTGATTACGATAGAGAAACTATTGAACTTGTAAAAAAAATGGCTGATTCTAAATGGAGTCATACGCATAAAAGTTGGTATATGAGTTATTACAGTGGAGCAATAGCACTTATAAAAAATAATCTTGGCTCAAATGGAATTACACTCAATATACTTAATGAATATGATGATGTTATAAGACCCAAACCAATTGACAATAAAAAACCAAGTGATGCTTTACCCGATTTGGATAAAGTACAAAAAGATAAAATTAAGCAATTTAACTATTGGTTAAAGAGCAAGCGTTATAGTGAAAGCACTATTGGAACTTATATAGATTCGATACAAACTTTTTTGAGATATTATGCAACTAAAAACCTTAACGAAATTACTAATGAAGATTTAATAATTTTCAACAACGAATACATATTAGCGAACAACTATTCAGCCTCCTATCAAAATCAAATAGTTAATGCTGTAAAATTATTTTTTAGAAGCATTGAAAATAAACAATTACATCCCGAATTAATACATAGGCCAAAGCGCCCTAAATTATTACCCAATGTATTAAGTAAAGAAGAAATTAAATTGATATTAAATGCACATGGTAATATAAAACACAAAGCCATGTTGAGCTTAATGTATAGTTGTGGTTTACGATGCGGAGAATTGTTACGATTAAAACCAGAGCATATTGATAGTAAACGAAATATTTTAATTATTAAACAATCAAAAGGAAGGAAAGATAGAATAGCTCCATTAAGTAATAAAATTATTTTAATGTTACGGGAATATTACAATGTACATAAACCAAAAGAATGGTTGTTTGAAGGGCAAAAACGAGGTGAACCATATGATGAAAGAAGTTTACAACTTGTTTTAAAACAAGCAATAAACAAAGTAAGTATTACTAAACCTGCTAGTTTACATTGGCTAAGACATAGTTATGCAACGCATTTATTAGAAAATGGTACTGATTTAAGATATATACAAGAAATATTAGGGCATAGCAGCAGTAAAACTACTGAAATATACACACATGTAAGTACAAAAAACATCCAAAAAATAACATCACCATTTGATTATTTATAAAATTCTTATATATTTGAATAAACGATACAAACCTTCGGCAATCTACCTCATTTAGCTATGCTTACCGAAAGTTTATATCGGGTATAAACAAGTTGGCAGCAAGTGTAAAGACGGCAGTACAATCAAACAGAACAAACAGAAAACGATTTAAATAATGTTAGACCAGTCATTCTCTCTTAAAAATTTCAGACGACTAATTTCCTTTCGGGATTTTGGGAAGTATGAATTGGGGAAAGAGGAGGCAGAAATTATCGCCTCATTAAATGAAGTGGTTGAAAAAATAAACAAAACAGAGTTCAGCTTTACAACACTTATACAAATTGAAGATGATGACAATATAATTTATACGCCAGCCAATATTGAAGACGAATTTGCTTTAAGAAAACTTAACGACAATCTAAAACGGTTGTATAAGTTTAAGCAAGCAAATAGATTTTTGATTATTGAACAAATAAAATCTTTGCTTTTAGAAGAAGTACCAATGTCAATTGTAAAACTTGACATTAAAAAATTTTACGAAACAATCAACAAAGAAGAAATTTACAAAAAACTAATTGAAGACCCTCTACTTTCATTTCACTCAAAACAAATCCTTAAAAAATTCTTTCTACTTCCAGAAAACCAGTCACTTACAGGACTTCCAAGAGGCATAAATATTAGTGCTGCACTTTCTGAAATACTAATGAGAGATTTTGACAAAAAGATGGCTCAACAAGCAGGAGTTTATTTTTATGCACGATATGTAGACGATATAATAATCTTTACATTTCAGAACCCAAAAGAAATTGCAAAGAAAGCAAGTGATATTTTGAATTTTGAAACTGGTCTGAAATTAAACAAACAAAAAACTAAAATCATTGAAAGGCAATGCAGATGCCAGCCAATTTGCACTTGTACAGGTGTGTGTAAATGCAACAGCAATTGCAAATGCAAATACGAGGTTGCAGAAATGAAATTCTTTGAATATTTGGGCTACCGTTTTACATTTTCAGATATTGCAAAACATTCAAACCATTTAGTAATTACACTATCAAAAAATAAAATAAAAAAAGTAAAAACAAGAATCGTTTTATCTTTTTTAGATTTTATAAAAACGAAGGATATTGCCTTATTAGAACGAAGGGTGGCTTTCCTAACAAGTAATTTTATTGTCAAGAGAAATAAAAAGCAAGAAACTCTTAATGCTGGCATATTCTATAATTATCCTCATATAAATGAGAAAGGATTAATTGAACTTGATAACCTTACTTCTTTTTTAAGAAAAACAATTAATTCTAAAAATCATTCTTTCGGCAATAAACTAAATGCTCAAATAACACCAGCGAATCGTTTGGTGTTGTCTAAATATTCTTTCAAAGCAGGTTTCATAAACCGTAGATTAAAATATTTTACACCAATGGAAATAAATACTATAAAAAAATGTTGGATTTATGGGTAGGTATAAAATAAATAAGAATGACAAAAGCAGAATTCTGTTAACAGAACTTTTACCCTATGAAGTACCAGTTCTTTTTTCCAATGAAGGACTTTATAATTACTATCAAGAAAAGGGAAAGAGTAATCCACCTCAATTGGTAACCAAATTACTTGATGTAAAAGATAGTGATTTTAAAATTCCATTCTCTTACGACATAAAGAAAAACGCTGAAAGTAAGAGGACTCTAAGTTTGATACATCCTGCAATTCAATTGAAATTTATTCCTTTTTATCAAAAGTATGACGCATTAATAATTCACCTTTGCAGTAGAAGTCCAATATCTTTGAGATTTCCGTCAAAAGTCGCAACACATTTTTATTTCAAAAACAACCAACGCAATAATTCAGATAAAGAATCTTCAATAGAAATAGAACAAACTGGCTTTGAAAAAGAGCAGATATTTTCAAGTTCCTATTTTGCTTACAAAAAATATCCATTGCTTTATAAGTTTTACGATTCCTATGAGTTTTTACGATTAGAAAAAAAGTTTAAGCATCTTTTACAATTCGATATTGCAAAGTGCTTTGAAAGTATTTACACTCATACAATTTCTTGGGCAGTTAAGGATAAGATGTTTGCTAAGGCAAACACTTATAACAAATCATTTGAGGCGGACTTTGATAAGTTAATGCAAAAGTCAAATTACAATGAAACTAACGGAATATTAATTGGCTCGGAAGTTTCAAGAATTTTTGCTGAAATAATTCTTCAAAAAATAGATTTAGAAACAATTGAAAAATTAAAACAAAAGAATTTACATTTTGGAGCTGACTATGCTGTGAGAAGATATGTAGATGATTATTTTGTTTTTACTAATGATGAAAAAACAGGAAAGGAAATTTTAAAAGAATTCCAATCCGAACTTGCAAAATTTAAACTTCATATCAATGCTTCCAAAACAGAGACAAGTAGAACTCCTTTTATTTCTGGGATTACAATTGCAAGAACGGAATTACAGAATTTGCTTGATGATGTTTTTGAAAAATTCATTCACTATGAAGAATACGAAGTACCTTCTACTGACGGTGGCGACCCACAAGTTAAAACCCGCTTGGAATTTAAAGTAGCAAGGAATAATACTACAACTGCCAACTGGATTGTTCGTGACATCAAGAGCATAATTAAAAAGCACAACATTGAATATGAAAGTATAACTGGGCTAACATTTTCAAAATTCAAAACAGTCCTCTATAAAATTTACAGGAATAGTGACGCTTCCAAACTCAACGAAAAAGAAAAAGAGAATTTGAAAAATTTTCTGCTTATAACTTTTGATGTAATGTTTTTCCTATACTCAATGGATTATCGAGTTAGGGCTACATACATTATGACACAAATAATAATTTCTACTAACAGATTTATTGCAAAATGTGGAGATGAAGTGAAACACTCTATTTCAAAAAAGATTTATGATGAAACAGTTTACCTAATTAAAAACATTAGACAGGATAATAGTCATCGAAATGTTGAACTATTAAATTTATTGATTTCATTAAAAGATTTAGGAGACGATTATTTACTACAAACTGATGCATTAAGCGACCTTCTCGACATAGACAATCAAATTGAACACTTCACATATTTTCATCTAACCATTATTCTCTATTACATTCAAGATAATGTTCAGTATGATAATATCAAAAAGAAAATTGAACAGAAAGTAATTTTAAAAATCAATGATGAACTAAATCCATTTCACAAAACAGAACTTACTTGCCTCTTTTTTGACGTAATAAGTTGCCCTTATGTAAGCAGACTCACAAAGGAAACCCTTGTCGAAGCTGCTTTCAAAAAAATTGACAATACAACACCTATAGTTGATGAAAGAAATAGAGTAATTAACTATATTGCAGGACGAAATTGGTTTATTGATTGGAGCAAAGACATAGAGTTGGATTCAGTTCTACTAAAAAAGGAATTAAGAACACCATATTAAAATCTTGGGAACTGGTTACAGGACGGAGTATAATACTCTTTTATAGACAAGGTAATCTGATAAGAATGCTAAGTAAATAATTGATGAATTGAGATTGCAAAATTTCAATACACACAAAGCCGAAATGTGCCAGTTCCTTTTTTATCAACTTGGACAAATTAAAACTAAATACATTGTACATAGCTTTGAAAGACCAACCCCAAAAAACACCAGCTGCCAACAGCACCTACAAAAAATTGGCGGTTCAGTGCTCCGTAGACAGTTTTGTGGTTAATCAAAGTTTAGTTCTCCGCATCAACATTTGTGGTAAAAATCGCCAACTTCTTGTAGCTGCAAAACGTTACCGGCAACCCTTAGACAACATAATTACATAAGACTTGAAAAAGACAATTATATTAATAGCGTTTTTGTTTGACTTAGCGACAAGTGTTTTAGGTCAAACCGTCGACAATAAACATAAAATATCTCTTGACA
>JBBQKU010000041.1:0-38109 GCA_038327195.1 Bacteroidota bacterium | reverse complement strand
TTCAATTTCTTTTTTACGACGGTCTTCTTCAATTTTGGCGTTTTTTTCACGTTTTTTTCTTTCAAATTCTTCTTGCTGATAAGTTTGTCTGATGAGTTTATTTCTGATCCCACTAAAATAATCTTTCGTTGTAACTACAATTACGCCACCTAGCATATCGCCGTATTGAGCTGGTATTCCGCCAGTTATTACTGATAAGTTTTCGATAGATAAACCAGAAACAGCCGTTATGTTTTGAGATTTAACACCATCAACTATATATGCTGTTGCTTCGCCTCTACTGCCTCTAACATGTAATCTGCCATCATTATCTATCGATACATCGCTTGCAATTGTAGTAATAATTGCATTTACATCTCCTCTTGGTGCTGCTAAATGCAAAATATCAGTACTATTAATGCTTTTCATAGTTGTTATATTTGGATCAACAAGTGGTTTGTAGTAAATATCAGATGTAACAACAACTATGTCAGTTTCATTAGTTGCCACTTTTAAGTCCACATAACTTGTTTTTTCTGGATTCACTTCAATATTTGTAACTTGTTTCATTCGCGTTTCAATACTTGTCACTGTTATTTCGTAAAAACCTGGATTTAATGGTTTATAACTGTATTTCCCATTTTCATCGGTTTGAGTACCGCCAATGTAATTGCCTGATTGGGTAATTTTTACTAAACCACCAAATAGTGGCACATTATCAGTTGTGATGACTTTGCCTTTTATAGCGCCTACCGATGTTTGGGCTATACTGTTTAAGCTACTACCTATAACTGCAAGGCCTAAAATAATTGTTTTTAGAGTTTTCATAATCTTGTTTTTTAGGGTGAATATTATTTTTAATTATTAAGAATGCATTCTTTAACTTTAAGACGACAATAAAAATCAATTCCATAAAAAAAATGTGAAAATTTATTTTTTATGGAATGTTTAAAACAAAACGTCTTATAATTAAGTATGTGGCTTTTTAAGAAAAAAGAATATTTAAGTGATGATGAATTGGTTAGCCACTTTAAAACAACTGGCGATAAAAACACCTTTGCAGAATTATATAAAAAGCATGTGAAAGTAGTTTACGGAACGTGTTTGTTTTATTTGCAAGATAAGGCAGAAGCACAAGATGCCACCATGCAGTTATTTGAAAAACTTATGAATGAGATTAAAAATAGAGATATTTCCAATTTTAAAGGTTGGTTGAGTTTTGTAGTCCGAAATCATTGTATTTCTATTATTCGAAAAAATAAATCTCATCAAAAAAATATTAAATCCTATTATGAATTTGAATACGAGCAACCGAATTTAGAAGTAGAGGAAAAGATTAACTCAATTGATGACGAAAAACTCCTTCAACACATGTCGGAAAGCTTGCCTCAGTTAAAAGATAAACAACGCATTTGTATCGAATTATTTTATTTAAAAAACAAAAGCTATCAAGATATTGCGACTGAAACTGATTTTAGTATCAATGAAATAAAAAGTTATATTCAGAATGGCAAACGAAATTTAAAATTATTGATTGAAGAAAAAAACAACTCAAAATCCCGTAAATGAATACTGATAAGCATATAGGAAAACAAAATGAAATAGATGATTTAAGTTATCTGTCATCAGTGGCCTTTGAAAAGTTCGAGGTTAGTGATTCCGAAATCGACTTTTTGAAAGCAAAAATTGATAAAAAAGTAGGCTTTTCAGGAGGTCAATCTACCTCCATAGTTGTTAGTATTTTAATCGGACTATTTATTGGAATTTCTGTCTTTTTTGTAATTTTTCAAAAACAAAAAAATCACCCATCAATTAATAATATGAATGAGTTTGAGCATTCAAACATGTCTTTAAATAATTTGATTGCAAAAACGGACACTGTTTTTCCTGATATAAAAGTAACTACTAAAAATGTAATTAATGAGCACTATGCAAGTCTTGCTAATAACCAAGTTGAATTAAATATTATTGAATCACCCGAACATTTAGAGCCGAAAGCGCTTGCTTTAGAAGAAATTAAAGCGCCAGAAAATAATGATATTATTTTTGAATTTATTCCAAATGCACCAATCATTTTTATTAAAAATTTGAAGATTACAAACTACAGAAGTTATTATTTTAAACATAATGAGGCTGTAAATTTGTCTATAAATGCTGGTTTATCAGCACAATATGAAAATAATTCAAGTATCGAAAAAAATGCTATTTCTAAGTCAAACGCCTATTTAGCACATAAAATAATACAAAATGCGATGTGGTTATTTTATACAAAAAAAATCAGTACTTGTATTGAAGAATTAACCCTTCTCTATAATTATAACACGGATGATGCTAATGCTCAATTTTATTTAGGAATGTGTTACTATCAATTAGGCAAGTATACTAATGCAGTTAATTTTTTTAGCAAGAATTTGGACAATGAGAATAATGTATTTCATCAAGAATCTGATTTTTATCAAGCACTTTGCTATATTTCTACAAATGAAAAAGAAAAGGGAGCCGTTTTACTAAACTCAATTATTGAAAATAAGGGATTTTATAGTACTCGTGCTAAAGAAACATTATTAAATTTGAGTAAAAAATAAGGTTATAAATTGATTGGTTATTATGCTTGAAGCGGTTAGATTAGATTGTTATTTATGGGCCATACGAATGTATAAATCTCGTTCATTAGCTAGCAGTTCCATTAAAAACAATAAGGTTAAGTTAAATGGAGAAGCTGTAAAAGCATCTAGAAATGTAAAAATTGGAGATGAATATACAATTTCATATAGTGGTGGAGTAAAAAAAATAATTGAAGTAACCGCGCTTATAGAAAATCGTCAAAGTTTTGAAATAGCTCAAAAACATTATTTAGATAAAAGTCCTCCAATAGATAAAGTTGTCAAACTAGAATCTCTGTTTTTTGTGCCTAATATTAAACGCGACAAAGGCACAGGAAGACCTACGAAAAAAGACAAGCGGGATATCGATGAAATAAATTTCGATTAAAATTTATCGTTCTATTGTTGTTTCAAATAGAGTAATATTATCGACTTTATCTTTTACTTCAAATTTAATCGTAATTTTTCCTAGTGGGGTTTGTTCATTAAAATAACTTGTAATGGTTGATGTTTTTGCATCATACTCGGCAATGCTCCATGTGCCATTAATAAATAGATTATAGTCTTTTATACCACTCATATTATCAGAAACTTTAAAACTTAAGCTATTTTTAAAATTGGATGTGGCTTTTTTATTTTTGGGTTTAATAAGTGTAATAACTGGGGGTAATGTGTCATAAGTAAAACTAAACTCGCCAAATGATTTAGATTCGGCTTTTAGCCAACCGTTATCGTAGCTAGAGATTAAATAATTAGTTTCATTAACTACTACTAAGTTTTTTTCTTTTCCTTTTATTGGATTTAAAATTTTTATTTTTAATGTAAATGGTTGAATTAGGATTTCTTTTTTATTACTAATTATTATTTTGCCTAGTTTATTCCTGTATGCATTTAATGCTATGTTTTTAGTAAGTGAGCCTGCTTTAATGTTTACTTCTAAATCTTCTTTTACTAAGTCAAAGTCTCTATTGCAAAATGCATTATATTGAATTGTATTTGTTTTGTATGTTTTTATTTGATTTGTTTTCACGTAAAATGTTAGGAAAGAGTTATTTCCTTTTTCATCTAAAACTTCTAGTGTTATTTTGTGATAAAGAGTGTCTTTTAATTCAATTTTACCGCCATTTTTTAATTTTTTGTAAATATTAATATCATGACAAGTTGGGGCAAAACATTTTTGAAATTTGACACCATCTTCTTTTTCTGCAAAAACATTTACATACCGTGCGTAATCAAAACTAATTGTGTTGAGTTGATGATGATAAATGAGCTCATTATCAAAACTTATTTTTGCTTCATAAATATTATTTTTATTTGCATTCAAATTTGCTAGATCATAACCAGAATAGGCAATTGCAATCATATTTTCATTTAAGGTGATTGAATTACTTTCAATACTTAATTTGCCATTAATATATTTCACAGGTAATATTTTAATTTTTTTAATGTCTGTTGAATCACTTGCACTATATATTCCAATATGTGTGATTTGTGGTTTTACGTCGTCTTTTATATTATAAATCAATAATGGATTAATTGGAATTTCTGATTTTTCTTCTCTTATTTCAAAGTGTAGATGTGGTCCAGTGGAGCTTCCCGAATTTCCTGTGAAGCCTATTATTTCTCCTTGCTTAACCATTAATTCATTAGGGTTTAATAATAATTCTATTTCGTTTTTTTGTTGAGCAATTTGTTTTTGTTTAACATAGTTTTCAATTTTTGTTGCATATTTTTTTTGATGCGCATAAACGGAAACATAGCCATTTGGGTGAGTGATATATATCACTTTTCCATACCCGACAGAACTAATTTTTATGCGACTTACATAACCGTCATATACACATTTGATGGGTAAATTAAGAGTAGGATCTGTACTGAAATCTAGGCCAACATGAAAATGATTTGGTCTTATTTCTCCATAATTACCTGTTATAATAGGCTCTCTGTCTAAAGGATAAATGTATTCAGTATTTGTTTTTTGAGAATAGACATATGAAGTAAAGATTATTGAAATTATAAGAAAATGTAGTTTTAGTTTAAGCATTACTTTAAAGTTAAATTGTAAAAAGTTAATTAACAACTAGTTGTTAATGTAAAGTTAATGTGTTAAGTAAATTGAGTTTTGTAATAACTTATTTTTAACCAACAACAAACTGTTTATTTTTAAATGCTTTTTAAAAGCATTTATCGATTAAATATTTCAGTTGAAAAATAATAAAATATGAATGTAGAAAGTATAAAATCTGAATTGCAACAAGTTTTAGAAAGCGATATAGCGCTAAGAAAGGAATATAATGAAATTAAACGTTCATTAAGTGATTATCGAAATCAATTGATACAACGCGACGAAGATTGTAAACGTTTACAAGTTTCAATTGACGTGCTTAACACTAAATTAGTTGTTATGGAGCGCGATAATACTAACTATAAAGGGGAGGTTTCTTCATTTAAAGATTTAAGAAATACAATTCGCGAACAGTTAAATGAAAAACAGGAAGAAATAAATGGCTTACTTTTAAAAATTGAAAGTTTAGAAAATCAATTACTTTCTATTTCTTCAGAATATGAAATTAAAATTGAAGAGATTAAATTGCTTTCTAATCAAGAAATTTCAGATTTGAAATTATCCTATGAAAATCAATTACAGGAATTAAAATCAAATTCATCCTACCAACAAAATGGAATGCGTAGTGAATTAGAATCAAAAATTTCTGAGCTTACTAATTCTTACAACATTACCCAACAAGAAACCATTTCTTCATATGAAGCAAAACTTGACAGTTTAACTAATGAGTTCACAAGTAAAATTGAAAGCTTAAAATCAGAATCAAATACTGAAATTGAAAGATTAACCTCTTCAAGCGCTGATTCTATTTCTTCGTTAACAGAAAACTATGAGCTAAAAATTAGCGGGTTAATTCATCAGTGGGAACAACAAAAAAGCGAGCTTGTAAATTCGTATGATTCTCAAATAGCAGAACTAAACAATACGCTTGATCAGCAAAAATCAAATTTTGAAGTTGAACTAACTTCTAAAATTGAAAGTTTAAATAATTTATTTATAGAAAAGGAAAATGAATTATCTGTAACACACCAAAACGATTTGTCAGTTGTTATCTCAAATTCGGAAAGTGTTATTGAAAGTTTAAAATCTGAATACGAAAGTAGATTGTCGAATACAGTTATACATTCAACTTCTCAAACTTCTAAATTAACAGAAGATTTAAGTGGTTTGTTGACTGAAAACGAACATTTCAAAGAAAAAATTAGAGAAATGGTTTATCATATCGATAGCCAAAATACTCAAATTGAAAATTTCACAAATGAATTAGCGATAAAAACAAAAGAGTTAAGTAATCAAATAGATTCATTTAATAGCTTAAATCTTGAGTTTGATAATTATAAATTAGTTCAACTTTCTAGTACTGATGAACAATTGGTAATGTTTAATGCTCAAATTTCTAATTTAGAAAATTCAATTAGTTTAAAAAATGAACAAATAGTTGAGTTAAGTAGTGTGATTAGTGAAAATAACACTCAGATTTCAGATTTAACTGCTAGTTATACTCAATTAGAAAATACGGTTAATGAATTAAACAATTCGCTAACAGCTGAAAAGAACACGTTTGAAGTTTATAAAAATGAGCTAGATGCTAATCATACAGAAGCATTAGAATTACAAAAAGTTGAATTCAATAAATTATTAATTGAAAACTCTTCTTTAATTTCTGAAATAGATTCAATTGCTGATAAGTTAGAAATTACAGAAGAAGAATTAGTTTTAATAAAAGCAGAGTTAACTGAATTGCAAACTGTTTCGGAAGGAAAAGCAACAGATTTAAAAGAAACATTATCGTCTAAAAACTTTGAACTTACAAACTTAACCGCAAATAATTCTGCACTACAAACTGAGGTTGAGTTTTTAAAAATGGAATTAGAGGCTAAGAATCAAGAATTAACTCATGTTAAATCTTCTTTAGAAATAAGTAATTCTCATTCAGATATAATTGAAAATTTAAATTCAGCTAAAACTGAATTAGAAAATCAAATTACTATATATGAGAGTTCAGTAAATGATTTAAAAAGTCAAGTTTCAATTTTGGCAAGTACCATTGCAAGTAATGAAGCTGAAATTTTAAATTTAAAGTCTGTAACTAAATCTGATGAACAAGAAGCATTTATCGATCGTTTATTTAAACAAATAGATACATTAACTGACGAACGTTTAAACTTATTGAATGAAAAAGGTGAAATGGCAAATCAGCTATTAAAAATGAATGAAAGTATTTCAGGATTATCGCAACAGGTTGATTCTCACAATGTTGACATAACTGAATTGGATAATCATAGAAAAAATGTTATTTTAGCAAAAGGTTCTAGTAATGAAGGTTCTGACAAAACTATTATGAAAAAACAAATTAATGAGTTGGTGCGTGAAATTGATAAATGTATAGCTCTGTTGAGTGCTTAAAAAAAAGATAGCTTTGTTTAATGAGCGACGTTAGTGTAAAAGTAGAAATAGCTGGAGGATTTTATCCTTTAAAAGTGAAAGCTGAAGATGAAGCAAACGTTAAACAAGCGGTTGAATTAATAAATAAAAAGGTTTCGGAAATTGAACAAAAATTCGGAATTAAAGATAAAAAGGATGTGTTGGCAATGGTTTCTCTGCAATTAATAAGCGAGTTACTCAAAGATAAATACACAGCTGAAAGTGAGTTAAGCACTCTAAAATTAGTGTTTTCGGATGTAAAAGAACAATTGGTTCAGCATCAGATAAATATTAAGAAAACAGAAGAATAATATTTAAGTCTTTTAAAAAAGGACAATTTACGCACACCTAGTTTGAAAGTATTCGAATTAGATGTGCGTTTTTTATAAATAGATTTTTGGATAGTTGCCTCAAAAAACCCTATTTAGTAGTAATAACATAGTGCAACATTGATACAAATTATGAATACAATTACCATTATATTTATTGCAGTAGCTCTTATTGCTGGCGTAGTTGCCGGTTTTATAATTGCAAACTCTAAGTTAAATAAAGGAAGTGTTAAGGAAAAAGAAAACCTTATTAAAGAAGTAGAATTAAAGTCGGAAACCTTTAAGCAAGAAAAAATACTTCAAGCAAAAGAAAAATTTTTACAATTAAAAGCAGAGCACGATAAGTCTGTTAATGAAAGAAACCAGCAATTAATTGTTTTAGAAAATAAAGCCAAACAACGTGAAGGTGATTTGTCTAAAAAGATTGAAGAAGCTACTAAAAAAGATAAAGAACTAGAAAGTCAAAAAGGACACTTAGCAACTCAAGTAGATTTATACAAAAAGAAAAGCGAGGAAATTGAAAAATCTCATCGTAAGCAAGTTGAATTATTAGAAAAAGTATCGGGCTTAAGTGCAGAAGATGCAAAAGCTCAATTAATAGAAAGCGTAAAAGCGGAAGCTAAAACTGACGCCATGGCTTTTATTAAAGATACCATGGATGAGGCAAAAATTAATGCTAATAAAGAAGCGAAAAAAATTATTATTCAATCCATTCAACGTTTAGCTACTGAAACAGCAATTGAAAATTCAGTTACTGTTTTCCATATTGAAAGTGATGAAATTAAAGGAAGAATCATTGGTCGTGAAGGTCGTAATATTAGAGCTTTAGAAGCGGCAACTGGTGTTGAGGTAATTGTTGATGATACGCCTGATGCAATTACTTTATCTTGTTTTGATTCTATTAGAAGAGAAATTTGTCGTTTATCATTACATCAGTTAGTTACAGATGGTCGTATTCATCCAGCTCGTATTGAAGAGATAGTGGAGAAAACTAAAAAAATGATTGATGATGAAATTGTTGAAACAGGTAAACGTACGTGTATCGACTTAGGTATTCATGGTTTACATCCAGAGTTAATTCGTATGGTTGGTCGTATGAAATACCGTTCATCTTATGGCCAAAATTTATTACAACACAGTAGAGAAGTTGCAAACCTTTGCGCTATCATGGCAAGTGAAATGGGCTTAAATCCTAAGGTTGCTAAACGTGCTGGTTTATTACATGATATTGGTAAAGTACCTGATGAAGAACCAGAATTACCACATGCATTATTAGGTATGAAGTTGGCCGAAAAGTTTAAAGAAAAACCTGAAGTGTGTAATGCAATTGGTGCACATCACGATGAAGTTGAAATGCTAACATTATATGCTCCAATCGTTCAAGTGTGTGATGCTATTAGTGGAGCACGTCCTGGCGCTCGTCGCGAAGTTGCTGAGCAATACATGAAACGTTTAAAAGATTTGGAAGCTTTAGCATTAGCTTATGATGGTGTAGAAAAAACATACGCAATTCAAGCTGGTAGAGAAGTACGTGTTTTAGTATCTGCTGATAAAGTGGATGACAAACAATCAGAACAATTAGCGTTTGATATTTCACAAAAAATACAAACTGAAATGACTTATCCAGGACAAGTTAAAGTAACGGTAATTCGAGAAGTGCGAGCCACGGCTTATGCTAAATAAAATTAAAGGCGTCTCTTAAATAGTGGACGCCTTTTTAATTTTATAATTAACCATAGTAAGAAATAAAAAATGTAAGATGGGATTTCTAATTGGTATAAGTTTAATTGTTGTGGGAATTGTGTTATTAGCTATTGGTGTTAAGTATTCAGATGGTAAAGAAACATCAGACCCTTCGTTTAGTATTCCAATCAAACTTATCATGTCTGGTATTGGCATTTCGATATATGGATTATATCTAGTGCTAACTTATTTTGGTTTAGTTTTAAACTAATTTATGTTTTGCATATTATAGTTAACAAAGTCATTTTTTGCATTTTTAAATATGTACAAAAAACTCCTTAAATATTTTAAAATAATCGGCATCATTTCCGTGCTTTTATACTTAAGTATTTGCACCCTACTATATTTTAATCAAGACGATTTATTATTTCATCCTAAACCCACTTCTCAAAACGAGGTTAACAAAATTTTAAATACAAATCCAAATTTTGATACACTTTCGTTTATAATGAAAGATGGAAACAAAACATGTGGATTTATTTCTAAAGACACTTCATCTCAAAAATTACAGTTGGTTATTTATTTTGGAGGTAATGCCGAAGAAGTTTCACATGTGATGGAGAAGAAAAAATATTTTTCAAATACGATTATGGTGATGATGAACTATAGAAGCTTTGGTTTAAGTAATGGAATTGTTTCTGAAAAAAATATGTTTAGTGATGCCTTAGAAATTTATGATAACTTAAAGTTGAGAAAAGATATAGATTCCGAAAATATAAGTGTGATTGGAAGAAGTATTGGGTCAGGAGTTGCAACTTACCTTTCATCGCAGAGAAAAATTAAATCAACAATTTTAATTACTCCATATGAAAGTATGATTGATGTTGCTCAAGAAAAATATCCATTTGTTCCTATAGGTTGGTTAATTAAACATCCTTTTAATTCAAAAAAATACGCATTATCCATCAATACAAAAATGCTTGCTATAATTTCTAAAAATGATATAATTATTCCGAAACAACATGCATACAATTTAATTAAAGTTTGGAAAGGGAAAGTTGTTGCTAAAGAATATGAAGAAGATCACAGTTCTATTATGCAAAATGAAGCGTGTTGGAATTTAATAAGCGAATTTATTTTACACTAATATTTGGAATATTTTCATTCTGCAAAGCTATTTTAAACCAAGTTGTATATTGATTTGGATTTAGATTAATATCTTTTTGAATTTCTGAAATGGATTGCCATTTAAATGATTCAACTTCATCCTTATTTATTTGAGGGATAGCGTTTGTATTTCCTATTAAAATGTAATCTAATTCATGCTCAATTAATCCATTTTCAAAATCAGTTTTATAAATAAAATTACTCACTATTTTCAAATCAGAAGTTAAACCCATTTCTTCAAATAGTCTCCTATTAGCGGCATCTTTTATAGTTTCGTTCGGGCTAGGGTGAGAACAGCATGTGTTCGTCCACAAGCCACCGCTATGGTATTTATTTATTGCTCTTTGTTGAAGTAATAGTTCGTTTTTATCATTGAAAATAAATACTGAAAATGCCCTGTGTAATTTTCCTGTTTCGTGAGCTTTCAATTTTTCCATCACGCCAATTTCATTATCTTGTTCGTCAACAAGGATGACATATTCATTAGCTTTCATCTCAAAAATACTAAAGTAAATTTAAACTATGTCGAACATAGGAACTTGCAAAAAGAACCATTTTTTGAGAATTTGGAATACTAATTCGTTCTTCTAAAATTCGTTCTGGTTGCAAAGATTTTATTTTGTTTAATAATTTTCTATAGTATATGTAGGCTACATAAACACCAAATCGAGAATTTTTAGGTAATAATTTTATTCCTTCAAAACCTTTATTAAAATCTAATTCAATATCTGCTTCAAGTGATGCTTTCGTTTTAGGGTCTAATTTTGTTAATTCAATATTTGGAAAGTATACTCTACCCATACCTAAATAATCAGCATGTAAATCACGTAAAAAATTTATTTTTTGAAATGCAGACCCAAGTGACATAGCATATGGAGAAAGATTGTCATATTTAGCATTATCTCCATTAACAAAAACTTTCAAACACATTAATCCAACTACTTCCGCACTTCCTAAAATATATTCTTTATAACCTTCTGCATCATATTCTTTTTTTTCCAAATCCATTTCCATACTTTTTAGAAATGTTTCAATCAATTTTAAATCAATTTTGTATTTATTGACAACATATTGAAAGCTATTTAATACAGGATTTAAACTTATACCACGTTCAATAGAACGATAAGTTTCAGCTTTAAATTCGTCAAGCAATTCTTTTTTATTAAAATCATGAAACGAATCAACAATTTCATCCGCAAAACGAACAAAACCGTAAATGCTATAAATAGGGTCTTGAAATTGTTTATGTAAAAATTTGATGCCCAACGAAAACGAAGTGCTATAGCTATTGGTAACTAGTTTACTAGTTTTTATGCTAACGTTATCAAATAATTCTTTCATTGTTATGTTTACGAAGATAGTAAAAAAGCAGTGTATTTTTATACTGTGTAAACACTCTATTTCGATAATTGTTTAAAGAATGAACTATTTTTTGTTAAAATACTTCTCAACTTGTTGTGCAACAAGCTCTCCTGAAATCAAACAAGGTGGAACGCCAGGACCAGGAACTGTTAATTGGCCTGTATAAAACAAGTTTTTAACTTTTTTATTTATCAATTTTGGTTTTAAAATGGCCGTTTGGCTTAATGTATTGGCTAAACCATAGGCATTTCCTTTAAACGAGTTGTAATCTTTTATAAAGTCACTTGTTGCAAAATCACGTCTAAATGAAATATTTTCTTTAAAAGAAACCCCAATTTGTTTTTCTATTCTAGAAATAACCATATCAAAATATTTGTCATTTGTAGATTTGTCATCTTTTAAATCAGGTGCTATAGGTATTAAAACCATTAAATTTTCACAACCTTCTGGCGCTACAGTTTTATCTGACTGTGATGTACAACTTAAATAAATTAGAGGGTTGGTAGGCCATTTTGGATCAGTATAAATTTCATGAGAATGTAAATCAAAATCTTCATCAAAAAATAAAGTATGGTGTAATAAATTTGGTAGTTTTTTATTGACTCCAATGTAAAATATTAAACTTGATGGCGCTAGCTTTCTTGTTTCCCAATAATTGGATGTGTAATTTCTGTATTTTTCGTCCAGTAATTTTTGTTCTGTGAAATTATAATCTGCACTTGATACTAAGACATCAAAATTAGTGTATGCGTTTTTTGCAACAACTTCTTTAGCTTTATTTTCAAGGATATTTATTTTTGAAACATCAACATTAAGTTCAAATTTTACACCTAATTCTAGCGCTAATTTATGCATGCCATTTACAACGCTAATCATTCCACCCTTCGGATACCAAGTACCACCAATCATATCTGAATAATTCATTAAACTATATAATGCTGGCGTGTTTTTTGGCAATGCGCCTAAAAACAAAACAGGAAATTCTAGTAATTGAATTAATTTAGGATTAGTAAATGATTTTCGGATATGCGAGGCAATAGAATTAAATACGTCTAATTTAAAAATACCTCTAAAAAAACGCATATTTAAAAATTCGGTTAATGATAAACCTGGTTTATAAACTAAATCATGCATACCAATATTATATTTGTATTCTGCCTCTTTCAAAAATATTTTTAATTTAGCCGCACTTCCAGTTTCAATGCGCTCAAACATAGCATATAGCTCATCAATATTACTTGGAATATCAAGAGGTCCATCTTTATATATGATACGATAGGAAGGTGTTAAGCGTTCAATAGTATAATAATCAGAAACTTTTTTACCAAAGTCAGCAAAAAATTTATCAAAAATATCAGGCATCCAATACCAGCTTGGTCCCATATCGTATGTAAAACCATTACTTGTAAATTGTCTAGCTCTTCCTCCAACGCGATCATGTTTTTCTAAAACAGTAACTTCGCAGCCTTGTTTTGCTAAGTAACAGGCTGCAGATAATCCTGAAAAACCCGACCCTATAATTGTAACTTTTTTTGACATATTATGATAAACAATAATTTGTAAATAAAGTTCAAACTTAAGCAATAATTATAATAGAGAGGGCAATTTACCTTTTAAATAAATGTGAATTTTGCTGTTTTAAAATTTGATACCAATTATGCAAACATCATCAACTTGCTCTAAATCACCTTTCCAAGCCGTAAATTTGTTATCTAAGGATAAATGTTGTTCGCCCAAAGATGAATTACAAATTTCATTCAAAAAGTTATTGAGTGCTTTGTATTTAAATTTCTTTCCTTTTGGCCCACCAAATTGATCCGCAAAACCATCCGTATATAAATATAGATTATCACCTTTTTGCAGTTCAACTGTGTGTGAAGTAAAACTTAATTCGTTTTCTCCTTTTCCAACTGGCATTTTGTTTTTTGGCAATTCAATAATTTCATTGTTACGAATTAAAATTGGCGAATTATTTGCCGCAGCATATTCAATTTTTGAAACAGGAGAGTTTAAAGGTATTCTTAATAAAATTGCATCCATTCCGTCTTGTGCACCATTCATGTTTTCTATTAAACGTTGCCTCACGTGATTTAAAATTAAATTTGGTTCTAAAATGTTTTTTTCATTGATCGCTTCATTTAAAAAACTAATATTTAATAAACTCATAAAGGCTCCTGGTACACCATGGCCTGTGCTATCGCAAACTGCTAAATAAAAATAGTCTTTTGTTTTTGTAGCCCAATAAAAATCACCACTTACAATATCCTTTGGTTTAAATAAAACAAAGTGTTCAGGTAAATTAACAGTTAAAAAATCGGCATGAGCAAGTAATGATGTTTGTATTTTTTTAGCATAATTGATGCTATCAGTCATTTCTTTATTTTTCTCAAAGACTACAGCTCTGCTTTCATTTAGCTGTGATTTGAAAAAATAGACTAAAGCAATTATTGTTATTAAAACTGTAAATAAATTAAGAAGAAAAATGCCCATAGCAAATGGTATTTCTGCAACTGGCGTTAAATAAATATTTCCAATAATAGAAAGTACTAAAAGTATAATAGAGTTAATAACAAAAAAAATGGCTTTTTTTAATGTAGGAAAAACAATTATTGGTGGAACTGAAACCACTAAAAAACCTAGGTAAAAACCTAAGTCTTTTCCAGACATTACTGAAACAATTCCGAAAAATAGAGGTGCCATAATGGTTATAAAAACTCTACCAACATTTAATCCAAACCATTTATTTAAAAAAGTTGGTAAGATAAATATTACAACTCCTATTAAAAAAGTTAATGCATGTATGTAATACCCCGTTAATCCAAAAATGAAAACAAATGAAATACATATTGGTACGCCTAAAAAACTTATTACATTAACGAGTTTCGTTTCTTCAATATGTTCAGTTGGAGTTGAAGAGTTAATTCCAAAATTTGATATGATGTAAAAAAGTTTTTTCATTTTAATCAGTTGTCAATTGCAAAAAAGCCTTTGGTAAGTTAGAAATAATATCGCTAGGTATCATTGCAATTTCTCCTTTTTCTTCTTTAGTAATATCACCAGCTAAACCATGTATAAAAACTCCTAATAAACTAGTCTCAAAAGAAGTATAGCCTTGTGCTAAAAGCCCAGTTAGTAAGCCTGTTAAAACATCTCCACTTCCTCCTTTTGCTAATCCTGAATTGCCTGTACTGTTAAAATAACTTTTGCCATCAGGTGTTGTGATGCAAGTGTGTGCGCCTTTTAAAATAATAAATAAATGGTGTGTTTTTGAAAAGTCTAATTGCAACTGATGTCTTTCGAAGTCAGTAGTAACAGGTTTAGTTAATCGTTCAAATTCTTTAGGGTGTGGGGTTAAAATAGAATTTTCAGGAATTAGATTTAACCATTTTTTATTTTGACTCATTGCGTTTAAGGCATCCGCATCTATAACTAATGGTTTTTTTGATTGCTCTAAAATAAGTTTCACTGCCTCTTGTGTATATTCCTCTGTTCCTATACCTGGGCCAATACCAATGGCAGAGTAAGGTCTTAAATCTAATTCACTCAATTGTAAATAATCATTTCCTTTAACAATTGTCATTGCTTCAGGAACTGAGGTTTGCATAATTTCATAACCACAATGTGGCAAGCATACCGTTAATAAGCCTGCGCCACTTCTTAATAAACTTGTTGACGCTAATATAGCTGCACCCATTTTTCCATAACTGCCTGCAATTAATAAACTATGCCCAAAGGTTCCTTTATGTGAAAATTTTTGTCGAGGTTTTAAAATTTTTGTGATGGCACTTTTTGTTAAATAGAAAGTATCACACTTATCTAATAACTCATTTGGAATAATTAATCCAATATCTAAAATATGGCCGTTACCAATGTATTCAGCATTTTCTGCAAAAAGAAAACTCAGTTTTGAAAATTGAAATGTTAATGTATCATGAGCTTTAATGATAGAATCAGTATGATTTGAATGAATATCCGCAAATAAGCCAGAAGGCACATCTATGGAAATCACCTCTGCCTGACTTTTATTTATTATGCTTACTATGTCAGCAGATAAACCAACTAATGGTTTCGTTAATCCAATACCAAAAATGGCATCAATTACAGTATCATTAGAATTTAGTTTTGGAAGATTTTCAATTGATCTTATTTCGTGAATGCAATTTGGGTTTAATGCTTCGAGGCTGGCCTTATTAATTAAAAAATCATGGGAGGATTTATCGGAATAATATATGATATATACATCAACTTTACATCCTTTATTAATTAATTGTCTTGCAATTGCTAAGCCATCACCACCATTATTACCTAAGCCGCAAAATACTTTAAAAGCATTAATTGAAGTATAATTTTTTATAATCCAATTTGTGCATTTTAATGCAGCACGTTCCATTAAATTAATAGAAGTTATAGGCTCATTTAAAATTGTATGAGCATCTATGGCTTTAATTGTTTGTGCTGAAAATATGGGTATAGCTCCGTGCATCCATTAAATTTATGAATTTTAATTTATAGAAAGAAATAATCTATTAAAATAAAGAGGTTTGCAGTTTTTGTGAATTGCTTTCGTTAACTCTATTTTGGCTAATATAAAAAACTTCAGTTTCTTGTAAACGAGAAGCAACAATCACTTTAGTTTCTTGCGCATGTTTTGTAAACAAATCTTTTACAATCAATGGGCAATTGTTATCTTTTGATAAATGTGATAATATCACATGACTCATTGATTCATGTTTATGATTGATAAATAAATCTAAAGCTTGCAAATTTGATAAATGACCTTTATTACTTTTAATACGTTCTTTTAAATGGTATGGGTAATTACCTGTATTTAAAAGTTGTTCATCGTAATTGGCTTCTAGAAATGCAGCATGACATTGTCTGAAGTTTTCTTCTACATGATTGCATGCCGAACCAATATCTGTTAATACGCCAATTTTAACACCATTGCCTTCTATAATAAAACTATAAGGATCTGCTGCATCATGCCTTTTTGGAAATGCTGTGATGGTTAATTCTCCAATGGAAATAGGATAATATTTAATAAAAGAATGAATCAATTTTTTCTCTAAAAATAAGCGCGAATTATTTAATGTAGAGTCAGTAATGTAAACTGGCACTTGATATTTTTTAGAAAAAATCTGCACTCCTTTGATATGATCGCTATGTTCGTGTGAGATAAATATGGCTTTCACTTTTAAGAGTGATAGATTTAATCGAGCCATTCTTTTTTCAACTTCACGACACGAAATTCCAACATCAACTAAAACAGCTTCTTTGTCATTGCCAATATAATAGCAATTACCATTGCTTCCCGAATTTAATGAGGTAATATATAATGACATCGTTTTACAAAGTAACAGAAATTATAAGTAATAATTTTTTTAAGTTCTTCACATTTCATTTTCATTTCTTTGTTTCTATGTAATGTGGCCAATTTGCTTGTGAATTGTATTTTACTTATTTTACAGTATAAATATATTACCATGAATTCACGTAGAAATTTTATTAGATCAACTGGGATTTTAGCTGCTGCAAGTTTACTAATACCTAATGATATAGTTGCACAAACTACATTAATTACAAAAGAAAAAATAAAACCTAAGGCCTTAAAACCTGGAGACACAATTGCCATAACTTCGCCGGCAGGTGCTGTTTGGGATGAACAACAAATAGAAACATTTGCTATTATTTTAAAAGGATTTGGTTTTAATATTGTGTATGGAAAAACGCTAAAAGAAAAATTTGGATATTTTGCTGGAACTGATGAGTTACGAGCAAACGAAATAAATGAATTATTTGCTGATAAAACGGTTAAAGGTATTTTTTGTATGAAAGGAGGTTGGGGTTGTGCTCGACTTTTAGATAAAATTGATTATGCTTTAATTGAAAAAAATCCAAAAGTATTGATTGGATTTAGTGATATTACTTCATTATTGAATGCTATTACTGCTAAAACAGGGCTTGTAACTTTTCATGGACCAGTCGGCAATTCGGGTTGGAATGACTTCACTAAATCTATATTTACTAGTGTTGTATTGACACCTAAATCTTTTATATATCCAGAAAATCCATTAACAGAAAATAAATCAGTACTAATAAATTCAGGTAAAGCAAGTGGCAATTTATATGGTGGAAATTTAACAGTACTAACTTCTTTAATTGGAAGTATATATTTACCTGAATGGAAAAATAAAATTTTATTTTTAGAAGAAGTAAAAGAAGAGCCTTATAGTATAGATAGAATGTTGACACAATTAAAACATAGTGGCATTTTAAATTCAATTAGTGGTTTAGTGTTTGGTAAATGCGTAAAATGTTTAGCAGAAGAACCTTTAAAATCTTTTACTTTCCACGAAGTGATTTTACAACACATTCAACCACTTGGTATTCCTGCCTTTTATGGTGCTATGATTGGACATATCGAAAATAAATTAACTATTCCTTTAGGGATTATGGCAAGCATAGATGCGGATAAAGGAACTATTTCTTTGGATGAAAATTCTGTATTATGAGCAAAAAAAAACTCTGCATTTGCAGAGCTTTTAAATTTTAAAAATATAATTATTAAGCTGTAACTGCTTCGTCCATATAAGCTTCTATTGGAGGGCAAGCACATACTAAATTTCTATCACCATATGCGCTATCAACTTTAGCAACACTTGGCCAAAATTTATTGTCACGAACCCAATTTAATGGATATGCAGCTTTTTGACGTGAGTATG
This sequence comes from Bacteroidota bacterium, assembly GCA_038327195.1. Lineage (GTDB taxonomy): Bacteria > Bacteroidota > Bacteroidia > B-17B0 > Aurantibacillaceae > UBA4416. The sequence goes on along the minus strand of JBBQKU010000041.1, from coordinate 19,775 downwards.
ATTTTGTCCAGTTATCAGCCACAACTAATTTACAAGTATGTGGTGCATTTTTAATAACGTTATCGGTTTTATCAAATTTACCATCTTCAATTTCCTTAATTTCTTTTCTGATAGAAATCATCGCTTCACAAAAACGATCTAACTCACCTTTACTTTCACTTTCAGTTGGTTCAATCATTAATGTATCATGCACTGGGAAAGAAACTGTAGGAGCGTGGAAACCATAATCCATTAAACGTTTTGCCATGTCGCCAACTTCAACACCTGATGGTGCTTTAAAATCGCTACAATCTAAAATCATTTCATGTGCACAACGTCCGTTTTTGCCTGTATATAAAATTTTATAACTGTCTTGTAATAATTCTTTCATATAGTTAGCATTTAAAATAGCCATTTCAGTAGCTTGTTTTAAACCTTCAGCACCTAACATTTTAATGTAGCCATAAGAAATTAATAAAATTAATGCACTACCATAAGGTGCAGCAGAAACTGCGGTAATTCCTTTGTCTCCACCTGTTTTAATAAATGTATGTGTTGGTAAAAATGGGACTAGTTTTTCAACTACACCAATTGGGCCTACACCCGGTCCACCACCACCGTGAGGAATAGCAAATGTTTTGTGTAAGTTTAAATGACAAACATCCGCTCCAATATTACCTGGTGATGTTAAACCAACTTGCGCATTCATATTTGCTCCGTCCATATAAACTAAACCGCCATTATCGTGAATGAGTTTTGTGATATCAGTAATTGACTCTTCATACACACCATGCGTAGATGGATAAGTAACCATTAAGCATGATAAATTATCTTTATGTAATTCTGCCTTTTCTTTTAAATCTGCAAAATCAATATTTCCTTTGTCATCACATTTTGAAATAATAATTTTCATTCCGGCCATTGCAGCTGATGCAGGGTTTGTACCATGGGCTGATGATGGAATTAAAACAACATTACGATGAGGATTTCCATTTGCAATATGGTAAGCTCTAATAACCATTAGTCCGGCGTATTCGCCAGAAGCTCCTGAATTTGGTTGGAAACTCATACGAGCAAAACCTGTAATTTCAGATAAATCTTTATTTAATTGCTCAATTAATTCAGCGTATCCTTGTGCTTGATCTATCGGAACAAATGGATGAATGTTTGCAAATTCAGGCCATGTAATTGGCAATAATTCAGAAGCTGCATTTAATTTCATCGTACATGAACCTAAAGAAATCATTGAATGAACTAATGATAAATCTTTATTTTCTAAACGTTTAATGTAACGCATCATTTCACTTTCACTGTGGTAAGAGTTAAATGTAGGATGAGTTAAATAAGCAGATGTACGTTTTGAATGAGAAGAAGAAATTAAATTTGAAGGAGTGTATTTCACTTCTTTACTTGATCCTGCAAAACAAGAAACGATATCGTTTAAATCAACTTGTTCAATCGTTTGATCTAAAGAAATTCCAACATGCTTTGCATCAATGAAACGGAAATTAATTTCTTTTGCTACACCAGCTGCCATTACTTTTGCAGCATCGCATTCTACAACTATAGTATCAAAATATAATTTTGTTTTAATAGTAAGACCTAATTGTTTCAAAGTTTCAGCAACTGAGTTTGTTGAATTATGAATGCTTTGAGCAATAGCTCTAATTCCTTCTTGCCCATGATATACCGCATACATACTTGCCATAATAGCTAATAAAGCTTGTGCTGTACAAATATTTGAAGTTGCTTTATCACGCTTTATATGCTGTTCACGTGTTTGTAAAGCCATACGTAATGCAGGATTTCCTTCTGAATCAATTGAAACGCCAATGATACGTCCAGGAATTAAACGCTTATAATTTTCTCTACAAGTAAAAAATGCTGCATGTGGCCCACCATATCCTAATGGTACGCCAAATCGTTGTGAGTTACCTACAACGCAATCTGCACCCCATTCACCTGGAGGAGTTAATAATGCTAATGCTAATAAATCAGTTGCTACTACAACTTGAATTTCTTTTGAATGTGCATTATCTACAAATTTTGTATAGTCATTTACTTCACCATTAATATCTGGATATTGAATTAATGCACCAAAAAATGAATCATCTAACGCGATAGTATTTGCATCTGCAATAACTAATTCTATTCCATAAGGTACTGCGCGTGTTCTAACTACATCAATAGTTTGAGGAAAAACGGTGTTACTGATGAAAAATTTATTGCCTCCATTTTTTATTTTGTCTTTACTACGGTTGCTATAAAACATAAATAAAGCTTCAGCAGCAGCAGTCGCTTCGTCTAATAAAGAAGCATTAGCAATTGGCATAGAAGTTAAATCCATTACCATTGTTTGGAAATTTAAAATGGCTTCTAAACGACCTTGTGCAATTTCTGCTTGGTATGGAGTATAAGCTGTATACCAACCTGGATTTTCTAAAACGTTACGTTGAATTACCGCAGGTAAAATATTATTATAATATCCTAATCCGATGTATGAACGGAATGTTTTGTTTTTAGCACCAAGCGCTTTTAAGTGCTTAGAATATTGATACTCACTCATAGCTGGCGCCACTTTTAGTGGTTGTTTTAAACGAATACCAGGAGGAACTGTTTGACTAATTAATTCATCAACAGATGCAACGCCAATTTTGGCAAGCATTTGTTTAATTTCATTTTCACGTGGACCGTTATGACGGGTAACAAATTTATCTGTTGTCATGTGTATATTATTTTGAGTGCTAAATTTAAGAATTTACCTTGTTATATGTAAGCAATTTTTCAACACCTGATTAACTTTTTTGTTTAGGTTAAAACATTGTTTTTTGAAATTATAAAGAGATGCCAATGATGCAAATATCGTCGACTTGCTCTAATTCACCTATCCAATTGCTGAAATTCTTCGTTAATTCTTCCTTTTGAGTAATTAGATCGAGGTGAACGGTGGAAGTCAATAAATCTGATAACTGTTTATATTTATATTTCTTTCCTTTTGGTCCTCCAAATTGATCTGCAAAACCGTCTGTAAATAAATAAACACGATCTCCTTTTTCTAATACTAAATCATGCTTATCAAATGGTTTTTTATCAGCATATTTGCCTATGGGTTGTTTATTTGCCTTAATTTCAATCCATTCCTTATTTTGGTTGATAATCCATATTGGATTATTTGCACCACTCCATTGTATATGTACTTTATTAGAATTTTGGTCGCGAATTATTTTCACTAATGAAATATCCATTCCATCTTTTAATTGATTTTCACTTTTCTCAAATGTTTCTTCAACTAATTCTGATAATTTATCAAGTATTAAATGTGTTTCAGTTATCCCATACTCTTTTACGCAACTATTTAATCCATTGTTCCCTAAAACACTTACTAATGCGCCTGGCACACCATGTCCTGTGCAATCTGCAGCAGCAACATAAATTTCAGAATGATTTAGCGTGTTGTTTTTGTTTTCATATATCCAATAAAAATCACCACTTACAATATCTTTAGGTTTAAATAAAATAAAACTATTAATTTCTGAAATTACTTTTTCATCTGGTAATAAAGCATTCTGAATATATTTGGCATAGTTTATAGAATCAACAATTTCTTTTTGTTTGTGCTCTACAATTTCTTTTTGTTTTGAAATAATAGAATTAGCTTTTCTCTTTTCATTATAACTTCTAAATACAAATAAAATAAGGCCAGATAAAACTATTAACGCTAATATTGCATAAGTGGTAAGTTTTTTTTGTGCCGTTATTTCAGCATTTGATACGGCTTGTCTATTTTCTGATTCAATACGTTGAACTTCACGCTTTTTATTAAAGTCATACTCTAACTCCTTTTTCAATAGTTCATTTGTACTTTCATCGTTTTCAATAGACTTTGCAGAGCTTAAAAACAAATTTTGATATTGAAATGCGTTTTTATAATCTTTTTTTTCAGCAGCTAATTTGTAAAGATGCTCATAGGCGGAATTGCTGATTGCCATCAATCCGTTTTTTTGACTTATTTTTAATGACTTCAAAAGATAAGGTTCAGCTTCTTTTATTTTACCATTTTGCAAAAGAGAGTTTCCTATTTCCAAATAATTATAAGCATGTCCAATGTTTTCATTACCAGTTCCTAAATATGAAAGTGATTTGTAAAAATAATTTAAGGCAGAATCATTTTCTTGTATCAATTGATGGTTAATTCCAATATTATGATACGCCATAGCCATTCCCATCGTATCATGGATAGCATTTCGAAGTTCTAATGATTTATTGAGATAAGTTTGGGCTGAGGCAAATTGTTTTAGGTTTTGATAACAGGTTGCTATATTGTTGTAACAAACAGCTAAATTTTGTCCATCTTTTTTATTATTGAGTATTTTTTCTGCTTTAAAATAATAGGCCAATGCAGTTCTGTATTCCTTTATTTCAGCATAAATTAATCCAATATTGTTTTGCATACCTGCAATTCTTTTGGGTATTTTTAATTCTTCAAACAAACTTAAAGCTTGAAGATAAAACTCTAAAGCAACTTTTAAATTTGATTTGTCTCGATTGATTACTCCTTTTAAATTATAAGCTTCAGCAATACCTTTTTTGTAATTAATGGCTTTGGAAAATAACTCTAACGTATCTGATTTTTTTAGTGCTTCAGCGTATTCTCCGTTATCAATTAAATTACTTATTTCGAGATTATAGTCGTCAATTTGTTTCTCGTTTTTTTGACTAAAAGCCAAATTAAAGCTCATGAAAAATAATAAAAGTATGAAAATTGATTTTTGCATTATTTAATTATCGTTCTTCCTAAAATTTTATTGACGCGTTTTTTTTGTATTTCTAATAGCATTAAATTCTTGTAAACATCTTCATTTTCAAACGGATCTGCAGTTTTTAAATCTTCTTTAGCCGAAAAAATGATTGTATTTAATCTTCGGTCTTTTAAACTGAATAAGCGATGCTCAATTCCTTTTTTTAATGAATGTATTTCTTGTGGCACATCAACACCAAATTTGCCCCAACCCGGACTTACAACATCTGAAAAAGAAGCAATGTTAAGAGCAAATTGAGATATAACAGGATTTTGATGATTTAAAAAAGTTTGAGTAGTAGGTATGTTTTCTTGTTCTAAATAATGTTGACATTCATCTAATACCAATTGATACATTGGATTGATGAATTGTAAATTATCTCTCCATAATTCAAATATAATAAACTCACAAACTGTCAATTGAAATGATTGTTGAATGTTATCAGAATCTTCTGCTTCTACATCAATTAACACATTGCCGTATTGCATCATCATTGATAATAATTCTTTTTCTTCATTATCTAAAATAATATCTTTCGGTTGTTCTTCTTCTAAAAAATAATCTTCTGGAGGAGCTTCGTTTTCTGAATAGTTTGATGTTGGTGTATTATGTTTATTTCCTTTTTTTCGAATGAGCTTATTAATTTCGATTTGAAGAATTTGTTCACTAATGTCCATTATTTTAGAACATTCTTTTACATAAACTGAACGATTTATGGCATCGGGAATAACTGCTATACTTTCTACAATATCTTTAATTAATTCAGCTCTTTTTATTGGATCATGCTCAACTTCCTTATATAGTAGGCTTGTTTTAAACGAAATAAAATCTTTACTATTAGCTCTAATAAATTCTTTAAAATCTTCGTTGGTTACTTTTTTACTATATGAATCTGGATCATCACCATCAGGAAATAATAAAACACGAACATTCATTCCTTCCTCCAAAATTAAATCAATTCCTCTAAAACTTGCTTTAATACCAGCTACATCACCATCATATAAAATGGTAATGTTTTTAGTGAAGCGATGAATTAATTTTATTTGATCAACAGTTAATGATGTTCCACTAGATGCAACGACATTTTCTATACCGGATTGATGCATCGAAATTACATCTGTATAACCTTCTACTAAATAGCAATTGTCGTCATGTATAATCGACTTTTTTGCTTGAAATAACCCATATAGTGTTTTACTTTTATCGTAAATATCAGTTTGTGGAGAATTAATGTACTTGGCTTGTTTTTTATCGTTCGTTAAAATTCGTCCACCAAATCCAATAATTTTTCCGGTAATGTTATGTATAGGAAACATAACCCTTCCAGTGTATCTATCAAAAATATCAACTACAGTAATTGGACTGCCTTCAACATGATTGTTGGATAAAATTGACATGCCAGTCTTTACTAAATATTCAGGCTTATAACTATTTTTTACTGCAGTTTCAGAAAAACGCCTGCGTTCTTCTGAACTATATCCTAATTGAAATTTATCAATCGTTGCTTGTGTAAAACCACGTTCAATAAAATATCCTAAACCAATTGAACGACCTAAATCATCATTTAATAATAAATCAGTGAAATACTTTTGAGCATATTGCATCACAATATACAAACTCTCTTTTTCACTTTGTTGAGCTTTTTCTTCGTTTGTAATTTCTTTTTCTACAATTTCAATTCCATATTTATTTGCTAAATACCTTAACGCATCAGGATAAGATAAACTCTCATGATCCATGATGAAATTAACAGCAGTGCCAGATTTGCTACAACCGAAACATTTGTAAATTCCCTTTGCTGGGGAAACTGTAAAAGAGGGGGATTTTTCGCCATGAAACGGACAAAGACCTAATAAATTGGCACCTCTTTTTTTTAATGTAATAAAATCTCCAATTACATCCTCAACTCGGGCTGCATCAATAATTTTATCTATGGTAAACTTTGGGATCATTTAAATTACCATTTACACTTACAACTTGGAGACATATATACTGTGCTTTTTGGTAGTAAACTAATTATGTATAGTTGTGTTTCATCGCTGATTAATATGTTTCTTAAGTCAAGAACTTTTAATGATTTAAGATTTTTTAATGTTGCCGGATATTCATCAAAATTATTACTCCAAGCATCTAATATTTCTAAATTTTCTAAATTTCCAATTTGAGGTGGCAAAGCACTTAAATCATTTTGATTAATATTTAAAAATTTTAAGTGGGATAGTTTTCCAATTTGTGATGGTAAACTTTTTAACCCTGTTTTACTACATGCAAAATACTGTAATTGATTTAAAATGCCAATGCTATCAGGCAATTCTGAAATGCTATTTTTACTAATATCTAAATATTGTAGGTTTTTAAATTTTAATATTTCTTTAGGAAACTCTTTTAAATGATTTTTTCTTAGCACTAATTTTATGACTGCATCAGGATTTTTCATTGCTTCAACAATATCTGTATATCCAGTAAGCGAGTCCAACTTTAAAGAATCTAATAACTGTGCGTTTGCACAATTAACAAATAAACTAAATACAATTAATAAAATTCCTTTTTTAAGGTATTCAGATTTATGTGTTTTAATCGATTTTTTCACAGGCGATTTTGTCCTTAGCTAATTGTTCTTTGAGTTCATCTAAGTTAGCAAATTTTACTTCATTTCTCAAATGTTTAACAAATTCTATTTTAATAGTTTGTCCGTATATATCTTTTTCAAAATTGAAAATATTTACCTCAATTTTTTGCTTCTTGTCGTTATCTATTGTTGGGTTATAGCCAACGTTGAGCATTCCTTTATATCTTTCGTGTTCAACCACCACATTTACTGCATAAACACCAGTTTTCGGTTTTATTTTATCTAAATCTGGTAATTCCACATTTGCTGTTGGGTAACCAATTGTTCGGCCCAACTGTTTTCCTTTGACTACGATGCCTGACATGAAAAATGAATATCCCAAATAACTGGTTGCGGTTTCAATCTCACCTTCCTCTATGGCTTTTCTGATGAGAGTGCTACTTACGTTTAATTGATTTATTTCTTGTGCAGGTATTTCAATTAAATCAAAATTATAGTCTTTAGAAACTTGTTTGAGTGTTTCAATATTCCCTTCTCTGTTACTACCAAAACGATGGTCATAGCCAATAACCAAAGTTTTTGTTTTAAGCGTTTCCGAAATAATTTTTGAAATATAATCTTGCGCGCTCATTTTCGAAAACTCTATTGTAAATGGATACACAAGCACATTATCAATTCCAAATTGCTTCAGTAATTCACATTTTTCTTGTGTGGTTGTAATAAGTTTTAGATCGCGCTGTTCAGGAAAAAGGACTTTACGGGGATGAGGATCAAACGTAAATAAAAGTGTTTCTCCACCATTTTTCTTTTTGAGCTCAACAAGTTTTTTAAGTATTTTTTGATGCCCTAAATGCACACCATCAAAAGTGCCAATAGTTACAATGGTATTTTTTAGGTCTCCCGTTTCGGATATGTTATGGAATATACGCACAAAAATGAGGCGTAAAGATACAATTAAAACACTTTAACACTACCGTTTTTGATAATATAATCAACGCCGTTAATTGTAAATTTTTTGCCTGTACTTTGTTTCATTAAATCAGTAATATCTTGTTCAATAGTGTGCACAGAGCCCTTGGTTTTATATGCGATATTTAAATAATCTTCACTAATTTCCATGCCTTCATAAACACCACAAAGAATTACCCTTACTGGTACTTTAATTCTAGCTAGCATTTTTATATCCCTTGCTTTAGCCCAATTATCAGCAATTAAAATAACATCATCTACTTTTCCACTTTTATTTAAACCATAAATAATTGCTTCTATTGGGTTTTCTGGAGCGTCTCCACCCGTTCCTTTTTTTATAGTTAATTCCATGGTGGAAATGAGCTGGTCACAAGTTTTTGCTCTGCAATAGTAAACTCCGCCAGTTGCTCCAATTTTCTTTTGGTCATCCGCTTTTTTGTCTCCGTCATTAAAAAAAGCAAAATGCTGACTAACACTATCTTTAATAAAATGTAATTTCAACCAAGTGTTTAATTGTTGCGCATAAGGATACATACTGCCTGTTAAATCAGCTACAATGAGTTTGTTTTTCCATTGTTTATTTCGTTTAAATACATTGAAAATTACATTATTTGCTGTATCCTCAACATTTGCTTTTAAATCAGCTTCACTTTCAGTAGATCTACTTTCAAAAGAAAAATTTCCTTTTCTATCATATACTTTATAGTATCCGTTTAAATTACCTTTTTTGTAAGTGCCTTCTGCCTTTATATTTCCATTAGGATAATAGGAAAGTTCGAGCCCTTCTTTTATTCCATTTTTAAAATTTTCAAAAAAATCTTTTTTGCACTTTTTAGAATAATTAATGCATGGACCTTCTAATTTTCCGTCTTTATAATATGCTTCTTGTTCAACGCAATCTGGCAAATCAAACCATTTTATTTCTAGTCCTTGTTTTTTATTATTTTTAAAAATAACTTCTGATTTTAAATCTCCATTTTCCCAAAACTCTTTCCAAACCCCTTGTTTCAAGCTGTCTTTATCAAGCAAATTTATTGTATCATTTTCGTATACTTTGTAGCTTAAAAATGATTGAGAGACACTAACACGAGATGTTAGAAGTAATAATATTAAATATATATATGTCGAAATAAAGGTTTTCAATGCTTAAAATTGATTAAATTTGTTGTTATTATCAAATTATTATGTTAGAAAAAATAAACATTCTTTTGGCAGAGGTAGAAGAATTTGCTGCACAAAGTAAAGAACACGTTGAGGAATATCGAATTAAATGGTTAAGCAAAAAAGGCCAAGTAACTGTCTTGTTTGATGATTTCAAAGCTGTAGCACCCGAAATAAAAAGAGAAGTTGGTCAAAAACTGAATGAACTTAAGGTAAAAGCTCAAGATAAAATAAATGCACTGAAAGAGAAGTACGAATCTAGTTCAGAATCTACCGTTACTGCTAATATAGATCTCACCACACCTTCCGATCCGAGTATTTCTATAGGCTCACGCCATCCATTATCAATAGTTAAAAATCAAATTATCGATGTGTTTGCTCGTATTGGTTTTACAGTTAGTGATGGTAGAGAAATTGAAGATGACTGGCATAATTTTACAGCTTTAAATACTCCTGAAAATCATCCGGCGCGAGATATGCAGGATACATTTTATGTGAATATTAATCCCGAAATGGTTTTACGTACGCAAACCTCTTCAGTTCAGGTTCATGTGATGGAAAATCAAAAGCCGCCTATTAGAACCATATCGCCAGGCAGAGTATATCGTAATGAAGCAATTAGCGCGCGTGCTCATTGCCAGTTTCATCAGATTGAAGGATTGTATATTGACGAAAATGTTTCATTTGCTGATTTAAAACAAACTTTAAATTTCTTTGCAAAGGAATTATTTGGTACTGAAACAAAAATAAGAATGCGTCCAAGTTATTTTCCTTTTACAGAACCTAGTGCTGAGGTTGACATTAGTTGTACACTTTGTAAAGGTGATGGCTGTAATGTTTGTAAACATACAGGTTGGGTAGAGATATTGGGTTGTGGCATGGTTGATCCGCAAGTACTTGATAATTGTGGGATTGATAGTAGAAAATATAGTGGTTTTGCTTTTGGAATGGGAATCGAAAGAATCACCATGCTAAAATATAGAGTGAAAGATTTGCGTTTGTTTTTTGAAAATGATGTACGTTTTTTAAAACAATTCTCAGGAGAATAATAGGTGGAAATAAAATCTCGAAAGGAAAATATTTTAATAATGCTTGAAGCTGAACCTCAAGATGTATTTTTGAATTATGCATTAGCAATGGAATTTTTGAGCGAAGCAGATTTTATAAATGCTGAATTACAATTGCAAAAAACATTAAGTATAAATGAAGAATACTTGCCTTGTTTTTATCAATTGGGGCAAGTAAATGAAAAATTAAATAATACGAATTCTGCAATTCAATTTTATGTTAATGGAATTGAATTAGCTAAAAAACAAGGAAACGCAAAGGCTTTGGGGGAGTTAAAAGAAGCTCTTTGGTTATTAGAAGATTAAGTAATGTATTAGATGGACTATCAAAAAATTAATCATAAAAAAGTTTTAGTAACAGGTGGCGCTGGTTTTATTGGCTCTAACTTATGCGAAAGTTTGTTGCAAAATAATAATGAAGTTGTTTGTTTAGATAATTTTTCCACAGGAAGATTACAAAACATAGAACCATTTTTAGCTAACAAAAATTTTAAACTGATTACTGGTGATATTTGTTATTTCCAAGATTGTGAAACTGCAATGGAAGGAGTTGATCTCGTATTGCAACAAGCTGCATTAGGTTCTGTTCCACGTTCTATAAACGATCCAATAAAAACAAATGAAGTAAATGTTGGTGGCTTTTTAAATGTATTAGTTGCTGCACGTAACGCAAACGTTAAGCGGGTAGTGTATGCAGCAAGCTCTTCAACTTATGGAGATTCAGAATCATTGCCAAAAGTTGAAGAAATAATTGGGAAACCACTTTCTCCTTATGCCGTTACAAAATATGTAAATGAGTTATACGCTCATGTTTTTGCATTAAATTATGGAATGGATATAATTGGCTTACGCTATTTTAATGTGTATGGAAAAAATCAAGACCCAAATGGGGCTTATGCTGCAGTAATTCCAAAATTTACTATGCAGTTAATGGAATTGCAATCACCTTTGATTAATGGTGATGGAACAAACTCACGTGATTTTACTTATATCGAAAACGTTGTTAAAATGAATCATTTAGCTGCAACAACGACTAATCCTTTAGCTAAAGGACAAGTTTTTAATACGGCAGTTGGCGAAAGAGCAGATTTGAATTTGTTGACCAACTTATTGAAAAAATATTTAGCAGAGCATAATTCTAAAATTGCTGAAGTTCCTATTAAATATGGTGTTGAGCGAGCAGGTGATATTCCACATTCTTTAGCATCAATTGATAAAGCAAAACAATTATTAGGATATACGCCAACACATCACTTAACTGAAGGTTTAAAAGAAGCGGTAAATTGGTATTGGGAAAACTTAAAGGTATAAATAAACAACTTCTGATTAATGTATCAAATCATTTATTTTTGAGAGGTGTATTATAGCATCATCTATGCTTTTAACGCCTTCAATCGTAAGCCACAATTTATTATTAGATTCTTTTAATTGTGTTTGTTTGTGACTTTTTTGTGCGTATAACATGACTGCTTTAAACATCGGAGAATTATAATATTCGCTATCTTGTTTACTTATAAAATAGCATAACATTTTTCCATTTTTCAATGTCATTTTTTCGAAACCTAATTTCATAGCAGCCCAACGCATTCTTACTACATTTATTAATTCAATAGCTTCATTTGGTATGGGGCCAAAGCGATCTCTGATTTTAAATTTGAAATTTTCCAATTCGGGTTCATTAGTAACATTATCCAATTCTCTGTAAAGCAACAAACGCTCCGTTAAATTACTCACATAACTATCTGGAATTAATAATTGTAAATCAGTATCAACAACGGTTTCTCTAACAAATTGGCGAGAGAATTTAGATTTATCAGCATCTGCGCTTTCGCCTGGTTCAATAATTTCTTGATACCAATTTTCTTGTTTCAATTCTTCAATAGCTTCGTTTAATATTTTCATATAGGTGTCAAAACCCATGTCATTTATAAAACCACTTTGTTCGCCTCCTAATAAATTACCTGCACCACGTATATCTAAGTCGCGCATGGCAATTTGAAATCCACTTCCTAAGTCACTAAATTCAACAATAGCGGTAAGTCTTTTTCTAGCTTCTGAACTCAAACTAATAAAAGGCGGAGTAAGTAAATAACAAAAAGCTTTTTTATTGCTACGTCCAACTCGACCACGCATTTGGTGTAAATCACTTAATCCAAAATTTTGCGAATCGTTTATAATAATTGTGTTGGCATTACTAATATCTAATCCAGATTCAATAATCGTAGTAGCAACTAAAACGTCATAATCACCTTCTATAAAACTAAACATAACGTCTTCAAGCTTATCTCCATCCATTTGTCCGTGACCGAAAGTAACTCTTGCCTCTGGAACTAGTCTTTGAATGATGCCAGCAACTTCAGCAATATTTTGCACTTTATTGTGCACAAAATAAACTTGGCCACCACGACTCATTTCATAGGCTACCGCGTCTCTAATAGCTTCTTCACTAAAAGAAATTAATTCGGTATGCACAGGATAACGATTAGCTGGCGGAGTGCTGATTACAGATAAATCTCTTGCTCCCATTAAACTAAATTGAAGAGTTCTAGGAATAGGAGTTGCTGTTAATGTTAGAGTATCTACAGTTGTTTTAAAAGTTTTTAATTTATCTTTTATACCAACTCCAAATTTTTGTTCTTCATCAATAATCAATAACCCTAAATCTTTAAACTTAATATCTTTCCCAACAATTTTATGCGTTCCAATTAAAATATCAATTTTTCCTTCTGCAGTTTTAGATATAATCTCTTTAACATCTTTAGCACTTCTAAATCTATTTATGTAGCTAACATTACATGGTAAATCTTTTAATCGCTCACTAAATGTTTTAAAATGTTGATAAGCTAAAATTGTTGTTGGAACTAATATTGCCACTTGCTTACTATCACAAACTGCCTTAAATGCTGCACGAACTGCAATTTCTGTTTTTCCAAAGCCCACATCGCCACAAACTAACCTATCCATAGGATGTGGTTTTTCCATATCCCTTTTTACTTCGGTGGTTACTTTTATTTGATCAGGCGTATCTTCATAAATAAATGAAGCTTCTAATTCATGTTGTAAATAATTATCTTGAGGAAAACGATGACCTGTTTGAGTTTTGCGTTTAGCATAAAGTTTAATTAAATCATAAGCAACTTCTTTTACATTTTTTTTAGTTTTTTGTTTTAGGGTGCTCCACGTTGTTGATCCAATTTTATCAATACGTGGCACATTGCCTTCCTTGCCTGTATATTTACTAATGCGATGCAAACTGTGAATACTTACATATAAAAAGTCATTGTCTTTATATACAAGCTTAACAGCTTCTTGTTGTATGCCATTGGTAGTTATTTTAACTAAACCACCAAAACGCCCAATACCATGGTCTATATGAGTTACAAAATCACCAGGATTTAAAGAAGCAATTTCTTTGAGCGTTAAGGATTCTGAAGTTTTGTATCGGGTTTCTTTTAAGTTAAAGCGATGGTAACGCTCAAAAACTTGATGATCCGTATAACAAGCTATTTTTAAATCATGATCAATAAACCCTTCATGCAAATTTATTTTAACATGTTCAATTAATCCTTCAGTTGTGCGATGTTCTTTAGAAAGTAAATCATTAAAGATTGTATTTAAGCGTTCAGCTTGTTTTGTATTTTCAGTAGTTAAATAATTTTTATAGCCTTTTGCTTTATTGGATTTTAAATCGCTAATAAGCATATCAAAATTTTTATGAAATTGAGGCTGTAAACTTTGATTAAAATTAATTTCCTGTTTCGCAATATGGTTCGTTAACCCAAATTCAATAATTTGATAATTTTTTATTTGTTCCAAAAAGCCATCACCAGAAATTTGTAATTCGTCAGGTGAAAGGTGTTTGATGGTTGAATCTAAAGCGTTAAAAGATACTTCTAATTTTGAAAAAAGTTTATCAATAAAATCTTTTGTATAAATTACATCGTCAAAACACAATAATGAATCATGATTGATATAATCAAAAAATGATTTTCTTACCTCAATAACTTGCGATGAATTAATATCTGGAATAATAGTTACAAAATCATAACTATGATTTGATAATTGAGAAATTGGATCAAATGTTTTGATGGCATCCACATCGTTACCAAATAACTCAATACGATAGGGTAACTCATGAGCAAAAGAATATACATCAACAATTCCTCCTCTAATAGCATATTGACCAGGTTCAGAAACAAAATCACACAATTCAAATTCATAACTTTGTAAAAATTCCTGAATAAAATCAATACTTAATTTTTCACCCTTTTTTATAATTAGTGTGTTTTTACTTAAGCTTGTTTTTGAAGCTACTTTTTCTGCTAAAGCTGCAGCATATGTTACAACAATTCCAGAGTAATTTTCTTTATTTAAAATACTTAAAGTTTCGGCCCTTTCTTGAACTGAAGCATTACTTGTTTTTTCCTCTTTATAAGGAACTTTATAACTTTCTGGAAAATAATGAATATGCTTTTCGGGAAGAAGAGTTTGCAAATCATTTAATAAATATGCTGCTTTCTCTTTGTCGTTGCATACTATTACTAAGTTACTAGAAGTGTTTTGAAAAATGTCATTTACTAAAAAAGCAAATGATGACCCTCGTAAACCCGAAAAAAATACAGTTGTATTAAAGTTTACTTGCTTTTTTTGTAACTCGTTCCAAAACTTACCGTTCCACCACATGCAATGGCTGTAAAGTTAAGTTTATTTTTAAGAATTCTGCTACTTAATAAATTGAAATTTGAAAAATATGGTTAAATTTATTTCTTAATTGATTTGATCGTTATAACATTGTTTTAACGTCATAAGAAATAAAACATTATGGCAAAAAAAGAAAAAAAGAATTTAGAATTTTTTACGGATTGGAAATATGCACCTGCTCCTGAAGCAACAGATCATATTAGTTTAAAAAAACAATATGATTTATTTATTAATGGTAAATTTGTAAAACCAAATTCGGGCAAATATTACGACACAATTAACCCTGCAACTGAAGAGAAAATTGCTAGTGTGGCTGAAGCAAATGAAAAAGATGTTGATACTGCTGTAAAGGCTGCAAAAACGGCATACGATAAAACATGGAGTAAAATGCCTGCTAAAGAACGTGCTAAATATATTTTTAGAATTGCTCGTTTGATTCAAGAAAAAGCTCGCGAACTTTCTGTTATTGAAACTATGAATGGTGGAAAAGCCATACGTGAAAGTAGAGATATTGATGTTCCTTTGGCAGCAAATCACTTTTTTTATTATGCTGGTTGGGCCGATAAATTAGAGTATGCATTTCCTAATCGTAACCCCAAACCATTGGGCGTTGCTGGGCAAATAATTCCTTGGAATTTCCCATTATTAATGGCTGCTTGGAAAATTGCTCCAGCATTAGCAACAGGAAATACGGTTGTTTTAAAGCCTGCCGAAACTACACCTTTAACATGTTTGAAGCTTGCGGAAATTATTCAAGAAAGTGGATTACCTGATGGAGTTGTAAATATTGTTACTGGTTTTGGCCCTACTGGTGCCGCTTTGGTTAATCACCCTTTAGTAAATAAAATTGCTTTTACTGGAAGTACTGGTGTAGGAAAATGGATTCAAAAATCAATTGCAGGAACTGATAAACGTTTAACGCTTGAGTTAGGTGGCAAAGCAGCAAATATTATTTTTGAAGATGCTCCTATTAATCAAGCCGTTGAAGGAATTGTAAATGGTATTTTCTTTAATCAAGGCCATGTGTGTTGCGCTGGTTCTCGTTTATTTGTTCAGGAAAGTGTAGCGGATGAAGTTATTCAAAAATTAAAAGATAGATTAGAGACTTTAATAGTTGGAGATCCAATGGATAAAAATACCGATATCGGAGCTATTAATTCTAAGATGCAATTAAATAAAATAAATGAGTATATAAAAATTGGAATTAATGATGGCGCTGATATGTATCAAAGTTCATGCTCAATTCCTAAAAAAGGATTTTTTGTTAAGCCTACTTTATTTTTAAATACATCACAATCTCATCGTATTTCTCAAGAAGAAATTTTTGGCCCTGTTTTAGCAATTCAAACATTTAGAACAATTGAAGAAGTAATTGAAAAGGCAAATAATATTCCTTATGGTTTAAGTGCAGGTGTATGGACAGATAAGGGTTCGCGCATATTTAACATGACTCAAAAATTAAGAGCTGGTGTGATTTGGGCAAACACGTATAATAAATTTGATCCGACTTCTCCCTTTGGTGGCTACAAAGAAAGTGGCTTTGGTAGAGAAGGTGGATTACATGGTTTAATGCCTTATTTAAAATTTTAAGGAATTTACTTTAGGGATATCAAAAACATAATTATGGAAAGAATAGAAGTTTTAAAAACATATAAAATATTTATTGGTGGTCAATTTCCTCGAACAGAGAGTGGACGCTATTACCCATTAAAATTAAAAAATAACATGACTGTAAACGTTAGTTTATCTTCTCGAAAAGATTTTAGAAATGCTGTTGTTGTAGCTAGAGGTGCATTTAGTGGTTGGAGCTCAAGAGCTGCGTTTAACCGTGGGCAAATTTTATATCGTATAGCAGAAATGCTTGAAGGTAGAAAAGAACAATTTTTGGAAGAGTTAAAACAATTGGGATATACTGCCACTAACGCAAAAAAAGAAATTGAGTTAAGTATAGATCGATTAGTTTATTACGCTGGTTGGGCTGATAAATATCAACAATTGCACAGTTCAGTTAATCCAGT
Organism: Bacteroidota bacterium; assembly: GCA_038327195.1. Taxonomy (GTDB): domain Bacteria; phylum Bacteroidota; class Bacteroidia; order B-17B0; family Aurantibacillaceae; genus UBA4416. Next base: position 2,512 of record JBBQKU010000041.1, on the reverse strand, counting down.
TGCATCTTCTCATTTTAATTTTTCAGTACCTGAACCAATGGGTGTTGTTGCAATTATGGCTGATGAATCTACTGCATTATTAGGTTTAATTTCTGTTATTGCACCGTGTATTGTTGGCGGAAATACTTGTATTGTTTTGGCTTCAGAAAATAAACCAACATGCGCTATCACATTTGCTGAGGTATTAGCAACAAGTGATGTGCCAGCAGGTGTTGTAAATATTTTAACTGGAAATAGAAAAGAATTACATACTCATTTTTCATCTCACATGGATGTTAATGCAGTTATTAATTCTAATTCAGAAAAGGATTTTAATAAAACCATAGGCGAAAATGCTTCATTAAATGTTAAGCGTGTTTTCATTTGGAATAAAAACTGGAACGAAGAAAAAGAGCAAGGGCCTTATTTTATTACAGACTTACAAGAAATTAAAACTACTTGGCATCCAGTTGAAAACATTGGTGTTTCAGGGATTAAGTATTAATGGATTATTAACATTTTATAATTCGTGTTCGTAAGAAATAAATTTTTTTGCCACTGCTGTTTGTTAAGTTTTCATTACCATTTCTTAGAGATTAAATAACTTTAATCTAATACTTAATTATCAACTGTATTATAACTTTGGTCTGTGTTTTTTTAGTGAAGTGAACACCCTATAGGTATAATAACTATATCCTTAACCGCTTCTTTTTATTATTCAATTTATAAAAAGAGTTTAGCGATGAATGTTTTTAAAACTATTATATTATTTTTTCTTGTATTTGTGTTTCAAAAAGTACATACTCAAACCTTAATTATGAATGAGGTATCTAATGGTCCCGCAGGAAATCAGGAATATGTTGAATTTGTTGTTGTAAGTAGTGCAGTTACCTATACGTGTGCTAGTCCAACGCCACCATGTATAGATATTAGAGGATGGATTTTTGATGATAATAGTGGATACCATGGAACTAGTGGTATTGCTTCTGGAGCTGTTCGGTTTGCAAATAATCCTATTTGGGCATGTGTTCCATTAGGAACAATTATTCTGATTTATAATAATGGTGATCCTAATCCAGCTATGCCACCAGATGACCTTTCAATGATAGATGGTAATTGTACAATAGTTGCGCCAATGAACAGTATTCTTTTTGAAAGTAATGCAACAACTCCAGGCGCACTTGCTTGCTCTTACCCTCCAGTTGGTTGGGTGGCTGGTGGTAATTGGAACAATACGTTATTAGCTAATGTAGGAGATTGCGCACGAATAGTAAATCTTGCAGGTTGTGAGGTGTTTTCTGTTTGCTGGGGAAGTGATAATTTAAATAATTTAATTTATTTTACTGGAGCTGGTGGACAAAAAGTGTGGTCGTTTAATGATGGTAATCCTACAATTCAATCCAATTGGTCAAGCGGAAGCGCTTTCCCTTCTCCTGGCAATCAAACTCCAGGCGCGCCAAACAACGCTTTAAACGCCGCTTATATTGCGCAATTTAATAATGGTTGCTTGCCTATTACAAGTATAAGTGTAACGGCCACTTCAATAAATGCTGGTTGTACTTGTAATGGTTCTGCTACAGCAAATGCTAGTGGTTCTATTGGAGGTTACACCTATCTTTGGTCGGATGGACAAACTACTGCTACTGCATCTGGATTATGCGCTGGAATTTATACAGTAACTGCTACTTCTCACATAGGTTGTGTTATTACAACAACCGTTGCAATAACGTCTACTTCATCAACATCTGTTACCGTAAATTCTCAAACTGTTTGTGCAGGCTCTTCAACTGTTTTAACCGCAACGCCTTCTTCCTTTGGTGGTACTTACTCTTGGTTGCCTGGCGGACAAACCACTCAAACTATTTCAGTTTCTCCAGGTTCAACTACTAGCTATTCTGTTACTTATATACTTTTAGGTTGTTCAGCAACTTCAACCGCAACAGTATCTGTAAATCCTTTACCAATTGTAACGGTAAACTCATCAACAATTTGTGTTGGTCAATCAACGTCTTTAACATCAGCAGGTGCAACAACTTATAGTTGGAATACAGGTTCAACTTTAAATCCACTAACGGTTTCTCCATTAGCAACAACAAATTATACAGTAACAGGAACAACAGCAGGTTGTACTAATACTGCAGTTGCAACTGTATCTGTAAATCCATTACCTATTGTAACGGTAAACTCATCAACTATTTGTGAGGGGCAAGCCACCACTTTAACATCAGCAGGCGCAACAACCTATAGTTGGAATACAGGATCAACTTTAAATCCACTAACGGTTTCTCCATTAGCAACAACAAATTATACAGTAACAGGAACTACAGCAGGCTGCACCAATACAGCAGTGGCAACTGTATCTGTAAATCCTTTACCAATTGTAACGGTAAACTCATCAACAATTTGTGTTGGTCAATCAACGTCTTTAACATCAGTAGGCGCAACAACCTATAGTTGGAATACGGGATCAACTTTAAATCCACTAACGGTTTCTCCATTAGCAACAACAAATTATACAGTAACAGGAACAACA
>JBBQKU010000040.1:0-38843 GCA_038327195.1 Bacteroidota bacterium | reverse complement strand
AATATGCGTAGACAAATAGTGTGAGGATTCATTTTAGCAGCGGTCCGCAGGAATTGCCTTTCACAAAATCATAAGGTTTTGGATACTTTTGCCTTCAAAAGTATTGGAAGAATAATAATGAGAATTTGGGCGTTACCCTACGGGTCAACCTGTCCAGATTTTTTCGGGAGGCTTTCCGTTGCAATCTTTTTTCATTCCTCAAAAAGGATTTTCAATTCAATCCTTAGCCCAAAGTTCTAGAAATATGTCAAAGTTAGTAAACTAAAACCATTTGTTAAATTAAAAAAATCTCAATGTAAATTAAAGATTGCTATTTAAGAAAAACCTTTAAATTTACGGTATTGAAAACAAAATTATATATTCTTTTATTTTTAAGTTGCTTGGGTCTAAAAAGTTTTGGCCAATTAACAGCAAACGCTGGTTCTCCTAAATTTTTATGTATTGGTACTAGCACAACTCTAGGAGGTTCGCCAACAGCATCAGGCGGAACGCCTCCTTACACTTACCTATGGCAACCATCAACTTTTTTAAGCAGTACCACTGCCTCAAATCCTATTGCTATTAGTTGTAATGCCGATGTATTATATGTACTTAAGGTAATAGACGCTGCTGGCGATACGGCATATAGTTATACAAATATAAGTATAAATAAAATTTACACTTTTAATGCAGGCATTGATACTGGTTATTGTTTTGGCCAACAAGGTGGTATAACTATTGGATCATTAACTAATAACAATGCATTTCATGTTTTTAGTTGGACACCTACTGTTGGTTTAGATAACCCTTCTTCACCAAACCCAATCGCGTCCCCTTCAATAACAACTATATATGTATTAACTGTTTCAGATGGCGTTTGTCCAAATAATGTAAGTCAAATAACCGTAACTCCATTTTCACCACCAATAGTTGATGCTGGTCTTGATACCACTATTGATGAAGGACAAACAATTACCTTACATGGTATAGGTGCAGTAAAATATTGGTGGCAACCTGATTATAATATTAAATATTTAGTTACACCTAATCCTGATGTGTGGCCTACTGCAACTACTACATATACCCTGTATACTGAAAATCAGCACAAATGCTCTGCAAGCGATACGGTCAGGGTTAATATTAAAAATGGTGATATTTTATTTTTTTACAGTGCCTTTAGTCCCAACTATGATGGTGATAATGATTATTTTTATATAGGAAATATTGAAAAATATCCTGAAAATAAATTAAAAATATTTAACCGTTATGGCAAACTTATATACAATGCAAGCGGTTACAAAAATGATTGGGATGCAAAATACCTTGGGCAGGAAGTTCCAACTGGAACATACTTTTATATTTTAGATGATGGAAAAGAAAAGAAGTACAATGGCTCAGTTACAATTTTGAGGTAAAACATTTCAACAAATTAATCCAATTAAAAACAATTTTTAAATGAAAAAAATCACAATTATAGGTTGCCTATTTGCCAGTATTGGTTTTGCACAAATACCAGTTGGATATTATAATCCAGCAATAGGCTTAACAAAAAACCCTTTAAAATTAGCCTTACATAATATCATAAAAGGTCATACATCAATTTCTTATGCAGCATTATGGACCGCCTTTAAAAAAACAGATGTGAAAACAAATGGTAAAGTTTCTGATATTTATAGTAATGTAACAATTGGTTTACCTCCTTACGAATTTACTTTTGTAACAAACCAATGCGGAAGTTATGCCGTAGAAGGAGATTGTTATAATAGAGAACATAGTTGGCCACAAAGTTGGTTCAATTCAGTAGCGGGGCCGGTTTCCGACTTATTTCATATTTACCCAACAGATGGGAAAGTAAATGGAGAACGCAGTAATTACCCCTATGGAAATGTGACAACTGCTAGTTGGACTAGCCTTAATGGAGGAAAACTTGGACCATGCACAAATCCTGGATATAATTTAACCGTTTTTGAACCCATTGATGAGTATAAAGGAGATTTAGCAAGAGGTTATTTTTATATGTGTACACGATATTATAGCGAAGATGGAACTTGGTCGTTTTCTGATGCAACAAATAAATCGGATATATTACCATGGGAATTGAATGTGTTATTACAATGGAATCATTTAGACCCTGTAAGTTTAAAAGAAAAATCGCGCAACGATTCTATCTATTACAAATTTCAAAACAATCGAAATCCATTTATCGATCATCCTGAATGGGCAGATAGTATCTGGGCAGGAACCACTTCCGTTTTTGTGGAAGAAATTGAATTTTCTCAGTCCTTTTCTGTTTTTCCAAATCCTGCATTAAATACGTTTAATGTTTTAAATAAGAGTAATACTAAATCTCAAGATGTGATGTTGCAAGTAACATCTATCACAGGCGAATTAATTGAAAAACAATTATTAAGCATTTCTGAATCAACACCAATAGATTGTTCTAAATGGGCAAAGGGAGTATATTTTATAAACATTAGTAATAAAAATTCCGTCTCAAATTTTAAGTTTATAAAACAATAAATTATTGATATATAATCATCTTAAATTTCGAATTACCTAAAAACTTCCAGAAAAATGATTTCTGGAAGTTTTTCTGCTTTTAGAAAAAAAGTTCGGACGCAATCCTAATAGAATTTCAAGTTTTAAAGATTCAGAATTTTAGTTTTTTTGATTTTTTCCAATAAGAACAACTTTATTTTCAATGTTGTAATTCATTCATAAAATTAATAATTAATCAAAAAAAAACATTAAATTTATAACCTTATTTTTAAAATTGGAAACCGAAGACAATATAATCATACGTCAGTTATACCCTTACCAACAAGAGGCTGTAACTACTATTTTCAATAAACTAAAAGATGCAAAACCAAACGAAAATATTTTATTTCAACTTCCAACTGGAGGAGGGAAAACAATTATTTTTTCGGAAATAGCAAAACAATATATTAATCATTTTAATAGAAAGGTTTTAATCTTAACTCATCGTATCGAGTTAAGTAAGCAAACTTCCAACGTGCTTGCAAGTATTGGCATCAAAAACAAAATCATTAATGCCGATGTTAAAGATTTACCTAACCAAAGCGATTACCAAAGTTTTACGGCACTAGTTGAAACATTAAATAACCGTTTACAAGAAGACGCTCAATTTTTGGAAGATATTGGATTGGTAATTGTTGATGAGGCTCATTATAATTCCTTCCGAAAAATATTTCATTACTTCGAAAATGTCAATATTTTAGGAGTAACTGCAACTCCGTTAAGCTCAAACAAAAAATTACCATTATACCAAACCTATAAAGAAATTATTGTTGGTGAAAGTATTCCATCATTAATTGAACAGGGCTTTTTAGCTGATGGCGTTACACATAATGCCGATGTTAATTTAAGTACCTTACGTGTTGGTAATAATGGAGAGTTTACAACTGGATCTCATGAAATGCTTTACACGCAAGAAATGATGCAAGGTAAGCTTTTAGATGTTTATGAGGAAATTGGTAAAGGAACAAAAACGCTTATTTTTAATGCAGGTATTTTAACGAGTATTGCCGTTTACAATATGTTTAAGGCAAAAGGTTACCCTGTAAAATATTTAGATAGTACCTTTAGCGATAGAGATAGAGCTGAAACACTGGATTGGTTTAAGAATACAAAAGATGGTATTTTAAGTTCGGTTAGTATTTTAACTACAGGTTTTGATGAACCAGAAGTTGAAACCATTATTTTGAATCGTGCAACAAAATCGTTGACATTATATCATCAAATGATTGGGCGTGGCTCTCGTATTTTGCCCCATAAAAAAAGTTTTAATATTGTTGATTTAGGAAATAACTCTCGCCGTTTTAATTTATGGCAATTTCCAATTGATTGGAAACATGTATTTGTTGCCCCACACCAATACCTTGAACATCGCTATAAAGAAGAATGGGATTATGAATTAGAGAATGATTATGAATTACCTGATGACATTAAAGCTCGTTTTTTAAATTCATCTGCCGAAGCATTTATTGTTCGCGAACATTACTTACAATGTTTACGAAAAGGATTGAAACCTCAATTAGTTTTAGATCATTCATTAGACGATCATTTTGGTAGAATAAAAGACAATGCAGCTGATTTTGATGAAGCTTTTGAATTATTTGATTTATTACAACCAGAAGTTGCTTATCGAGTAAAACAATTTTCTAAATGTATTAATGCCACAAATAATTATACGGATTATCAAACACAAACATACACGAGTAAACTTCGTAGAAGACTTATTGGTTGGTTTGTTGAATAAATATACTTAACTATTTGATTAAATAGAAAAATAGGATAATACTATTTATAGAATTATTATTTATTAAATATCTGTAAATAACCAGTATAGGATTTATCCATTACTTTTAAAATAATAAAATAAGTACCGTCCATTAATTTATCACCAGTCCAATTATTTGCATAGTTTTCTTTTTCGTAAACTAATTTCCCCCAGCGATCAAATATTTTTAAATTATTTGATGAAAAGAATTCAAGATATGTAATTGCCAAAACATCATTTACTTTATCTCCATTTGGAGTCATAACATTTGGAAGTATAATTTCAGCTGGTATTACTGTAATATCCTTACACGTTGTATCCCTACATCCATTAGCTGTTTCAAGAGCAAGGCAAACATTATAAGTGCCTGGAATATCAAATATGGCGGATGAATTTTGTGCGATAGAAAATGTATTTGAGGTTACAGACCATAACCAATTATTTACAACCGAACCGATAATGGTAGTTTGGTCAGTAAAAACGATGGGCTGCTTTATCACTACTGGATTTGGATTAGAAGAAAAATTGGCAATAGGTTTTGGGTCTGTATTGACAACTAAATTTACTGGCGCAGAAACACAACCATTATTAGATGCCGTTATTACATAGGTAGTTGTTATTATCGCCCCAGAAGTATTAGAAATAGTATCAGATATCAGATTATTTGAACCACTCAAACCATTACCACTCCAACTTAATGTACTCGTAGGAATGCAAGAACTTAAGTTGACATTAAATGGGATATCAGAACAAGCAATAACAGGATTAGGAGTAGCAGAAACGGTTGGAGTTGGAATAATTGCAATTGTAGCTGATGTTAAACCTGAAGCAACGGAATTACCACACGCATCCGTTACTGTAGGTGGAGGAACAGTTAAAGTTCCGCTACTGGTGCAATAAGTAGGACATCCAGGTACATTAAATGTAAAAGTTTTAATGGATATACCAGCTGAACAACCTGCGGCAACCCCTGTAGTATAAGTTGTTGTAGTCCAAGGATGTGAAATTGTATAAGGTGGCACACCATATTTTATGTAAACGGTACCCGTAACATTACAAACATGAGAACACATTGTTAATGGCGCTACTTTCCAACTACCAGTAGTTAAGCCTGATTCCGGAGAATGACCTTCAACATAAGCTTTTAAGGGATAACCAGATAATGGATTATGATCAATATATAAAGTATTACATCCTGCAACTCCTAATGTATAGGTACGTGAAATTCTAGTTGATAAATAAAGTGTTTGAGTAGAACAAGATTGTGGAAGACAACATAATAATGGTGATTTTAAATCTTCATTCGATAAATAAGCTGTACCTGCTAATGTTGCGCCTGGTGCACTAAGAACAACAGTATACGCACCTGATTTACCACATTTTGTTCTAAAAAGCATACTTCCATGAGTTTTATTAGCACCTCCAAAAGGCTCGGCATCAAAACTTCCACTTACGAAAAAGCCAGTAACCGTAATCATTGCAGGAATAGTCACTAATATACTATCTGAACCGTAAGCTGGCAAAACACAAGAAGGAATTTTGGGTCCAACATAAGTTGAAGTTGGTCCAGTTACTAATGGATCTATTGTAATAGGATATACTCGTGATGAATTTGTAATCCATAATTGAGGGACAATAATTTTAAGTTTTTGAATACCATTCTTATTTTCTAATTGATAAGATGCTAAACAACGATTTCCAACAGCATCAAAACAATAAGCCGAATAAATTTTTCCAATTTCAGTATTATCATTTGAGGTTAATGATAATTCACCTTCCCACCCTTTTTTACCTTGACTACCAAATTGCATATCAAAATCAATTTTTGAACCTACAGGTAATTTAATATCTTCTTCAATGATTAAATCAGTTGTTAATGATGTTAATGGTGTTTTTAAAACATAATTATACTTTACACTCGAAAGTTTAAAATCAAATACTTTATCTATTCCAGGCAAAATTTCGGATAGAACTAAATGGGTACTATCTTGAATAATATTTACAGCTTTTGTTGATAGACCATTTATTTTCACATTATTACTATAAATGATTTCTGAATTTTGATTAATCTTCACAATAGCTGAACCATTGCGTTTTACCGTAACAGGACAAATTTGTTTGGTTGCCTCAAAATCTCCTTCAGAAGTAATTGTAGGATTAAGATCAATCGGTACTAATTTTTTATTTGCATTAAGATAATTGATAGGCAGTTTAGAATATTCTATAATAATTTTCCCATCAGGCTTTTTATATGTACTCGAAAACCAAGTCCTTTTTGATTCGTCTTCAACCCATAATTTCCTATCAACCATTAACCTTGAAGGTTCTGAATTCATAGACACATTTTTGGTTAAAGAAGCACTAATATTACTTCCTTGAGAAAATACTTGAAAGCTACAGAAAACTAAAATCCCACTAAATAAGCGGCTAAAAAAACTTTTATTCAAAATCATATCTATAAATTTTTTACATTATTTAAAGATAAAAAAAATAATAATAAATGCAAATTTACTCACTCAATGACTAAAGAAGTCATACTTAACGACCCCGCAAGAAGCTTGTCGTTAAACACCTTAATCGATTCAGATTTTTCTTTTAAACCTAACGTATAAATTAATGGTAAAAAATGTTCGGGAGTTGGGACAGCCAATTTTAATGCACTTCCTTGTTTTTCATAATTAACGATAGAATCAAAATCTCCAGAAAGTAGCCAATTATTGACTTTCTCTCTTGCTTCAATAGCCCAATCAAATCCATAATTATCCTTATCAAAATTTTTAAAATCAACTAGGCCTAAATTGTGAATAATGTTTCCACTTCCTATAATCAAAATTCCTTTATGACGCAATGCACTTAATTTTTTTGCTAATTCATAATGATATGAAGCTGGTTTAGTATAATCTATACTTAATTGAATAACTGGTATATCTGCATTAGGATATAAATGTTTTATTACACTCCAAGTCCCATGATCAAGTCCCCATTTTTCATCTAATTCAACCTCGATAGGTTTTAATAATTCTTTCGTTTCTTTAGCCAAAATTGGACTTCCATGCGCAGGATATTGAACATTAAATAATTCATCGGGAAAACCACCAAAATCATGAATAGTTTTTGGCATTTCCATTGCGGTAACTTTTGTTCCATTAGTAAACCAATGAGCAGAAATACAAATTATGGCATTTGGTTTAGGTAATGATTTTGCAACAGTTCTAAAACCATCCACGAATTGATTTTCTTCAATGGCATTCATTGGACTTCCATGCCCTAAAAACAAAACAGGCATGCGTTCTGTATTTGAAAATTGATTAGCTATTTTTTCTAAGTTGTTTAAATTTGACATCATAGTTGATAAAGGGATTAAACTCAGTGATTTTAAAAATGTTTTTCTGTCCATGTTATAGTAAATTAAATTATTTAAAATAAACTTAACCTTAAACCAAATCTATAAAATAAATCTATTTTTTTACTTTCATTTAGAGCAGTTCCTATATCAAAACGAAATACTTTTAAAATTTTATCTATACCAATATATACTTCATTATAACTACCAGTTTCTGTTATGACACCATTAATGCCCGCAATTTCATAAAACTTCGTTTTTCTTAACAATGGAATTTTTCCAATAAAAAATCCTCTAAAATTATGAGACGCATGGTATTCAATAAACTTTGTATTAGTACTTAATGTATAATAATTAAGATTATGAAATTCGGAAATTTGATCACGCGTTGTATAAAATGATAATTCGGAACTTGGCTTATTCATTAAAAAGAAAGTTTGGTTCCCATTGAAATGCTTATAATCAACAAAATTCATTCCTTTCGTATTAAAAAAAGCACCTCCAACTACATCAAATTTAAATAATCCTAAACTTCTTAATTCAATATCTTTTCCTACACCTAATTCTAAATAATCATAATTAAAAGCAGAAGTATTTACAGATATTCCTTTCTTATAAGCAAAAGAAAATTCTGGCCATTTAGTTTGTAAAATGCGCTTAAAGGTTGGAAAGGTTTCATATTTGGCAAATGGTATTAATTTAAAATTTAATTTAAACTGAACTAACTGTTCAGGTTTAAAAGCTTCAGTTGTGCTATAGGCTCCGTCGTTTACTAAAGGATTATTTGAAGTAAAATGTTTGTTTTCATCTCCGTAGAAATAATAAAAACTTTTATTTAATAATGCTTCTCTTCCAATAAATTGGAAATCAACATTTGAACTTAAGCCATTTACTAATTCATGATTATAATTAATACGCAACATATCTTTTTGATATAATTTCATGTAATTACTTTTATCTAATAACGTATAGGCTGTGTTAAATAAAGAACCTATGGGGTCAAACTCATTATATTGTTTCATAGTTCGTGACCCAGTAAACATAATATTTTGATTATTTTTTGGGTTAAAAAACCAAAAAGCATTTGCTCCTCCACTCCATTTATAATTATCAAAGCCATAATGTGCTCTTGCAGATATACCTTTAGAAACTCTAGTTTCTTTATTTCTATGAGAAAATGAACCAGTTACATTTGCATTTAATCCTTCAACGGTATTGTATGAAAACATATTTAAAAATGAATTGGTTGTAAAATAAGTTCCTCTAATATCATTTCTTTTACTTATTCCATCTATACCTATATCCAACTTACTATCAGCTTTTGAAACAGAATCTTTATATTGTTTACTATCCATTTTTTTTAAAGTACTATCTCCTTTTTGATAATAAGTTGATTCTTCGTTCGACAAAATTGCAGGCCTTGTTGTAGTCCAAAAAGTGGTATCTTTTTTATTAGCTTTATCTTCAATTTTAAATATTTCATTATTAAAATATTTCTTTGGAAACGTTCTGTTTACTTGATAATTTGATATGGAAGCAGTACTCAAATCAGTTGCTCCAAAACCAAAAAATTTAACATGACTATAAATTTGCATTTGTACTGGAGCCCAAATACTATCATTTACTTTTACCATTTCTTGTTTTATATGAACCGTATCAGCAAATTCAATCTGCGCATCTTTTGTGATATACAAATCGCTCGAATAAATTTGATAATTATCACCTTCATTAATATAAATCTGACCGTGGAATAATGGATCACCTTTTCTTCTCGGCATAATTTCTATTTTATGAATAGGTTTATTATCTACATAAAATGTACCTAAATATTTATATTTATAACTCAACAAAGAGCCTGTAGCCAATGGAGAAACGAATGGTCGCTCAGAATAATTAAACATTTTAACCGAAGGTTCGTAAAAATTCACAAACACATCCTCTACTCTATTCCAACTAAAACCAGTTTTTTGTCCAGCAACTTTACTTGCAATCATTTCTTCTTTTTTCTTATCCGGCTTTTGCATGCTATATTTTGCGACAGATTCAGACATAAAAATAATTCCCAAATTATTTGAATCTGGCAATGATTTTTTATTTATAAAAAAAGGTAATTTTTTAGGGGTTTGTAAAAGTCTAATCGTGCTTTTCATATAAACATCAGCAGAAAATGATTTTGTTTTATCATTGTTTCTAGCTCTTTGTTTAATAGCTTCACGCATGATGGCATAAGCAGGATCTTTAGCATTACTTTTTACAACAACTTCTTGAATCAAATAATTTTCTGATTTCATCACAATATTTAAATCAGACGTTTGAGTATTAATATCTAATTTTTCTTTATGTTTTACATAGCCTAATGTTTGAAAAACCAAAACAATATCCTTAGCTTGTTTAACTGTAATTACAAATTCACCATCTGCATTTGCTGTTGTGCCTATTGTGGTTCCTTCTAAAAAAACATTTACAAATGGAAGTTCTGTTTTTTTCTCATCTATTATTTTTCCTTTTATCGTTATGTAATTTTCTTTGACTCCTAAGCTGCGCATAATAAATGCCATATTAAATGCCTGTTCCTTATATTGCTCATTTCTTCCTGAAGCACCACCATGTCCACCATCCATATTCGTTTTAAATAATAATAAATTAGTATCGGTTTTTAATTCTCTAATTTTAGAAACCCATTTTGCAGGTTCCCAATAACCAACTTGCGAATCGTTATAACCTGCTGTTGCTAAAATATCAGGGTAATTTGTTTTTCTAACATTTTCATAGGGCGAATACGATTTCATATATTCATAATAATCTTTTTGTTTCGGATTTCCCCATTCCTCAAATTCAAATGTTGTAAGTGGAAGCGTTTCATCTAGCATTGTGTTTATAACATCCACAAAAGGAACATTAGCAACTACACACTTAAATAAATCGGGGCGCATATTTGTAACAGCTCCCATTAATAAACCTCCTGCACTTCCACCATTAATGGCTAATTTATTTTTATTAGTATATTTTTGATTTATTAAATATTCGGCACAATCTATAAAATCATAGAATGTATTTTTCTTATTAAATAGTTTTCCATTTTCGTACCATTGATTTCCTAAATCATTACTTCCTCTAATATGCGCAATAGCATAAACAAATCCTCTGTCAATATAGCTAATTGCTCCTGCATTAAATCCTGCTGAGTTTGGAGCGCCATAAGAACCATAACTATAAAGAAAACAAGGATTATTCCCATTCATTTGCAAACCCTTCTTATAAACCAATGTTATTGGAACTTTTGAACCATCACGAGCTTCGGCATATATTCTAGCTGTTTCATAATTATCTTTATTAAACGTTCCTAAAATGGTATCGGCATCAATTAATTCTTTTTCTTTTGTGTTTAAATTATACGAATAGGTTTTTGAAGGATTTGCTAAATTAGAAAAGCTAAAGTGAATTGAATTTGTTTCATTATAATCATAATCTTCAAATCCAGATGAAACCTCATAAATATCTAACCCCGTATTTAATATTTCTGATTCTTTAGTTTTAAGATTAATAATTTTAATTCTATTTTGAGCATTTTCTTTTTCTTCAACAATCATAAAATCCTTAGTATAACTCACATCTTCTAATAATACATTCGGATTATGAGGAATGATGTCAGTCCAAAATTTTGGTAATGGTTGATTAATTTTTGTTTTTGCTAACCGATAATTTAACGCATTCAAATTCGTCATAATATTAAACTCATCTCCTGCTATGTGTTGTAAACCATAGATAACATTAGGATCTCTTTTTAAAAATAAAGTAGGTTTAATGCTTGTGCCATCGGCATTGATATACCATAATTCAGTGGATTTAGTTTTATTTAATCCAATAAAAATATATTTTTTAGATATTGATGTTGATAAAGAAATTTGATATGTTTTATCTAATTCCTCAAAAATCAATTCATCTTGAGAAATAGAATTCCCAATAATATGTTTGTAAAGTCTATACTCTCTAATTGTTTTTTCTTCAGGTTTTGTATAATAAACTGTTTTATTATCTTGAGCCCATATTAAGTTCATTATGTTTTCTAACTTTTCAGAAATATAATTACTGTCATTATCAATTCCTTTTAAAAAATAAGTACTGACACGATTTCCTTTATTATCTATTCCATAATACAGTAATTTTTGATTTGGACTAATTTTAGTACCAGTTACATTTACATAATGCTGTTCTTCGGCCAGTTTATTAATATTTAAAATTATAGTCTCTTTTTGAAATTCTTCTATTGTATCTTTTTTTCTACAAATTATAGGATAATCTTTCCCTTTTTCGTAACGATTATAATAAAAATAACCTTTATTTAAATTAGGGCGAGAAGTATAATTTTCCTTTCTTCTTGATTTAAATTCTTCATATAAAATTTTTTGCAAAAAATCACTTTGTTTCATAATATGATCTGAGTAAGCATTTTCAGCATAAAGATGATTGATTACTTCTGGCGAATTTTTATCACGAAGCCAAAAATAATTATCAATCACCGTGTCATTATGAATAATAAGTTGATTGGGGTGTTTGTTTGCTATTGGAGCAATAATATCATCGGTTTGCGAAAAAGATGTTTGAATAAAAAAGAAAAAAAGAAAATATTTGAAATAGGTCATATTTGGTTTTAAAATGAGACGCTTAAAGCTACTAAAAAGTTACAATGATTAAACATTAAAACTTCACAAATTATTTTAAACTATTCCGCTTCACTTCTTCTAATAATTGGTCTTTTGCCTTTATTTTACTTTTGATATGAATAAAATTTCCCTTACCTATTTCGGCAATATTCTTTAAATTTTTCATCGCTTCTTTATCTTCGCCAAATGCAATAGTTGTTAGTTTAACCAGCTTATTACCTTGTTTCGTAACATAGGTTTGTTGGTCTTCAGGGTCAAATCTAAACTTGCCATCTGTTGCCAACATTATTTGATTATTTCCGCCTTCGATATAATTTTTTAAGGCAACATCTAAACTATATAAAACAGCTTTTTTTCCTTTGGTAATGCCTTTGGCTTTTAATAAATTAACCACTGTATGCAAATCATTTTTATCAGCCCCACTCATTCCATTTCTTAATGTTCTAACAGAATCAGCATACGTGATAAACGTAATTTTATCCGTTTCTCTTAATGCGTCAATTAAATAATGTAAAGCATATTGCATCACTTTTAATTTGCTGGTATCTTTCATAGAACTTGAGACGTCAACCAAAAAAATAATATTATTTGGCTTGTATAAATCTTTATCTAATTCATTTATATTTACTGGCTTAGGCACTATTGGAGTTAGTGTTTTTGTAGGAGTAATTGTTTCTGTTGGGGGCGGATAGTTAGTTTGATTACCTGTATTATCAGGCATTTTATTTGAATTATCTTTTGGTTTAGTTGGCAGATTGACTGCAATTGGGTCAATCGTTTTAACACCCGCATTGTTTGGTTTCTTAAAATAAAAACACGCTGTTTTATCATCAACTTTAATTGATTTAATATTACCCGATAAGGTTATTTTAAATGGCAAACCATCAGCACTCGTAATCAAATTGATGTTTTTTGAAAACTTACCAGTTTGAGTCGGAATAAATTCAACAACTATTAAAGTTGTATCATTTGGTTTTATTGTTTTTTTTGAAGTTTGAATCGTAATTCCTTTTTCGGCGTCAGCTCTTAATAAATACAAATTTTTAGCTTGATGATTTGTAATTATAAAATCTGCTTTTACTTTATAAATCTGCTCAACCGTTCCAATATCTTTATTTTGTTCATCAATACCTATCAAACTATTTTGACAAAACATCAAATTAGTTAATACAACTAGTACAAAAAATAAATTATTTTTTAAATAATATTTCATTTAAATCAATTACTTAAGTTTTTCATTATTCAAATGTCGTTCAAAATCACGATTAGTTTTCTTTTCCATGTTTTTATTAAAAGCATCTTGCAAATTAATTCCTGTTTGATTTGCAATACATACTAATACAAATAAAACATCTGCTAATTCATCTTCCAAATTAACTTTTTTATCTGATTCTTTTTCACTTTGTTCGCCATAACGGCGAGCCATTACGCGAGCAACTTCACCTACTTCTTCCATTAAAATAGCGGTGTTGGTCAGTTCACTAAAATACTTAACTCCATATTTTTTAATCCAATCATCTACTACTTTTTGCGTTTCTTGTAATGGCATAATTTTTATTTATTGTAACGTAATTTCTTTTTATTCTTATTTTTTTATAGAATCTCCTTCGTATTTTTCGATAATTGCTTTTACCAATTTATGTCTGATTACATCCACAGTGGTTAATTCTACGAAGTCAATATCTTTTGTGTTTTTTAATAACCTAATTGCTTGATTTAGTCCTGAAGGTTGATTGCGAGGCAAATCTTGTTGAGATGGATCGCCTGTAATAATAAATTTTGCATTTGCGCCCATTCGCGTTAAGAACATTTTCATTTGACTTTCGGTTGTGTTTTGGGCTTCATCTAAAATAACAAAAGCATTATCTAATGTTCGTCCACGCATAAAAGCTAAAGGTGCAATTTGAATAATATTTGCTTCAATCATTTGATTCAATTTATCCATTGGAATCATATCAAACAATGCATCATACAATGGCTGCATATAGGGGTCTAATTTTTCCTTTAAATCACCCGGCAAAAAACCTAAGTTTTCACCAGCTTCAACTGCTGGACGCGTTAAAATAATTCTTTTTACTTCTTTATTTTTTAAAGCTCTAACAGCTAATGCAACTGCTGTATAGGTTTTACCAGTTCCTGCAGGTCCAACAGCAAAAAGCATATCATTTTTATTAACAGATGTAATCATTTTTTTCTGATTTTCGGTTCGAGCTTTAATTACAAGTCCATTATTACCAAACAAAATAATATCTGTTCCTATAGCCTCCTCTTTTGCCTGAATTAAATTATCACCAGTTTGTCCTAACAATCGTTCAATAACCGTATCCGTTAAAATTCCATTTTTATGGTAATATTCAACTAACATAGTTAATTTTTTCTCAAAAAGAGCTATTTCACTCTCTTCGCCAAGTGCTTTTATTGAATATCCTCTGGCAACAATTTTTAATTTCGGGAAAAACTTTTTTATCACATTAAGTTTTACATCGTTTACTCCATATATTTCAACTGGTTCAATACTATCAATCGTTATCGTTTTTTCTATCATTCTATTTATAATGAGTTTTTTCTTAATGATTAATTTATATGGTCAATCATAAAGATGTTAATAATCGTGTTAATCAAATAGTTAATATTTTAAAGGTAAGCTTAAAATAATATTTACTTTTAGAATACATTTAAAAAGTTTTCAAGATGCAAATTATATCCATTACAACCGATTTGGGCTACCGCGACCCTTATTTGGCAATGGTTAAAGGTTTGATATATACTAAACAACCAAATTGTAAAATTGTTGATTTAGCATGTGATGTAAACCATCATGCTCACAAAGAAGGCGCTTTTGCATTAAAATCTGCCCTACCCTATTTTCCAGAAAACACAATACATTTATTTGCAATAAAGAGTTTAAGTTCTTCGACTACAAATTCAAATTTGGGCATTGATAATAAGCGATATTTAATTACAAAATATAAAAATCAGTTTATTGTAAGTCCTGATAACGGTTTATTTACTTTAATTGATAAAGAATTTAACGAACCTGTTTATCAACTTTATTTCGAAAAAGAAAATCAACACCCTTTTTATTTAAGAGATATTTTTGTTGAAATAACAATGAAAATAATGGCTAATCTTGATTTAAAAGAATTTAGTTTGCCAACCGAAGATTATTGCAAAACATTTAATTTCGAAAGTTTTGCAACACCAACTAATTTGCAAGGAAAAGTTTTATACGAGGACGATTTTGGAAATTTAATTACGAGTATTACAAAACAAGAATTTGAAAAAACAATTGGGAACAAACGATTTTCGATAGAATTACCTTCGAGTAGAATTGAAAAAATTTATGACACCTACGATGATGTAAAACATGGCGATATTGTCGCTTTTTTTAATTCAATGCATTTATTAGAAATTGCATTAAATGGTCAATCAGCAACTAAAATTGTTATAAGCAAGGCATTATTTGAAAAATATCATATTGATAAAATTATTATAGAAATTTATGATTAAGAGATTTGTGAAAATGACCTTTAAACCAGAATTGGTTGAAGAATTTATAACCTTATTTAATTCAAAAAAAGAACTGATTGCTGCTGTTGAAGGATGCACATTTGTTGAATTATTGCAAGACGCTAATAATCCAACTATTTTTTTCACTTACAGTTTGTGGAAAGATGAAAGTTATATTGAAGCATATCGTCATTCTGAATTATTTAAAGGAGTTTGGGATAAAACTAAAATACTTTTTGATGCTAAGCCAGAAGCATGGAGCTTAAACACATTATAAAATAATTAACATATTTTGTATTTTTTGTATATTTGAAAATCCAGTTATGGCATCTTAATTGGTTTTATAAGTTTAAATATTTAAAAAAAACTATTTATGAAAAAAATATACGCCTTACTAGCAATTGCAGTTTTATCTATTTCTTCTATTGCTCAAACCTCTTCTAATTTAATTATATTTTCAGAAGATGGATTAAAATTTTACGTCATTCTTAATGGAATTAGACAAAATGAAGTTGCTATGACTAATGTTAAAATATCGGGCTTAACACAACCTTATTATGGAGCCAAAATTGTATTTGAAGATCCAAAACAACCTGTTCTCGAAAAAAAATATTTAAACGTAACAGATCCTGAGTCAAAAGCATATTTAGAAGTTACGTACAAAATTAAACGTAATAATAAATTAGTAAATGTATTGCGTTATTTTAGTCAAGTTCCAATCGCTCAATCAGCTCCGTCTTCAGCAAACGTGCCTGAAGTACATTATAATACTGAACCTATGCCCGAAATTGGAAATACCGTTACAACTCAACAAACAACAATCACTAATGGTACAAATGGTTCAAACGGAAATGTAAACATTGGGGTAAATATGCCAGGTATTAACATGAATGTAAATGTAAATGATCCAGGAATGGTTAAAGAATCAACTACTACTACAACTTCCTACACAACCACAACAACCACAACAACAAATGGTAATACATCTGTACAACCAAAAGTTGTTGGTAAACCAAACACATCTAATAACACAAATACTGTAAATCAAGGTTGTAGTGGTGCAATGGCAATGTCTGAATCGAGCTTTAATTCTGCAAAACAAACTATAAGTAAACAAAGCTTTGACGACACCAAACTAACAACAGCAAAACAAATTTTAAAAACTAATTGTTTAAGAGCTGCGCAAATAAAAGACATCATGCTATTATTTAGTTTTGAAGCTACTCGATTAGAATTAGCAAAACTAGGTTATACAAAATGTGTAGATGTAAATAATTATTTTTTATTAAATGATGCATTTTCTTTTGAATCCTCGGTTACTGAATTAAATGAGTCAATCAAATAGACTTCTAATTTTCGAATTTTTAAAAGGTTGCTTTTTAAGTAACCTTTTTTATTGCTTTAAAATCAGTATTTTTACTTAAAATTAGTTTTCCATAAATGATAACCATCGCTATACTTGTTTTAACAATTGGATTTTCATTATTCGCTATGAATAATCCTGAACTTAAATATAAATACATATTTCATCCTTATTCAATTGCGCATAATAACCAACATTATCGATTTTTGTCACACGCTTTTTTACATGGTGATTACATTCATTTAGCATTTAACATGTATGCTTTGTGGATGTTTGGGCCAATTGTAGAAGAACAAGTATTACCATTATTAATGGGTACTCCATTTGAGCCAAACAAAAAAATGGGAATGGCCATGTATATTTTATTATACACGGGAGCTATTTACGCATCATCAATTTCTGAATATTATAAAAACAAAAATAATTCATACTACACTTCATTAGGTGCAAGTGGCGCTGTAAATGCATTGATTTTTAGTTTCATTACTTGTTCTCCTTTCTCTGAATTAGGATTCTTTTTTATTCCTATGCCTGCATGGGTGTTTGGAGTTTTGTATTTAGGAATTAGTTATTTTTTAAGTAAAAGGAATACTGGAAATGAGTCTGTTGATAGAATTGGGCACGAAGCACACTTTTGGGGCGCAATGTTCGGTATTGTATTTACACTTGTATTAGGATTACTAAATCAAGATGTTTATTTTCAACTTATAAAACATCATTAATATGAAAGTTACGTTTCTTGGCACAGGCACATCTCAAGGCGTACCAATTATTTGTTGCGATTGTGCTGTTTGCAAATCAACCAACATAAAAGATAATCGTTTACGTTCTTCGATTCTAATAGAAAGTGAAACTGCCAAAGTTGTAATTGATTCAGGTCCAGATTTTAGACAGCAATTATTAAGAAGAGAATTAAAAACATTGGATGCTGTTGTTTTTACTCATGAACACAAAGATCATATTGCAGGATTAGATGAAGTAAAAGCCTTCAACTATTTTAATAAAATGCGAATGCCTGTTTATGCTACCGAAAGAGTTCAAAATGCGTTAAAGCGAGAGTTTGCCTATATTTTTTCTGATGATAAATATCCAGGAATTCCTGAAGTAGATTTATTTACAGTAACTGATGAGCCAATTATAATAAAGGATATGACGTTACTTCCAATAGACGTTGTTCATTTTAAAATGCCTGTTAAAGCTTATCGCATCAACAACTTTACATACATAACTGATGCAAATTATATTTCAGAAGAAGAGAAAGAAAAAATTAAAGGCTCTGAAATCATCGTTATCAATGCATTAAGAAGAGAACCACATCTTTCACATTTTACTTTTAGTGAAGCTATAAATCTAATGGAAGAATTAAAACCAAAAAAGGCCTATTTCACTCATATTTCGCACCAGTTAGGTTTACATACTGAAGTATCGAAAGAATTGCCTGATTTTATTGAATTAGCTTACGATGGATTACAAGTCGAAATTTAATTGTATCTTAAATAAAACATTTACGTTATAAAAACAATGACTTTAAAAACAATTTATATACTAATATTTTCATTTATCTCATTGTTATGCTCTGCTCAGTTATCTGAAATTGAGAAACAACAATTTATTGATTTTGAAGATTCATTAGAAAAAATTGCACCACGTGTTTTTTTTAGTAAAAAAGAATCGAATCGGTTTGAAGCAAATAGAAATTTACTTTCATATTGGAGTGAAATTTTACAAAATGAAAAATCATTATTATTTCCATTTGACAGTTTAAAAAATAAAAAATACGTTTCCATTTTAACCTCACCAGATAAAAAATTTAGAATTATTACCTGGAATCTCTATAAAGACGACGGAACATACGCCTACTTTGGTTTTTTACAAGTTAATAATACTGTAATTACTAAAAAAAATATTTTCAAAAAAGAAACAAATCAACAATTAAAAAATGAGACAACGAAAACTTATACTGTTTATCCTCTTATTGACAGATCTGGCACAATAAAAACGCCTGAAAGCTATGTTGGCGAACCAAGTAAATGGTTTGGAATGTTATACGTTGAAATAATAAAATCGAAAGATGATTATTACACATTAATTGGTTGGGACGGAAATGATAAACTCACTCAACGTAAATTTATCGATGTTCTTTATTTTAAATCTGATGGAACTCCCACTTTTGGAAAAGATGTTTTTAAATTTCCAGGGAAATTTGCAAAACGTATTATGTTTGAATATGCAACTGAGGTTTCAATGTCCCTTAAATACAACGAAAACAGAAAACAAATTATTTTCAGTCATTTAGCTCCTAATAACTTAGATCCATTACTAGAGGGGCAATATCAGTATTACGGGCCAGATGGAAGTTTTGATGCACTCAATTTAAAAAAAGGAAGATGGGATTATGAACCAGCTATTGACATTAAAAACGTGAAAGACAAAAACGATAACGTAAAAAAACCAAACCCAGAAAAACAAACTCCAGTTTATAATCCTAAATAATAATTTTAAGATTCAGGCAAAGGTTTAGGTAAATTATTATAGATTTTTTTATATTCTCTTTTAAACAAATCCATATTTTTAAAAGTTAATATTAAACAATCCTTAGTTCCTAATTTATAACTTACAGTCATTTCTGTTTTATAAACATAGTTGGAAACATATACAAATTCAGTCTTTTGTCGAAATTCGCAAAGTTTAATAAACTCCTTTAAATGCTTTTGAGAACAAGGGCCACAATCAAAAATATATTGCTCAAAATCACAATACTCTTCTTCATTTTCTTTTATATTAAAGGTATATTTTACTGTAAATCCATCTGTATTATGTAGTACAACATAAGTCAAAGTATCTCCAATCTTAGTATTTGAACTTTGTGTGATAACTTTCTTATTTACTCCCTTTCTAATTTCCTTATCCATCTCTTTGGTAACATCCCTCATAGTGTTAATACCAGATGTAAAAACAACACCAAAGCTTTGACTTTTAAGAATCAAGCTTAAAAACATACAAAACATTATTATAATAATCCTCATAAGGGTAATCTGACTCTTTTTTTTACACAATTAATAATATAAAAATAAGATTTAAAACAAATAAACTCAAATCAATTTATCATAGCAAAAAAAACACCTGTCAAGTTTGTCAGCTAATGCTTATAAAACCTAACAGGTGTCAAAAATTAATATATTTAATTCTACTTCATGTCATTTAAAACATTACTAGTTTCAAAAATATAATTGTCTTTAGCAATGTTTTTAGTCCATTTAACTTCTTTGTTTAATTTCACAGTGTCAGCTTTCATATTTTCTTTATCAACCAGAACAATATCTGCTGTAAAGCCTTTTATTTCTTGTTTTAAGCTATCATATTTTTTGTTTTGTTCGCGTAACTGTTTCATTTCCGATCTGTATTTTTCTAATTTTAGATTGTATTTTGTATCATCTTTTTTAGCTTTTAATTCTCTTGCTTCAGCATCAATTAATTTAAAAGCAGCGCTTTGTTTTACACGTTCCGAACTTGCTTTTTTTACTTTGTCATAATTAATGGTTGAAAATTCCTGATAAGTAGCTTTCGAAATTTCGTCCCAAGGCATAGGATAATCCATATCTTTTTCACCAACTTCTAAAAACTCATAAGGATCCGGTAAAGCCACATCCGGCATTACACCTTTTAATTGAGTTGCACCACCATTAACTCGGTAAAACTTTTGCATCGTTATTTTCACAGAACCTAAAGGGCGTAAACTATCAAATTGAGGTAACACATATTGATCTAAATCTAAAAATGATTGAACGGTACCTTTTCCAAAACTTTGAGTTCCAATAATTACACCTCTTTTATAATCTTGAATAGCTGCTGCTAAAATCTCAGATGCTGAAGCTGAACCATGATTAATCATAACAGCTAATGGACCATCCCAAACAACTTTTGAATATTTATTTTCCATAATATTTGGAGCACCTGCTTTTCCTTTAACTTGAACCATAGGTCCTTTAGGAACAAATAATCCACCCATTTCAACCACTTCTTGCAAAGAGCCACCACCATTATCTCTTAAGTCAATGATTATACCTTCAACTCCTTCTTTTTTTAATTTCTCCACTTCTTTTCTTATATCATCCGAACATCTATGGGCACCATTACGCGTAAAATCAGCATAAAACATAGGTAAATAGATGTAACCTATTTTCTTTTTATTATTTAAAATTGCTGATTTCGCATAGGTTTCTTCCATTTCAATAACATCTCTAATAATTGTAATTACTTTAAACGATGCATCAGGTTTTTTTACAGTTAATCTTACTTCTGTTCCTTTTTTACCCTTTATTAATTCAATGGCGTCATCCATATCCATATCGGTAATATCCTTTGGTTCGTTTGCACCTTGCGCTACTTTATGAATTTCATCACCAGCTTTTAATTCACCTTGTTTAAATGAAGGTGAACCAACAATAATTTCAGAAACTTTCAAAATCCCATCTTTTGACTGCAAACGTGCACCAATACCTTCAAATTGTCCACTCATACTTTGGTCAAATTTCTTTTTATCTTTTGGAGCAAAATATTCAGTATGTGGATCATATAACCCAGTAATTGTATTTAAATAAGCGCTGTATCTGTCTTTCGAAGATATTTTAGATAATCTCTTAAACCAATCTTCATTTCCTTTTAAAGTTTTACGACGAGCATCAACTTCTAAACTATCAAATGATTTTTCAATAAATATAGTATCTTTTTTTGCTTTCGCTTTTTCCTGATTGGTCATTGCCTCATCTA
Organism: Bacteroidota bacterium; assembly: GCA_038327195.1. Classification (GTDB taxonomy): domain Bacteria; phylum Bacteroidota; class Bacteroidia; order B-17B0; family Aurantibacillaceae; genus UBA4416. The sequence continues at coordinate 16,914 of JBBQKU010000040.1, read as the reverse complement.
ATCTACTTAATACTTGATATTTCAACATTTTAGCCCATTCAATTTTTAAATCTTCAACTGAACTTGCGTATGTTGTTTTATCACCATCTGTTTGATATTCTTCATCAACACTATAATCTAATGGTTTTGATAAAATTTCTTTGCTCCATGTTTCTTTCTCTTTAATTCTTTCAGCAATTAATTTAGCTGATAAATTATAAAAATCTAAAGTTCCATTTTGAATTTCATCATCAATACTTTTTTTGTATTTAGCCAAAGCTTCAACATCTTCTTTCATCAAAAACTTTTTATTTGTATCTAAACGTTTTAAATACAACGTAAATGCCTTTTCACTAAACTCATCGTTAATTTTTAATGGACTATAATGCGCTTGGTCGAGAGCCGACATCAGCATTTCTAATAATAAATGATTTTTACCAAATTGGTAAACAGAAAATGAACTTAAACTAATTACTACAAAAAGTAAAACTGGTTTTAAAAATTTATTATGGATCATATACAAATTTATTTATTTTATTAAATATAGAGTTATTAGTTATAACGGAAATTGTCCGTTAGTAACATTAATTATTGTTTAAAGTTTGTTAATAGTTGGAAATCATTTGGCACTAGTAAAACACTATTTTTAATTTTTATAAATTTAATACATTTTTAGTGCCATGATAGATTTTACACGTTCGCAATTAACACATTTTGTGATACATTTTGTTGGGAATAAAGGATTAGGAGAAGAGTTAACTCTAAGCGAAAAAAACATAGAAATATCGGATGATTTTTTGAAAGATACAGTTATGCGATATTTAACGTCTCCATTTAAAACTGATATCTATTATCAATTTAAAGCTAAAAACGAAATGCATTATCATGATGTGAATGGTTATGTTCAAGATATTTTTAAATCTCAAGGTTCTTTTATAGATAGTAGTAAAAAAATTGCTGAGCATTTGCATTATCAATCTATGCATCCAAAAATTAAAGGAGGCGAATTTTATGTTTGTTATTTTAAAGATTGCATGGTTGATGGCGAATTAACTGACGCCGTTGGTTTATTTAAAACAGAAAATAAAGACACGTATTTAAAAGTGTTTCAACATTTAGATAATTTTGATGTAGAATGTGATAATGGCATTAATATTAATAAACTTGATAAAGGTTGTATTATTTTTAACACTAATAAAGAAGAAGGTTATAAAATAAGCATTGTTGACACGAACAATAAAATTGCAGATTGTGCCTTTTATTGGGTAGAGGATTTTTTAAATACTAAAATGAAACAAAATGCGTATTTCCATACTAATAATTTTATTGAAACATGTAAAGGATTTTGCGAAGAGGTTTTAACAGAAAACAACAATGTTACTAAGCAAGATCAAATGATGATGCTTAATAAAAGTACCAGTTTTTTTAAAGAAAAAGATAATTTTAATATTAAAGAATTTGAAACAGAAGTTTTAGCACAACCAGAGATAAAAGAAGCATTTACTGATTACAGAAAAACCTATAATGATAAAATGGATCTAACAGCAATTGATGATTTTGAAGTATCACCAACAGCAGTTAAGAAAAATCAAAAATTCATGAAAAGTGTGGTAAAGCTGGATAAGAATTTCCATATTTATGTGCATGGAAGACATGATTATGTAGAAAAGGGTTATGACGAAGAAAAAGGGCTCAAGTTTTACAAATTGTATTATAGCAATGAAGATTTAGGTAATTAACATCCTGTTTTTTAACATTTTAGTAACCTTTTTAAGCTAATATTTGGTCAAAAAATACCTATATTTGCATTCTTGAATCAACAATGTGTATTTTTTTTGAATAAACGACTAAATATATTTTTAATTGCCTTTATACTTTTACTAAGTATTAAAGGTTTATTTTCTCAAGGTTTTTCAAGAGCTAATGACTGGAAACGGTATAAAAAAGAACTAATTATTCAAATAGGTGCTTCACAATTTTTAGGGGATTTAGGAGGATTAAATAAGATTGGGACAGATTTCAGTCCTGTTGATTTAGAATTCAAACTAACTCGTCCAGCAATAAGTTTAGCATATCGTTACAAGTTTTTAAAGAATGTTAATTGGCACAGCAGCTTTAATTATTTAGCAGTAGCTGGAGATGATAAATTAACAACAGAACCATTTCGAAATAATAGAAATTTAAATTTTAAATCAAATATTTTCGAAGTAGCAACTAGATTAGAACTCTCTATTTTTTCAAATAAAGTTGGCCATCATTATGGAATAGCCAAAACAATGGGGCACAGAAAAAAATCTCGTGCATTCGAATTTATTGGATTTATTGGGATTGGAGCTTTCTATTTTAATCCAAAAGGAAGAAATCCTATTACTGGTGCTTGGACTAAGTTACAACCTTTACATACTGAAGGTCAAGGTTTACCTGGAGGACCAAAACAATATAAAAGAGTTGCAGTTTCTATACCAATGGGTATAGCTTACAGGATGATTTTATCAAAAGAATGGTGTATAGGAATTGAAGTTAATTACCGAAAAACCTTTACTGATTACATTGATGACGTTAGTACAGTTTATTATGATAAGTTTTTATTAGAACAAGCTTATGGTTCTACTTCACTAACAATGGCAGACCCAAGTAAAGGGAATATTCCAGGAGCTACCGCACCAGACGGCAGTGGAAATGGTGCTCAACGAGGTGACAAAGAAAAGGATTCCTATATGGGCATTCAAATAACAATTGGCAAATTTTTTGCTCCTAAACGTGGAAAAACTAGACTTCGTTCTAAATTTTAAGTTAAGTTAAATTTTTCACTAATTAAATTTTCAAATTCAATTTTAATATTAGTGTTTGTTGCTATAATTTCTTTACCGAATAACCAGTTATTCTTTAATTTAAAATCACAAACTGTTCCTCCTGCTTCCCTAACAATTAAAGCTCCTGCGGCAACATCCCAGGGATTTAAATTGTATTCAAAAAAAGCATCCACCCGTCCGCAAGCAACATAACATAAGTCAACAGCTGCTGCTCCTATTCTTCTTACTCCATGCGTGTTCCTCATTAAATATTCTAAGCAAATTAAATAGGCTTTAATTTTTTCAAAATTAAAAATCGGAAATCCGGTTGCAATTAAACTTTCTGAAAGTTTTTTTTGTTTTGATACAGCAATTGGAATTCCATTTAAAAAAGAACCTCCATTTGTATAAGCCCAAAAACATTCATCACGAGACACCTCATAAACAACACCACAAATTATTTCTCCTTTACATTCTAAAGCTATGCTAATTGCATAACTAGGAATTCCATGAACAAAATTTGTTGTGCCATCAAGTGGATCAACAATCCAATTAAATTCTTTTTTTTCAGAAATTGTATTTTCTTCAACGATAAAACCCGCCTGATTTACTAATGGCTTAAGCTTTTCTACAATCTTTTCTTCTGCCGTTTTATCCACATAACTAACTAAATCATTCAGCCCCTTAATTTCAACCTTATCATAATTAAAATTAACTCTTTCATTTCTAATAAACTCACCAACTTCCCTTGCTATAACTACAACATTTTCAGTAATATTTTTTAAATCCATAACGTAAAAGTAAAAATTTAATTCTTTTATTCGATTTTATATCTTAAAAACAATTAGTTCGCATTCTGTTTTTTTTGTATCTTGCCATAACTAAAAAACTTAAAAAATGTATCACAAATTACTATTTCTGGCAATTATTTTTTGTTCAACACTAAACATAAATGCTCAAGTTTACCCAAGTTTAAATGTGAATTTACTTGCACATATTGATCCTGAAACAGACTTAACTGGTTCGGATGGAAGAAAGTATTCAGGTTGTTGGGGCTGGTTCCAATCATCTAAAAACAAAGAATACGCAATAGTTGGCACTAGCAGTAAAACTTATTTCATTGATGTTACAAACCCAAGCACCCCAATTATTAGTGATTCGGTTAAAGCAAAAAAAAATGGATGTACATGGCGTGAATTAAAAACGTATCAAAATTATTGTTATATCGTGAGTGACGATGCTCCACCAAATAGTTTCCAAATTATAGATATGCAATATTTACCAGATTCAGTTCACGTTGTATATGAAGGCACTTCCTATTTTGAAAGGGCACACACCGTATATGTAGATAAAGACAAGTTATATTGTGGGGGTGTAACTCCACTTGGAGGCGGAACAGAAAGTATGCATGTTTATAGTCTTGCAACACCATCCGTACCAGTATTAATTAGAAAACTTGCTCAAGATGTTCCAAGTATTGGTTATGTGCATGATATGTATGTAAATAATGACACTATTTTTGCTTCATGTGGAGGGCAAGGATTATTTGTTGTAAAATTACTTTCTACCAATACATTCTCTTTATTATCTTCATTTACAAGCTATCCTTATTCTGGTTACAACCATAGTTCATCGCTTACTTCAAATAAAAAAACAATGGTATTTGCAGATGAAGTTCCTACTGGATTACCTGCAAAAATTATTGATGTTTCAAACATTACAAGCATTTCTTTGGTTGATACTGTTCGCTCACATTATGGAGCAACAGCTCACAACCCTTATATTGTTGGTAATAAATGGTGTTGGTTGAGTACTTATCAAGATGGTATTTATTTGTATGATATTTCTACTCCATCAGTTTCAACAGTTTATGGTTTTTTTGATACCCAACCACAACATGGTTTAAATGATAATTTCACAACTAATGCTTATCGTGGAAATTGGGGAGCATACCCTTATTTACCAAGCAAAATTATTATTGCTTGCGATATGCAAAATGGTATTTTCATTTTACAGGGAGATAATACTTACAATACTTCAATTGTTGGATTAAATGAAACAAAAAAATCAACTTCACAATTCAGTGTTTATCCAAATCCTAGTAAAAACGACTTCACTATTTATATTGCAAATCAATTAAATCAAACGGTTTCTTATTGCATTAATGATATTTTTGGGAAAATTATTCAAGAAGGAGTATTTCAGCCAAATGAATCATTATTTAAACAAAACATAAATACAACTAATTTAGAAAACGGATGTTATTTCATCACTTTGAAAGGAACAACTGTTAACGAAACAAAGAAAATTATAATTCAAAATTAATGATGTTCTCACCACAAAGTATTATTGGCGTAGTTGGCTCTGGAGCTATGGGACTTGGAATAGCTCAAATTTCTGCCACTCAAAATCATAAAACAATTATTTTTGATTCTAGTATTGAGGCAATTGAAAAAGCAAAAAAAAACCTATCTACTACTTTATCAAAACTCGTTGAAAAGCAAAAAATTTCAGAAGAGAAATCAAATGAAATTAAATCAAACTTAATATTTAGTAATTCTATTTCTGATTTAAAAGATTGTAATTTAATTATTGAAGCGATCATTGAAAATCTAACCATTAAACAAACTGTATTCAAAGAATTAGAATCTATAGTTTCTGATTCATGTATATTAGCTTCAAATACATCTTCATTATCAATTACATCCATTGCTTCAGCATGTAATTTACCAGAAAGAGTTATTGGCATTCATTTTTTTAATCCAGCAACCATAATGCCATTGGTTGAAATAATACCTGGGATTGCTACAGATTTAAATGTTGCAAAAAATTGTAAAGCAATTATTGATTCGTGGAAAAAAATCACAGTAATGGCAAAAGACACTCCTGGTTTTATTGTAAATAGAGTAGCCCGCCCTTTTTATAGTGAGGCCTTGCGTATTTATGAAGAGCAAATTGCAGACATTGCTACTATTGATTGGGCTATGAAAGAATTTGGAGGCTTTAAAATGGGGCCATTTGAGTTAATGGATTTAATTGGACACGATGTTAATTATATTGTAACTGAAACTGTATGGACACAATTCTATTTTGACCCACGATTTAAACCTTCCCTATCTCAAAAGCGCCTTTTAGAAGCAAATTTTTTGGGAAAAAAATCAGGAAAAGGATTTTATGATTATCAAGAAGGAGCAATTGAAATTTTGCCAAATAAAGATGAAACGTTAGGGAAAAATATTTTAAATAGAATTCTTTGCATGTTAATTAATGAAGCTTGCGACACTACATATTTAGGAATTGCAAGTGTACATGATGTAGATTTAGCAATGACTAAAGGAGTAAATTATCCAAAAGGGTTATTAAAATGGGCTGATGAAATTGGATTAGATTTTATTCAAAAAACATTAAATCAGTTATATTGTGATTATGAGGAAGATCGATATAGAACTTGTGTTTTATTAAAATCGATGGCAAAACATGGTAAAACCTTTTACTAATTACTGAGTCATGCTAAATATTGAGTGTAACTATTTGGAAATTAAAATATAAACCATTAAATTTGAATAAATAAAAACTATAAAAAATGAAAAAAATCATTTTATCAGCTTTAACGGTATTAATTGTAGGAAGTGTTATTTTAATTTCTTGTAAAAAGAAAAATGATAGCTCTGCAATTACCCCAACTTATAAGGATGAAGCAGTAACAGGTACTGGAAATAATCCTAACATTACGAATGTAACAACTACTGGAACAATTTCAACAACATCAGTTGCTATGCAAAATTCGAGTATGACTGGAATTGGAACAATAGGCTCTTGGACTAGTTCTAATTGTGTTGCCGGCCAAACTTGTTTGAGTATTTCTAATAGCAGTACCGGAACTTCCATTTCAGTTTGTTTTTCAGTTACACCTACTCCAGGTACATATCAATTAGTTAATTCTGGTTCATTATTATCAAGTGGCCCAAATAAATGTTTTATGAGTGTTAATAACCCTCCAGGGCAACCAACTGGAAGTAATTGGTTTTCAAACTCAGGAATTGTTACCGTTACAGCTTCAGGAACTGGAATTACTGCAAGTTTTTCAGCTATTGCTTGTACTCAATCACCAGGTTCATTTCCGGTTGTTACTGTGAGTGGCCAAGTTGGTTGTTTATAACCCTATCCTATTAAAAAACAAAAAAAGCATTCGTTTAAAACGAATGCTTTTTTTGTTTTGAATTCAATCAAAATTTCCTTTTAAAAATATGATAAATAGCATATAAGGTAATATTAAAAATATTTAAATTTATAATTTATTAATAAGAAAAATAAGCTATTTGTGACATTCAAAAAAAAAATAACCAGTCTTATATTTTTTATAAAAGATTCGTTTTCCCTAGATTTGAGAGCATTAGCATGTATGAGGATTGGCATCTCATTAATTCTATTAATTGATTTATTTATTAGAGCTTTATCAATAAAGGCTTTTTTTACAGACGAAGGTATTTTACCTCTTTCTATTTTAAAATTATATAATTGGAATGAAGTATATTTTTCCTTTCATGCTTTAAGTGGTGATTTGTGGTTGCAAATAGTTTTGTTTTGTATAAATGCATTATGTGCCATTTTATTATTGATAGGATATCGAACTCGAGTTTTCACGTTTATTTGCTGGGTATTTTTAGTTTCGCTACAAAACAGAAATCCCTTTATATTACAAGGAGGTGATGATTTATTAAGGTTAGCATTGCTTTGGGGTATTTTTTTACCATGGGGCGAAAGATATTCATTAAAAAAAGAAAGTTCATATCAAAACTCGTACTTTTCAACTGCAAATATTGGTTACATACTTCTAGTATTTTCAGTGTATTTTTTTTCTGCATTACTAAAAACATCACCAGAATGGCGAACAGAAGGTACAGCATTATACTATGCCTTAAGTTTAGATCAAATTAGGTTGCCTTTTGGAACTTACCTGTATCAATTTCCAATATTATTAAAAATACTCACCTTATTAGTTTACTATATTGAACTTATTGCCCCCTTGTTGTTTTTATTACCATTTCCAAAAAAAATAAAGCTTATTGGTATTGGTTCAATTGCATTGTTACATATTGGTATTTCTATGTCACTTTATGTTGGCTTATTTTTCATTATAGGTTTAGTCACTCTTATTGGCTTATTACCTAGTGAAATAATGAATTGGGTTGAGCAAAAATTTATTAAGCCTAAGCGGTTAAAAATATTGGAACCTATACCTGAAAAAAAACTTTTTATATTTGAATTCCTATTTTCATTAAAAAATGTTTTCTTATTATTTGTAATATTTTATTGTTTGATGCTTAATTTAGGTGCTGTTAAAAACTTTCCATATGCTCTCGATATTAGTTTAATTAAATTTGGAAATATGTTTAGACTTGAGCAAAATTGGGGGATGTTTTCACCATACATTTTAAAAGATGATGGTTATTACGTTTTTAGCGGCTTAGGAGAAAATCACAAAAACATAGATATAAAGCACAATATCAATAAAGTTTCATTTTCAAAGCCAATTTCGGTCGTATCTGAATTTGAAAGTGATAGATGGAGAAAATATTCTGAAAATTATGTTTTTAATAATAATAATTACATGCGTCCTTATTATTGCAAATATTTATTAAAAAAATGGAATATTGAAAACCCCAATAATAAAATTTCAGAGCTTACTATTTATTTTATGAAAGAAATTACATTACCAAATTATAAAACAAAACCAATTGAAAAGAATGTTGTTTGTAATTGTAATATAACTGAGATAAAATGAGTTTAAAATTAATTTTAAAATTTATAAATTATAAAATAACAGCTTATTCAGAGCATGATGTGCATTCACCATTTGTATTTGATTTTTACAATGAATTAATTAAAAACAAAAATCCTTTTAAAGATTTTGAAGAATTAGATTTAATTAGAACCCAATTGTTATTAGATGAAACAACCTTAAATATTACAGATTTTGGTGTTGGTTCAAAAAGATTAAAGTCAAACCAAAGAAAAATAAAAGAAATCGCGAAAAATGGTATAGCTCAAAAAAAACAAGCCGAATTTTTATATCGCATAATAAATAAATTTAATCCCAAAACAATTGTAGAGCTTGGCACTTCGATAGGCTTAACTACCATATATTTAGCTAACCCAATTAAAAAAAGTACCGTTTTTACGATTGAGGGTTGTTCTGAAATTTATAACTATGCAAACCAACTTTTTTCGAAAAATAAAATAACTAATATCAAAAACAGCAATGCTAATTTTGAAGACGAGTTTCCGAGAATACTTTCTCAAATTGATAGTTTAGACTTTTTATATGTCGATGGAAATCATTCTTACGAAGCCACCATAAAGTATTTTACATTAGCATTAACAAAAAAAAATTCACAATCAATTTTTGTGTTTGATGATATTAATTGGAGTAAAGATATGCAAAAGGCATGGGAAGAAATTTGCAAACATAAAGACGTAAAATTAAGTTTAGATTTTTTTCATTTCGGAATAGTGTTTTTCAGAACCGAACAGAAAGAAAAAGAACATTTTGTTTTAAAGTTTTAATTTAACTTAGCAGGCAAAACCATCACAAATTCTGGAATAGTTACTTTAAATTCAGATTTATCAACCATTTTACGCATTGTATAGAAACCACTCATTTTTCCAATTTCGGTAATAAAATCACAACCACTATTATAAGAAAACGATTCATTAGGTTCTAATGTTGGTGTTTCTCCAATTACCCCATCACCATCAACTTGCTTTTTTTGTCCAAAACAATCAGTTATGTCCCAATGACGCTTTAATAATTTAACAGTGTATTCACTTTTATTAGTAATAGTAATTTCATAAACAAAAAAATAATGTCCTTCTTTTGGTGATGATTGAGGTGCATAATATTGGGTTTGAACCGAAATTTCTATTCCATGTGTAATAATCGAATTCATGTTTTAATATATATAAGTATTACGAAATATAACTTATAAAAGCTAAAACTCAAAAAAAAAACATAATCTATGTATCTGAATATCAAATATTTAAAAATAAATTTATTTTATTTTTCTTTAAAAATTAAAGCCAAAAATACGTATATTTGTAGCCCAATTTTTAATCAAGGTATTTATTGGGAATATAAAATATAAACTAACCTCTTCGGTAGCCTTTGAAATACCGAATACAATTATTAAAAAAAATGGCAGATAAAAATGCAAATGTTGGAAATCCAGATTTTGATTGGAGTTCTATTGGAAGAAAAAACGATAACTATTCTGAAACTGAAAGAACTTCGTTAGATGAAATGTATGGTAAATCATTAAGTACAATTTCTGATGCACAAGTTATTTCAGGAACTGTAGTTTCTAAAAACTCACGTGAAGTTGTTGTAAACATTGGTTACAAATCTGATGGAGTAGTTTCTTTATCAGAATTTCGTTACAATCCTGATTTAAAAATCGGTGATTCTATCGAAGTATTTATTGAAAAAGCAGAAGATGCAAATGGTCAATTAATATTATCTCATAAATTAGCTCGTGCTGGTAAAGCTTGGGATAGAGTTAATGAGGCTCTTAATACTGATGAAATCATTAAAGGTTTTGTTAAATGTCGTACTAAAGGTGGTTTAATTGTTGATGTATTTGGTGTTGAAGCATTTTTACCAGGTTCACAAATTGATGTTAAGCCAATTCGTGATTATGATGTTTATGTTGGTAAAACAATGGAATTTAAAGTTGTGAAAATCAACAATGAATTTAAAAATGTTGTAGTATCTCACAAAGCATTAATTGAAGCTGAAATTGAATCTCAAAAACGTGATATTATTTCTAAATTAGAAAAAGGACAAGTATTAGAAGGTATTGTAAAAAATATCACTACTTACGGTGTGTTTATTGATTTAGGTGGTGTTGATGGTTTAATTCACATTACTGATTTATCTTGGGGACGTATTAATCACCCAGAAGAAATCGTTAAATTAGACGAGAAAATTAACGTTGTAATTTTAGATTTTGATGATGATAAAAAACGTATCGCATTAGGATTAAAACAATTATCTTCTCACCCTTGGGAAGCTTTAAATGCTGACTTAAAAATTGGTGATAAAGTAACTGGTAAAGTTGTTGTATTAGCTGATTACGGTGCTTTTGTTGAAATTGCACAAGGTGTTGAAGGTTTAATTCACGTTTCTGAAATGAGCTGGTCACAACATTTACGTTCTGCTCAAGAGTTCTTAAAAGTTGGTCAAGAAGTTGAAGCAGTAGTTTTAACTTTAGATAGAGAAGAGCGTAAAATGAGTTTAGGCGTTAAACAATTAACTCCTGATCCTTGGAATATGATTGTTGACAAATACGCTAAAGGAACTAAGCACAATGGTATTGTACGTAACTTTACAAACTTTGGTGTTTTTGTTGAATTAGAAGAAGGTGTTGATGGTTTAGTTCATATTTCTGATTTATCTTGGAGCAAAAAAATTAAACATCCATCTGAATTTTGTAAGATTGGTGATAAATTAGATGTAACAGTATTAGAAATTGATGCTGAAAACCGTCGTTTATCATTAGGTCACAAACAATTAGAAGATAATCCTTGGGATGTATTTGAAACAGTATTTACAATTGATTCAGTTCATCAAGGAACAATTACTTCTATTAACGATAAAGGAGCTACAATTAACTTAACTTATGGTGTTGAAGGGTTCTGCCCATCTCGTCACTTAAATAAAGCTGATGGTACAACTGCAAAAGTTGAAGATGTAATGGATTTCAAAGTAATTGAATTCAGTAAAGAATCTAAACGTATTGTTGTTTCTCACGCTCGTTTACACGAAGAAGTGAAAGAAGAAGCTAAAAAAGTTGAAAAAGCAACTAAAACAGCTGAAACTGATGATACTAAAAAAGCAGTAAAGAAAATGAAAGACAACCAAGAGAAAACTACTTTAGGTGATATTTCAGCATTATCTGCTCTTAAAGATAAAATGGACGGTAAATAATCCATCCAAAAAATAAAAGCTGAAACCACGCCATGGTTTTTAGTTTTTGAGTCCAAAACCCTTTCAGGAAACTGAAAGGGTTTTTGGTTTTTATGAAGTTTTTAAATGAATAAAAATTATATTTGCGTATGAGTAAATTCTTAATAATAGGCTTAGGAAATATTGGTGATGAATATGCTCACACGCGTCACAACATTGGTTTTGACGTACTAGATTATTTGGCTAATGAAAACGATTTAAAATTTAAAACAGATAGATTAGCTGATGTTGCAGAGTTAAAATATAAAGGAAAACAACTTATTTTAATAAAACCTAGTACTTATATGAATCTAAGTGGCAAAGCAATGAATTATTGGATGAAGGCTGAAAAAATTCCAGTAGAAAATTGTCTTGTAATTGTCGATGAATTAGCATTGCCTTTTGGTAAAATCCGCATTGGTCCAAAAGGAAGTGATGGTGGCCATAATGGCTTAAAAAACATACAAGAAATATTACAAACAACAAACTACGCACGTATGCGATTTGGAATTAGTAATGAATTTGGAAAAGGAAACCAAGTTAATTATGTATTAGGCAAATGGAGTGATGAAGAGAAAAAAACATTAAATGATCGTTTAAAAATTGCTAGCGATGCCATTAAAGCATTTGCTTTTATTGGGCTTCAGCGTTGCATGAATGATTTTAATAAGGCTTAATTAAATACCCAAGTCTAAATAAGATTTATAAGTTTTATTATAATCTTCAATACTTTTTAAAATAACTTCATGAGCTTTTTCTCGTCCGTATATTTCTGGTATTTCAACGATGGCAATACTTTCTCCTGGTATATTTTTATAAGTTAAAAAATAATGCTTCAAACGATTTAATAATGATTCAGGAACATCACTAATATCTTTCCACTTATTATACATTTCGTCTTTTGCCATTACAGCAATTATTTTATCATCAGCCTCTCCTTTATCTATCATTCTAAATCCACCAATAGGAATGGCTTCAATTAAAATATCTCCACTTGTAATATTTCTTTCTGTTAATACGCAAATATCCAACGGGTCGCCATCTCCAACAATATCAGTTCGTTTTGTTATTGCATTGGCGAGTTTTGCAACTTCTTCCCCACAAAATGTTTGGGGTACAAAACCATAAAGTGCAGGAACAATATTTGAAAATTTTTGAGGACGATCTACTTTTCGATAACCTGATGTTTTATCAATCTCATATTTCACATGATCTGCAGGTACCATTTCTATAAATGAAGTAATTACTTCTGGTGCATTTTCGCCGAAAGAAATACCATGCCAAGGGTGAGCTTTATATAATTGAACTTTTTTCATAATAAGCGTTTTTATTATTTTAATAATTTTTTAACCAACCAAATAAAGAATATTAATCCTAGCAAAGAGCAAATTAATACAATAATAAATTGATTTGTTGTAGGTATAATGTTTCTATTCTCTACTCTATTTGGATTGTTTTTTAATAGTTTATGCAAACCTAAATTTTTCTGGAGGTATTTTAGTTCTTCATCATAGCTAACACCAGTATTTACAGTAAAGAAATCCTCTTTTATATTTTTAATATAAACCCTGCTTCTACTGCAAAAATCGAACTTAGCATTATCTATTTGATAATAATTAGTGTAAATAATCCATTCATCTCCATTACGGAGGTCCAGTTTACAAACATCCTCATTATTATAAATAATTTTAAAATTTTGAGCAATCATTCCTTTATATAACTCATCAATTGTAAAAATAACTTCACTTCTAGCACCATTTATTTTTAAGGAATTAATTTTTCCTTTAAATATAATATCATATTTATTAAGTTCAGCTGGGTTTAATTGCGTTAATGGGCATTGACAAGCAATACCTAACTTACTAATAAAAATGAAGGCGAAAATATAATATTTCATCTTAAACCTTAATCGTTTTTATAAATTGCAAAGTTGCTTCCAATTCTTGATACATAACTTTATCATTATTTATAAATGGAATTAATTTTCTAAAGTCTTTCAATAAAGTTTCAATAATTATTGAAGATTTCAATGGCCTTCTAAACTCAATTGCTTGCGAAGCATTTAATAATTCAATCGCTAATAATTTTTCAACGTTTTCAATTACTCTAAAACACTTTGTAGCAGCATTTGCCCCCATACTCACATGATCTTCTTGTCCATTACTCGAAACAATACTATCAATACTTGCAGGTGTACATAACTGTTTATTTTGACTAACAATGCTAGCGGCAGTATATTGAGGAATCATAAAACCAGAGTTCAGTCCTGGTTTGGCAACTAAAAAAGCAGGTAAATTTCTAATGCCTGAAATTAATTGATATACACGTCTTTCAGAGATACTTCCCAACTCAGCCATCGCAATTGATAAAAAATCGAATGAAATAGCTAATGGTTGACCATGAAAATTACCACCCGAAATAATATCATCATCTTCTGGAAAAATAGTTGGATTATCGGTTACAGAATTTATTTCAGTTTCGAAAACAGAATTTACATAATTCGTAGCATCTTTAGTTGCACCATGAACTTGAGGTATACATCTAAATGAATAAGGATCTTGAACATGTATTTTATTTTGAGCTAAAATTTCACTGCCTTCTAAATTTTTCAATATTGCTCGCGCAGTTTGCAATTGCCCTTTATGTGGACGTATTAAATGAATATTATCTTTAAATGGCTCGCGTCTTCCGTCAAAAGCATCCAAAGAAACTGAGGCAATTAAATCTGAAAGAATATTTAATTTTTGAGATTTAATTAAACACCAAACACCATAAGCACCCATAAACTGAGTGCCATTTAGCAATGCCAAGCCTTCTTTCGATTTCAAACTGATAGGTTTTAAATTCAAACTAGCTAAAACTTCTGCTGCATTACGTTTATTCCCTTGATAATTAACTTCTCCCAAACCCAACAATGGCAATGATAAATGTGCAAGTGGAGATAAGTCTCCTGAAGCACCTAAAGAACCTTGTTCATATACAATTGGATAAACTTTATGATTATATAAATCTAATAAACGTTCAACCGTTTGCAACTGAACAGCACTCTTACCATAGGATAATGATTGGATTTTCAACAATAACATTAAACGAACAATTTCCATCGGAACTTCTTCGCCCATGCCACACGCATGCGACATTACTAAATTTGTTTGCAATTGTTCTAGTTCATTTTCAGGAATTATTACATTACACAAAGAACCAAAACCAGTATTAATACCATATATAGGAGTCTTTTGAGACGCCATTCTATTATCTAAATAATTTCTACAATCGATTATGTCTTTTTTTACTTTGTCCGATAAAACAAGTTTAGCATTTGTGGCTAAAATACTTTGAATTTCGTTAATCGTTAATTGTTTGTCGTTTGATATTTTATACATATACAGTTTATTATAAGCTACCGTTGTTCACTTGTAGCATTATCTTTATTAATATTATTTAAATTAAAAACAATTGGATATTTAGTTTTATAACGAATTAACTTTCCATCTTTTTTTCCTGCATTCCATTTTGTTCCGCGAATCACTTTAATAGCTTCATTTGTGCAAAGATGATTAAATTCTTTTTCAACCACAATATTACTTATTGTTCCATTTGGTTCAACGATAAAACTTAATAGAACAGTCCCTTGTAAATTTTGTCTAATTGCTAAATCTGGATACTCAAGTGTAGATAAAACATATTCACCTAAAGCGGTTTCTCCTTTAAAATATTCTGGTGAAACATCTGCTCGCTGATATACAACAAAACTAGTATCAAATAAATTAACGTCTTTGTGAATTTGAAATCCTCTTTGCTTACAATATTTTTTATAAGTACTAGTGTTAAATTTAAAAACTATAAAGGTTTTAGAATCAACTTTAACATTGCTAATAGAAGCAGGATCAAAAATAATATATTTTAATAATCTGTTAGCTTCTTGCTTAAATTCATTTTCGTAATCTTCTTTAAATTCAATATTACAAACCTTACCATCTTTTAATACTTCAAAATAAATAGCAACATCTCTATTGATATTTTTTTTTAATAAAATTTCTGGGTAAATTAATTGTGATTGAAAAACCTGTTCAATGTTTTCAATTCCACCTATTGGTTTAGCAACAATATCAACATCTGTTTGGGAAAAAACAAAACTATTGATAATTAAAAATAATATTAAAATATATTTCATTTTTTTTGTGCTTTTAAAAATCGTTGTTTACCACTCATATCATTTATAATCTCAATAGTTTCAAACTGATTAGAAGAATCAGCATAAATCATCACTTCATTCGCAAAAAAAGGATTAAGTTCAAAAAACAAATACCCTTTTTTCGTTAGTGAATTTAAACATAAATCTATTATTTTTTTATAAAAAATAATAGGATCATTTTCTTCAACAAATAAAGCTAAACTTGGCTCAAAATCTAGTACTCGTTTATCCATTTGTATAGACTCTGAAAGTAAAACATAAGGCGGATTACTTATTATGATATCAAAGGGAGAATTATTTAATTCTTGAGTTTTTAAAATGTCAATTATAAAAAAATCAACATCTACATTATTAATTTTAGCATTAGAAATTGCAACATTTAATGCCAATTCAGAAACATCAACACCATATAAAATAAAATTTGTGAAATTATTTTTTATAGCAATTGGGATACATCCAGAACCTGTTCCAATATCAATAATTCTTAATTGATTCGATTTATTTTGAGAAATTGTATTATTTATTAAATACACTAATTCTTCCGTTTCAGGGCGCGGAATTAGCACATAACTATTAACTTTTAGTTTTAAATCAAAAAAATATGCATCCTCTAAAATATATTGAATAGGTTTACCAGTTTTAAGTTCGTTACAGGTATTATAAATATTAATTAAATCAGATTGATTAATATTTTCATTAATTTTTGTCTTTACTTCAATTTTTGAATAATTTAAAAAACTTTCACAAACTAGTTCAAAAATTGAATATAATTCATCTAAATCGTACAAATCACTTAGTTCAGCTTGGTACAATAACCATAATTGAGATAAATTATTATTATTAATTTTCATAATAAAGAGAGAGATAATTATAATGATAAAACAAAAAACCCCTTAAGTTTAGACTCAAGGGGTTTTATTGAAAAATTGGCATCGACATACTCT
>JBBQKU010000039.1:0-39481 GCA_038327195.1 Bacteroidota bacterium | reverse complement strand
GCCCTTTTTGCCAATAGGTGCTGTTATAGCCAGTGCTTTTATATACATTTGTCGAGTGTCCGCTTGTCTTAATTTTTGTTTATAATAAATTCAACTCTACGATTTTGCTGTTTCCCGATGTCTGTGTCGTTAGTCGAAATTGGTTTTAAACTGCCGTAACCAAAATATTTTATTCGTTTTTTATTGATTCCTCTTATGTTTAAGTAGTCCGCAACTGCTTTTGCTCTTGCTTCAGAAAGTTTTTTATTTTCTTCTTCATTTCCAGTGTTGTCTGTATGTCCATTTATTTCAATAAAAGTGTTGTCATTTTTTTCAAGGTATTCGGCAAGTTTATTAAGCTCTTCAAAAGAAGCTGGAAGAAGTTCGCTTTTATTACTATTAAAGAAAATATTTTTTAAAGTAACATTTTTGCCAATAACTGGTGCAAATATTTGTTTAATTGAATCTTTTAGTTGAGAGTCCGAAAAAGTATTTTGTTCGGTAATATTTGAAGATGCTGTCTCTTCATTAACTGGAATGATTGAAACATCATCAATATAATAGTGAGCCTTTCCTTTTAAACTCTTTTTTTTATCATAATTAAAATGTCCTAAGATTATAACAGCTTCAAAGCCTTCGGCAATATAGGTTGCTGAAAGCTTTGTCCAATTCTTTGTGTCTTTATATCCATTTGTGTTTACAAAGTTTAAAGGAGGTTTTACAGATATTCCTGTTTTTTCAGCACCCCATTGCATTTTAGTTGTAAATAAAATGCCAAATTCGTCTACATGATGTAATCTATGTTCCGCCCGACAGATATAAAATTCAATAAGATATTTTTGTCCTTTTTTTAGAGGACTTGTAAGTTTAGTTTCTACATATTCCACCATGTCTTTTTGGATACAAATTCCTGCATATCCATTACCCGAATGTGGTTGTTGGTATCCGAAAATATTACGAGGGACGCCAACTCCTAAAAGCTTACTTTTCGCAACACTATTATAATAATCACCACCGGAAAGAACAGCGTTTACCCAATTGCTTGTACATCGTATTCCATTGTCATCTTTACTTGGAGGCTTCTGCATAATTTCAAAGCCTGGGTCGGGGACGAGATTTTGAGCTGTCAAAACAGGCGGAAACAGAAAAACGATAAAGATTATAGAAGATAGAAATGTTTTCATACGTCCGTAATAACGAATTTTTTTTAAAAAGTTACAACTCTGTCCGAGAGAATGTTGTTCTGAGTTGGGTCGTCCTTAAGCATTGGCTATAACTTATCGCTAAGCGCAATAAATATACAAAACATTCGCCAATCTTGCACCCGTATGTTCGCTAAGCGTAACTACATTATCCGTTTTTAAACGGTTATAAGTGTTTAAAAACAAATCTCTTTAATTTTTTACAAGCTTAGTAACTTTTAAAATTTCACCTTGGTTATTTTTAATACTTACATTATAAATGCCATTGCTGTATTTTGAAACATCAAATTGCGCTTCACTCTTTATAGTTTGAGTAGCAATTAATTTACCTGTAATGTCTGTTATTTCAACCAATGCTTTTTCTGTTTGGTATAAATAAATATTGATAAAATCAGATGTTGGATTTGGTCCTACAAATATATCGGCTGTTGCTAGTTGCTCAGTAATGCCAAGTGTAGAAATTAAAGAAATATCTTTAACTGGCCCAATTACTTTATTTAAAATCCAGTTTGCAGGGTCAACAAATACGCTAGTTACACTGCCCGTTAATGGGAAGGTATAATTTTCGGTTAAATTTGCATGCCCTAAACGTATTACGGTATCAGGCTTCGCTGTTCTCGACACTCTATAATCAACATCCGTAATAAATAGTGGAACCGAGCTTGGAAAAGATTGTGTTTGTATGGATTGTAAAATAAAATTACCACCAATTTGATTCCATTTCACGTCAAAAGTTGGGTAACCTTGTCCGTAAAACCATTGGTTAAAAAACTGAGTTAAGTTTATACCACTAAATGTTTGCATGTAATTTTTAAAATCAATTACACTTGCTACGTTAAATTTATAAGTATTTTGAAAACCCCTAATCGCATTAAAGAAGGTGGAGTCGTTATTTATGGTGTAACGCAACATATGTATTAAGGCACTTCCCTTATCATAAGTTAAACGCGAATCAAAAATAACACTAGCATTCATTGTATCTGCATTTGTAAAATAACAACTTCCACCAGCTTGAGACATAACGCTATTGTGAACAGAAGTCATTTTAGTAGCAGCTGATGTTCCAGAAATGGTTGGTAAATATTGGTCGCATAAATATTCGGTATAACTTGCCCATCCTTCATTTATAAAGATATCTTTCCATGCTTTGCAGGTTACATTATCTCCCCACCATTGATGGCCAAGTTCATGCGCATCAATTTCAAAATCAAAAAATCCTAACGTTGTCATGGTTTGATGTTCCATGCCGCCACCTAATGGTGCCATGCAATGTCCGTATTTTTCTTTGTAAAATGGATACATTCCATATAGTTTGGATTCCATTTCAAGGGTCTGTTTAATTTTATTTAAGGCAAGTTTTTGAGTATTCCAAGCTGGGTTATAAATAGCATTATCGTAAATAAAGTTTTGAATTAAAATAGAGTCAGGTGCTAAATATTGTGGTTTTGCATAAAGATTATAGGCTCTATATTTAGCTGTTGAAACAGAAATTAAATAATAATCAATTGGGTATTTCGATTTCCATTCGTAACGTTTTTTTGTTCCTAAGCTTACAACATTTTTTAATAACCCATTTGAGCCAACCATGTTTGCACTGTCCGTTGTGGCAAATACCCAAGATGAATCTATTTTATCAGTTAAGTCTTGTTTACATGGAAACCATTGGTAAGCCACTAAACTTTCGCTTAAACTAAACGTTGCCTGGTTTCCCCAAGAGCCAGATGTAGCTGCTGTATAGCCATCGCCAATTGCTGCGCCGCCGCCCGAAGGACAAGTTCCTTTATAATAAACAATCGCATCAAAAAGGGTGTTAAGTAATATTGGTGTTCCTGCAGTTGCTTTCACTAAACTATCCTGACGAACAAAATTACGTTTGGCTCCGTTTACATATACAGAATCAATCGTGTGATTTTTGTGTAATAAAAAAGCAAATGAATCTAAACTAGCAACTACAACTTTAGCTGTACTTTTTACATTTCCACTAATGTAGGTTGTGTTTCTTTCAACATTTAGGTTGAGGTGGTAAAACTTTAAATCATATTTATTTTCTGGTGGTACATATCCAATTGGTAAAACGGCAGCTTTACCATATGTGCTTGTAAAATGTTTTGCTTTTGCTTTAGAACAAACGTGTTGAGCTTGTATTGTTGAAATAGTGAAGCTTGCGATTAAGAAATAAAATATTTTTTTCATGAGTTGTATATGTGATCTTAACTTAGTTGAAATTATTAATAACACTAAACTAAACTATTAAAATGTTAAACACAACATTTATAAAATAGAAATTACATAAGTGGTAAAAAAGTATAGATGAACAACAATAAATCCTACGAAATAGGCATTTTCTTTGTAGTTTTAGAGCTTAATTTGCATTGTTTTTTTAAAATGAGGCTTATCTTTTGGCCAAACTTCTAGTGTGTAAATTTTTCCTTGTTGTAGGTTTAATAATTCAGAAACTGATTCGTTTGATTTAATTTCAAACGACTTATTAATTAGTTTTTTATTATCAGCAGTTTTAATAACTGCAATAAATGTATTTTTATCCGATCCTTTATTTATTAGTTTGAATCCATTTGGAATATCGTTTTTATAAATTGTTTCTAAACAAAAAAACAACGGGTATAATGTTTTGACAAAATTGATTCTATAACTTCCTATATCAATCCAACGTGCTGAAGCTGAATCAAATTTTTGCGGCTTACATTCCCATAATACCTTAGTTTTATTTATTTCAAAATTGCGGTTGTTGGCACTTGAACTGATAAGATAATTTCCATTTTCTAATTTGTTAGCGTCCCCTCCTTTTGCGCAATAATTTTGATCTGTTTCTTCAAATTCATACAGAAATAAAAAATCAGAATCTACCACAGGCTTTTCTTTGTTAGGTTGTTTTATTTCCAAAACACTACTACTTCCATTTCTTCCAAATTTACTATTGTTGTTAAATATTAAAATGTTATTATTTGAAAGTAGTTGCGCGCTGTGCTGGCCCGAAAACAATACTTGTGGGTAATTTTCTAAAGAGTTTGATAATGGGTAGCCAATAGACTTTACAATTTTGCCTGAGATTCTATCAATAAAAAACAGAGTATTTAAATCTCTCGAACTTACAATGATTTGATTTAACGAATCATTAAAAAACAAAGAATTTAAATGTGATTTATGTATAGAAGTTGTGTCTGGCAAGTGTGATCTTTCATCCCAATACCATTTAATTTCATTGTTTTTTGTTAGTTCAACAATTGCTTCATTTAATTCTGGATTTGATGCAGGTGAAACATTTAATTTTGTTTTACACAGTATGAGGTAGTTTCCATTTTTTAATTTTATTAAATCATGATGATAAAAAAACAAAGTATACGTTGCGGTTTTTATTTCTTTTGACTTCCAAAGTACTTTTCCGTTTAATGTAGTTTCGTAAGCCACATTGTTTTGAATATAGGTAAGTGTGTTTTCGTCTGTTAACGTAAAGTCTCTTTTTTCCACTCCAAACGAATCGGTAATTAGGACAAGGTTTCCTCTTCTATCAATTACAATTCCGTTATCTAAAAAAATTAATCCTTGTTCTATTTTCGAACTATCGTTTTTGGTAACATTTGCTTTAAAAGTTTTAAGTAATGGCGTTTTCTCAATTGTAAAAGTAAATTGTTTTGATTTATAAATGGGTTTTTTGTCTTTGAAGGCAGTGTACCTCCAATAATATTTTGTCCCATACTCTAAGCCTGATTCAACCAGATGTGCTATATAAGAATCATGAGCATTAATAGCATTTGTTGTTGCAGTATAAACATTATCTATTTTAGTAATTTCAATAAAATAGTCATCAGCATTTTTTATTTGAGGATATTCAAACATAATTTGGGTTTGTTTAAAAACTTCACCGTTCATTGGAATTATTTGTCCAAAAAAGCCAGAAGCTATACAAAGGAAAATTAATGTTATTATATTTTTCATTTCATTGATTTTATTTCTTTTCCAATCTGCCCCAAACGCCTAATGGTAATTGAACACCACTTTTTGCATGTAAGTATAATTCTCCAATGCTTAATTCTGATTTATTTTTAATAGCATACGGATTTAATAAATTTTGAGGAACTAAAGCTGAAAATCCTAAAGAGTAGGCATTAAGAATTAACAAATGTTGTTTTGGGTCTAAAATTTGCAAAACACTATCCATCATTTCCAAAATATTATCTTCTAATTTCCATTTCTCACCATTGGGACCATGGCCAAAAGCAGGCGGGTCTAAAATGATACCTTGAAAAAAATTACCACGACGTTGTTCTTTTTTTACAAACTTAAGTGCATCATCAATCAACCAACGAATATTATCCAAGTTTGATTTTTGCATATTTTCATTAGCCCAATTAACTACTTGTTTAATACTATCAACATGGGTTACATCAGCACCAGCAGCTCTTGCAGCTAAAGAAGCGCCACCTGTATAAGCAAATAAATTTAGGAATTTAGGTTTTTCTAAATCTTTCAAAAAGTCAAAAATCACATCCCAATTACAAGCTTGTTCCGGAAATATACCAACGTGTTTAAAACCAGTTAAGCCTAAACGAAAGGTAATTTCTTTTGCGTTTTTTTTATCGCCTAGGGCATAATTAATTGTCCATTGCTCAGGCATTTTTTTGAGCATTTTCCAATCACCACTACTGCTACTTTTTGGTACAAATTTTACATGGGCTTGTTTTTCCCATTCAGCTTCAGTATACACTTTTTTCCAAACAGCTTGAGGTTCTGGGCGAATAGTGATGTATTTACCAAAGCGCTCTAGTTTTTCAAAATCGCCACAATCAATTAGTTCGTAGTCGGTAAAATTTTTAGGAGTCAATAATTGCATTCAATAAAGATAAGAGTTATGAGTTATAGCGCATAATTTATTACAATAAGTAGTAAAAAGTAATTTGTTAATAAATGAGATTCAATTGCTGAACTCAAATAGGCTAAAAGCTTTACTTTAGGGTATTATCAAATTATTTTTTTATGCAAAAAACAAATTCTTCTTTTGTAACCTTAATCACTGTATTCTTTTTTTGGGGCTTTGTAGGCGCTAGTAATGGCATTTTAATCCCACTTTTTAAGGACAAGTTTTTATTGACTCAGTTTCAATCTCAGTTGGTAGATTGGGCTTTTTATTTTGCATACTTTGTTGGTTCCCTTATTTATTTTTTTACTTCGCGAGCAAGTGGTGATCCTATTGATAAAATTGGATATAAAAAATCATTGATTTTAGGATTATTAATTTCATCAGTTGGTGCTTTATTATTTATACCTGCGGCAAATTTATTATCATACCCTTTATTATTAACAGCCTTATTTGTCATTGGTTTAGGTTTTGCTTTGCAACAAATTGTGGCAAATCCATTTGTTATTAATTTTGGTGCAAAAGAAACAGGTTCGCATCGTTTAAATTTGGCAGGTGGTTTAAATTCTTTTGGAACAACCATTGGGCCTGTTGTTTTGAGCTATGCATTGTTTGGAAATATTAATGCTCCTACCATTGCAAATAATGATTTGAGTGCAGTAAAAATTCCAGCCTTAATTTTATTTGGTTTGTTTATTTTGTGTGCAACTATTTTATGGTTTTCAAAATTACCAACGGTTACTCATTCTGAGAAACTAGATAAGGATTTAGGCGCTCTAAAATACCCACAATTAACATTAGGGATGATTGCCATTTTTGTATACGTGGGAGTAGAGGTAACCATTCAAAGTAATTTGGGCGCCTTATTAAAAATGCCTGAAATAAAAGGAATTGATCACACAAAAATTTCACATTTTATTTCCTTGTATTGGGGAAGTTTAATGATTGGTAGATGGACGGGCGCACTGGCTGTTTTTAATTTTAAGAAAACAACAAAATTATTAATGCAAATTATTACACCGTTTTTAGCATTTGGGGTTATTTGTGGTATTAATTATTTGAGAGGAAGTAATGTTGAAGATTATATTTATTATATTCCTTATATCATTTTAGCATCTGCTATTTTTATTTTTTCAGGCGATAATCCGGCTCGTACGTTATTGATACTTTCTTTAACGGCATGTTTCATGATGGTTGTTGGCCTTGTAAGTTCTGGTAATTTGGCTTTATACTCTTTTATAAGTGGAGGTTTATTTTGTTCGGTAATGTGGCCTTGTATTTTTGCTTTAGCGATCAATGGTTTAGGAAAATATACAAACCAAGGTTCGTCACTTTTGGTTATGATGATTTTGGGAGGCGCAATTATCCCACCATTACAAGGCATTTTAGTTGATATGCTAAATCCACAGATTTCGTATATTGTAACGGTATTTTGTTTCGCTTATTTGGCTTGGTATGCTTTTAAAGTTAAATCCATTTTTAAAAAACAAGGTATTGAATTCGAATCCAACACAACACTAAATCATTAACAATAAGACATGAAGGTTACATTAAACATCAAATTAGTAAATTCAAAATTTAGTCAAGCATACGCTGATAAAGATAATGAAGGCGAAGAAACAGAAGATAATATTAAGTACTTATGGGAAGATGAGTTTGATATTAAAGGCAATGTAACAAACTTTAAAGTAGTTAATAATACGACGTATTTATTAAAAGGATTGTACCCAAACGATGATGAATTTTGTTTTGAAATTCCAAATATGACCGTGCTTGAATGTACGATGGATGATGGCTCTGTAACGTTATTGCCGTTTTCAAAAAAAGCAATTAGTAAAACAGATAAAGTAGATTCAAAAGATGGTTTGTATTTTAATATTAACCTCAAGAGTATTTATGATATTGTAAATCCTATGTTGGGCGTTTATATTATTAAAGAAGATTATCCAAAAGAATTATTAGAGCATGTAAATGATGAAGAAGAATAATTTATTCTAATTTTCGATTTACAAATTTTTTAAGGATAATTATTTTTGTGATGAAATTATATTGAAATGATAACAAATAGAAGACAGTTTTTAAAACTTACAGCATTAGTATCATCCGTATTTGCTTTTAACAAAAGTAAAGCATCTCACTTAATTGAAGCAACTACTAAAAAACAAATAAAACCGATTGTTATTTCAACCTGGCGCTTTGGGGTTGAAGCAAATGCAGAGGCATGGACTATTTTATCAAAAAACGGACGGGCATTAGATGCCGTAGAAGCAGGCGTAAAATTACCTGAAGCAGATCCGAAAGAAAGAAGTGTTGGTTATGGTGGTCGCCCCGACCGTGATGGTAGAGTTACATTAGATGCTTGTATTATGGATGAATTTTCGAACATTGGTTCGGTTGGTTGTTTAGAACACATTGTTCATCCCGTTTCGGTTGCTAGAGCCGTTATGGAAAAAACGCCGCATACCATGTTAGTTGGCGATGGAGCTTTGGATTTTGCATTATCTCAAGGATTCAAAAAAGAAAATTTATTAGTAAAGGAGTCGGAAGATGAATGGAAAGAATGGTTAAAAAAAGGGGAATATAAACCTAAAGTAAATATTGAAAATCACGATACGATTGGAATGGTTGCTTTAGATATGAATGGCAATTTATCAGGAGCTTGTACAACAAGTGGTATGGCTTTTAAAATGCATGGGCGTATTGGAGATTCTCCAATTATTGGGGCAGGTTTGTTTGTTGATAATGAAATTGGTGCTGCTACTGCAACTGGTCATGGCGAAGAGGTCATGCGTATTGTTGGAAGTCATACTGTAGTTGAATTAATGCGTCAAGGATTTTCGCCAGAGGAAGCTTGTAAAAAAGCAGTGCAAAGAATTATCACGATTGCTAAAAATAAAAACAAATCATTATCTGAATTACAAATAGGATTTATTGCTATTAATAAAAAAGGTGAACACGGAGCTTATTGTTTACAAAAAGGGTTTAATTACGCTGTTTATTCTCCTGAAATAAATAATCAATTAATTGATGCCAAAAGCTTATTATAAAAATTGCTTAGAAATTGCTTGTTTCTCTGTTGAAGCTGGTGTTATAGCTGAAAAATATGGAGCAGATAGAATTGAATTTTGCGCCGACTATGAAGCTGGTGGAATAACACCGAACTATGAAGATATTGTGAGAGCCAGAGAATTAATTAAAATTCCTATTCATGTTATCATTAGACCTCGAGGAGGAAATTTTACAAATACTGCAGAAGAAATTGAAATCATGAAAAACGATATTTTATTTTGTAAAATGAATGGGATAGATGCTGTTGTTTTTGGCGTATTAAATTCTTTCAATAAAATAGATTTAGTAATTAATAAAGAATTATTAGAATTAGCAAAGCCAATGTCAGCTACTTTTCATCGCGCAATTGATGAATGTGAAAATTTAAACACAGCCATTAGTGATTTAATCAATTTAGGATTTAAACGCGTATTGACTTCAGGAGGCAAGAAAAATGCAACAGAAGGTATTAATGAATTGAAAGTACTAAATGAAAAATTTGGCACAGAAATTATTATTATACCTGGAGGTGGAATTCGTAGTTCAACCATTGAAAATCTGATGCAAGAAACTGGTTGTATTGATTATCATTCTGCCGCAATTACAGATAGCTCAGATTCTATTGACTTTAAAGAAATACAGCGATTAAGAGAAAAAATAGGCCAAGTTTAAATTTGTATAGATGTTATTTAATTTTCTTTAAATTATATTAAAAGAATTTTAACAATTTTGAGTTTTAAAATCAATAATTTCAAGTAAATTTAGAAAATTATGAAACTTTAATTTTAGTTAGTGGGTAAGTCAATTTATATTTTATTTCTCTTTTATTTTTGTAATATTTCCTGTAATATTTCACAAACTAATTTAGTTCAGTATGTGAATCCATTTATTGGAACAGGTGGAGCTGGACATACTTTTCCTGGAGCAGTTTTGCCTTTTGGTATGGTTCAATTAAGTCCCGATACACGTATTGATGGAAGTTGGGAAGGCTGTGGAGGTTATCATTATTCAGATTCTATTATTTATGGTTTTTCTCACACGCATTTAAGTGGAACTGGCGTAAGTGATTATGGTGATATTTTAATTATGCCAACCACAGGTGTGCCCGCTTTATTAAATAAACAATATGCTTCAAAATTTTCACATAAAACTGAAAATGCTAAGCCCGGATATTATCAGGTTAATTTACTTGATGACACTATAAATGCTGAATTGACAGCTACTACAAGGGTTGGCATTCACCGATACACGTTTCCGAAAACGAAGTCTGCCAATATCATGGTCGATTTATTACACCGCGACAAAACATTAAATAGTAGTTTAAAAATTATAGATAGTGTTACAATAAGTGGTTATAGAGTGAGTGAAGCATGGGCAACAGAGCAGTATGTTTATTTTGTGATAAAATTTAGCAAACCATTTTTGAAAAGTGGAATTAATTTTGCAAAAGATAAAGCACAAAAACCTGATACAAAAAAAGTAACCAATGCGGAAAATGGGTTTTTTCAGTTCGATGTGTCTGATGGTAGTCCATTAATTGTGAAAGTCTCAATTTCGCAAACCGATATAAACGGCGCTTTAAGAAATTTAAATGCAGAAGCTACTCATTTTGATTTTGAGAAATATAAGAATGAAGCTCAAAAAGTTTGGGAGCAACAATTATCAAAAATTGAAGTGTCAAACACAGATAAAGAAAAAGCTACCGTTTTTTATTCAGCATTATATCACTGTATGATTCATCCTTCAGTTGCGGGAGATGTTGATGGGCAATATCGAGGACGAGATAATAAAATTCATCAAGCGAATGGATTTGTGCCTTATACCGTTTTTTCTTTATGGGACACATTTAGAGCATTACATCCTTTATTCACAATCATTGAGAAAAAACGAACATCTGATTTTATAAATTCTTTTTTGCATCAATATGCTGAATGTGGACGATTGCCAATGTGGGAACTGTCTTCAAACGAAACGAATTGCATGATTGGATTTCATAGTGTATCAGTAATTGCTGATGCATTTAGTAAAAATATTGGCGATTTTGATACAGTTTTAGTTTATAATGCGATGAAGGCAGCTTCGAATTATACAAATTTTGGAATTCCAAAGTTTAACGAAATAAAATATTTACAAGTTGAAAATGAATCTGAAAGTGTTTCTAAAACGTTAGAATATTCATATGATAATTGGTGTGTTGGCCAAATTGCTAAAAAATTAAATAAATTTCCTGACTATCAAATGTATATGAAACGTGCCCAGGGATATAGTAATTTATTTAATCCCGAAACTGGCTTTTTTCAACCAAAAAAAAATGGGGATTGGCTTCCAAATTTTAATCCTAAAGAAGTAAATAATCATTATACAGAGGCTAATGGATGGCAGTATAATTTTTTTGTTCCCCAAAATATGGATGGATTAATAAAATTAATGGGTGGAGATAAAAAAATGGAAATAAAATTAGATGAGTTATTTAACACCTCGTCAGATTTAAATGGACGAACCCAAGCGGATATTACTGGACTAATTGGGCAATATGCTCATGGAAATGAGCCAAGTCATCATATGGCTTACTTGTACAATTATATTGGAAAACCTTATAAAACTCAAGAAATAACCTATAAAATACTAACTGAATTTTACAAAAACACACCAGATGGTTTGATTGGAAACGAGGACTGTGGCCAAATGAGTGCTTGGTATGTCATGAGTTCATTAGGGTTTTACCAGGTGTGTCCTGGGTTTCCAGAATACACAGTAACTTCTCCACTATTTGAAAATGTAAAAATAAATTTAGAGAATGGAAACACTATAAAGTTGAGCACTAAAAACTTTACTAATCATTTACAGTATATTAAATCATTTTCAGTTAATGGTAAAGTAACAAATAAGCCTTCAATTTTTCATAATTCAATCGAAAACGGAGCTGAATTAGAATTTGTACTTCAACCAAAAAATGATACATCGACTGTTTTTGGGAAAGCGTATATTGATAGGCCACATACCAGAATTACCACAGTGGCAATTGTTCCTGTTCCAACAATAAAAGCAATTACTAAATTAGGAACTAGTTCAACAACTGTTACTATAACGAGCCCAAATAAAAAAGGAGTTATCCATTATACTACAGATGGTTATGAGCCAACAACTAAATCAAAAATTTATACTACTCCCATTATTTTAGACTCATCAACAACAATTAAAGCAAAAGTTTATTTTAATTTAGATAGTTCTAGTACATGCCAAAATAATATATATAGAAAGCCTAATGACTGGAAAGTTAAATTAGTGAGTATGTATGATAAGCAATATAGTGCAGGGTCTGATGAAGGAATTATAGATGGAATAAGAGGGACTCTAAATTGGAGGGCTGGTGAATGGCAAGGTTACCAAGGTCAGAATTTTGAATGTGTAATAGATTTAGGGAAAGAGAAAAATATTCAGTTTATTACGTCTACTTATTTACAAGATACGCGCGCTTGGATAATATTTCCGAGTCAGGTAAAATATTTAATTTCAAATGATGGAATAAATTATAAGGAATTTGGTATTATTGAAAATGGCATTGGTGCAAATGATTATTCAGTACAAATCAGATCTTTTGGTTCTACAAGTGAAAATAAATTGAGCGCTCGTTATATAAAAGTTGTAGCTAAAAATTTTGGTAAATTACCTGATTGGCATCTAGGTAAAGGAGGTGATGCTTATATATTTGTTGATGAAATTGAAATTAAATAAATGAAAAAGTTTGTTTTTATATTTTTAATATTACCTGTTTTAATACATGCCCAAATTAAAAATGGCTTGTGGCGTGGCGTTTTACTTCTTAATTCAGAAAATAATATTGAATTACCCTTTAATTTCAGTATAAAAAACAGTAAAGGTAAAAAACAACTGATAATTCAAAATGCACAAGAGAGCATTGTAGTAAATAATATTTTTGTAAAAAATGATTCGTTGAATTTTAAAATGCCAGTTTTTGATTCTGAATTTAGGACTAAAGTCATTGGTGATTCAATGTTGGAAGGTGTATGGATTAATCATTCGCGTAATGAAAATAATGTAATTAAGTTTACTGCAATATTTGGGAATGCCGAACGATTTGTTTTTCCAACTGAAGAAAAATCACAACCTTTTTACGGAGGTAAATGGGAGGTAACATTTAGTCCGAATAATAAAGATAGTTCAAAAGCTATTGGCGTTTTTAATACAGAATTTGTAGGAAATAAATTGAATGGAACTTTTTTAACTGAAACTGGTGATTATCGATATTTAGAAGGAATGATGTTTAACAATAAATTGTATTTGAGTTGTTTTGATGGCTCGCATGCATTTTTATTTACAGCAGAGAATAATGGAAGTGATATAATAAATGGACACTTTTATTCTGGGAGTCATTGGCAAGAGAATTGGATTGGGAAAAGAAACAATTCATTTGAATTACATAATCCAGAAGATTTAACTAAGTTAGTTTCGCCAGATGTAAAAATTGATTTTTCATTTTTGAATCTCGAAAAAAATAAAATTTCTCTGTCGGATGAGCGTTATAAAAACAAACCAGTTGTTATTCAAATTATGGGAAGTTGGTGTCCAAATTGTATGGATGAAACAGCTTATTTGTCAGAAGTTTACAATGAGTATAATAAAAAAGGCTTAGAAATGATTTCTGTTTGTTATGAACGCACAAGTGATTTTGAAAAGGCTAAAGAAAATCTTTTAAGGTTGAAAAAAAGATACAATTTAAAACATGAGATGTTAATTACTGGTTTAACTGGTAAAGAAAGTGCTTCTCAAAGTTTGCCCTTTTTAACTAAAATATTAGCTTTCCCTACTACTATTATTTTAGATAAGGAACATCATGTTAAAACCATTTATACCGGATTCTCTGGCCCTGCAACTGGCATAGAATATGAGAAATTTAAAATGCATTTCGAAAATGTAATGACTCAAATTACAAAATAATTTATCTTGGATATTCAATCCTTACATGATAAATATTCATTAATCGTTTTTTAAATATTTTTTTAATTTGATTAATATCCCTAAACGTTATATCAGCATTTATAAATTGATTTTCGGAAATTTGGTGATTTATAATTCGATCAACTAAATCATCAATAGCAATAGCATCATATTTTTTTAAGCTTCGTGATGATGCTTCCACGCTGTCTGCCATCATTAATACCGCTGTCTCTTTACTGAACGGAATAGGGCCAGGATAACGAAACAAATCTTCATTTATTAATTCACCTTCATGTTCTTTTTTATAGTTATGTAAAAAAAAACGGGTAGTAGTAGTGCCATGATGTGTTCTTATAAAATCAATAATTGCTTCTGGTATTTTATATTCTTTTGCTTTTTCTACACCTCCTACAACATGATTAATAATTATTTTAGCACTTTCTTCAGAGCTTATATCTTGATGTGGGCTCACTTCTCCAACCTGATTTTCAGTAAAAAATCTTGGATTTAATATTTTTCCAATATCATGATACATAGCTCCAGTTCTTACTAATAATGCATTTCCGCCTATTTTATAACAAGCTTCTTCTGCAAGATTTGCAACTTGCAAGGAATGCTGAAATGTACCAGGAATTTTTTGGGATAGTTGTCTTAATAACGGATTGTTTAAATCGCATAATTCTAATAACGTGAAATCTGAAACAAAACCAAATAATTTTTCAAATAAATAAATTAGTGGAAATGCAAATAGAACTCCCATACTACTTATTATAAATGGTATATAATTTTCTATCTGTTCGATATTTTGGGCAGAATTATTTACTAAATGGTAGGCAATAAAAGCTAAAACATAAAATACTAATGTTAATAAGGCTGATATTAATAACTTAGAACGCTTGCCCATATCTGCTACACTAAATATTGTTCCAATTCCAGCAATCAATTGAATAAATACGAACTCAAATTTATCAGTAGTAAAAAAAGAACAGAGTAACACAATATTTAGAAAGTTAAAAAGTGCAGTCCTACTATCAAAAAATACACGAATTAAGATTGGCACCAAACATAAAGGGATTGCAAAAGTATAATTTTGATTATACTTAGATACTATACTACATGATAACACAATAAGAACTATTATTAAAAAAATAAAAGTAACGTGTGTATTTAAGCTGAAAATAGTTTTTCTAAAAAACGCTAAAAACAACATCATTATTCCTAATATAAGCGTGCAAGTCATTAATTTTCCAATGTAATTTGGTATAGAAAAGTTATTCTCTGAATGCATTTCCATCTCTCTCTTATAGTTTTGTAAAATTAAATATTGTTCTTCGGTAATAACTTCATTCTTATGAAGTAGCACATCATCTTTGTTTATTTTATTTTTATAAATAAATGCTTGGTCGTTTTTTACTGAATTTTGCTCGTTACTAAGCTCTTCATTGAAAACTAAATTCGAAGGCAGTATTCTTATAATTTTTTCTAGCTGTGGCTTAGTTAAAAGGCTGTTGTCTATTAATTGTGGTATATCTTCTTTATTAATTAAATTTAAGGTGGATACATATTTTGCTTCATTAGAATTCACTAAATAAACAGAATCTGAATTAGATAGGTTTTTCACACTCTTGTCGTAGCAACCGATGTTATAAATACTGTCTAATTTAAATTTAAGAACCTCTTTAATTTTTTTGTCTAATTCAAATTTATCTAATAAGTCAGAGGTATTGATGTCGCTTCTGTTATAATATAAATTGTCTTTTGTTCTAGACAAATTTTCTATGTTTATTTCTGCAATTGATTTTTGAATTAGAAAATCAATTTCAGATAGTAGATTTTCATTTTTCCAAACATCGCCAATTTTCATAAATTGGAAAGACATATTTTGATTTGTTGGTAGCAGTAAAGAACAAATTATTATGGAACATAAAAATATGATGCCTTTATACCATAAAGCATGCTTGTCTCTGATTTTAGTGAAAATAGAATTCATTTATACAAAAGAAAGTATTTTTATGTAATTTATTTTAGATGATAATTGGTATTATGAACAACCGTTTTTTAATTGATTATCGAACAATTGTTACATGGCCAACATGTGATTCAAATTCTTTGGAAACAAGATTTTTGAATGTGCATTTCCAAACATATACGTCAAGTGGGCTTGGCTTACTTTTAAAAGTGCCGTTCCATCCAGCTTCAGTATCATTTGTTTTATAAATTAATTCTCCCCAACGGTTAAATATCATAAACGTATAATCAATTACACCAATTACTTTTGGTTTAAAAACATCATTCATGTCATCACCATTACCTGGTGTAAATGCGTTAGGAATCCAAAATCTAAATTCAGGTAAAACTTTAATTAATAATTCTGCTGTATTTGGACATCCAAAAATATTTATAACAGTTTGAGTGACTGTATAATCACCCCAAGTTGAGTATGTGTGCATAGGACTTAATAGGTTTGAACCAGTTCCATCATCAAAATTATAATTCCACGAAACAATATTAGGTGAAGTAGTCGTATTAAAGAAACTTATATCTGGGTCAAAAATAGTTGTTAGTGTAGGTGTGGCTGTAAATCCGGCTAATGGCGAAGGATTTACAGTTATACTATTTACTGCTGAAACCATACTTGTATCAATACATTTTTCTGTGGTAATTAAAGTTAACGAAGCACTATAAATACCAGGTGGAGAAAATGTATGTGTTGGATTTTGTTCATTTGAAGTAGTGCCATCACTAAAAAGCCATGTGTAATACATTGTTGAAGACGCAGTGCTAGTATTAAGGAATGTAATGGTAAATGGATCGCAGCCCGAACCATTAAAAGGCCCAATTCCCGCTAATGGATCTATATATACTTCAATTGTTTTTGTGACCGTTGCAATACAACCATTTTCCGAAACTGTAAAAGTAATGGTATACGTTCCGGGTGCATTAAAAACTACATTGTTTACACTAACCGTTGATGCCGCTGATGGTGTTGCGTTTGGCCCAAAATTCCAAGCAAACGTTCCTGTCCCTTGAAATAAACCAGCTCCAACAAAGTTGAAACTATTGCCATTTAAACATTGGCCAGTTGGTGAGAGAAAATCTGGTTTAAGCAAAGGTTTAATAATAAAAACTTCATATGTTGTATCGGAACAAGCTGAACCAGGATTTGCAATTAAGGTTACTGTATAGGTTCCAGGAGTATTAAATGTATATGTTGGGTTAAATGCAGTTGAGGTATCAGTGGTCACTAAAGGATCACCAAAATCCCACAAATAAGTTGTTCCATTAAAACTATTATTAGAATAAGTTATTGTGAAGCCATTGCAAAATCCGCCGCCGCCTGGCCCTACTGTTGTTTGCGAAACAATGTCGGCAACCACAACTGCAGGACAACTAATTACATTAAATTGAAAATCTCTATGATGTGTTCCAATTAAAACACCAGCTCGGTATTCACTAACACATACACCAACAACCCATTGTCCTAATAAATTTGGAACACCATCTAAAAAACCTGTAACCGGATTAATATTTATTGCTGGACTAGAAGATAAGGGATAGCTGGCAGAAAATGGTGCGATAAAAGGAACTGATGTATAAGGCGGTGGAGTATTAACCGTTGGACAAGTTCCACCAGATGGAATAATGGGGCAAGCAGATGATAAGCCATCAAAGGGCGTACATAAAGAATATACAAGCGAATCTCCATCAGGGTCAGTAGCTGAATGATCAAAAGCTATTGGAATATTTGCGCAAATATAAATCGGTGGTCTTTTATTAAAACGAGGACTACTATTTACTGCTACAACATCTGGACCTGGAATATGTTCCCAATAAGTTGAGCCAACTGCTCCAGGTGAAATTAAATTTAAAATCGTCCCATTTCTACAACATCTTTGATAAACGATGTAATAACCACCAATTTTTGGAGGTAAATTTAGAATTGTTTCATAATAACCTTCCTCAACACATGCTAAACCAGTTACTGTAGGGGCACATGGACTATTATTACTTGGTGGTACAGTTAAACTACTTGTTAGTGAAACATTTAAAGTAGTAATAACGTTTCCAGACGCATCGAATACGGTAAAAAAAGCTGGATTATCAAATGGTGGGATTCCACTAACGCAATCACGATATACTTTCATGTGTATTTTGTAATTGTTTCCCCCCAAAAAATCATAATATACTTCTCCACCAACAATATGTGTTGAAAGCCCTATTTTAAATGAAAATAGGAGAATTAAAATATAATATGTTTTTAAAATTTTAATACCAATTAATCTTTAAACACTTGAAAAAAACCATTTAATTTTCTCCCATCAGAAACATTCAATAAATAAAAATAGGTTCCAGCAATTACATTAGGCTTCCAATCATTTTTATAATCGTCGCTACTGTAAATTTTATTTCCCCAACGATTAAAAACGATTAATGTCGACCCCGGAAAATTGAGTAACCCATTAATTTTAAAATAATCATTCACATTATCTCCATTTGCAGTAACTACGTTTGGTGCAAGTATATTGCAATCAATTGTTGTTATTTCAATACTTATAGTGTCTTTATTATTACATTGATCTTTAACAACAATTGAATATGTTCCACTGCTTGGTGACAAGGTTTGTGAAAAATAATAAGTTGTATTTATAGTGTCAAATGGTATGATGCCATATGGCGGAATTCCCCAGTTAATATTAAAGTTAGGTTTACCTCCAGTTATTGAAAGTTGAATTTTTTTAATTGAATCCAAACAAAATTTGTTTATTAAATTAGCACTTATTACTGGTAAAGTAGACGGTGTAACGGTTATAACCTTGCTGACTATTTTATTACAAATATCATTTACGGAAATGGTATAAGATTTAGGAGTTGTAATTAGACCAGTATTAATATTTGATGTATATGTTGTTGGACTAGTCCATGTATATGTATAAGCAGGAACACCAAAACTAGGATTAGCGTTGAGAATAGCCGAAAGTCCATTGCAAATAATTGTATCTTTTGCTCCTATGGATATAGCCGTATAATCTTTTAAATATAGTTTAAATCTAATTGTATTTGCAAGAGCGCAAGTTGAAACTGATGATGAGTAAGTTGTTAATGTAAAAACAAGCGTATCAATTCCCTCAGCAATATTATCTTGTATTGCTTTTAAATTACATATTTTAATTGTGTCTTGGCCAACTGAATAGTTAAGCTGAATAGGCCAAGTAAAGCCTGGATTTCCCACTTGTTGATAATCTGAATTTAAAATAGCATTACCCGTCACTTGAAGTTTAAACGAATCTTTTTGAGAGATATTGGAATTTCTAATAAAATAAACACAATTTGTATTACAATCTTCAACCATTACACTATCAGTAAAACTAGCATTTGAATTTGAAGATGATACTGAAATTGGCGGAATACTGCTAAATGAACCAGCCTCTAAAAAAACGCCAGAATCAAATATACCATCACCTGCATCAGCAATTGCCATTTTAATATGATATGTTTCTCCGCAAATTACTTTATGTTTGGCTGTTAGTATTGTTGTTAAACCATCGTATACACAATCTATAGAGCCGCCAATATTGTCCCTGTAATATGCGCAATTCATGCATGGCCCAGCAGACACCCCCCCAGAATTTCCATTATTCACATTATCAATAGAAATTTGGGTTGTTGTTCCTGGTATTAAAGCTATGTTAACAGGAGCAAGTGGGGTTGTAACACCAGTTAATACAAAAGCAAATGCATCGTTGACACCTGCAAAAACAAAATCATTATATTCCTCTGAACCAAAAACATATCTAAACTTTACAGTATCAGATTGAGGAATAAAATCAAATTCTAAAATAGAAGCATCATATGTGCTTGTACCCGCTATTCCATCTAAATAAGTGTCTCCCGGCACTCCTTGATCCATACTTTGAAAGCCTGAACTAGGACCAGCGGGGCCAAGTTCGCCACCAATGGTTCCATTTGAGCCACATGTTAGATAGACCCCTTTTTGAATTCCTAAATTAGTAACAGCAGGCGCAGTAAAACTTGCAATCATTTTTGGCAATCCAGTATAAGTAATTCCACTTGCAGTAACTCCAGGACCTAACAATACGTTTGTTACGTATTGAGCAATAGTTAATGTAGAAGTTGTAATTTGGGCTTGTGCATTAAGCCCAATAAAAAAACTAAAAATAATTAATACGTGTTTGATGTGTTTCATTGTAATTATTTGTATGCATTAAAAAAACGCTTCCTTAACAAATTTAGCCTATTAATTCTAATTTGTCAATAATTTTACTCATTCAAAACTATGCTAAAATAATTATCCTAAATTAGCGGTCAAAAACATATTTTATGGAACACTCTCAAATAAAAACTTATATCAATGCAAACAAGGATCGTTTTTTAAATGAATTAATCGATTTATTGAAAATCCCTTCTATTAGCGCTAAACCAGAGCATAAACCAGATATGCAAAAAACGGCTGAAGCTGTTAAGCAAAGATTAATTGAGGCTGGAGCCGATAAAGTTGAAATTTGTCAAACCAATGGTTATCCAGTTGTTTATGGGGAAAAAATAATAGACCCTTCTAAACCAACTGTTGTTGTTTATGGTCATTACGATGTTCAACCAGCAGATCCTTTAAACTTATGGGATTCTCCACCTTTTGAGCCCGTTATTAAGAAAACTGAAATTCATCCTGAAGGTGCAATTTTTGCCCGAGGAAGTTGTGATGATAAAGGACAAATGTATATGCATGTAAAAGCATTTGAAACCATGATGAAGACAAATTCATTGCCTTGTAATGTTAAATTTATGATTGAAGGTGAAGAAGAAGTTGGTTCGACAAATTTAGGGCCGTGGATTATTGAAAACAAAGAAAAATTAAAAGGTGATATTATTTTGATTTCTGACACTTCAATAATTGCTAACGATACACCTAGCATTGATGCTGGATTAAGAGGTTTGGCATATATGGAAGTTGAAGTTACTGGACCTAATAGAGATTTACATAGCGGTGTTTATGGAGGAGCAGTTGCAAATCCAATAAATATTTTATGTAAGATGATTGCGTCTTGTCATGATGAAAATAATCATATTACAATACCTGCATTTTACGATGATATTATAAATTATAATGATGCAGATAGAGCTGAAATGGCTAAAGCACCTTTTAATTTGGAAGATTTTAAAAAAGATTTGGCAATTGATGAGGAAAGAGGAGAAAAAGGATATACTACAAATGAGCGAACTGGCATCCGACCAACATTAGACGTAAATGGAATCTGGGGTGGCTATACAGGCGATGGAGCAAAAACGGTTTTACCATCAAAAGCATTTGCTAAAATATCTATGCGCTTAGTGCCAAACCAAAATTCGCATAACATTAGCGAAATATTCACCAAATATTTTGAAAGCATTGCACCCAAATCTGTTAAAGTAGTTGTAAAAGCACATCATGGTGGCGAGCCTGTTTTGGTTCCAATAAATTCAAAAGGTTATTTGTCTGCTAGTAAAGCAATGGAAGAAGCTTATGGAAAAAAACCAGTTCCTACATTTGGAGGTGGCAGTATTCCAATTGTTGCTTTATTTAAAAAAGAACTAGGTTTAGATAGTATATTATTTGGATTTGGCTTAGATAGTGATGCATTGCATTCACCTAACGAACACTATGGTTTATTTAATTATTATAAAGGCATAGAAACCATCCCTTTGTTTTACAAATATTTTACTGAAAAATAATTACTGATTGAATACTTCAAAAAAAACAATTGCTATTATTGGCGGGGGTGCTTCTGCATTAATGTTTGCGAGCAGCATCGATTCTGAGAAATATGATGTTACACTTTATGAAAAAAATAAAACACTAGGAAGAAAATTTTTAGTTGCCGGCGACGGTGGTTTTAATTTAACACATTCTGAAAATAGTGCACAGTTCTTAAAACGTTATACTCCTAATGATTTTATTGCGCCAGCATTTAATCATTTTTCGAATACTGACTTTATAAATTGGCTTGAAAGTATTGGTATTCCAACATTTGTAGGAACAAGTAAACGTGTTTTCCCAAAAAAAGGAATCAAACCGATTGAAGTTTTAAATGCCATTATATCTAAAATACAAGAAAATAAGGTTATTGTAAAAACAGAATATAATTGGCTAGGGTTTGAAAATGAGAATTTAGTTTTTGAAAACATAGGCTTAAAACAGGTAATAAAATCTGACATTACTATATTTGCTTTAGGCGGTGCTAGCTGGAAAATTACAGGAAGTAAAGGTGATTGGGAAAGTTTTTTTTCGGAAAAGCATATTAAAATTAATAAATTTTATCCATCAAACTGTGCGTATAAAATTAATTGGGATAGTATATTTCAGAAAAAAATTGGCGGAAAAGTATTAAAAAACTGTCTGTTTACGTGTGGTAACAAAACACAAAAAGGCGAAGCTGTGCTTACTGAATTTGGAATAGAAGGTAGTGGAATTTATCCTTTGAGTTCAGAAATTAGAGAACAGCTCATTACAAATAATACAGCAAATTTATTGATAGATTTTAAACCTGACATTAATGTTCAGGAATTAGAAAAGCGATTTTCTGATAACTCAAAATTATCAACTAAAGATCTTTTACTTAAAAAAATAAATTTATCAGAAGTTCAAATTTCTCTTTTAAAACACTTCACTTCAAAAGAAGAATACCTAAACTCTAAAACGTTATGTTTACTCATAAAATCTTTTCCGTTACAACTTACTGATTTTGCTCCAATAGACGAAGCTATTTCAACAGTTGGAGGAATTTCTTTAAATGAGATTAATTCAAATTTTGAACTTAATAAATTACCAAATACCTATTGCCTTGGCGAAATGCTTGATTTTGATGCGCCAACGGGTGGTTATTTATTACAAGCTTGTTTTAGTATGGGAAAATTTTTGGCTGATGAATTAAATAAGCATTAATCAACTAATTTTTTCCAAAATAAAAAATAATTTAAATGGTAATTTTTATTTAACAAGCCATTCTTAAAGTTTTGTTTCAATAGTTCTATTTGTTGGGTAGTAATCTGCATTGCTTTATCCAATGGGATTTCAGCTTTTTGAGCATACCAAGTTTGACTCATTAAGTTTTTTATTTTATCATCTTCTGTTAGCTTTTTTTCCAAATCATGAGCATTTTGATTAATGCTTTGGTATGTTGCATTCGCATGAGGATGATTCCATCCAAACAGATGTCCAATTTCGTGAGGAATGGTTCTCGTATTTATCCCATTAATTATATCCTGAACTACTAACTTATTCAACTTAATACGTAAGCCTCCAAAATCTGCTTCAGCCGGGTTATTTCCATTTAATGAATCAACTATTTGAATTAGAATTTTAGTAGGTGAAAGCTGATTTTTTTTAGAAAGAGGATTAACCTGACAGGTTAAATTAAGGTTATACCCATTAACAGTTACATTATAAACGTTTGATAATTGTAAAGTAATTGACTTTTGTAATTTCCTTAAATCAAACCAAGTATTACTTGAATTAAAAATATCGATGTCTAATTTTATATTTAGAGTGTTGTTATTTTCTATCAGAGAAATCATAATATTAATTACACAAGCAGTTTAATAATCTGAGTCAAACTATTCAGGGTTGTTAATTAATTCACATCCAAATAATGTAGCAAAATGTTTTTTTAATTTTTGCTTTATTTCATTTAAATCTACATCGTGTCCTAATTCTTTATTAAGGCTTGTAACAGCCTTATCCTGTATGCCACATGGAATAATATTTTTGAAATAATCTAAATTAGAATTGACATTAAATCCCCAACCATGCATAGTTACCCAACGACTACAACGCACGCCCATTGCGCAAATTTTGCGCGCTTTAAAAACATTATCTTCATCTAACCAAACCCCCGTTTCTCCTTTGCTTCTCCCAGCTTTTATTCCATACTCATCTAACGTTAGTATAATAGTTTCCTCTAATAGACGAAGGTATTTATGGATGTCGGTAAAAAAATAATCTAAATCTAAAATTGGATAACCTACTATTTGTCCAGGTCCGTGATAGGTTATATCTCCACCACGATTTATTTTATAATACGTTGCTTTTTTTTCTGCTAATTGAGTTTCGTTTATTAATAAATTGGAAGCTTCACCACTTTTTCCTAGTGTGTATACGTTAGGATGTTCAACAAATAATAAATGATTTTTTGTTGGTATTTGTAAATGTGGTTCTGCGTTGCGATTAGCAATTTTTAAGGCTACTGTCTCATTGAATAATGTTTCCTGATAATCCCAACATTCCTTATAATCCATAAGGTTGAGGTCTTTGAATAAAACAATTGGTTCCAATTTATTTTAGATTTTTGCTAACTCATTTTTTAAATTCGTGATAACATCAACCTCAATAGGGTCAATGTTTTTCAAATCAGCAATGTAACATGAAATCCAATCTCCAATATTAATTAAATAAATATATTCCTCAAGTTTATTATTGCCTTTTGCAGTAATATCAGTTACAGAAGAACTAAATTTTTTGAATAATTCTTTACAAATTTCATAACGTTTTTGTGTGCGAGAATAATCAAAACTTGTTTTGAAAGTAATGACTGCTAAATTGTCATTTTTTTTAGTCCAGCCTACTAATTCATTATGATTCATTTCTGGAAAAGTATGATGCCAACATAGCATTTTACTATTTTCGTTTATTTGTTGTCTGAATCTAACAGCAACACCTTCACAAGTTCCTAAAGAATAAATTACAGTAATTTTATCAACTAGCAACTTAGCAATTTGCATAGCTTCATTTTTAATTGAAGTATTTTCTTTGTTTAATAATGATATAGAAGTTGAAACTTGTGCCAACAAATCTGTTTTTACAAATCCATTAAATTGAATAACTTTTAATAGTTGCACCAGCGAATATCCAATGCAAGACCTTGGTGGTTTTCCACCTGGTATAATAATTGTATCAAAACTATTTTGTTCAGCTAATTCTTTTACTTTTCCACCACTTGTAATACAAACCACTTGTGCTTTTTTAGTAATAGCCTGTTGCATTGCAGAAACTGTTTCCTCCGTATTTCCACTATAAGATGAAATAATTACCAATGTATTTGAATTGACATATTCTGGTAAAAAATAATCTTTATTTACCAATACTGGTATTGGACATTCTGTTTGTATTAATTCAGATAATATTGTACCTCCAATACCTGAACCACCAAGTCCAGTTATTAGAATAGTATTGATATTGTTTTTTTTTGTCAGAACTGCCTGATTAGCAATGTCTAATGCTTCTTGTAATTGTTGTGGAAATCTTTCTACTAATGTCTTCATATAAAAAATTGCAATACAGTAAAAATAAGTAAAAATAACGAAGTTTTACAGTTTTTATAGCTGTTAAATTTCTTCAAATAATAGTATGCTTTTAGTCCAATCTCTTGGTATTGAGATAGTTTCTTTTTTTACTATGGTATTTTCGATATCAAAGCTTTTATTACCAATTTTTGAAACTTTTGTCTAGCAAATAATATCATCTTCTAAAAAAAATTCTTTTTGTAGGTAATCTCAGCATGAGCTAAAATTAATCCAGATTCTCTCCAAATCGTTTCACAGTTTAAAACATCTTTAAATACTTGACACGTGAAGTTTCAAAATAGGGAGGCTATTTGCATTTTTCACTTGCCCTTATTATCGATTTCTTTAAGCTTAATTTGAATAATGGTTTGGTGTTTAAAAGTTGGGATTACATCTTGAGTAACACTAATCATTTATATTTCTCGATTAAGTAAATGGAAGGCAAATTGCTTTAATAATTCTTTTTTAGTTTCATCCGCATCAATTTCTTCTAAATGAGAAAGTGCTATCGTTGTATATTTATTTGCCTCTAATGTTGCAATTTGTTTAATATTTAAGTCATTATAAATTAGAGTTACTTGCTCAACTTTTAAAGATTGATCTAAAGACTTAAGAAGTTGATTTAGTTGATTTTTCTGATCATTAGAAGCTAATTCGAAAGCCTTAAGTAATAAAAAAGTTTTCTTATTTGAAATAATATCTCCACCAACTTGTTTTCCAAATTTATCATCAGTTGCGTAAACATCTAACACATCATCTAAAAGCTGAAATGCTATTCCGATATTTTTTCCAAATTCGTAAATATGATTTTGATTATTAGTATTTGCATTGGCACAAATTGCACCCATTTTTAAACTGCAACCTAAAAGAACAGCAGTTTTAAATGTAATCATATTAATATATTCTTCAACACTCACATTTTCTTGAGTTTCAAAATTCATATCATATTGTTGGCCTTCGCAAACTTGTAAAGCAGTTTTTGAAAACAATTTCAATAAATCATGAATATGAACTGGATTAGATTTACATAATTCATCAAATGCTTTTGCCATCATTCCGTCTCCGCTTAATATGGCAATGTCAGTATTCCATTTTTCGTGAACCGTTGTGTTTCCTCGTCTTAAAGGCGCTTTGTCAAGAATATCATCGTGGATCAATGAAAAGTTATGAAATAATTCAACGGCCAATGCAGATTGTATGGCGTGATTTGGGTTTACATTAAACAAATCACAACCAACTAAAGTTAAAAGAGGTCTTACGCGTTTACCACCCAAATTTAAAATATAAGCCATGGGCTCATACATTTGATTTGGAGTAGTTGAACTTAATAACTGTTGTTCGTTATTTATTGCAACAGTTAAAGTTTGGAATAATGAATGATAGTCTTGCACTATAAATTATTTTGCTTCCGCCATTTTTAATAAATAAGTTCCGTAACCACTTTTTGTTAAAGGCGTGGCAATTTTTATTAATTGTTCTTTTGAAATGAATTTCATTTTGAATGCAATTTCTTCTATACATCCAATTTTTAAACCTTGGCGTTCTTCAATAACTTGCACAAATTGACCAGCTTGCATTAAAGAGGCAAATGTACCTGTATCTAACCATGCTGTTCCTCTATCCAAAATAGAAACCTTAAGTTGTTTACGTTTTAAATATTCTTTATTGACATCAGTAATTTCATATTCTCCACGAGGAGATGGTTTTAGGTTTTTTGCAATTTCCACAACGGAATTATCATAAAAATATAAACCAGGTACAGCATAATTTGATTTTGGCTCAAGTGGTTTTTCTTCTATGGAAAGAACATTAAAATTTTCATCAAAATCAACAACGCCGTATCGCTCAGGATCGCTCACATGATAAGCGAAAACAACTCCACCACTTGGGTTATTTATTTGTTGCAACATTCGGCCTAAGCCAACACCGTAAAATATATTATCTCCTAAAACTAAAGCTACTTTATCATTTCCAATAAATTTTTCGCCTATTACGAAAGCTTGCGCTAAACCATTTGGAATGTCTTGAACAGCATAAGTAAATTTGCAACCAAGCTGTTCGCCAGTTCCTAATAAGCGTTCAAAATTTGGCAAATCTTGAGGAGTAGAAATGATTAGAATTTCATTTATACCAGCCATCATCAAAACGGATAATGGATAGTAAATCATTGGTTTATCATAAATTGGCATCATCTGTTTACTCATTGCTAAAGTAAGTGGATGTAAACGTGTACCCGAACCTCCTGCTAAAATTATTCCTTTCATTTTTTTGTTTTTTGTAAAATAAAAATAAAAATAAGATTTTATTTTTATTTTATGGCTTTTTTGAACGTTTTTTTAGCATAAAATAATCTCACGCTTTTAATAATTTCTCTTACATCAAATGCTAAACCATAGGAATAATAAAAACCGTCAAAATCAATTCGTTTTTCAGATCGCCTTAGTATTTTCCTATAGCCAATTTCACCTTTAATACCAACCCATTTAACTGGTTTTAATATTAAATCTATGCCTAAGCTAAATGGTGTGAAATCACCGCTTGAACTATATATTAAATTGGATTTAGTTTCGTTATATATTTTTAGTGACGAAAATCCATATCCCAAATCGATTGGAACCCCAACCTTTAT
This sequence comes from Bacteroidota bacterium, assembly GCA_038327195.1. Lineage (GTDB taxonomy): Bacteria > Bacteroidota > Bacteroidia > B-17B0 > Aurantibacillaceae > UBA4416. Next base: position 11,457 of record JBBQKU010000039.1, on the reverse strand, counting down.
ATATTTTTTATGAATAGGAAAATATTCGAAATTAAATGTTGTATAGTAAAGATCTAATTCTCGGAGCGTTTTTATTTGTTTATCAATAATTGTTTTGGTACTGTGACTATTCGCATCAACTTGATAATAACCAATAGAGAACTTGTAGTGTTCTTTAAATAGTATACCCCCATAAAATCCTTTAATGTCAACAGGAGAAGTTCTTAAAAACGAATTTCTATTATCAAGGCCAAGTTGTGGTCGAACTTTTTTCGGCCTACAGATTTTTGTTGAATCAATAGTGTATTTTTTTTGAGCTTTTAGAAAAACACTATCTGATTGAGCTTTAGAGTCATAAAAACTAAAAATTGTAACAGCAAAAAGAAACGTGACATAAATATTATTTTTCCAACCTATCATCTTCATCTAAGAAATCATCAATGGTGATTTCGTCTTCTTTTTCAAGAAGTTCTTCAGCATCAATCATGGGTTCGTTTTCCACAAAACGTTTATTAGTAATTCGTTTTTCAAGGGATAATAAAAATGCAGGAAGTAAAATCAAATTAGAACAATAGGCAACCAATAATGTAAATGAAATTAAAACACCTAAAGCTTGAGTCCCACCAAAACCGGACAATACAAACATGCCAAATCCAAAAAATAAAACTACAGCAGTATAAACCATACTAACTCCTGTTTCGCTAATAGTAACACGAACGGCATCTGTTATCGAGAGTTTATTTTTACGAATTTCATGTCTGTATTTTGTTAAAAAATAGAGCGTACCGTCTGATGAAATTCCAAAGGCAATACTAAACACTAAAATAGTACTTGGTTTTAAAGGTATTCCTAAAAATCCCATTAAACCAGCGGTTATAATTAATGCAACTAAACTTGGAATAGTTGAAATTAAAATCATTCTAAATGATGTAAATAGAGTAAGCATAAATAGTGCAATAAGTACAATTGCTAGAACAACGCTTTCAACTAAATTATTTACGAGAAATTCATTTCCTCTTAAGAACATTAAACTATTACCTGTTAATCTAATATCATAACTATCGGCATCAGATAACCATTTTTTATCTTCTTCATTATAATTGAAAATACTATCAATCCGAGGTCTCAATTCTTTTACAAGAACTTTGGTTTTTACTGAGCCTAAATCAGCCATTTGTATACTTATTCGGGTGTATTGCTTGGTTGAGTCTACAAATGCCTTCAGTTGGTTCTCTTTTTCTTTTTCACCTTTAACATATTCTGCTAAATTTTTCAGATCAGTTGCGCTTGGCATTTTATAAAATTTTGCTTCTCCACCTTTGTAAGATTGGTACATAAATTTTACAATTTCAACAACAGAAACTGGACGAGCTAATTCCTTATATTGACTGAGCATTTTTTGTGCCCTATTAATTTTATATAATGCTCTTGCATTGTTTTTTAAAATACCATCTGGTTCTTTTGTATTTACTATTACCTCAAACGGAAGAACGCCGCCGTAGTTTTTTTCAAAATAATGCAAATCTACCAATAACGGATCTTTTGATGGCAAATCATCCACAACAAAACCATTTGCTTTAATTTGGAGCAATCCAATTAATGAAACTATTGATATAACAGCTACAGAAAGGTAAATTGTTTTTCTGTTATTAGTTGTTATCATTGCTACTTTAGCTAATAACGAACGAAGACGTTTATTATCTAAATGTTTTAAATGATTGGATTTAGGTTCAGGTAAATAGCTAAAAATTATGGGAATGAGTAGCAAGGAAATTAGAAATGTAGCCATTACATTAATTGACGCTATTAAACCAAATTCGAATAAAATTTGATTTTTAATAGCGCAAAACACAGCAAACCCAATTGCTGTAGTAATGTTTGCAAAAAATAATGAAATACTGCTTCTAGAAATTGCAGTATGCAAAGCTCTAATTTTTGAAACACCATTTGCTAATTCGCCATGGTACTTATTTAAAATTAGAATACAATTTGGCACACCTATAATAATAATTAATGGCGGTATGAGTCCTGATAAGGCGGTTAGTTTGTATCCAAGTAATACAATACTTCCTAATGTAAAAGTTACGCCACAAACAATAACGAGTAGTGAAAATATAACAGGCTGTAAAGATTTGAAAAACACAAATAGTAAAAGAGCAGTAACTAAAAAAGCAACTCCTAAAAAAAATGTCATCTCTTTAGAGATTTTCCTCGCAACTGTAGTTCTTATAAATGGTAAGCCAGAATAGTGAGCCTCAATACCAGTAATTTTTACAAAATCTTCTGCTTTTGCTTTAATTGAATCTGTTATACTTAATCGGTCTTTAGTGTTTAAAGCCTTTTCGTTAAAAGTAACGGCCATTAAAGTGCAATTGTTTTTTTCGCTAAAAACAATGCCTTCATAAAATTTTAGAGTTGAAATTTTATTTAAAAGAGTATCTAAATCATTTTGATTTTTAGGAATAGATGTTTGTAACGGTTTAAATTCAAATTTCCCTAAAGAATCGTTTAGCTGTAAGTCATTTAATCTTGCAATAGAAACAACTGCTTTTATACCTCCAATATTTTTAATGCGATTGCCTAATCTGTCCCATTCTTGGTAATTTTTAAGTTTATTGACTTTATCTTTTTCAATACCAATTACCAAAATATTGCCGTCTTGACCAAATTTAGACTTAAAGTAATCATAATCAATGCTTGCCGAATCACTGTCGGGTAGTAACCTAGCAAAGTTGTATGTGATTTCAACTTTACTGGCATAAAATCCCATAAATAAAGTGAAACCAGTAATCACAATTAAAATTGGTAATCTATACTTTAAAATAAATTTCGCAAAAAGTTTCGACATATTGTTTTTTGAATCTAATTGTGAATATATAAAAAAATGTTTAAGTACCACTAAAAATGCACACTTTTTCAAAATTCTTTGATTTAATTTTTCTGTTAAAAATGTTCAAAAATCCAAAAAGGATTTAATAATAGTTATATTTGTCAACTATTGTAAAATAAAACAATTTAATATGAATATTGAAAATTACGAAAAACATTCAGTTGGCGTAAAAACACTGATTCTTTCGAAATTGTATTATAGCGTTTTAAGTAAAAGCTTAGAAAATTTAGATGTTGAGAGGTATTTTTCTATCTTAAATTTTTTGCATGATAATAATGGATGTAATCAACAATTTATTTGCAATAATCTAGCGATTGATAAAACCGCTATGGTAAAAGTTATTGATTATTTGATTAAGGCTGGTTTTGTTGAAAGAAGGCTGAATCTTAAGGATAGAAGAGAATATTTTATTGTTTTAACTAAAAAGGGATTAAAACAGACTGCCGAAATTGTTAAAGCATTTAAATTGATTGATGAAAAAATATTTGCTCGTACTTCAAAGCAAGATCAACTTGTATTTAATAAAGTCCTTTGCCAGTTATCAGCCACATTAAAAGAATTGCCAGCTACTGACTTGTTTTTTCATTATAAGAAAACAAAAAAATAAATTTACAAAAACATTAAAAAGTTAAAACCATTATTATGATAAAAAAAATACCTAATTGGCTAATTATTATTGCAGTAATTGCATTAATCGTATCAACAAAATTTATTTTTTTTCCAAAAAAAGATGATAAAGTTTCTGGAAACAAAGCTAAAATTAAAGCTTCTATCGCTGTGAATTATTTTGTATTAAAATCAGTGTTATTTGATAATACTGTTTTTTCAACCGGAAAAATTGGAGCATTTAATCAAATTGATATTTTACCTGAAATAAGTGGTAAAGTTTTATTTATTTATTTTAAAGAAGGTGAAGCTGTCACTAAAGGTAGTTTGTTGGTGAAATTAAATGATGCTGATTTACAAGCGCAATTATTAAAGTCGAAAACTCAAATAAAATTATCAGAACAAAAACTAGAGCGCTTAAAAAAGCTTTTAATCATTAACGGAATAAGTCAGGAAGAGTTTGATATGCAGGATAATGAATTAAATTCTTTAAAAGCTGATCAGGCATATATTTTAGCGCAACTTGCAAAAACCAATATTGTAGCACCATTTTCAGGCGTAATGGGTTTAAAAAATATTAGTGAAGGTTCTTTTGTAAATACATCTTCTGCAATTGTTTCATTAGTTCAAATGAAACCATTATTTGTTGAGTTTTCTGTTCCTGAAAAGTATAGCGATTTATTTGTAAAAGGTACGTCAATTAATTTTTCAAATGATCATACAGATGCTAAAATCCTGAATGTAGCTACTATTTATGCCATTGAGCCAATAGTTGATGAGATGACTAAAACCATTAAAGCGCGTGCGGCTTACAATGGAAATCAACATTTTTATCCCGGCAGTTTTGTTAAAGTATATGCTAATTTAGGAGAAACAGAAAATGTGCTAATGATTCCTACTCAATGCGTAATTCCAACTTTAAAAGGACAGAAAGTATTTGTTTATGAAAACGGAATTGCCATAGAAAAAATAGTAAAAATAGGCGTTAGAACAGATACGAAAATTCAAATAACAGAAGGTTTAATTGCTGGAGATACAGTTATAACATCTGGATTATTATCTGTAAAAACAGATTCGCAATTAAAATTATTAAAAGCAGAAAACTAAGATGGATTTAGCAGAATTAAGTGTCAAACGACCAGTATTAGTTACCGTTTTTTCAATCATCATCATTTTGTTTGGTGCTATTGGATTTAAGTATCTTGGTGTTAGAGAATTTCCTTCAGTTGATCCTCCTGTTATTACTGTAAGAACAAGTTATACGGGTGCAAATGCAGATGTTATTCAATCACAAATTACGGAGCCATTAGAAAAAGCTATAAACGGTATTGATGGAATTAGAACATTATCATCTTCCTCTAACCAAGGTTCTAGTATCATTACAGTAGAATTTAATTTAAGTTCTAATTTAGAAGCAGCTGCAAATGATGTGCGTGATAAGGTTTCGCAAGCTGTAAAACAATTACCACAAGATATTGATGCGCCACCCGTAGTTTCAAAAGCAGATGCAAACTCGGATGCTATTATATCTATGACTTTAAAAAGTGATACGCGTTCACTATTAGAGGTAAGTGATTATGCAGAAAATGTGTTATCGCAAAATTTACAAACTATTTCAGGAGTAAGTGCTGTTCAAATCTGGGGACAAAGACGCTACTGTATGCGTATTCGTTTAAAGCCTGATAAGATGGCGGCGTATAGCCTTACACCATTAGATATTAAGTTGGCTTTAGATAAAGAAAATGTGGATTTGCCTTCTGGAAAAATAGAAGGTAATGCTACAGAATTAACAGTTAACACCATTGGAAGATTATCTACAGTTTCTGAATTTGAAACTATGATTGTTAAAGAAAGTGAAAACAATATAGTTAGATTAAAAGACGTAGCTAATATAGAATTAGGTGCAGAAAATGAAGAAACCATTTTAAAAGAATCTGGTACGCCAATGGTTGGTTTGGCCTTGGTGCCCTTGCCTGGAGCCAATTACATTGATATTTCCAAGGAGTTTTATAAGCGTTATGACATATTAAAAAAAGAATTACCAAAAGATTATACTATTAATATTGCGTTAGATAATACGCGCTTTATTAAAAAATCAATTACCGAAGTTGGCGAAACATTAATCATTGCTTTATTATTGGTAATCTTAATTATCTATTTATTTTTTAGAGATTGGTTAATTGCATTTCGTCCTTTAATAGATATTCCTGTATCATTAATCGGTGCATTTTTCATTATGTATATGATGGATTATTCTATTAATGTATTAACGCTTTTAGCCATAGTACTTGCAACAGGTTTAGTAGTTGATGATGGTATTGTGGTAACTGAAAATATTTTTAAGAAATTAGAAAAAGGGTTATCTCCAAAAGAAGCAGCTATACAAGGTACTCGTGAAATTTACACAGCAGTTATTATAACCTCGTTAACATTAGCGGCAGTATTTATGCCTGTTATTTTTTTAGAAGGTTTTGTAGGTCGTTTATTCAGAGAGTTTGGTGTAGTAATTGCGGGAGCTGTTTTAATTTCAGCGTTTGTATCGTTGACATTAACGCCTATGTTAAATGCTAAACTGGTAAGAAAAGATCATTCCAAACGCAGTAAATTTTATGTTTGGTCAGAGCCGTTTTTTGTAGGATTAGATAATTGGTTTAAAAAATCGGTCACTAATTTTTTACAAAAAAGATGGTGGGCTTTAATTATTTGGGTTGGATCTATCTTAACTTTCGTACTTTTTTGGGTTTCTTTAAAGTCAGAATTATCACCATTAGAAGATAGAAATTGGTTACGAATGTTAGTAACGATGCCAGAAGGAACTTCCTTTGAAGCAACAGATGCATTGATGGATAAGCTATCTACTTTTGTTGGAGACTCTGTAGAAGAAAAAACGGTGTGTTTAACAGTAACGGCTCCTGGCTTTGCTGGTTCAGGCGCTGTAAATACAGGTTTTGTAAGATTAGCATTATCTCAATCGGAAGATAGAAAACGTTCTCAAGATCAAATAGCAAATTACATTACAAAAAAATTAGCACAATTTCCTGAGGGAAAAATATTTGTGATTCAAGAGCAATCTATTTCTTCGGGCGGCGGGCCAAAAGGTGCCTTGCCTGTTCAATTTGTATTACAAAATAACGACTTTGCAAAAATTAGAGAAAAACTACCGAAGTTTTTAGAATTAGCTAATAAGAACCCTGTATTTCAAGGTGTAGATGTGAATTTGAAATTTAATAAACCTGAATTAATTGTAGAAATTAATAGAGACAAAGCTAAAACAATAGGCGTTAGCATTGCCGATGTGGCTCAAACTATTCAGCTAGCATTAAGCGGCCAGCGTTTTGGTTATTATATTAAAGGGGATAAACAATATCAGGTTGTTGGGCAAGTAAATAGAGAAAATCGTGACGAGCCAAATGATATTAAAGATTTGTTTGTAAAAAACAATAAAGGTGAAATGATTCAATTGGATAATATTATTAGTGTGGTTGAAAGAAGTAGTCCTCCACAATTGTATCACTACAACCGTTACCAATCCGCAACCATACAAGCAGGATTAGCACCTGGCAAAACTATTGGAGATGGTATTGATGAGATGAATAAAATAGCCAAACAAGTTTTAGATGATAGTTTCAGTACATCATTAACTGGAGCATCACGCGATTTTTCTGAAAGTTCTTCAAATATTTTATTTGCTTTTTTACTGTCAATTGTTTTGGTTTATTTATTATTAGCAGCTCAGTTTGAAAGTTTTATAGAGCCATTCATAATTATATTTTTCACTGTACCAATGGCCTTAGCGGGGGCATTATTTGGACTTTGGTACTTTAATGAAACTTTAAATATTTTTAGTGAAATTGGATTGATTATGCTAGTGGGTTTAGTCACGAAAAATGGAATTCTAATTATTGAGTTTACTAACCAGTTAAGAAAACAAGGAATGAATGTACAAGAAGCATTAATTGAAGCTTCTACAGCTCGTTTGCGCCCTATTTTAATGACAAGTTTAGCTACGATGTTGGGAGCCTTGCCAATTGCTATGGCTTTAGGAGCCGGTTCTGAAAGTAGAATGGGAATGGGAATCGTAATTATAGGTGGCTTATTGTTATCTACGCTTTTAACGATATACGTTGTTCCTGCTATTTATTCATATTTAGTTAAAGATAAAAAACATGATAAAGATGTTGTATAAAATTATAGTTCTGGTAGTTGGATTAAGTTCGGGATTGTATTCTCAATCTTTGCTTACAATAGATGATGCTATTAAAATAGGACTAGAAAAAAACTACTCTGTTTTAATTGTAAAAAATGAAAAAGAAATTGCTAAGCTTCAAAATAATTTTGGCGCAGCAGGAATGTCTCCAGTTGTGAGTTTAAATGCAAATTTAAATTTAGCCAATGTTAATTCTCATCAAGAATTTAACACAGGAGTTATTCAAGATAGAAATAGCGCGCAATCTAATAACACTGCGGCATCAGCAAATGTAGCGTGGATGATTTTTGATGGGTTGAAAATGTTTGCAATCAAAAAACGATTAAGTCAAAATGAACAATTATCGGAATTGGAATTAAAACAGCAAATGGAAAATACAGTTTACAATATCATAAGTGCGTATTATTCTATAGTGAAAATCAATGAACTTATTAAAGCTGCTAAACAAAACTTAACTATTTATCAGGAAAGAAAAAAAATAGCGCAATTAAAATTTGAAATTGGTTCTGATTCTAAAGTGGACGTGTTACTTTCCAAATCTAATGAAAACAAAGCAAAAAGTACAGTACTTCAATTAGAATTGCAATTGATAAATTCTAAAACAGTACTCAATAATTTATTAAACAAATCAGTTGACGAAGATTTTATAACTTCAGATTCGATTATTGTTAATTATAATCCAAATATTGAAGAATTAAAAAAGAGCGTTTTAAAATCAAATGCTACTATTCTAATCTCTAAACAAAATGAATTAATAGTTTCTCAAACTATTAAGGAGGCTCGTTCAGCGAACTTACCTTTTGTTCAACTCAATGCAGCCTATGTTTTTAATAGAAGTCAAAACCAAGCTGGTATTGTTTTTTTAAATCGGCAAGCAGGTTTTAATGCTGGATTAACAGCTGGTTGGTTATTATTTAATGGAACAAAAAATAGCAAACTCGTTAAGGAGAGAAATATATTGTATCTTAATCAAAGGTATAGTACTGAATTAATTCAACAGCAAATTGATGCGCAAGTTTATATTAGTTATAAATCGTATCAGTTAAACAAAACAATTGTTGAATTGGAATATCAAAATTTAGTTGATTCAAAAGAAGTGTTAAATGTTTCTTTAGAACGTTATAAAATTGGAAAATCTAATTTATTAGAAACGATTGAAACTCAAAAGAATTTAGAAGATGCTCAAACTCGTTATATTGAAGCTTTATATTCAATAAAAATTGCTGAAACAGATTTATTGAAGGCAAATGGAAGTTTAATAAAATAGAGTTATTTTTTATGCACTTTTAATTGAAATTATTTAAAATATTTTTATCTATTTTTTTTAGATATATTATTAAAAAAACAAATTTTATAGACAAATGGTTTGTAATTTTACATGGAAATATAATGTAAGATGATTAATCAAAATCCTAACAAATCTGTTATTTACTGGCTTCTAATTGGCTGTTCTCTAATTTATATTATGGTTGTTGTGGGTTGTATTACCCGTCTAACACATTCTGGTTTATCAATAACGGATTGGAGTTTTATGGGTTCTATCCCTCCTTTATCAGAAGAAGATTGGCATGTTCGATTTCTGAAATATCAACAAAGTCCAGAGTTTGTGAAAATAAATTTCACAATGAAATTGGAGGAGTTTAAGCATATCTTTTTTTGGGAATATATCCATCGTTTAATTGGAAGAACCATGATGTATGTTTTTTCTATAGGATTGGTAATTTTATTGATTCGTAAAAAAATAAAAAAAGAAATGACACCGTCACTCATCCTTTTATTTTTTATGGGAGCTATGCAAGCTGTTATTGGATGGTGGATGGTTTATAGTGGTTTACAGGAGAAGCCTGCAGTGAGTCATTTTAGATTAGCTACGCATTTGATTAGTGCATTCACATTATTTGCATTTACATTTTGGTTTGCATTAAAATTAATCTATCCAAAACAGGAAATTGAAAATGGTGAAGGTGGTAAATTAAAATGGTGGTTAGTTTCTTTTTTCTCTGTCTTGATTTTACAAATTATTTATGGTGCATTTACTGCAGGTTTTGTAGAAGGAGATTCTGCAAAAATTCGCCCTGGACATATTTTTAATTCTTGGCCAAAAATGGGAGATAGTTGGATGCCTGAGCAAGTGACAATGAAAGGAAGTTTTTATTTAAACTTTTTTGAAAACGCCAGTGGTATTCAGTTTGTTCATCGTACGCTTGCTATTGTATTGTGCATGTTATTAGGTTTTATTTGGTATAAATCCAATAAACTACAATTAAATAAAAATCAATATCTAGCAATTACGTTGTTAATTTATGGAATTACCATTCAATTTATTTTAGGCGTATTTACTTTGCTTTATCAAGTTCCTGTTGTTCTTGGTGTTCTGCACCAAACTGGAGCATTCTTTTTGTTTGCAAGCTCTGTTTATGCAATTTATCATAGTTTTGTAGTGCATAAAGATTAGAAAATATACATATTAGTTAAATAAAAAACCATCTAATAATTAAATTAGATGGTTTTAATTTTTTTAATAATTGAAATAATTTCTATCTAACCAATTTGATAACCCGAATTTTATCCAAAAACAAAATAACAGGGTAGGTTGGATCAAATTCAAACCACTTAACAGCAAAGTTTGGTTTAGCACCTGCATGATGATGATTGTTTTGGAATAATTCACCCATCATTAATATATCCCAAAATAATGTATTTCTTGATTTATCTCCCTCGTTAAAATTACGGTAGCCGTATTTATGACCTGCCCAATTTACAATTGCACCTTGTATTGGCCCAACTAAAAAATGAATTGGAAGAAATAAAAATATCCACCAATGATAGCCTGGTACTGTTAAATATATGAATACATAAAAGGCAGTGTAAGTAACTCCAAATGCAATTCGAGTATACCAACTATCTGCTATCTTATCAATTGCTGGATATTCTGGAAAGTTGCGATCAAATTTGTCGTCAACAACAACGCGTTTATTTAAAACGTCATTATAAATTGAACGTGTATGTAGCATCATATGATAAGCATCTTTAAAAAAATGAGGTGTATGAGGGTCTTTTTCAGTATCGCTATAGGCATGATGCATACGATGTAAAATAGCATAAGCTCTTGCATTTAAATAAGAAGAACCTTGAGTTACCCATGCGAAAATGTAGAAAAATTTTTCCCAAAATTTATTCATAGTAAACATTTTGTGAGCTGAATAACGGTGTAAATAAAATGTTTGCCCGAATAGGGATAGGTACCAGTGAAGTACTAAAAAAAGAAAAATGGCCATGTTTAGTTCGTTTTAATGTGGATGCAAAGATGCGTAAAAAAAATTTAATTACAATCTTATTAGATATAACATAAATGGATTAATAAGGTTTATTATTTAATGGTTCTTTTTTTGCTTTTATATTTTAAAAACAAAAAAACTCCCACTTGTATTAACAAGTGGGAGTTTTTAATGTTACTATTAATTTAAATTAATAGTTATTGTTTGATTAGTTTCCCAACTTTAACGGTGTTAGAGTTATTTAAAACTTTGTATAAATAAATACCATTATCAAAATTAGAGATATTAATAGTATTTAATTCATTTGCTAAAACTTGTTTTATAACTAATTTACCCAAAGCATCATAAACTTCAATAGAAGAATTTTTTGACAATTCGTTAGTTAAAGTAATATTTAAAACACCATTATTTGGGTTAGGATAAACAGAAATTAAACTTGCAAGTGCTTCATTAATTCCAGTACAAGCACTTACATTTTGAGTAATTGTCATAGAATT
>JBBQKU010000038.1:0-40337 GCA_038327195.1 Bacteroidota bacterium | reverse complement strand
ACTTCAACGTATACAGTTAATGTATCTAATGCAGCAGCTTGTGTTGGTTCATCAACAGTAATGGTTACTGTTAATACTTGTGTTGGAATTAACGAAGCAGTTGCTAATTTAATATCTGTGTACCCTAACCCAAATAATGGTCTTGTAAACATTAACTTAACTGCTGAATTAGCAAAAAATTCTTCTTTAGAAGTTTATGATGCATTAGGTAAATTAGTTGTTAAACAAATTTTAGCTAACGAATTAAATACTATTAACATGTCAAATTTAGATAATGGTATTTATACATTCAAAGTATTAAATAACTCTAACACAGTTAAAGTTGGAAAATTAATCAAACAATAATTCTAATTTAATATTTCATTTAAAAACTCCCGCTTGTAAAACAGGCGGGAGTTTTTTATTGTTAGTTCAAATAGACAAATCGTTTATGAATAAAGCGATGCTTACTTTTTTAAAACAAATAGCTGCAAGCCAATACGTATTAAAAATATCGAAACCCATACAAACTAACTCATACCTTAGTAATGGTGAAACTGTTTTGAGAAAAGGAGTGAACTGATTTTTTTTAGGCGGTATTGCGAAGATTTTTTGTGCGATAATAGAATTACTTTCCTAAAAAAACAAAGCTCACAATATTAGCGCCCATTTTTAGAGCCTTTTCTCTCGCTTCAGCACTATCAGAATGTATCTCTGGACTTTCCCATCCATCACCTAAATCACATTCATAGTCATAAAAACAAATTAAGCGACCTTTATAAATTAATCCAAATCCTTGCGGTGCTTTATTATCATGCTCATGAACTTTCGGTAAACCTTTATCAAAATTATATTTTTGATGATAAATTGGATGAGAAAAAGGTAATTCTACTAATTCCAATTCGGGAAAAACCTTTTTCAATTGTATTCTAATAAAGGCATCCATTCCATAATTATCTGAAACATGTAAAAAACCTCCAGCTAATAAATATTTTCTTAAATTTTCCGCTTCTTGATTTGAAAAGACAACATTTCCATGCCCTGTTAAATGAATTAAAGGGTAATTAAACACTTCCATGCTACCAACCTCAACAATCGCTTGCTCAGGATTTATAGTAGTTTTTAAATTAGTATTACAAAATTTAATTAAGTTAGGTAAGGATGTTTCTAAATTGGCATACCAATCTCCACCACCAGAATATTTTAATAACCCTATTTGAAAAGATTGAGAAAAAACGAAATTAATTTCGTGGAAAAATAATAGATAAATAAAAACTATAAACTTCTTCATTAGTTTTTTACTAGCTTGTAATTTTTTTTCTCTTCAGAAATTGGTAAACCTAAATCAGAAACTAAAATCTTATCTTTTAATTCAGCATAACCATCTGCCATAACAGTAATATCATAAGTTCCAAATGGTAATGCCATAACTAATTTACCGTTTGTTGGATTTGGTACAAAACTAAATTCTTCTTGAGATTGTGAATTGATAGCCAATATGTTTACGATAAATTCTTTTGGTTGATTAAGAGAATCGCCTAATTGAATACTTCCTAAAAAGAGTGTTAATTTTTGATCGTAATCATTAAACCTAACTCTGTAAATATCCAAATCGCCTTGCCCACCAGGCCTAAATGCACTCACATACCCTACTCTATTGTCAGGCGTTATGCTAATACTTCTATCATCATCTGTGGTATTAATAGGATATCCTAAATTCTCTGCTTTTGTCCAGGTATTTTCTTCTGGATTCCAAACACTTTTAAATAAATCAAATCCTCCCATTGAATTATGCCCTTGTGAAGAAAAATAAAGTGTAACACCGTCGGCAGAGATATATGGAAAATCTTCATTATATAGAGTATTAACATCATCACTCATTTTAAATGGTTCACTCCAAGCGCCATTAGGCATTTTACGACAAATAAAAATATCAGTTTGCGCTTCTCGATCATCTCCTCTAACAAAAAACAATGTATTTCCATCAGCACTAATTGAAGCAGAGTGTTCTGTTTTTTTATTTATATTTTCAGAGAATGGTAAATATTTTACATAAACACCATTTCTTTTTGTTGAAGAATAAATATCTCCATACTTATCAATATGATCTATATAAATAAGAATTTCAGAACCATCAGGTTTCATACCTACAACCTGTTCATCTAATGGTGAATTAATTTTTGTGCCAATGTTTTCAGCCTTCGACCATTTACCATTTTCCAATTTAGAAGTATATACATCTGAAGCATAATACCCATCAGACTCTAATTTACCAGCTGTTTGTCCTTTTCTTCGAGTTGTAAATGCTAGGAAACTTTCATCTTGAGTTACAAATGGATAATAATCAGCAAATTCTGAATTTATTTCTTTTCCTAAATTAGTAAATGAAATATTAACAGGATTAAGCATTAAATTTTTTGCATTATTGCATATCTCTATTTCTCTATCTGCAATTTTTTTCTTTTTAGGTTCTAGTTCCTTATATTTTTCAAAGGCACTTTTTGCTTCCTCCAATTTATAGGCTATACGATAAGCATTTCCTAATTTTAACCAAACTTCGCTCGTAAACTTAGGGATTTTACTACAAAATTCTAAATATTTAACCGCTTCTGCTTTATTCAAATTGGTATTTAAATAACATTCAGCAATTCTGTATTGTAAATCCGAATTTTCTTTATCCTTCTTTAAAACCTCTTTATAAATTGGCAAAGCCATCAAATAATTATGATGTCCAAAATGTTCATCAGCATCTTCTCTTTCAAATTTTTTGCTGACCTGAGAAAACAAGTTAGTTGCAAAAGAAACTAAAAAAAATATAAAATAGTACTTAATCATAAATTATCGAATACAATTTATGAATAATAATTGCAAATATTCTATTTTTTTTGAGAAAATTTAAACAACATTTCTTTCTCAGATTTCGATAAATTTTCATACCCGCTTTTAGATATTTTATCTAAAATGGAATCGATATCCTTTTGCTGGCTTTCTGCATTGGGTGAAGATTTTTTTTGACTGTTATGAACAACTTTTAATTTAGATTTTTTAACAGGTATATAAAAAGACAATAAGGACAAATCATTTCCGTTTTTTAACATATATCCATAAAATAAACCAAAAAAAGCCCCACCGAAATGAGAAATTTTACCTCCAGTATTAATACTAAAATCAATAATTGTAAACAATACAAATATAACCATAGCAAAATATTTATATTTTATTTCAAAAACACCAAATAAATTAACAGGCAAGTTGGGTGTATAAATTGCTAAAGCTGTAATTACACCAATAGTTGCCGCTGATGCTCCTGAAATAGAAGCCATTTCAATATTTTGATTGATAAAAAAAGAAAATACCATTAAAAACAAAGCGCCACTAATACCACTTAAAATATATACAAAAACAAACCGTTTTTCTAATAACAAATTGCAAAACATACGGCCATTAAAATATAATAAAATCATATTATAAAATAAGTGACCTAAATGATCATGAGAAAACATGTAAGTAAATATGGTCCAAAACTTAATTAAGGCCTTATGGAAATTTATTGGCAGCGCTAAATAGTTTATTAACTCAAAATTAAAAATATGAGTACTAATATTTATTATTAAAAAAAGGGCAATGTTAATAATGATAAACAAAGTTAATTTACCTTGCTTACGAAGTTCATATGTTAAATTTTGAATAAAAGACATTTTATTTAGTAGAAAAAAGATTTGTTACGTTTCCAAATTAGCATAATAATGACTCCAACAACTAAACCACCTAAATGCGCAAAATGACCGACGTTGTCACCCTCTCTGTTTAAAAACCCTGTTACTAATTCAAATAAGCCATAAGCAATTACTAAATATTTTGCTTTAACAGGAAGGACAAAATAAATATTTAATTGGGTGTTTGGAAACATCATTGCAAAAGCGACTAATAAGCCAAATACAGAGCCTGAGGCGCCAAGACAAACCATACTATTATAAACTTGCTGTTGATAATCGAAACCGTCGCTATTTGCATAATCGGCATTAATAGTTTGAAGAATTTGTGATGACTGATAATAAAAAGCTATATACTGAGCAGCAGCTGCGCCTAATCCTGTTAATATGTAAAAATTCAAAAAACGTTTTGCTCCCCAAATATTTTCTAAAATTGAACCAAACATGTATACCGCAAACATATTAAAAAATAAATGTCCTAAACTAGCATGCATAAACATATAGGTAATAAGCTGATGTGGTTTAAATAGAACTGATTTGAAATAATGCAAATCCAAGTAATTATCAAATGGAAAATTTTGAAATAATAATCTGCTAGCAATAAATAAAACAACATTAATAATTAAAATATTTTTAACAACAACTGGTAATTGCTGAAACTGCCTCGGTTTAAATTCTTGATAACTCATTTAAATTTTATTTTTTAAAAAATGCCTCTAAATCTATTTTACTCATTTCCATAATTACTGCCTTACCATTTGGGCTATATAATGGATTTTCGCAATTAAATAAATTCTCTAGTATCATTGTCATTTCTTCTGCTTCTAATTGTTTTCCGTATTTTATAGAGGCGCTTTTTGCCATACTTTTACATAAATTTTCAAATGGATCCATTTTAACATCAAAGGTATTTAATTTATAGCTCTCTAATATACTTTCAATCATTTCTTGAGTGTTAAATTCTCCTAATTCTGCTGGTGTTCCTTGAACAATAATTGTATTTTTCCCAAAGGCTTCAATTTCAAAACCTAATAACTTAAAGTGTGAATTTAAAGATTCAATTAAAATAAAATCATTTGGAGTTAATTCAATAGTTATAGGAAATAAAATTTGCTGACATGCCGTTGCACTATTACTATCTTTTATTGATTTATAATGTTCAAACAAAATTTGTTCATGGGCACGTTGTTGATCTATCACTAAAACACCATCTTGATGTGCACAAACTATATATTTATTATATATCTGAAATTTTTTCTCAAAACTATTTTCAGTAAATAATTGCTTTTGCTCTATTGGACTTTCTAATTCGAAACGATCTTGTTCCAAACCCTCACTAGACTGCGTGTAAGTATCATACAAGCTTTGCCAATTTTCTTTATTGTTTTTTTGTAAATGAGTTTCGTTTGGTTGCCGATACGTTGTTTGATTTTTATCGTTTGTTTGAAACGGATTATAATTTTGATTTACTGTAACGGTTGGCTGAGATACTTTTTTGGTGTAATCTATTTCGAAACTCATTTCCGAATTAAAATCCAAACTCGGTGCCACATTAGCTTTTCCTAATGCGCGTTTTACCGAACTATGCAATAAAGCATAAATTATTTTTTCATCTTGAAACTTAATTTCTGTTTTTGTAGGATGAATATTGATATCTATAAATTGGGGATTGACTTCTAAAAATAAGTAATAAGCGGGATGACTATCATTTGAAATTAATTCGCGATAAGCCTCGGCAACAGCATGATGTAAATATGGACTCTTAATAAAACGATCATTAACAAAAAAATATTGATCACCTCTTCTTTTTTTTGCATTTTCTGGCTTACCAATATAACCGCGAATTTTCACAACATCCGTTTCTTCATTTATGGTAACTAATTTTTGTTGTAATGTTTTTGTAAATAACCCTGAAATTCGTTCAATTGTTGTTGTAGCAGGTAAATTGTAAACTTCATTACCATTACTATAAAACTGAAAATGGATATTTGGATGTGGCAAACAAACTCGCTCAAACTCATCAATGATATGTTTCAATTCAACTGCGTCATCTTTTAAAAAATTGCGTCGTGCGGGAATGTTAAAAAATAAATTTTTAACACTAAACGAACTGCCGGTTTGAGTTTGACATTCTTCTTGTTTTATAAATTTATTGCCTTCAATTTCAATTAGTTGTCCTACAATATCTTCTTGGCGTTTTGTTTTAAGTTCAACTTGAGCAACTGCAGCTATACTAGCTAAAGCTTCCCCTCTAAAGCCTTTAGTATGTAGTTTAAATAAATCTTCTGCAATTTTTATTTTAGAAGTTGCATGTCTTTCAAATGCCATACGTGCATCAACTGGATTCATTCCCATCCCATCATCAATTACTTGCACAAGTGTTTTACCAGCATCTTTTACAATAAGTTTGATAAATGAGGCTTTAGCATCAATAGCGTTTTCGAGCAATTCTTTCACAATAGACGCAGGGCGCTGAACGACCTCGCCAGCCGCTATTTGATTAGCAACACTATCGGGTAAAAGAGTTATTACATTTTGCATGGCGTAAAGATAATTTATTACTTGGCAAAAGATAAAAACAGGTTGAAAAATAAAAAAAATAAAAAAAAAGTTAATAAATAACAATTAGACCATTTTATTTTTCTATATTTCCGAAAAAAAATACAATTATGTCGAAAAAAACAAGTGCTTCGTCAAAAAATAAGAAAGCTACAGCTAAAAAAGTTACTAAAAAACCAGTAGCAAAAAAAGCAATCACTCCTAAAAAAGTAGTAAAAACAGTAGCAAAAGCAAAGACTGTTAAAAAATCGGCAATTAAACCTAAGGTTTCTGTAAAAAAAGTTATCACAAAAAAAGCAGTTAAGCCTGTAAAATCGATAAAAAAAATAGCTATTAAAAAGGTTGTAAAGCCTGTTAAAAAGGCTATTTCAAAAAAAATCGTTAAAAAAGCAATAGCAAAAAAAGCTGTAAAACCAGTAAAAAAAGCATTAGCGAAAAAAATCGTTAAAAAAGTAATTGCTAAAAAAATAGCTCTTAAAAAAGTTGTTGCGAAAAAAATAATTAAAAAAGTTGCGAGCAAAAAACCAGCTGCTAAGAAAGTAATAGTAAAGCCTATTAAAGTTGCAAAGCCAGTTGTTGTTAAGGCTGCAAAAGTGAAAATTGAAAAACCAATAAAGGTAAAAGCTCCAAAACCCGAAAAAATTAAAAAGGTTAAACCAGTTGTAGTAAAAAAGCCAATTGTTGCGCCAACAACATTTAGAAAAGTTGATTCTACACCAACTAAATTCGTGAAAGAACCAAATGGCAAATTTGAAATGGAATTTGTTATTAGAGCTTCAGAAGATATGGTCTTTGAATTTGTAAGTACTGAAAGCGGTTTATCAGAGTGGTTTTGTGATGATGTAATGATTAGAGATGGGGTATTTACATTTGATTGGGATGGCCAAGTACAACAAGCAAAATTAGTTAAGGAAGTTCCTCCTACCTTTATCCGTTACCAATGGATTGATAAAAATGACGGTAGTTATTTTGAATTTAGAACTCAAAAAGATGAATTAACAAATGATATTTCATTAATTATTACTGATTTTGCTGAAAATAAATCAGATGAAGTTTCTGCAAGATTATTATGGCAAAGTCAAATTGATAAATTACTTCACGTATTAGGATCTTTCTTTTAATAACCCAAAGCATAGCTTCACTCAAATTAACATTTAAAAAAAGTTAATTTGTATAATTTAGTAAAATAATTAACCTTTAAACTCAAAGACATCGAATAGACTCTACTTAAATTTTATAATTCATAATTTAATTGTAGTACTATGTCTATTCAACTTTTGTCTGATAACGAGTTAATCTCTATTTATATTAACGGAAACGAAGATGCTTTATCGGTGTTGGTAAAACGACATAAGCGTCGTATTTATTCGTATATATTTTTAATAACACGTAATAAATCACTAACCGAAGATGTATTTCAAGATACTTTTTTTAAAGTGATTCAAACACTAAAAAAAGGTCAATATAACGAAGAAGGTAAATTTTTACCTTGGATTTTAAGAATCGCTAAAAACTTAATTATTGACCATTTTAGAAAGGTTAAAAAAATGCCAAGCATTGCCTACGTTATAAACGATGAAGGCGAGGAAACAAGTATTTTTGATATTATTCCAGAACAGAACACCTCAACAAAAGATACAGAAGAATCAAGACTATTTAAAAAACAGATTCGTTCAATTGTGAATGAATTACCAGCTGAACAAAAAGAGGTTGTTATTATGCGAACATATTATGACATGAGCTTTAAAGAAATATCAGAAATGACGAATGTTTCAATAAACACATCATTAGGAAGAATGCGTTATGCATTAATAAATTTAAAGAAAATGCTTGAAGAAAAAAATGTTGCAATTTGCATCTAATTATAAATCAATTGCTTTAACTAAATCAACTATACGTTTTTGAAATAATAAAAAAAGCTCCAATTAATTGGAGCTTTTTTTATTAAAGTAATATTTGAAATTATGCTTCTGTTGAAATGATATTTGGATCTACCATAATACGACCACAGTGTTCACAAACTAAAATCTTTTTATTCATTTTAATATCTAATTGTTTTTGTGGTGGTATTTTATTAAAACATCCTCCACAAGAATCACGCTCTACAGGAACAACAGCAAGGCCATTGCGAGTATTTGCTCTAACTCTTCTATAAGCATTTACTAAACGTTCTTCAATTGCTTCACCAGCTTTTTCAGATGCTTTTACTAAATCTTTTTCTTCTTTTTCTGTCTCAGTAATAATTTCATCTAATTCAGATTTTTTTAATTTCAAATCTTTTTTTCTTTCAGAGAAATCAATTTGAGATTTTTCAACTATTTCAGATTTTTGCTCAACACCAAATTTATATTCTTTCAAACGTTTTTCAGCTAATTGAATTTCTAAATTTTGAAATTCAATTTCCTTAGTAATAGCATCGTATTCACGATTGTTACGAACTTTACCTTGTTGTGTTTCGTATTTTTTGATATTTGCTTTAAAATCTTTTATAGATTCTGTTTTCTCAATAATTTGATCTTGTAATTCTTTTAACTCGTCAGATAAATTTGTAACACGCGTTTCTAAACCAGCAACGCTATCTTCCAAATCTTGAACTTCTAAAGGTAACTCACCTCTAATTGTACGTATACGATCTATTTTAGAGTCGATAATTTGTAATTCATATAAAGCACGAAGTTTACCTTCGATAGATGCATCAACTTTTTCTTTGATTTTAGCGCACATAGTTTAAAAATAATTAACTGGGTTAGTATTTATTTCTGTTAAATAGAGGGCAAAAGTAGGAAATTTATTTGATATAATTTCATAAAAAATTTCAGGGGTAAATTGCTCCGATTCATAATGACCAATATCTGCAATTAGAATACGGTTTTCAGCATCAAAAAACTCGTGGTACTTAAAATCAGAACTAATGTAAATATCTGATTTTAAGTATATTGAGCTCTTTAATAAAAAACTTCCACTTCCACCACAAAGAGAAACTTTCCTAATATCTTTTTTCAAAAAATTGGTATGTTTAATACTTTTTAGGCAAAAAACTGTTTTTAAATGATTTAAAAAATCAATTTCTGGCAAAGGAACTGCTAATTCTCCAATTAACCCAGAACCTACTTCTTGATTCGAATTCTCTAAATTATAAAGATCATAAGCAACTTCTTCATATGGATGATTTTCTTTTAATGCATTAATTACATTTTGTTCTTTGTAATTTTCAAAAAGCACTTCTAAACGAGTTTCTTTTTCGAAATGCAATTTACCTTTTTCTCCAATAAATGGATTTGAATTTTCATTTCCTTTAAAGGTTCCAATTCCTTCTAAAGCAAAGCCACAATTTTCATAATTTCCAATATTTCCTGCTCCTGCATTAAATAAGGAAGTTCTAACCTTCTCTAAATAAAAAGTTGGGACAAAAGTTACTAGTTTTTTTAATAAGGATTTTTTAGGTGATAATATTTGAGTATTTATTAATCCTATTTTTTGAGCTATTTTATTATTTACACCAAGTTTTACGTTATCTAAATTTGTATGACAAGCATAAATAGCAATATTATTTTGAATAGCTTTAATTATTGTTCTTTCAACATAGTTAGAGCCATTTAACTTTTTTATTCCAACAAAAATAATGGGATGATGGGCAATAATTAAATTGCAATTTTTACGAATAGCTTCATCAATAATTGCTTCAGTACAATCTAAACACAAAATTGCCCCAGTAACATGTTGCTCTTTATTTCCTGTTAATAAACCACAATTATCATAATTTTCTTGAAAAGTTAAAGGTGCAAATTTTTCGATTTCAGAAATTAGTTGAGTTAATTGCATACCGATTTAAATTAAGTCTTTTACTAACGTATTTCCTTTAGATGTATTTAAAACTTCATCCATATCTTTCATTAATTTATTAATAATCAATAATTCTTGTGAGTTCTCAATAGGAAGTTCATTTACACCTTTTTCATCTAATTTATCTATAATATATTTCACAGTAAGTTTAGAGTCTGAAATACCAGGTTGATATCCAATTTCTTTATCTTCTTTCATTTTTACTTCATTAAAAATGCCTGTTTCAGTAAACTCAAAAATAATTAAACGTGCTAAACGAACTGGCAAGTCGAGTTTTGCGGCTATTTGCATTGCGTTTAATGCAGGCTTCCCTTCATTAAAATTTTTAACAACGCTACTTGCAATCATAAGTGCTACAACACGTTTATATCGATCGCTAATATTATTGATGTCGTTTTCGAGTTCGTAATGGTCTACATTTTGCCAGGCAAACGTAAGTTCGGCGCCAAATAAAACAACAAACCAAGAGTACTGTACCCAAATTAAGAATAATGGTAATGCTGCGAAACTTCCATAGATTTTATTATAAGATCCAACTCCTATTTGTGATGAAACGTAACCCCATTGTAATAATTCAAACAACAAAGCTGCAACAAATGCGCCACTGGCGGCACCTTTAAATGTTACTTTTGTATTGGGCAATGCTATGTATAAAAACACAAACATAGCCCAAATTAAACTGAAGGCAAACGTTTTCAAAAAAACAAAATTCATTGGCGTTAATAATGAAAAACTTGAAGATGCAGTGTCTAATCCAGCTTTAAAACCAACAGTAATACCTCCTGACAAAATTAGAAATATTGGTGCAATAAGCATAATAGATAAATAATCTGTAATTTTTCTAACCCAAATTCTATCTTTTTTTATTTCCCAAATTTCATTAAAACTAGTTTCTACACTACCTAATAATTTCATTACACTCCATAATAATAAAACCACACCTACGCCGGCAATTAAACCACCTTTTGTATTACTCAACATTTTATTGGCATAATCAAACGCTTGAATTAAAATACCTTTTTGCTCACTAAAATCATTAAGTAGTTGAGTTTCTAATGATTCTTGAAAACCAAAACCTTTAGCTATAGCAAATACTAAAGCAATAATGGGAACAATAGAAAATAGGGTGTAATAAGTTAATGCAGTGGCTTTCACCAAACATTTATCTTCATTAAAACCATTAATAGCCAAAGAAAAAATTCGCAGATGTTTTAAAAAAAAACCTTGTTTTTTATCAAGTTTATCTAATCTCAAACTCCAAAGTTTATGATTAAAAAAATGCGTGATTCGCTTAATTAATGTTATTGCGTTTGCCATATTTGTAAAGATACTAAAATTATGTAAAGCTATTTTACCAATAATTCTTTACGAAGCTGTGAGGCTGTTTTCGTGCTTCCATCATGACTCCAACCTGGAGGTCCGAAAATATAACCAAGTTTATTTTTTATTCCCTTTGTTTTAATAACATCTTTTAAAATAGCCTTCCATTCGTGAAAAACCATTTTAAATGGATTATAAGAATGAATATTTGCAGTTAATCCATAAACTACAACTTCGTCTTCTTCTGCAAATGTTCCAAACAGTCTATCCCAAATTATTAAAAACATGCCCATGTTTTTATCTAAGTATTTTATATTACTTGCATGATGCACACGATGGTGAGATGGTGTGGATAAAACCCATTCTAAAATCCCTAATTTACCAACTGTTTTGGTATGAATTAAAATTCCATAAATTTGGGTAGCTGCATACATAAATAAAATATCTAAAGGTTGAAACCCAAGTATAGCTAAAGGGATAAAATACATGAAACGATATAAGGGTTGGAAAACCGATGATCTAAAACCAACTGTTAAATTAAATTCTTCTGAAGAATGATGAGTAACATGAACCGCCCAAAAAAATCGACAATAATGATCGACGCGATGCAACCAATAAAACATGAAATCTTGAAGTACCAACAACGAAGTCCAATATAATATTGGATGAATTGTAACATTTATTTCCCAAACTTTAAATTGATAAAAATATAAAAGTACTGCTAAACAAACGCCTCTAATCAACAAGTCTAAACCCATGTTTAGACTTGTTAAATAAATATTAGCTAAAACCCCTTTTAGGGTATAATAGTGCTTATGCTTTAAATAACTATACAGTATTTCTGCACCAATTACTATGGCATAAATTGGCACAGTAATCATTAATAAAATTTCCTCTCTAAATCCTAACATACTAATTTAAAGAGCAAAGGTATTAATCTCTAAATAAATTAAAGAAGTTTTTTTCAGTTTTTGTACCGCCGTCAACTCTAGTGTAATTCAAAATATAGAAATACGTTCCAGAAGGTGCAGGACCTGATTTAGCATTACCATCCCAAAAACCATTAATACCATTCCACTCGTACATTTTTAAACCCCAACGATCAAAAATGACACAATTCATATCATATATTCCTGAACTATTAAATTTAAAAATATCATTTACTTTATCACCATTTGGTGTAAATACATTTGGCACAACTATATAAAACTCTGGAATAACTTTATAACATTTAGTAATTGAATCTTTACAGGTTGCATTATAGGCTATAAGTTTCACACAACAATCTTCAGGTTTTAATAAAGGAATAATAATGTTTGTAGCAGTTGAAATAGCTCCATCACATAACACCCAATTAAAAGAGGTGTAACTCGTGCTCGTATTTGTTATTTCAAGAACATTATTAACTGTAAATGTTTGAGCATTAATTAGTCCAGTATAGTTAGCTATCGCATTCGGTATAACTGTAATAGTTGTCGAATTATTTGCTGAACAATTACTTGGCGTGTAAGTTCCAGTAGCAGTATAAATTGTTGTTGCTGTAGGAGAAACAACAATGGTCATTCCTGACCCGCTTGGTAACCAAGTATATGCATTTGCACCACTTGCTGATAAAGTGACAGTAGCTCCTGCACAAATTGTAGTAGCTGAACTGACAACAACAGTTGGTGTAGGGTTAACAGTTATTAATACAGTAGCCGAATTTGTACAACCCGTAACTGTATTGGTGACATATGCGGTATAGACTCCTGCACTTAATGTGGATGTAGGGGTAATGCTAGAACTTTGACTAGTTGAAGCGTAACCATTAGGCCCAGTCCACGAATAATTTGTTCCACCACCAGCTGTAAATGTCATTGGAGTTCCAATACATGCACTTGTGTTAGAACTTATCGTAACAGGCATAGCAGGTAAGGGTTTAACTGCAATTGTATACGATAATGGTAAAGGTGAAACACAAGTAGTTGCAGTAGGAACACCAGTTATAGTGTATACAATTATTGCAGTTGGTGTACACGTTGCGCTATATGAAGTAGTTCCTGATAAAAAAGTTCCTGGAGACCAAGTCCAATTATAATCATTTGTATTTGGTCCTGCAATTTCCAATAATGTACTTCCACCGCAAGCTTTAACTGTATCTACAACGGGAGAACAATTTGATGGTGGAAAAAAGCTTGAACCAGGGTATGAAAGATATAATAAGTTAGCTAAAGCCACATTCTTATCTGAGGCTTTTAGTATGGTTACGAATTTAATTGTACGAGATGTACCTGGTAAGAAATTTTGAATACGATAAGCTAAAGAAATTGCTTCATCAGCAGTGTTAGTAGAACCCACTGTTTGTGTAAACCCAACTCCATTCCAAATATCAGATCCAGAACGGTTTGAAAAACCACCATAGCACACTCTATATTCTGCGCCAACAGCTGCAAAAGCCATGTAAGATGCGGTAACTCCTGCTCCTGCTGGCTGCGTTGCACTTACACAAGCTAAATTACATCCGCTTGGTCCACCAGCCTGATCTTCAATTTTATTTGTCGTTGTAAAAGATCCTCCGATAGATTGATTATTATCCGGATCTACATTACGATAATAATACATTAATGGAATGGTACTAGCAGAATTATTTGTTAATATAATTGTAGTAGTATAAAATAAATCAAACTCTTGTAAAAAATAATTCACTTTGGCCCCTAAAATTGTTGTACCAGAAGTTACTGAACCTGCCCAATCAGTATTATAACAATCTAAAACATGAGAATAATTTGTGATTGCGCCAGAAATATCTAATTCAGAGTTGCAATTATTATTTAATTGTGTTGCCCCAACCTGCAAGCCCCATCCATTTTCTGGAGTTCCTGGTGTAAAAAAATCACCATCAAATGTTGCCCAAGCATTCACTTGAGGATTTGCTACAAATCCAAATTTAGAGCCGCCTCCTCTAGGATGGTATCCCGCTGGCGGCAATACAGGTGTTCCCTCAAAACCGCCTAATCCATCAACTCCAATTTCAACACTTGTCCCCTTTACAAAAGAATTTACACCTACAATTTGTGCATTTACCTGATTAAAAGAAAAAAGAGTACCTAAAATGATAGTAGCAATTTTATTTTTTTGATTTTTCGATTTAAATAATTTCATCATAATTTGGATATTGTGTTTTGTAAAAATATTATAATAATTCAATTCTTCCTAATTTTTAAATAACTGAAAGTACCCTTTCGCCTTAGTCGATTTATCTTTATAATCAGTATAAACTAAAATATAAAAGTAACTGCCATCACTTGAAATGCCATTTTTTGAACTTCCATCCCACCCTCCGTTTACACCATCCCATTCATATAATTTCAGACCCCATCGATCAAAAATCATACAATTTAGAGTCTTTACTCCAACTGTTTTTATAGTGAATACATCATTTTTTGTATCTCCATTAGGAGTAAATACATTTGGAATAATAACCACTGATTCACTAATAATATTAAAACATTTTGTAATAGAATCTTTACAAGATACATTGTCTGTTATTAATTTAATACAGCAATAACCAGTATCTTGAGCTAAAAAAGTTTGATTGGGCAATACTGAAGTTGTTCCATTGCAAAATTCCCATAAATAATTTGTTGCTCCGTTGCTAGTGTTAAATAAATTCAAAGTATTACCTTGAGTAACATATAAATCAGTGATACCAGAAAAATCAGCTGTAAGTGGGTTTACGCTGACCGTAATAATACTAAACAAGGCAGGACAACTACCATTGTTTCCATTCACAGTATAAATTGTAGTTGAAGTTGGGTTAACAACTTGACTATATGTAGTGGATCCATTTGACCATGTATAAGTAGTTGCTGAACTAATACCAGCACTTAATGTAGTTGATTGATTAGCACAAATTGGAATAGTTAAAGTACTACTCGAAACTATTACCGTGTTTACTATAACACTTGCTATTAAACTTGAACTGCAAATACCATTATAGCCAATTACTGTATAATTTGAATTTGTTAAAGGAGAGGGGTTAATTGTTGAACTAGTTGCCCCAGTATTCCAAGAATATGTTGAAGCTCCACTTGCAATTAGCGTGGCTGTTTGTCCAGAACAAATAGTTGAAGAATTAACTGAAATTGTTGGAGTAGTGTTTACATAAACTGGAATAATTGTGGTTGTTAAACATGCACCGTTTGTTCCAGTAACTGTATAATTTGTATTTGAACAAATTGATCCACAAACTATTACAGTTCCTCCAATAATAGATACCGGAATTGGTAAAACAGTTACAGATGAAACCCCTGATACACTAATCGTTGGCTGAGAACAAGAACAAATTGTAGGACTTATGTATGATATTGAAGGGACAGCATTTACAAAAACGGTAGTTGTTTTTACTCCCAAACAAATTCCTGAACTTCCAGTAACTGTATATATAGTTGAAGTTATTGGTGCAGTTGTTATTGAATTGGTTGTAGGACCTGAGCTCCAAGTATAAGTAGTTGCTCCACTTGCTGTTAATGTTGCTGTTTGTCCAGAACAGATTGTTGGACTATTTACCGAAATAGTTATTCCTGAACCAATTGTAAGGGACGCTGTAGCTTGTGTTGTACATGTGCTATTAGCACCAGTTACAGTTATAATTGTTGATGTAGCGGGCGCAATTGTATACGATGAACCAATAAAGCTTCCAGGTAACCATGTATAAGTTGTTGCTCCAACTCCTGTAAAAGTAGCAGTTAATCCAGCACAAATAGTTTGAGATGCTAAACTTATGGTTGGTGTAGAGACCACACTTACTGTAGATATTGCTGTATTTGAGCACAAACTCAAAGTTCCTGTTACGGAATAACTAGTTGTTGATGCAGGTGAAACTACGATTGTATTTGTTGTTTGTCCAGTGCTCCAACTATATGTGGTTGCCCCTCCAACCGTTAAGGTTGAAGAGTTACCTGAACAAATTGTTGGATTAGTAACTGTAACAGTTGGAATTGTATTGACAGTAACTTGTGTTGTTTTACTTCCAGCACACAATCCTACATTCCCAGAGATTGTATAAATTGTTGTGGCAATAGGACTTACGACTATACTATTTGTTGTTGGTCCAGTGCTCCAAGTATAAGTAGTTGCTCCACTTGCTGTTAAAGTTGTTGTTTGCCCAGAACAAATAGTTGGACTATTAACAGCAATTGTAATTCCTGAACCAATAGTTAAAGAAGCAGTAGCTTGTGTTGTACATGTGCTATTTGCACCAGTAACCGTTATGATTGTTGATGAAGCGGGTGCTAATGTATAAGTTGATCCAGTTACACTTCCTGGAAGCCAAGTGTATGAAGTGGCTCCAGTTCCAGTAAATGTTGCCGTTTGACCAGCACAAATTGTTTGGGATGCTAAACTTATAGTTGGTGTTACCACAACACTTACAGTAGAAATAGCTGTATTTGAACACAAACTCAAAGTTCCTGTTACGGAATAACTAGTTGTTGATGCAGGTGAAACTACGATCGTATTTGTTGTTTGTCCAGTGCTCCAACTATATGTGGTTGCCCCTCCAACCGTTAAGGTTGAAGAGTTTCCTGAACAAATTGTTGGATTAGTAACTGTAACAGTTGGAATTGCATTGACAGTAACTTGTGTTGTTTGTGTTCCAGCGCATGAGGCAGTTGATCCTGTAATTGTATATATTGTAGTAGATATTGGATTTACAGTGATACTAGTTGTAGTTGGGCCAGTACTCCATGTATAACTAGTTGCTCCTGTTACTGATAGAGTTGTAGTTTGTCCTGAACAAATAGTTGGTGAATTTACAGATAAACTTAATCCTGCAGTTACCGTAATAATAATTGGTTGACGGTAAGTACCAGGACAAACACCTGCAAATAATGTATAAGTACCAGGCAACGCATAACCAGGAGAAACATATGTTGGACTCGTAGAAAAAGAAATAGGAGGTCCAGCTAAACTTGTATACCAACTAACAGTGGTACTTGGTTCTGATGAACTTGCAGAAACTGTAAAACTTTGATTAGCACAAACTGTTAGGTTTGGAGAAGTAGTTAATGAGTAATTTAAAATTGTTCCTGTAGAGCCAGAACCTCCTCTGGTAGCACCATTAGGGGGGAAATTTGCAGCAATATTACTTGAGTTACCAGATAAAATTCCATTAAGTCCTCCAGCAACTGAGTTCGAAGGCAAAGCTCCAGATACTCCAATATAACCGCCGCCACCGCCGCCACCTGGCCCATAAGCATCAGTATTAAAAATGCAACCAACTAAAACACTACTTCCACCATCTCCTCCTTTAGCACTTAAAGCTGTTCCGGCTGTTAACGATATAGACCCATTTACATTTAAAATAATAGTGCCACCACCGCCACCGCCACCAGCTCCTTCATTTCCGCTACAAACTGCCCCTGTGTTAGGACCTTTTCCACCATCTGCTTCTATTGTTCCGGCTCCAGATAGATTACCGTAACAAACTATGTAAACCATTCCACCTCCATTTGCTCCAGCTGATCCAAAATTATTATTCTCTTCTCCAGCTCCACCGCCACCACCTAAAAATAATTTTCCAGTAGTGTAATCTAATGGATGCCCGCCATAACCACCAACATTTCTTCTGTTATCTCCACTCCAAGTTGCATTACCTGGAGCTAAAGATAATGGATTCTGATTTGAGGAAGAAAAAGTATATCCTCCTCTTCCACCTCCAGATGAAACATGTGTAGCAAAACCTGCTGATTCTAAATTCCAAGCAGCCGCATATCCTGAAGGATTACCTGCACCATCATAGGTTAACAAATTACCAGCATTTGAACCGCCACCGCCACCAGAGTTTTGCATACAACCACCACCACCGCCATTTGCTATTGATCCTCTACCAAAAACAGCAGAATAAACTTTGTATCTAGTTGTATCCCCAGCAATAGATTCACCTTTATATGCACCTTCAACACGCAACAAAGATCCAAACTTATTTCCACCAAACGCGGAGGTGTTATCAAGAGCTCCACCACGAAACCCTTTTCCTGTGACACTAAACGAAGGAGTACTGCTTAACGTACAATTATTTTGTATTTCAATTACAGCAACTCCACCAACCGAGCCGTTCCAAGTTGGACAAGTAATTGAACCTGCTCCACTTACAGTTAAATCTAAAAAGCGAGGCACTTTAATTACTTGAACTTTAGCTAAATAATCGTAATTATATTTCAAACCACAGTCTAAAACTATTGTAGTTGAATTTGGTACTGCATAAATTTCAGCATACTCATTATTTCCGCTATTATAATAATTTGTAACAGCCCCAAATGTTGTATTTGTAGGTATCGCACTATTAACATCAGGAAAAAGTGAATCTTTACCAGCATTTACAACAGCACCTTGCATTTGAATAATAAATACTAAATCACCAACAGTGTATGAAGCGGAATTTAATACGGTAATTGTTTTACTACCAATAGTTGCATTTAGAGTTAATGGTGTATATACATTTACAACCGAGTTAGTAGAAGAAATAATAACGGAACCATTTTTTCCACGCTGAGAGAAACTAGTAAAGGAAATTAAACAAATTAAAAAAGAATAAATAAGTTTCATAGTAAAAAAATATGATTCTAAAATATAACTTTTTTAACTATAAACCAAAAAATTCACTCATTTAAAAGCTCATTTTTATTTTTAACATTTGAAAATACTATTGAATTAATTCAAATTTTGTTGCAGCATCTTTTTTAGTCGTGTAGTTAAAATGCCACCATTCAGAAGTTATTGAAAAAAAACCTGCCTTAACCATTGTATTTCTAAGTAAAAGTCGGTTTGCAAATGCCTCTTTAGACAGCTTTCCACTTTCATAAAATATTTTTTCTTTTTTAGGCTCACTTAATTCACCAAAAAAATCAAAAGAAGTTCCCATATCTAATAGGACTTGATTTTCACCTATTATCCCAATATCAACTGCCGCTCCATAATTGTGTAAAGATAGATCACTTGGATTAGCTAAATAATTTACTTTTACTTTATTTGGAAGAACTAACTCATTCCACATTTTTTTTTGGATAGAAAGTGGTCTAGTACCATCAAAAACTATTAAACTATATAAAGGAAAATCAAACTTTAAATATTCTTGTGCTTTTTTCAATTTTAAGGCTACTTCTATTGGTAAATAACATTTTTTTAAACCACAATAAATCTGTTTTTGTAAAAAATTATGGGTTGTTGAATAGAGTAACGTAACTCTGATGCTACTATCGATTGTATTTAAATCCACAAGATTTTTAGAAACAAAGTATTTTTCAAGTGAAGTTGAATCATCTTTTGGAATTATAATTTCTTCAACAGTTTCCTTTGAAATTTCACTCTTTACTATTTGAAAATTAGAATGAGAATCTTTACATGAGTAAAAAAAAATACTTAAAAACAACAATAAAAAATAATTCATTCTTTTTTAAGCTGGATACACAACATAATTTCTAGGAGTTTCATACAAGGTAATTTCCAATTCAAAGACAGGTGCTATTTTTTCTCTCAAAATATCGTAAATAACTTTTGCAATATTTTCAGCGGTAGGATTTAAACTCTTAAATTCTAAGGTATCTAAATTTAAATTTCTATGATCAAATCGTTCAATGATTTCATTTTTTATTAAATCATTTAAAACTTTCATATCAAAGACATACCCAGTTTCTTCATCAACATCGCCAACTAATTTTACAATTAAATCATAATTATGGCCATGATAATTTGGATTGTTACATAATCCAAAAATCTCATCATTTTTTTTCTCATTCCAATTAGGATTGTTTAAACGATGTGCTGAATTAAAATTAGCTTTTCTAAAGACTGCAGTTTTCATTGAATATAAAAAATAGAAATTTCATGCGAATATACGAATTGAGGTTCAGTTAAATAATTTAATGTTTACAGTAAGTTTCTATTAATTTAAATGCCATTTCATCACCTAAAGCATCAGCTTTATTTAAATCTTCGCAAGCACCACGTTTATCCTTACTTGCAAATTTTACTGCGGCTCTATTAACGAATGCTGCCCCATAATCAAATTTTAATTTTATAGCAATATCAAAATCTTTAAGCGCTTCAACAAATTGCTTATTTTCGCCTTTCGCAACACCTCTGTAATTATAACTCACTGGGTTTTTAGGATTCAGTTTAATTGCAGCATCAAAATCAACTATTGCTCCTGAATTGTCTTTTGTTTCAATTTTATTTGCTCCTCGCGAAACCAAAGCGCCTTCCTCATCTGGAAATGCTTCTAAATAAACATTCCAATCATTTATTGCATTTTTATAATCTTGCATTTCATATCTAGCTTTTGCCCGTGTCTTATAAGATTCATAATGCAATTTATCAGCACTTTCTAGAGCAATTCCTTCTGATATTTCTTTAATTGCATAATTATATTCCTTTTTTGCAAATCTGATTTCACCCTTCAAAAAAAACACTTCCATGTATTTGGGCTTTAAATCAATCGCTCTAGCACAAGCATCTAAGGCCATTTTATAATTTTTTCCTTCAAACATTAATTTTGCCTGGTAAAAAAATAATTCAGGATCATCAGTATTTAATGAAATTGCAGAATCTAAGGAAGCCTTTGCCTCCTTATATTTTTTAGTCTCATAATATAACATCCCTAAAGTTTTATGGCTATCATAATTATCTGGTGCAATTTTAATTGCTTGCAAAATATCCTTTTCAGCACCTTTATAGTCTTCTAATTTTACTTTGGCAGAGGCCATTTTATTATAGGCTTGGTAAAAATCCGGTTTTATTTTTATTGCTTTCTTTAAAATTATGATAGCTTCTTTATATTTTGCAGAATCAATTAACTTACAGGCTGAATTAAATAATGGTATTTCCTGATTATATTGTTTTGCGGTATCTTTTTGCGCAAAGACGTTTACAGAAAAAATACAAAATACCAAGAGATAAAACATATTTTTATTACCATTCATACAATTTTATTTTGTTTTTTGCTTTGGATTACTAAATTTACATAAACTAATTTAATAAAAATAAAAACTATGCCATTTATTATCACTCTTGTTGTTTTAGGAATATTATTTATCTTCTTATCTTTTGTAACTGTTCAACAAGGAACAGTAGCTGTAATTACTGTTTTCGGCAAATACAAGCGAATACTTAGTCCAGGATTAAGCATGAAAATTCCATTTATTGAAAAAGTATATAAAAAAATATCTATTCAAAATAGAAGTGTTGAATTAGGTTTTCAAGCTGTTACTATTGATCAGGCTAACGTAAATTTTACAGCGATGCTTTTATACGCAGTCATTAACCAAAATGAAGAATCAATAAAAAATGTAGCTTTTAAATTTGTAGATGAAAAAAACTTAATGCAAGCTCTAGTTCGATCTATTGAAGGTTCTGTTAGAGCATTTGTTGCAACTAAAAAACAATCTGAAGTTTTATCATTACGCAGAGACATTGTTGAAGCGGTTAAGGAGCAATTAGATGTAATGTTAGAAGAATGGGGTTATCACTTAATTGACTTACAATTAAACGATATTACTTTTGATGAAGAGGTAATGAGATCAATGGCAAAAGTTGTTGCAAGTAATAATTTAAAAGCGGCTGCTGAAAACGAAGGTCAAGCATTATTGATTACAAGAACTAAAGCTGCGGAAGCAGAAGGGAATTTTATTAAAATATCTGCTACGGCTGAAAAAGAAGCTGCTCAAATGCGAGGACAAGGAATTGCCTTGTTTAGAGAAGAAGTTGCTAGAGGTATGGCTGAAGCTGCAAAACAAATGCAAGAATCCAATCTGGATACGTCATTAATATTATTTAGTATGTGGACAGAAGCTGTTAAAAACTTTGCAGAACAAGGTAATGGAAATATTATATTTTTAGATGGCAGCGTTGAAGGGATGGATAAAACAATGAAACAAATGATGGCATTAAATCAAAGAGAAATACCAAAAAAATAAGTCAAATAAATAATCTAAATAAATCAAAACCATGAAAAAACTATTTTCATTCACAACATTCGTCACCATACTATGCTTAAGTAGCAAGGCTCAAACCTATCCAATTATGTGTAATACATATAACGCAATGGAGGAAGCTTTTGTTAAAGATCCAACTTTAAGAGCAAAATACAATCTTGTGCAATCTGAAATGGAATTAGATTATCAAAAAGCTATTTCAAATTCTGCTGCTGCTAAAACAGCTGCTGCTCCTATTTATACTGTACCAGTTGTTTTTCATATTTTACACCAAGGCGGAGTTGAAAATATTTTAGATGCAGATGTTATTACCGCAATGGCACAAATCAATAAAGATTACAGTAAGTTAGGTGCTGATATCAGTACCATTCATCCTTCATTTTCTGGCTTATATGTAGACGCAGAAATAAGATTTCAATTAGCAAAAAAAGATCCTAATGGAAATTGCACAAATGGAATCATTCATCATTATGATGCCAACACAAATTGGGATCAAAGCAATATTGCCGCTTATGCTTATTCTGGAACTGGGACTAATAGATGGCCGGTAAATAAATATTTAAATATATATATTGTAAAATGTATTGCTAGTTCTACATCACCTTGTCCTCCAACTGGAGGTTTTATTGTAGGATATACTTACAATCCTGGTGGTTCTCCTGGAACAGCAGCCGATGCAATTGTATATCGTTACGACTTTCTTGCTACAGGCACAGAAGCTCGTTCTTTAAGTCATGAAATAGGGCATTGGTTAAATCTAACTCATGTATTTGGACCAACAAATAACCCAGGAATTTCTTGTGGAGATGATGGCGTTACCGATACTCCGGTAACAAAAGGATATTTTAGTACGTGCCCTGGATCAAATGCTGGTCCATATACAGGCTGCACAGCTACCGAAAACATGGAGAACTTTATGGACTATTCTTCTTGTCCAAAAATGTTTACTCAAATGCAAGTTACAAAAATGAGAGCAGCATTAACATCTGGAACTGGTGGTAGAAATAATTTATGGACAGCAGGCAATCTTTTATTTACAGGAATTACACCTGGCTTTACTTGTACTCCTTTAGCAGATTTAAAAGTAAATAAAACATCGATTTGTTCAGGAAGTTCAATTACGTATACAGATTTAAGTCAATATGGCTCATCAGGTTCAATTGCTTGGGTTTTTGAAGGGGGTTCGCCAGCAACATCAACTTCTGCGACACCCGTTGTAACTTATAATACGCCAGGAACATATTCAGTTTCATTAACAGCTACAAATGCATATGGTGTTAACACAATGAATAAAGTATCTTATATTAATGTTGTAGATTTATGGAGCAGTTATACTGCACCAGTAACTCATGATTTTGAAAGTGGTGCTTTTCCTTGGCTTTCTTCAGTTACGAACGGAAACCCTGGTTCAGTAACTTGGCAAATAAATAATACAACTGGAGCAACTGGAACCGCATTTAGCATCTTTTTAAATAATGCATCTCAAACAAGCACACCTGGTCATTTAGATATTTTTGAAACACCTACCTATAACTTTTCTACTACAAGTGGATTAAGTATGTCTTTTTACTATGCTTATGCTAAAAAAAATGCGACTCAAGCAGACACTTTCAAATTACAAATAAGTACAGATTGCGGTGGATCTTGGCAAAATGTTTTAGGCTATCCAAGCTGCGCTACGATGGCTTCAAATTCGGCGGGAACAACATCTACTCCTCTAAATCCAACAGCAGGGCAATGGAAACAACATATAATTTCTAGTTCCTTATTGTCTGCAACTTCTCCAAACCCAAATTTAAAACCAAGTGTGAAATTTCGTTTTTATTTTAGAAGTGATGCCACTTTAGGAAGTTCAAATAATTTATTTATTGATCAAATAAATTTAACTGGTGTTGTTGGAATAAATGAAATTGAAAATTCAATTGGACTATCAATTTACCCTAATCCAACAAATTCGAGTGCAACCATGGATTTTACTATTTTTAATAATGAACGTGTTAAAATTAAAACAACTGATGTTACTGGTCGTGTTATTGAAGAAACTGATAAAGTTTTAATTGATGGAAATCATGCATCTTATATTATCAATAAAAATGGGCAATTAGCTAAAGGCGTGTATTTTATTAATTTAGAAATTAATAATTCAGTTATTACTAAAAAATTGATTATTCAGTAATTTAAAATAATTTGCTTAAAAAGAGGTTGCAGGTATGTAACCTCTTTTTTTGTGAATTAAAATTTTAATTTAATTACCTTTACTATACGTTATGCCGAAAGCATATCTGTAATAAACCAATTACATTTGTATAATTAGCTATTGCATCGGCATTATACAAGAAATTTTTGGTCTGTTTAATAAATCAAATTGGTAATATGCTAAAAAAAATTAAGTCCTTTTTCTTAAAATCACTACTAGTGGTTTTCGTTATACTTATTAGCTTAACTATCTATTTATATTTTGCAATTAAGATTGAAATTCCATTAGTTACAAATGACAACACTTTAAATTGGAAACGAGAAACTATCTCTCCAAATTTTCATAAAGTAAAAAACAATTGGCTAAAACAAAGTAATAGTGGGATTTGGGAACTATACGTGGAAGGAGATGGTTATGAAAGAGGAATAGCAAATGGTATGTTAACAAAAGAATTACATGAGTTTCAAGAAGACGTTTTTATTAATCAAATAAAAATATTAGTGCCAGACATTAATTACCTTAAATTTTTAAAATTCTTTGTTGGTTATTTTAACCGTCATTTACCAGATAATATTACAGAAGAATACAAACAGGAAATATTTGGTATTTCAAAATTTGCAAGCGACAAATATGATTTTATTGCTCCAAAGTATCATCGTATATTAAATTACCATGGCGCACATGATATTGGGCACGCCTTACAAGACAAAAACATGGTGGTTGGATGTACATCTTTTTCTGTATGGGATGAAAAAAGCGAAGATGGTAAACTTTTAGTAGGACGCAATTTTGATTTTTACAGTGGTGATGATTTTGCTAAAAATAAAATAGTACAATTTACAAATCCCACAAAAGGATACAAGTTTGCAACCGTTACATGGAGTGGTTTTATTGGTGCTTGCAGTGGCATGAATGTAAAAGGTTTAACTGTAACTATAAATGCAGCCAAAAGTTCAATACCAACTGATGCTGCTACACCAATTGCATTGTTGGCAAGAGAAATTTTACAATATGCCAAAAACATCAAAGAAGCAATTGCTATCGCTAAAAAAAGAAATGTATTTGTATCAGAAAGTATTTTAATAGGAAGTGCTTACGACAACAAAACTATTAGCATCGAAAAAACTCCAACAAAGATGGACGTTTATGAGGTTCAAAATTCAAATGAAATAATTTGTCCTAATCATTATCAAGGCATTGATTTAAAAAATGATCCTGCCAATCTTTCAAATCAAATTGAAAGCTCTTCATTGTATAGACAAATTAGATTGAAACAATTATTAAGTAATCGAAAAAAAATTAACTACTCCGAAGCTGCAAGTATTTTAAGAAATCAAAAAGGAATAAACGATAAAAATATTGGCTTCACAAACGAAAAAGGATTAAATCAATTATTAGCACATCACGCCGTAATTTTTAAACCACAAGATAAACTAATGTGGGTAAGCGCAAATCCTTTTCAATGTGGGCAATTTATTTGTTATAATTTAGATAGTGTGTTTGCACAAGCTGCATCATTAAAAACAAACCGTTCTATAAATACAGAAAAATATACCATTGCCGAGGATAGCTTTTTGCAATCTAAAGCCTATCAGCAATTTTTATTATTTAAACAGATAAAACATTATGTTATTTTTATTACAAAAAAAGCGCATCAATCAGTTTTAACAAACCAAATTGAAACGGCTTTTATAAATAGTAATCCGGAAAGTTATTATATGTATCAATTACTTGGAGATTACTACACCTCACGAAAAGAAAACTCAAAAGCCATCAACTATTATAAACAAGCCTTAACAAAGGAATGCGCTACCTTGAAGGAAGAAAAAACAATAAGGGAAAATTTAAATGCGCTGTTAACTAAAAAATAATTGAAATTGGTATTACAACTCCTCTAATTTAAAAATTGTATTAGCTCTTATTCCTTTTTCAGTCTGAATTAAATTACAACATTCATTTATTGGATCGTGCTCAAAAAACAATGTCCAATTATTTTTTGCAGCTTCGTGTAAAATATAATCTTTCTCAATCATTGTATTTAAAGGTCTCACATCATAACCCATAACATAAGGCAATGGCAAATGTCCAATTGAAGGAATTAAATCTGCCATAAAAGCAATCGTTGTATTTTTATATTTTATTAATGGCAACAACATTGCTTCCGTATGTCCGTTTGCTTCATACATATTAAAATCTGTCATAAATTCTTTTGAAGAATCTATAAATTTTAATTGACCACTTTCTTGAATTGGTAAAATATTTTCAGCCAAAAAACTTGCTTTTTCTCGTGGATTAGGATTAACAGCCCAATTCCAATGCTTTTCAGCGCACCAATACGTAGCATTTTTAAATGCAGGTTTTAATTTTGTTCTATCTGAATTATATTCAATACTACCACCACAATGGTCGAAATGAAGATGTGTTAAAAAAACATCTGTAATATCGTCTTTACAAAAACCATATTTTGCTAATGATAAATCCAAGGTGTCGTTTCCATGTAAAAAATAATAACCAAAAAATTTATCATTTTGTTTATTACCCATTCCGTTATCAATTAATATTAAACGGTTTCCATCTTTTACTAATAAACAACGCATGGCCCAACTGCACATGTTGTTTTCATCAGCCGCATTGGAGCGTTGCCAAATAGTTTTAGGAACCACGCCAAACATTGCGCCTCCATCTAATTTAAAATGACCCG
The DNA here is from genome assembly GCA_038327195.1 of Bacteroidota bacterium. Taxonomy (GTDB): domain Bacteria; phylum Bacteroidota; class Bacteroidia; order B-17B0; family Aurantibacillaceae; genus UBA4416. The sequence continues at coordinate 13,055 of JBBQKU010000038.1, read as the reverse complement.
TATTTATGCTAAATAATTCCATATTGTTTTGTTTTTAATAATAATTAAATTTCAATTTATTTTGACTGAATTCCAAATTTGGAAATGGAATTTTTATAACATTTATGCATGAAAATACGGATTTCAAAAACTTTGATTTTGTTTTTATACGTGTTAAATCAGCATCTAAAGAAAAATAATATTGCATATACCTATCAAAATTAATAGGATTTCCATTTTCATCTTTTACAACCAAAGTGTTGTAATGTGCATTTAGCATGCCATTTCCGCCATAACCAAATGCAAAGTTTAACCATTTTGGAAAATTATTTTCTTTTTTCATAAAGGCTGATGGATTTATACTTAGCCAATACGTTTGTCCATTATAATCTTTTAAAATTTGTTCACTTAAATTTTTCCCTAACAAATCGGGATTATATTTTGCATAACTTGAGTTTAAAAAAGAAAACTTTAATTGAATGCGTTGTTCATTCCAAGCCATTTTTTGTCCTATTGCCATTCCAGTTCCTAAGGTATTTGCAGCCATATCTCCCCAACTAAAACCCCAGCCTGCACTATAACCATCCATAACTTCAACAACTGCCATATAAGTAAAGCCACTTAAACCGCCAATTAGTATTTGCTTTTTATCAGAATAGCCAGCCCATTTCATAGCGCCCATCATTAAACGTGCTGTTTGATAATTTGTAAACGTATGCCCGAATTTATCCATATGATACCATTCGTAATTATCGTTAAAAAAATGAAATGTAGATGTATTGTATTTTTGATACCAAGCCTGATTAAGGTATATAATTGAACTCGAAGTGATAGCCAACGAAGAAATTCCTAAAGCTAATTTTCTTTTTTTTAAAACAGAAAGCGAATCATTAGAAAATGAAAGTTGTTGAAGAAAAAATAAAAAAAATAAAAAAAATCTAATTGTACGCACTGTGTTTTATCGCAAATGATTGGTTATCTAAATTACTGAAAAAAATCATAAAAAATTGGCTAAATTTAAATTGTTTGATTTTAATAATTCCTTACATTTACCAATAGATATGTCTAAAATTACAATTGCAATAGATGGTTATTCTTCGTGCGGGAAAAGCACATTAGCTAAAGCATTGGCCCAAAAACTTCACTATCATTATATTGATACTGGTGCAATGTATAGAGCTGTTACCATTTATTGCTTGCGAAATAATATTATTGCTGATTCGGTAATTGATATTAAAAAGTTAATGAATGCTTTACCTGAAATAAATGTTTCGTTTATTTATAATACAGAAACTAAAACATCGGAAGTATTTTTAAACGACGAACATGTTGAGCGCGAAATCAGAACTATGGAAGTTGCCAATAATGTAAGTGCGGTTAGTTCAATAAAAGAAGTGAGATCGAAAATGGTTGCTATTCAACGCCAAATGGGGAAAGACAAAGGTGTAATTATGGATGGAAGAGATATTGGTTCGCATGTTTTTCCGGATGCAGAATTAAAATTATTTATGACTGCTGACGAAAATATTAGAACCCAAAGACGATTAGATGAATTAAGCAGCAAAGGTGAATATCATACGTTTGAAGATGTAAAACAAAATTTAAAGAAAAGAGATTTTGATGATACAACCCGAAAAGAAAATCCACTAGTACAGGCTGAAGATGCAATTGTTTTGGATAATACAGATATTAGTAAAGAAGAACAATTGGAATTTGTAATAAAATTAATTAATGATTTATTATTGACTAAAGATGAGTTTAAATCACCTGAAAAATCAACAAAACGTTAATCTCTAAAAATGTATGAGTTGAATACGTTACTAATCAAGCTAATAACGTGGGCTAGTATTTAAAAAGTTGCCCTGTTCTATTGTAAGATTATTTTAACATTTCCAACATTTTTATCTTTGTCTATAATCTTAACAAAGTAAATTCCATCCTTCATCTCTCCTTTATCAATGATTAATAACTCACCTGAAAAAGTTTGACTTTGTATTTCTTTCCCTAAAACATCAGTAATTATAATTAATGAGTTTATTTGTTCTTCGTTAAATAAAATAGAAGTATGATGATTAAAAGGATTAGGAGCAACAGTTACGTTTATTTGTTTTTTAATTTCATTTATAGCATTCGGCATCGTACCACATAATACAGTATCATGATATAAAATTGTTGTAGGAATCATTGTAACTGGAAATTTAAGTAACGGAATTATGTTTTGAATAAGTGGGGCGTGTGAAACTGAATATCCAGAATATAAGGATGCCGTAACGATTGATTCAGATGAATTACAAAGTCCGTTACCTGATGAATCAGTACTTGCAATACATGCTCCATCCCAATTTGAAAATATTGATGTTACTATATTTGCCTTAGGGCCATAGGTAAAAAGACCTGATTCCGCGCCTGAGTATGGCCCAAAATGAATAATTGGAGAAGTCCATGACTTACTCCAAATTATTGACCCACCAGCTTTTGGATTAAATTTAAGCATAAAGAATACTCGTGTAGTTTGATTCGTATCAGTAGTCATCCCATTTAATATTAATGTGCTATCTGGCAGACTAAGTATGTTTTCGACATGAAAAAGTCTATTCACAGCAGGAGGCGTAATTTTCCAACATTTTACAATGTTCAAATTTGTATCAAGCTTTATTAAATCCATCCACTGATCTCGAGAATAAGTTGGAGCATCTTTTTGAGTAGAACCAATTGCATAATAATTATTATCCTTACCTGCTGTTATTTTTTGGACCCAACTAATACGATTAGAATCAAGAATAATATGTTTTGCACGATGAAAATCACCATTATTATTAAACTGTGCTACTACTGCAACATAATGATTAATTGAGGTGTTAAGAAACAATCCACACGTTACATAACCATGATTAATTCCTTGTATTAATTCATCAGTTTGAGCATTGTAGCCACCATTAGAATAATCTTTACACCAAACCACATCCCCATTTGTATTAAATTTAGTGATTCCATAATGCAATTCACAACCACTATACATGGCTACAAAACCATTATCAGGATTATGAGAACGACAAACTGAATTTGCATGAAAGTTTGTTGACGTTGCAGTGTGATAATTATTCGAGAAAATTGAATTACCCAATGAATCTTGTTTTGTAAAACTTGAAGGCGAGAAATTATCATAAGTATAAAACCCTACAAATCCTTTGTCATCCAATTCAATTGCTCTATCCAAAAATCCTGAATTAGAAATTGAATATGTTGATACCCATCTTTTATTAAAATTACTATTTAGCCTTAAATAGGAAGCGTTACCTAATTGTTGATTAGTTGTAGTAACGATATAACCACCATCCGAAGTTTTATCCATACTACATAAAATTGGCGGATAAGGATTTGAGGGACTTAAAACGCCCCAAAAGTTTTTGTAAAATCCTGTTTGGCTATTTACTTGAAAAGTAACCGAAACAATTACTACTATGAATATTATTTTTTTCATGTCTTTTTTTTTAATCTATTCAACTTTTCTACTAACTATTTTTAATAATATCAATTACCATATCCTATTAAAACAAACGCTTTCATAATAACAAGACTTTGCAATAAACACTAAATAAAAAGATTATTGCTTTATTATTTTTTTCACAAAATCAAACCCTTCTATTTTAAGAATATAAATTCCGTCATTTAATTTATCAATTTTCACTTCAGTACTTTCACCAATTAATTTACCTTGAAATACAATACTACCTAATTGGTTATAAATTGTAAAGGCTAAACCTTGCATGATAGGATTAAATTTAAGTGTAATATTTTCATACGATGGATTTGGATAAATCTGAAAATCCTCCACATTTGTATTTAATTTAGATAATCCTACAGATGAACATAAGTGAGATAATCCAGTGGCAACCAAATTTGATGGTTGCCAAAGTGGTTGACGAGCAGCATGGAATAACGCTGCATAAACTCTAGCTACTTGACCTTGAGTAAACATTTTATAACAACCATAAGCACCACTATAATCCATATAATTTTCCGCATTTATTAAATTACTTGTGCAGTTTAAGGGACTATTTGCTGTAGAAGTTGGATGACACGTATAAGATGCACCTGAGTAATTACAAGGAGGTGTATCACTAACATTATCATTTGGACTAACACAACCCCCTTCAAAAGTGTGTATTAAATTTAACCAATGTCCAATTTCATGCGTAAGCGTTGATGCAAATTCAGTCGAGGTATTTGTTCCCAAATAAGCGCCATTGTATACTACTCGAGCTGTATTATTTCCAGACATAGTTGTGCTTGGATACCATGCAACACCAGAATTTGTGTAAACAGAATTATTAAATAAATCATTCATGACGTAAATATTCATGTATTTATAATTATCCCAAGCGTCAGCAGCTATAGCCGCATCATAACCAGTTCCATTTCCAAATCCAGAAGCTACAGGATGATAAACTATACCGTTAGTTGTATTTCCATTAGGATCTAATAATGCTAAAGCAAAAGTAACATCAGGCATTAAATCTCTAATACCCAAAAAGCTTGAGTGAACGGTTGCATAATCTGCATTTAATCCATGAACATCGATATTCAAATTATTTAAAGCGTTGGTGATAAGTGCGTTATTTACAGTCTTTCCACTTTGGGTTGTACCGTAAACATGAAACACAACAGGTATTACATAACAAGTAGCAACTGATGTTTTTTTTGTGTTACGATTTTTAATAAATTCTTGAGTAAATAATTCAAAGTTTTCATTTTCTAATTTAGCAACAGAATTTGTTTGATACAATTCTTTCATCACATCAGAAGTCTTACATGAATTTGGATCAATTATTTGAGAAAAAGAATTGAAAGACAAAAGTGAAATAAATATGATATAATTTTTTTTCATAACTATTTAGCGTTTACAAGGTATTCTAGTAAAAATAGAAAATAAATTCTTGAATTCAAAATAGAATAAAAGTCAATGTACTAATTGAAATGGTATGGATAAAAAATATTCGGACTTTACGGGTTTAGCATTTTTATTAGCAGGAATCCATAATGGCATATTTTGAATTAATCGAACTGCTTCTTTGGCAAGATTTGGTCCACCAGCAACTCCATTCAAAACTTTAATGTTTTTGATTTTTCCATTTTTGTCAACTTCAAATTTTAATGAAACTTGCCCTTGTATTTTTTTAAATTTTTCGGGCTCAGGATAACGCATATTTTTTTCAAAATAATTCATCATCATTTTAGTCCCTCCCGGAAAACGGGGAGCTGTATCAAACTTTGATTCTTGTGCAATAAATGGAAGTGGGTTTTCTCCATCTTCTTGAGCAAATGAGCTATTTGCAAAAGAAATAAAAAAGAAAAGCAGATAAATGGTTTTCATTATAAAATACTTTATCAAACACCAACTAATTCTTGCTTTTCAAAGTCGTAAACTTTTAATTTAAAACAAGCAATAATGTCTTTAGGTTTTAATGAAGTTGTTTTAGCAGCTTGTAATTCAGGTATCGCATTCATTACTTCGGGTAATCTATAAAATGGAATACGCGCATTTAAATGATGAATGTGATGGAAACCAATATTTGCAGAAACCCATTGCAATGGTGCGCTCAGTTTCATATAGCTCGATGATTCTAATGCTGCGCCTTCATAAGTCCATTCCTCATTGCCAACAAAAGTTGAACCCGGAAAATTATGTTGCGCATAAAATAAATAAGCACCCATTGCTCCCGAAATAAAATGAGGAATAGCACACATTAAAATCCAAGTTTGCCATCCTAAAAAATAAAATACGAATGCTTGGTAAGAAAAATGGACAACTAAAGCAACTAAAGAATCTATGTGTTTACTAAAGCGGTTAATGATAGATTTAATACACATGCCGTAAAGAAATGCGAAAATATAACCAAACAAAATAGTAAGCGGATGCCTAATAAATAGGTAATGCATTTTTTCACCTTTAGATAATTTTTCAAATTTTTGCTTTGTATATATTGGATAAGAGCCAATACTTGCACTAAATAATTTTGAATTATTTTTATGATGGTAATCGTGACTGCGGCTCCAAATACCAGCTGGTGCTAAAACATAAAAACCAAATAGGGTAAATATAAATGTTGCTAAAGGTGATTTGTCAAGAATTGCTTTGTGTTGATGATCATGATAAATAACAAACATTCTTACTATTAATAATCCAGAACAAATACTACAAACTAGTTTTAAAATCCAATGGAAGTTATGAACTGTTCCAAATAAAAAAGCAATTAAAATGAATAAAGTAGATAGTGTATAGAACCAACTTTTTTTTCGATCTTCTTTAGCAAAAGGTCGAGTAGCTAATATAAGTTGTTTTCCTGTTAACATTTGAATGGTAAAGATATTGTGTAAACCCTATTTATGCAAATATGTTTATTAATAGTTAGATTAAATAATGTTTACTAAAAGTAATTTGCTTTTCATCTTCTTTTTTCTTGAAAAAAAAGAAGCAAAAATTCAAGCTAAAACGCCAAATCCGCTTTTCATCTCACAAAAACCTACGCCACTCCACCTGAAAAACTAGGATTTCACTCCGTTTTAGCAAAACCCACCGCACTATTACTAATGAACGAAATAATTTTTGTAAAGATTTATGGAATTACAATGTGTTTAATTTAGCACTATTTATGTAAGCATGTTTGTCTATTTATTTCTGGGATGAAAGCTTTGAATATTTTCTCTCAAAAAATATTGGTCTAAATGTGTATAAATTTCAGTAGTAATAATACTTTGATGTCCAAGCATTTCTTGCACTACTCTCAAATCTGCACCACCTTCCACTAAATGCGTTGCAAACGAATGTCGAAATGTATGCGGACTTAATTCTTTTTTGATACCAGCTAAAGCTGCTAAATCTTTAATGATATAAAACACCATTTGCCGAGAAATAGAAGCTCCACGTTTGCTTAAAAACAGAGAATCGACATGATTTTTTTTTATATTAATATGCACGCGATGGTTTTTAATATAATTTTGAATTAATTTAATTGCCCTAGTTCCTATTGGTATTAACCTCTGCTTATCTCCTTTTCCAATTACTGATATAAACTCATCTGTAATATGTAAGTCACTTATTTTTAGTGAAATTAATTCACTTACACGTAACCCACAACTGTACATCGTTTCGAGCATTGCCAAATTTCGTTCACCTTCTGCAGTGCTTCTATCAATAAATGATAACATCAAATCAATTTCTTCAACTTCTAAATAAACAGGTAATTTTCTTTTAATACGAGGCGTTTCAAGAAGTTCTGCTGGATTTATTTTAATGTAATTTTCTAAAATCAAAAATTTAAAAAAATGTTTTATACCTGATATAATGCGAGATTGAGTACTCTCTGTGAAATTAAATTCAGAAATATATTTCAAAAATTGTTGTAAATCTTGTAAGGATATATCACTTGGTTGTTTACCAGGAGAAACCATATTTATAAATGCGGCTAATTTTTGCAAATCACTTTCGTAACTTACCACCGAATTTTTGGCTAATGATTTTTCGATACTTAAATAGTATTTGAAATCATTTATATTTGTTTGCCAGAGTAACAATTTTAATTACTTTTAATTTTTATTAAAACATTCAACATGCTAAAGATAGCTATAATCAATGGTCCAAATTTAAATCTTTTAGGAGTAAGAGAACCCGAAATTTATGGAACTCAAACTTTTGAAAATTACCTTTCGATATTAACTAAAAAATTTCCTACAATTTCATTTAGTTATTTTCAAAGCAATGTGGAAGGTGAACTCATTAATAAATTACATGAAATTGGTTTTTCTGTTGATGCCATTATTTTAAATGCTGGCGCTTACACGCATACATCTATTGCTTTAGCAGACGCTATTTCCGGAATAAAAACCCCAGTTATTGAAGTACATATCAGTAATATATTTACAAGAGAAGATTATAGACATGTATCCTATTTAGGAAAACATTGCAAAGGAAGTATTAGTGGTTTTGGTTTATTAAGTTATGATTTAGCAGTTATGAGTTGCATTGATACTATAGCTTAAATAAAATTTTCGTTCAGCAATTTTATAGTTTTATTATAATCCATAACCAATTCATCAACAACCTCTTTCACACTTTGTATACTTTTTATTTGACTAGATACTTGTCCAATCTCCAATTCTCCTTCCATTAAATCGCCTTCAAACATTCCTTTTTTAGCCCGTCCCCTTCCTAATAAATTTGATAATTCTTCTATTGGAGCACCTTTAATTTCTAATTCATTTACTTTATCTGCAAATTCATTTTTCAAAAGTCGAACTGGTGTTAATTGTTTTAAAGATAATTTTGTATCGCCTTCATTTGAATTAATAATGGCATTTTTAAAATTAATATGTGCGCTCGATTCATGAGTAGTAACAAACCTACTTCCAACCTGTACACCATTAGCGCCTAATGCTATTGCAGCAGCCATTGCTTGTCCCGATGCAATTCCTCCAGCTGCTATTAAAGGAATAGAAATTGCTTTTTTTATTTGAGGAATTAGAGTCATTGTTGTTGTTTCTTCCCTTCCATTATGTCCACCCGCTTCAAAACCTTCTGCAACAATAGCATCAACACCTACCTCTTGACACTTTAAGGCAAATTTCACATTTGAAACAACGTGCACTACAATTATTCCATGTTCTTTTAAATGATTCGTCCATGTTTTTGGATTTCCTGCTGACGTAAAAACAATTTTTATACCTTCTTCTATAATTATTTTAATATGCTCTTCAATATTTGGATAAAGCAAGGGTACATTTACTCCGAAAGGATTTTTTGTAGCATTTTTGCACTTTTTAATGTGTTCACGGAAAATTTCAGGATACATTGAACCAGAACCTATAAGCCCTAATCCACCCGCATTTGAAACAGCAGAAGCTAATTCCCAGCCACTACACCAAATCATTCCACCCTGAATAATAGGATATTGAATGTTAAATAATTTGTTTATTAACATAATGGTATTATTTTTGGTATAAAATTAGAAGAATTTTAACTATTTTTGTTTAATATACTATTTTGTTGATGAAAAATATTTTTACCCTAATATTGTCTTTATGTTTTATTTATAATATTTCGGCTCAGCGCCGATTAGATTATGGGTTTAGTGTAGGAGTATCTAATTACCTTGGAGATATTGGTGGAAAAGAAAAAACTAGGAGGGATTTTGTTGCTGATATGAAAATGGCTAAAACCCGTTGGAATGTTGGAGGATTTGTTCGTCAAAAATGGAAACCTAAAGTTTCTTTAAAGTTAGCTTTTGACTATTTACGTATTGAAGGCGATGATAAATTATCCTCAAATCCTGCTCGTAACGCTCGTAATCTAAATTTCAGAAACGACATGTTTGATTTAGCAGGAACTGTTGAATATTTTTTTTACGAGGATAATGATTTAGGAAATACTTACCGTTATAAAAATGGATTTAGAGCTTATATTTTTGCAGGAGTAGGTGGGGTTTATACTAACCCAAAAGCATTATATAATGGTGAATGGGTAAAATTAAGACCTTTACATACTGAAGGTGTTGCTTATAAAAGTATTGTGTTAAATATTCCTGTTGGATTAGGTTGCTATTTTACATTTGAGAAAAAACATAGAATTGGATTTGAATGGAATTTAAGAACAACATTCACTGATTATTTAGATGATATTCATTCAGGTTGGGCAGATCCTAGTACTTTAAGTCCAGAAGGAGTTGCATTATCAGACAGAACAGGTGAATTATCAGGCATTGACCCAGCATTTGCTAAGAATTTTGGTTATGATCCCGTTAGCAATCCAGGTAACAAAAGAGGTGATAAAACACATAACGATTCATATATGACTATGAGTTTAAGTTATAGCTATGTATTAAGAGGTAAATCAAGTTTTTATCGTGGTCATTATAAAGGTTTTTTTGGTAAAAAAGGAGGAAAGGTTCGTAAAATTAGAGCTAAATTCTAATCATTTATTTATTATATTAAAAAGGCTTATTGAACTATTTCAATAAGCCTTTTTAATTATACTAATTTCTCTAGCTATAAAACAGAAATTAATTTTAATTCATTTATATACGTTTGCCCTCTTTTTTCTGCAACAACATCTAGACTTAGCATAATAGCAGCCTGAATAAGCAAGCCTAAACCCAATCCTTTCCAAAACGTTTGAGCTGAAGTTCTAAAGTAAAAAAATAAAAAAACACCAAGTATAATTAATCCAATTTCAACATATTTATAAATGGTGAAATTCTGCATTACTAGTTCCATTCTAGGCAACTCGTTTTGCTCTATAACTACACGTTCATTTTGCATCATGTTTTCTACTCTTCTAATATCACTTTCTGTTCTAAAAAAGACTGAAGTTCCAACTGCTAATTGAATAATACCAATTATTAATAAAGGATAAGCAAATCCATTATAAAAAGAATATTTGATAATGTACCAAAAAATAAAAGCTAAACTAACGGCAATGAAACCAAGAAAAATAAAAAATAAACTTTCTATTTTCTCTTCAGTAAAATAAATTTTTATAAATTCAATATTATCCTCCATTACTATTTTTTTCTTTACTTTGAATAAACCTAACCATTTTTCTTACTAATCCACGTGGAGCAAAACGAATTGCAGTTGCCATTATAGTATTCATTAAACCGTGAATAGCAACCACTTTATTATTCTCTAAACTATCGTAACCAAATTGAGCAACTTCTTTTGAAGTGGCCAATTTCTTGCCTTTAAAAAGTTTGCTTTCTTGTAAAGCAGCAGCATCAAGAAACCCACTTTCAGTTGGGCCAGGACATAATGCACATACTGAAACGCCAGTTCCTTCTAATTCGTTCGAAATTGCTTCCGAAAAACTTAAAACATAAGCCTTTGTTGCATAGTAAACACTCATTAAAGGCCCTGGTTGAAATGCGGCTGTTGAGGCAACGTTTAGTATTTTCCCAAACTTGTTTTCCAGCATTTGCGGCAAAAAAAGATGAGTTAATTTTGTCAAAGTTACAATATTTAGGTTTAGCATTTCTTGCTGTTTATCCCAATTACTTTCAGCAAAAAAACCAAAATCACCAAACCCAGCATTGTTAATTAAATAATCAACACGAATATTTTTTGTAGTACAATATTCAACTATTTCATTAGCCGAGTTTATCTGACTCAAATCTTTTGCAATTATTTCAACATTATTTTTTGTTGTTTTGCATGCCAATTGAAGCTCTGCCAATTTAGTTTGATTGCGGGCAACTAAAACTAAATCAAAGCCCTTACTAGCATAAATCGTAGCAAACTCATACCCTATTCCACTGGATGCACCAGTAATTAAAACTGTTTTATTCATAATATTTATTTTAGTATTATAATTTATTAAATATTTTCTCATTCCTAATCCAATAGTTGAATCTACAGTTTTTTAGTTTATATGAAATTAATTAAGAATGTTAAATGTAAAATGCTAATTTACCTGTTTTATAATTACGTCTAAAATAGGTATCTTTGCCAATAATGAAAACAAAAACACTCAAAAAAAACAGCGTCAATGTAGTAACATTGGGATGTAGCAAAAATATAGTTGATAGCGAGGTGCTAATGGGTCAATTAAAAGCCAATAATTTTAAAGTAGAGCACGAAAGCCAAGAGGATAAACATAATATAGTAATTATTAATACCTGTGGTTTTGTTGAAAATGCTAAACAAGAAAGTATTGATACTATTTTACGTTATGTGCAAGCAAAAAAAGAAGGTGCAATCGAAAAACTATATGTTACAGGTTGCTTGAGCGAACGTTACAAAGGTGATTTAGAAAAAGAAATACCAGATGTTGATGCCTATTTTGGAACAAGAGATTTACCAAAAATATTAAAAACATTAAAAGCAGACTATAAAAAAGAATTAGTAGGTGAGCGCTTGTTAACTACCCCTAACCATTATGCCTATTTTAAAATAAGTGAAGGTTGCGATAGACCATGTAGTTTTTGTGCTATCCCATTAATGCGAGGTAAACATATTTCGGAACCAATAGAACAACTAGTGCAAAGAGCTAAATTACTAGCTAGTAAAGGAACTCGTGAATTATTACTAATAGCACAAGATTTAACATATTACGGATTAGATATTTATAAAAAGCGTGAATTAGCAAATTTAGTTGATAAACTAAGTGATGTTGAAGGAATTGATTGGATTCGTCTACATTACGCATTCCCTAGTGGTTTTCCAATGGAAGTTTTAGACGTTATGAATAAGAAAAGTAATGTTTGCAATTATTTAGATATGCCTTTACAACATATTTCTGATAATATGCTTACTAGTATGCGAAGAGGGATTACAAAACAAAAAACCATTGATATTGTAAACTCTATTAGAGATAAGGTTCCTGGTATTGCAATACGCACGACATTAATAGCTGGTTATCCTGGCGAAACTCAAAAAGATCATGAAGAAATGCTTCAATGGGTAAGCGATTCTAAATTTGAACGTTTAGGTATTTTTACTTATTCTCATGAAGATAACACTCATGCTTTTTTATTAAAAGATGATGTTAAGGAAAAAGTAAAAAAAGAACGTGCTGATGCGGTTATGAAAGTTCAACAAGAAATTTCATTTAATTTAAATCAAGAAAAAATTGGTAAAACTTATAAAGTTTTATTTGACAGAAAGGAAAACGATTACTTTGTTGGTAGAACTGAATTTGATAGTCCAGACGTTGACAATGAAGTACTTGTTAAAGCAACTGACACAAACTATATACGAATTGGCGATTTTGCAAATGTAAAAATAAACGATGCAAGCGACTTTGATTTGTACGGAGATTTAGTGTAAATTAAACTTTCATAATATTTTTAATTCAAAAGGCTCAACTAAAATTAGTTGAGCCTTTTGATATATATTAACAATAATGTGTGGTCTTATTATTATTTCACTTTACTTAAAACAGTAATGTGTCCAACTTTCACAACTTCTATGTTACCCATTGTTTTAATAACAATTCGATAAACATAAACACCTTGCTCGGCTGCTTTTCCTTTTATTGAACCATCCCATCCTTTACGTTCTGCTGTGCTCTTAAAGACAGTATTGCC
>JBBQKU010000037.1:0-41122 GCA_038327195.1 Bacteroidota bacterium | reverse complement strand
AGAGTATGTCGATGCCAATTTTTCAATAAAACCCCTTGAGTCTAAACTTAAGGGGTTTTTTGTTTTATCATTATAATTATCTCTCTCTTTATTATGAAAATTAATAATAATAATTTATCTCAATTATGGTTATTGTACCAATCACACTTTTAAAGCTACTCTATTTTCAATTAGATTATAGATATCACAAAGATGAATTGTAAAAATTGTAATTGATCACAGAATTAATAAATATCAAAAGAAATTAATATTGAATAAATTCATTTGATCACACTAAAGCACATTTTATGAATAGAAGCTTTACTAATTGTTTTTGATTATTTGATGTAGACTTATAAATTGTTAATATATAAAACTAACACATCAAGACATTTTAAAATATAAAATTATACTAATTTATAATTACAATTTTTTTCGTTATTACTCTCGGTTCATTTTCGAAATAAACTTTAATAAAATAAATTCCATTTATTAATTCTTGTATATTGATTTTAATAAAATTTAAATTCGATGAATTAGTCTGACTTTTAATTAACTGGCCTTGTAAATCTATCATTTCGATGTGAGAAATATTTTGTGCTGAAACTTCTATAAAATTATTTGATGGATTTGGAAACACATTAATTGTATTGTATAAATCTTGATCTTGAATTCCAATTATATTATTGTGCCACCCAATTTCTTTTAATATTCCCATTTCCCAGGCTGCGGGCTTCCTTACAGTATCTCCACTTCCCCAACAGTAACTCATGATAGAATTACAAACAGAGCTATGAATATGTAACAAATCAACCCCTAACGTATAAGCCCCTGTGCCACCTGAAAGTTTTATTGGCTGACTTGTGTTTGAAGAATTTGCATAAACTGGTCCATCAAAATAATTTGTTTTGTATTTTATACTGTCGCCTAACATTACACTATTATTAGCCGCAATACCCACTAAATTATTATGCGATTGTTTAATTATATACTTATCATAAATTGAAGGAAAGCCATCTTGTCCATGCCATGAAAATGATGTTGTGAGGGGTGCTAATGCAGATGCAGGCACATTTCCAAATGAGCCAAAATTTGTTGCATTAACATAGCCCGAACTGTAAAACCCTAATCCATGACCAATTTCATGCATAATTGTTGACATGAAATCAGTTTGGCCAATAGGAGGCTTACTTGTTCCGAAATAATAATTTGTTGCTAAATTGATATAAATATCCATGTCAAATTCTCCTGGATTTAATTCACTCCCAGCTAATTGATTTGCTAAGGCAGTAGTGTATATGAAATTTGTAAATGGTGCCCCAACAAAATTTGTTCTACCATTAGCTAATGTTATTGCGGAAAATGGTAATAATGAACTATTTACAAAGGAAATGTTGACTTTAATTGGAACGGGTATAGTAAGATAATAACTCCATCTTTGAGCGGCACTATTTAATATTGGAACAAGACCAACTGGAGCAACTCCATTAATATTAAACGAAAATGTAGAAACAGTTTGTGCATTTAAATTTAACGATGTAATAATTATGAACGAATAGATTAAATTTCTCATTTTCTAGAAAATATTTGTTTAGTAAATATAATATTTCTTTACCATTTATAGAAAATCAATAAAAACAAAAAACCCTTGAAAATTCTCACTTTCAAGGGTTTTAGCGGTCCGGACGGGACTCGAACCCGCGACCTCCGCCGTGACAGGGCGGCATTCTAACCAACTGAACTACCGGACCAACACCATTTCTTTCGATTTGGGATTGCAAATTTAATACATTTTTTTTAATTCGCCAAATAATCCAGCTATTTTTATCTATTTATTTTATTATTGATTATTAAATTCTGCATAATTATATTAACACAATTAAACATTATACCTACTTTTACGTCTTATTAATGGCACGTACATTGCTTAGTCTTATTTAAACATTATCAAATGAAAAACATATTAATCATATTATCTTCTTTTATTTTAATTTCTAATTTATCATTAGCTCAAGATCAGGACCCTAAAGCAAAACCTATTTTAGATGAGTTAAGTAAAACTACGAAGGCCTATAAAACAATAACGTCAGAATATATCTTTACGATTATAAATAAAGAAAAAAAACAAATAGAAAAACAAACTGGTAAGGTACTAGTAAAAGGAAATAAATTTAAATTAGATATACCTGGAAACATTATTGTTTGTGATGGAAAAACAATTTGGGCTCATAATAAAGATGCAGCAGAAGTAACTATTAAAAACTTTGATGTATCCAATGAGGATCAATTAAATCCTTCTAAAATATTTACGATGTACGAGACTGGGTACAAATATAAATATGAAAAAGAAGAAAAAATTGGAACAGCATCATGTCACGTCATAATTTTATATCCTTCTGTTAAACCTGAAAAAAAGAAGTTTCACACAGTGAAATTGTATATTGATAAAACTAAAAAACAAATGGTTAAAATGGTTATGTTGATGAAAGACGGAAGCACTCAAACCTATGAAATAAAGGTTTTTAAGCCGAATGTTGAGTTAGCAGATGCCGTATTTGTTTTTGATTTAAAACCATTTAAAGCTGATCAAATAACTGACGAAAGAGATTAATCAAAATGAAATTTGGACTCATCGGTAAAGCAGTTTCTCATTCATTTTCAAAAACCTATTTTCAAAATAAATTTTTAGAATTGAATTTAAATGAATTCACATATCAAAATTTTGATATGTTGAATTTAGATACTCTAAAATCAATTATAATTGAAAACAGATTAGATGGTTTAAATGTTACAAAACCATTTAAAGAAGATATTATTCCTTTATTAAATGAAGTTGATGATACTGCAAGAATCATTGGTGCTGTTAATTGTGTAAAAATAAAATGGGAAAATAATACGCCCTATTTAATTGGTTATAATACGGATTATTATGGTTTTGCTCAAAGCATAAAACCTTTTTTAGAACCAATTCACGAAAAAGCTTTAATACTAGGAACTGGTGGCGCTTCAAAAGCGATTGCATTTGCTTTAAAAAATATTGGGATTGATTATTTTTTTGTTACCTCAGGAGAAAAAAAAGCCGCTAATTATTTTAATTATAACGAAATTAATAATCATGTTTTAAATGCTTTTAAATTGATTGTAAATTGTACTCCAGTAGGAATGTATCCAAATTCAAATGAACTTGTTTCTTTACCCTATGAATTTATTGGTAAAGAGCATTTATTATTTGATTTAATTTATAATCCTGAAGAAACTCTTTTTTTAGGAAAAGGAAAAATGAATAATGCCATTGTTATTAATGGATTAAATATGCTCAAGTTGCAGGCAGATAAAGCTTGGGAAATATGGAATGCATAAAGTTATTTCCAGAATAGCATTTTACAACCAAGTAAAATAATTATTACTCCAAATACTTGTTTAATTGTTTTTTGGTCAAGGGAAATAGCAAACTTACTTCCGAAATAACTTCCAAATATAAATGTGCTACAAATTATTAAGGCCGTTTTGTAATCTACAAAACCTTGTTTGTGATAATTTAAAACACCAAGAACTCCTATCGGTAATAAAAACATAAAAAGAGTTGTGCCCTGAGCTTGATGTTGTGAAAAGCCTAAGAAATAAACTAAAACTGGAACAATTATAATTCCTCCTCCAATTCCAACTAAGCCACTTAAAAATCCAGCTGCCAAGCCTACGCTTAGTAAAATTAAAATAAGTGTAGTATCCATGGGCTTTTTAGTTTGCATATATATTATTTCAAAAATAAATTTACAGAAGATTTTCTATTTTCAAAATAAAGTTTTGCTTGTATTTTTTTAGTTCCTAATTTGTATTCAGAAGATACATAATAATGATACAGTGCCCTTCTTTTATAAAAACTAAACTGGTAATGTCCGTTTGCATCAGTTTTTGTACTTCCAACATAATTATAATCGCCATTTGCTCCATATCCGTAGGTGATTTTAACAACAATATTTTCTATAGGAATTCCTGAGGAATCGTTCAATACAAGTCCTTCAATTTTAGAAAAACCACTTCTTTTACAAGAGGTTATCGAAATCATAATTACTATTACTGAAATAAGTAATTTCATTTTTTTCATTAAGCGTATTAAATACTAAAAATCTGTAGACAAAGATAAATATGTCATTCCTTTTTGTACTTTTTTATCATCAACACCCCAAGCAAAATCTACTCTAATAAAATAACCTAAAAGTCTTGAACGTAAGCCAAATCCATATCCCCCAATTATAGGCTCTTTTTGGTTATAAATTGTTATTGTGATTGGATTTCCAACAAATACATTTTTATTTAATACATTTTCTTCACTATATGGATTTTTATCGTACCACGCCATTCCTAAGTCCCCAAATCCTACAATTTGGAAGTTATTGATGAAATCAGATTTAATAGGACGGTTTAATAAATATTTGAATATTGGAAAACGTAATTCACTATTCCACACAACAAAATTATTTCCATTTCTAGTGTTTTGTTTAAAGCCTCTCATATTTGTAGCCAAAGTTTGAAACTGGTATTGTTGTGGTTTTACAATATTTATTGTTTGGTCAAATTGTGGATTTAACCAATTATCAACGCCTCCCATATAATATATTAACCTATCTGTTCCTAAAGAGGTGGCTCCTGCAACACGATTACACCAGATTAAATCACGATGAATTTTTTTATAATTTCTAAAGTCAAATCCAAAAGTGAATAAATCGTGCTGTTGTTCTTTTATTAAACGCCAATACTCTGCCCATAGTTTAAATCTAGTGCCGTTATATAAGTTAAGCCCACGTTTACGGGTATTATCAAATATGTATTCTAATTTTGCACCTCCATAATTATCATATACATGTGGTTTAGCTAAACTAACATCTCCTACTGACGCAAAAACAGTTCTATCATTTCGAAACATTATAGAGAATTTGGTTGCTGAAACTTCACTAAATGGTAGTTTCCAGCTATAACGAGCATCATGCGTCTGGATTTTTGAAACTCCAGCATAACCATTTACTTTTAAAAATGATTGACGATGTAATACGAGTTGACGATCAATTTTATGAATTCTATTTTCCCAACTTAATAAATATTCATTATCTAACGAACCGGCTATCCTGAAACCAGCTACAATTCGCTTATCTTCAAATAAATCACTCAGTCCTACTTTAAATAATATATTTAAACCGGGATTTAAATATACAGGACTTCCTCCGCCGGCAAATCTTTGGTAGTTTGTTCCTAAAAAAGAATTATCTAATTGTGTGACAACTTGATCTGTCCTAAAATTGGTATAATAATTTTGTTGTATTGGAAACCTAAGTTCATCATTGGCTGATGATTTTATATTTTGTGGGTTATTGTTAGCTAATGAAGGATTGTTCCTGATGTTTGGAATTACAGGCTCTTCCTTTTTACGAACACCATTAATATTATAGTTTTCAAAATCTATACCTTGATTAGTTTTTGTTGTCGTATCAGTTTTTTGAGGAGAAACCCCTTCTTCTATTCTAATTGGATTAATAATTTTTATTTTATCGGGATCTGAAAGAGTAGATTCTGGTGAACCCCTTAACCAAGTGTTTTTGTTTTTAGATGGAGACAATTCTTTAGAATTGATTAAAGAAGAAACTAAAAGTTTTTCTTTATTATTTTCAATAATAATTTCAGCATATTTTGTGAAACGATTATTAATGTTATGCTCTTGAATGTTTTTATTATAATTTGTTATCCCTTTAGTTTTATAGAAATACCGAAAATGCTCAATGGTATCAACAAATGAAATTGAACTATCTAAAACGCCAATATAACGGTTGTAGATTCCATTTGAATCACTTAAAAAAGAAATAATGCCCTTATTATATTCTTGTGATTTTGTTTCGTTTATATTTGGTGTATTTGTTACACGATTTAATAATGTTGACTTTGTTTGCGCATTATAAAAAAAGATATCGTTATTTCGTCCAAATCTAAAATTTAATTTAGCATCTTCATTTCCTTTGATTGTATCATGAGTTCTATTCGATTCAAACAAAATACCTTTTGAATTATCAACAAAAATCGGATTATTATCATCCCACGAATCATTTGTGATTTGTTCAACACCACCGCTATTTAATGAAAAAATAAAAATATCTGATTGTCCTTTTCCTTTTTTTACTGCACTCATCACAATACGTTTACCATCATGAGAAAAGGAATAACTATTTATTTTTTCAAACCCAGTAATTGGTCTCTTAAACTTTTCTTTTGTTTCAGTATCATAGGTGTGTATTTTTAAAATATTTTTTCGTTCGTAAATCATTGAAATGACTGCATTATTTGGATGCCAGCCTAAAATTGGATAACTATTATCTTCTATTCTTTCAAGTTTTGGATATAATTTTAAAAGTCGTTTATTTTTCTTTTCTCCAATTGTATTTAACCAAACCTTTTGCTGCCCTAATTCAGAGGTTGCATAAATAATTTTTTGTCCATCAGGACTCACTTTTAATTGGTAATAGTGTCTTGATTTTTTTTGTTTTTTTAATACTGAAACCGTTGTAGGATTTTTTCGAGCAGAATCTTTAAATTCAAAATATCGCTTTGCAAAAATGTTTGTGAAATCAGCTGTCATATTCTCTACAGAATTTCCCAAAACATAAATAAATGCATTATTTGGATTACGACTTACTTTTGTCATATACAATAAACTTGGAATCACCGCTTCACCATAAGTATCTGCAACATAATACCAAAGCGCATGTCCAGCCATAGTTGCATCATTGCCAGTTAATTGATTGAATTTATAAAAACGATCATTTTGAATGGCATCCATTACTTTATTATCAATAGTAGTTGTCCAACCTTCCGAAATGTATGCAATAAGACCATTTTTAAACCAATCCGGTAAAACCAATAAGGTTGAGTTTTTTACAACATCACGCGTTCGGCCACCATACATCATTTTATCAATCATTAATTCTGCTAGAGCTGCTCTAATTTGTTTATCTAACTCATAATGCGAGCCTGTAAAATAAAGAAAAATTTTATCACCAATAATGCGCGTTACTCCACCAATATTGCCACTTTCTTCGCCTGCTAATCCAATATTTGATTGTTTAAAATCATTTTGATTATTGTAAACAATGACTTCAATTTTATCATCCAATTGAAAATCAAGACGTTTTTCCATAATTGGTAATTGCCTATTTACCGAAGTAGCTGCGTATCTTGCTATTTCTTGACCACCTTCATAAAGGTAAACTCTAAAACGTTCAAAATCAAAATAGGTCCAATGGAAAGTTTGGTATTGCATTCTGTTTTTTCCAAATTCTAATTGAGAACCATAATAAAATTGTGGAAATACAGTTTTTGTAACTAAAAGAAAAATAAATATGGTTAAAAATCTTTTCATTAAAATTGCAATAATAAGCCCTAAATTTAGCAAATTAAATTCAATAAAACTATGATAACAATTCACGATTTTGTATTTGGTCCTTTTCAGGAAAACACGTATGTTTTGTACGATGAAACCAAGGAATGTGTTATTTTAGATCCAGGAAATAATACAGCAAGTGAAGATAAAAAATTGAGTGATTTTATCTCAAAAAATCAGTTAATTGTGAAGCGATTAATCTTAACTCACGGACACATTGACCATATTAATGGAAATAAATATGTGTATGATACTTATGGTTTTTTACCAGAAGTGCATCAAAGTGATTTATATTTTATAGAAAAACATTTAGCAAGTGCAACCATGTATGGTTTAAATGCGCAACAAAGTCCAATGCCAACAAGTTATATAACAGAAGGTGATGTTATTGAATTTGGTAATTCAAAACTGCAAACCATTCATACTCCTGGACATTCGCCAGGAAGTATTACCTTTTATAATTTAGAAGAAAAATTTATGATTGCAGGTGATGTATTGTTTTTTGGAAGTATTGGAAGAACCGATTTGCCTCTAGGAAATTTTGATGATTTAATTTCTTCTATAAAAAACAAATTGTTTCCATTAGGAGATGATATGAAAGTATATAACGGACATGGAAGGGCTACAACCATTGGTTTTGAACGTTTAAATAATCCATTTTTAGTTTAATGAAATTACAAGCTCGTCCAGGTTGTTAAGCCTTGTTGGGTAAATTTAAAGGATTGTACATTGCCACCTAAATTTTCGATGGCTTTTGCTACTTTAATTTTTGTGACTGCAGGACAATAAAAAAACATAAAACCACCACCGCCTGCACCAGAAATTTTTCCTCCTGTTGCACCTGCTTTTAATGCAGTTTCGTATACAGAGTCAATTAACGGATTACTGATTGAATGTGCTATTTGTTTTTTGTTTGTCCAACCATAGTGAAGTATTTCACCAATTTTATTTAAATCGCCACGCAATAAACTATCTTTCATTTGTTGAGCTTGCTCTTTTAAATTATGCATAGCCTCAACCGATTTTTCGTTATTATCTTTCACATTTTTTACTTGCTCATTTATGATAGTAGCCGAAAGCCTTTGTGTAGCAGTGAAATACAATAGTAAATTAAATTCTAATTCGTAAAGTACTTCGTCTTTTAATTGCAAGGGATTTACAATCACTTTATCATTTGCTAAAAATTCCATAAAATTTATACCACCAAAAGTTGCAGCATATTGGTCTTGCTTGCCACCACTCATGTTTAAATCTTTACGTTCAATTTCATAAGCCAAATGAGCAATGTCATATTTACCTAAAGGTAATTTAAACCACTCAACAAATGCACCAATTAAAGAAACTACAATGGTAGAAGACGTTCCTAAACCCGAACCTTGAGGCGCTTCGATGTATGAAGTTAAGCGAAATGAAAGAGCTGGTAAATTAAATTGTTTAATAATACGGTTATAAACTCCAATAAATAATTCGAAGCCTTCTACTAATTCTAATTCTTTTGCAGAGTTTAAAATAATGGATTTGCCTGTTCCGTCAATGCAAAATTCTATTTTATGATTATCTAAAGGCTCTAAACTAGCGTAGGCGTATAAATCAATGGATGCATTTAATATAGCTCCTCCATAAATATCGCTGTAAGGCGATACATCAGTTCCTCCGCCTGCTAAGCCAATTCTTAATGGAGCTTTACTTCTAATTATCATTATTAATTTAAATAAATGGTTAGTGTTAATTTTAATCGTTTATAAAAATACACATTTCAAAATTATTTTCTTCATTTATTGAGCTTTGATGATAGATTTTTAAATAGCGAAGGCATTATTTTACTATATTTAATAGCAGCAATTATGTAATAATGAAAGTTTTTAAAACAGGTATTTTCTATTTTAGTATTGGCATTTTTATAATACTGAGTTTAACCACATGTAAAAAATATCCTGAAGATAAGTTCATATCATTACGTAAATCAACAAAAAGAATTAATGGTTCTTGGAAAATAAAGGAATATACGTTTAACGGTAATGATGTTATTGATATTATTAACGCTCAAACAAAAACTTTTGATGTAAGAGATTTAGTTTTGGAAGTAATTATGAAAGATCCATACGGGTATTATGATGCACCTCGGTATAGATTTAGTCCTGTAAATTATTTGGGCTCATCAAATACATCTACTGGAAGTCCTTTAATAGAAAGTAATACTCGATTTCATTTTCAAAGAGGTGACAGTTTAGTGAATTTTATATTCGTTACACCTCTTAGTTTTAAAGGGGCTAATTATGCGAATTGGGATATTAAACATTTATATTTAAGCAATATGCATTTACAATTAAAAACAGATAGTGGAAATTATGACATTCATTTTAAGAAGCAATAAAATTTTATTTTTATTTCCTCATCGAATTTAACCTTTTTACAGAAATAAGTTGGTCGTAGTATGTACCGCGTTGCCTATGATATACATAAATAGTATAATCATTTTCTGTTTCCCAATGGTTTCCTTCTGTTAAAGTTTCGTCGCCACCTTTTTTATTGTCTGATAAAAACACGTAACTGTAATTGTAATAACCTTGTTTTAAAAACAATTTGCATTCATAACCTAACTTTTTATAGTTATATGTCAATCTATTCGTTTTATTGGTTTTCCATTCAGTTAATCGTCCTAAAATATAAAAATTACCTTCACTTAAAGCATTGTCATATGGAAAAAAGAAATGAACCCAAGCGTAATCTGCTTCTACATCAGGATTTCCTGTCATGTCCTTATTTTTAATTAAATAACCGCCATTAATGTCTGAATAAAAACTATAATTTTTAAACGTTCTTAATTCATCTGTTTTTAATTCGATGTGATATTTTGAAACACTATCTCTATAGATAGTATTTACACGTTCAGTGTATGTTCTTAACGAACGCGTATCAAAATACCGAAACTCATTCCCCCCATTAAAAGTTGTTTTATCATCTAATGAATAGGTTAATTTTGTTGGTTCTACAAACGTAGGCTTTATGTCATTCACTGCATTATCCCATCTGTTATTTTGGGTAATAATTACTTTTAAATCAGTGAATGGATTTGTGATTTCATAACCAGAATTCAAAATTGTAAAATCTATATGCTGTTTTTCATATTGTTCATCATTACCTGATGCTTGACGAATTGTTGATACGAGAGTCACTTTATTTTCAAAAATCATAAAGCGTTTTGTTAGAATTAGTTTTTCTTTATCATTATCTTGATAAACATAAACGATGTAATTTCCGGATTTTGTAAAGTTTATATTTGCTTGAGGGAACATAATAGCATAATGTGTGTATTTTTGAATGGTATTAGTAGAGTAGGTGTAGTTTAAAATATTAGCTTCAAAAAAACCATTTATGAACTCAGTTGCCATTAAATTTGATGGTTCCCAATTTGCGTTGCAATGTTCGAAACTAATAGAGTAATTTTTTTTGTCAAAATCTAAATCATCAAAACTTAGTTCTAAAAATGTATTACCATTAAGTTCTAATATAGCTGGATTGGCGTCAAATGAAGATTCGTGAAGTTTAATAGTTTGTATGTTCGATTTGTAGCTCCAATCCGAATAATGCATCACATTTTCATTTACATAATCTTCTTGAGCCTGACTATTATGAAAAATAAATAATAAAGTAATAAAAAGTAGTTGAAGATGTTTCATAGAAATAACAAAACGAAAATAAATAAAAAATAGTATAATATTGTTTTAAATAATGGGACTATTCTTTAATTAAATCTCCTTTACTAATTCTTGTTAAATTAATTTGAGACGGGTTTCCAGAATAATATGTATTGCCATCCTTATCTATTTTGATATCCATTGTCCCATTTTCAGGAGCTGTAATATGAGCGTGACCAATTGATGAAGAATGTAAATAAACGTAATTTAAAATTTTCAAATCTTTTGCATATAAAAAGTTTGTACCAACATAATCACCTTCCAATCGATCGGTTGTGCCAGTTAAATAAATATCTCCATTTCCGTGGGTGCTACATGCAACTCTATAAGTGTTAACATCTAAATTTACATCACCTGTATTACTCGTTCGTATGGAAATTTCATTTTGATTGATTGTGTTTGTCGATTTTATGGTTCCAACACTATTATTTTCAAGGTGTTTAAAATAGGGTGCTGATATATATATTTTAATTCGGTGTTTATATCCTCTCACCCAATTTTGTCTATTATTATTATGGACTTTAAGCGTTTCCCCATCTAGTTCAGTTTTAATAAGAGACTGTAAATTCGATCCAGCTTCAACTTGTACTTTAAAAACGGTGTCTTGTGTAATGTAAATATCAATTTTATCCTCAAGATAAATGCAATTAAAATTTTTAATATCTCTATCTTGAGTTATAATTTTACCCGTTGTTTTTACAATATCAAACATGTTTTCTTTTTTACAAGAAAAACCAGCTATCAATAGAGCCACAAAAAATATAAACCTAGCTTTCAATGTTTTGTTTCTTTTTTAATTTAAATCGATATCCCAAACCAAAATCAAAATGCGCTGCAACTGCCCAATGTGATTTTAACGTAAAGTTATACATTAATCCGTTTTTACAAAAATATCTTATCCCAATTCTATGAAAAATTGGACCATCTTCTTTTGGCTTAGAAATGGCGTAGTAGCCCATTTCTATTGGTAAACTAACCCTTCCTATGTTATAAGCATAACATAATTTAACACCTAATTGTAACAAATCCGTCCATCCGTTAGAAGGGTGGCCTGAGGTTTCTAAATGATAAGCATTTTGTGTATCGTAGGCAACATCTAAACCCGCCCCAAATTTGTGAGTGTTTTTTTTGTTATAATAATAATTTATTCCAAAGGTATTTGCAAAATATTTAGGGCCGTTTGGTGGCTCATGTTCATTAAATCCTATGGCATCCCATATTACTAATTCGTGTTTACTTCCCCATAAACTTCCAGAATCTTGCAAAGGAGCATATACTGGGTTGTTTTTTAATTTATAAGTTATACCAAGATTTACTGACACGATATTTAAGCCTAAATTTGGAACTTCAGCTCTTCCATTTGAAGAATGGGCAAAAGAAAAGCCTGGTTCTAATCTCAATTTTTCAGTTACATTTATGTGCCAAAACCATTTACATTGCACATAGGTATTTACCGCACTTCCAATTGCTATATTTTTAGGATCTTTATTGACATCATAATGTTTTGTTAAGTAGGCAATACCCCAACAAAATCGCATGTATAATCGTGTTTTTTTCGGTTTTTTAATTAATGGAATATCAATAAATGGTGATAGAGAAAAACAATAACCTAATTGCTTTGGATTTGCAAAATTTATAAAATTAAAGGATAGTCCAACTTCGGGCATATTATTTTCCTTATGCCATTTTTTGTTACCATAAGTCGGCTTTACAAAATCGAGGCCAAGTCCTGGCACATACCCTTCAACCAAATTTCCAATAGTACTGCGGTGTTCAAAAACATAGCCGTAGGTTGGTGCAACTTTAATATAAAAGTTTTTTGAGCCAGTCATCCCATTTTGAGCCAGAGCAGCAGACGCAATTAAGACAAATAAATAAATATATAGTTGTTTCAAAAACACAGCCCAAATTTAACCAATGATTTTAATTAAAAAAGTATTTTATAACTAAAATAACCATAATTTAGCGTTCTCAAAATTTTAAGTATGGAAGTCAAAAATATTGAAAACACTAGCTTAGCACAAAATCCAGTAATTGGACAAATGCTTCAATACAATCATGAACAAATTCTTTTTTGTAATGACAATGCAACAGGCTTAAAGGCTATTATTGCTATTCATAACACGGTATTAGGGCCATCATTAGGCGGTACTCGTATGTGGAATTATAATAATGAGTTAGAAGCATTAACGGATGTTTTGCGTTTATCACGCGGAATGACTTATAAATCTTCAGTTGCAGGTTTAAACCTTGGTGGTGGAAAAGCAGTTATTATTGGAGATGCTTCAAAAATAAAATCAGAAGCTTTATTACGTCGCTTTGGAAAATTTGTAAACAGTTTAGGTGGAAAATATATTACCGCAGAAGATGTTGCAATGAGCAGCCGAGATATGGAAATTATTAAAATGGAAACTGACCACGTGAGCGGTTTACCTGAAAACATGGGTGGAAGTGGAGATCCTTCTCCAGTTACTGCTTACGGAGTTTATGTAAGCATGAAAGCAAGTGCTAAAGAGGCTTATGGAAGCGATAGTTTAAGTGGAAAAAGAGTTTTAGTGCAAGGAATTGGAAATGTTGGTATGCACTTAGTTGAGCATTTAACAAAAGAAGGCGCTAAAGTTTTTATAAATGATATTAGTGAAGCGCGCATTAAATCGGCTGTAGATAATTATAAAGCAGAATTTGTAGAAGCTAGTAAGATGTTTGATTTAGATATTGATATTTATGCACCGTGTGCTTTAGGAGCAACGGTAAATGATGATACACTTTCTAAATTAAAATGTAAAATTATTTGTGGTGCTGCTAATAACCAATTGGCTGAAGAAAAAAAACACGGAGAATTAGTGTTGCAAAAAGGAATTATTTATGCACCAGATTTTGTTGTAAACGCTGGAGGTATAATAAATGTATATTATGAATTAGAAGGCTATAACAGAGAACGTGCTTTAGCACATGCTGAAAAAATTTACGATACAACTTGGAATATATTTCAAACTGCAAAAGCACAAAACATTCCTACATACGCAGCAGCTAATAAAATTGCAGAACTTCGTATTGAAAGCATCGCACGAATTAATGCCGTATTGTAATATTTAACTTAATAAAAACTAATAACTGAAAACTCGTTCTTTATGCTAAACAGACGTTACCTTCGAATAAAAACAATGCAAATCTTGTACTCTTACTATCAGCAAGATAAGCCTAATGCATTACTTTTCGAAAAAGAACTTTTTAAAAGTTTAGATAAAATTTATGATTTATACATTTATGTATTAGTTCTATTTACGGATATGCATCACACTGCACATTTGGTATTAGAAGAAAATAAAAATAAACGTTTACCAACTCAAGAGGACTTAACTCCTAATTTAAGATTTATAGAAAATATTCTTTTGCAAAATCTGACTAATAGTGCGGAGCTTAAAAAAGAAGTGTTAAATCGTAAAATTTCTTGGCAAAGTGATTTCGATTTAGTCAGAAAATTATTTGCAGAACTAAGAGCAACTGATTTGTATAAAGATTATATGGCTTCAAAAACGCCATCTGCAAAGGAAGATAAACAGTTTTTAATATCTGTAGCAACTGAATTTTTATATGAACATGATTTGCTAAATCATTTATTTGAAGAAAAAAATATTCATTGGGCAGATGATACATTCGGAGCTTTTTCAATGGTGTCTCGTACTTTTGAAAATTTTACGGGTACTTTTAAATTAGTTCCATTATTTAAAGATGCTGAAGACGATAAAAAGTTTATTTCTACTTTATTTTTAAAAACAATAGATGGAGATAAAGAATATGAAAAACTAATTGACGAAAAAACGAAAAATTGGGAGTTTGATCGAATTGCTTCAATGGATGTTTTATTAATGAAAATGGCTATGACTGAGTTTTTACATATAAATAATGTTCCTGTTAAAGTTTCGTTAAACGAATACATTGATATTTCGAAAGAGTATAGCACTCCTAATAGTAAAAACTTTATAAATGGTATTTTAGATAAAATTATTGCAGATTTAAAACGTGATAATTTAATTCAGAAAACGGGTAGAGGTTTAATGGAAGGAAATTAATTTAATGATGACTGATAAATTAACTACAATATCGATTTTATCTTTAACCATCGTCTTTATATTTACTTTTATCTGGATAGTAAAACGCAATAAGTCAGTAAATGTTGAAATCATCCCTAGTCTTGTAATAAAAAAGGAAATGGATAAAACTACTCCTGATTTACCTTTAGGTTTTGGTTACAAAATTTCTTGGATGGCAGTTAAGACAAAAAATATACAAATGTTATCTCAGTTACTAAAACTAAAAAAAACATCTATATGTAATTGGAAATATGGAATAAATGCAGCTTATGAAAATTCTATATTTATCACGCCTTCAATTGATGGGTGGGCTCTAGTATGTGGCAATGAACTTCCTGATGGTGATAGTAATGAAATTCAAGAAATTTTAATAACATTAAGTAAGGAATTTCATGAAGCTCAGTTTTTTTCTACACATAGGGTTACTGAATACCATTGTTGGATTAAAGCAGTAGAAGGAAAAGTTATTCGTATATATTCTTATGTAGGAGAAAGTGGAGAAAACATATCAGTCAATGGTAAACTTACAGACTTCGAAAAAAAATTTAATCTTATAAATACTTTTTCAAAAGAAGCGGAAGACAGTAATTACTTTGATCGTGAGGATTTGACTATACCTGACGAAGAGCTTGTAATGCAAATTGCTGGTAACTGGAGTCTTAATCCAACAACTCTTAACGAAAGAGCTGATTTACCTTTGAGTTTGGGCATCTTAGGAAAACGTTAATTCAATAAATAACTTTAATAGTATTTGTTAAATCTCAAAATTAATTTGGAATTTAAAATTGTTAGATTACATTTGTATCGAAAATGAGAAATATTTTAGTAAATAAATTTTGGTGGCCTTCATGTAAACACATGAATAGCTAAGTTTATTATATACTTATAAGGCATATCCAAAGCCCGCTGTTCATACAACAGCGGGCTTTTTGTTTTTAAAAAATAATCACAATCTAAAAATCACAACATGAAAATATATACTCACATCACTCAACTACTTTCAGATACTAAAACACCAGTTGGTTTATTTTTAACATTAAGAGACCATTATCAAAATCCTTTATTATTAGAAAGTTCTGATTATAATAGTAAAGATGGGCATTATTCATACATCTGTTTAAGCCCTTTAGGATCTATCACTTTAAATCAAAATAATCTTCAATCAACCATCAATGGTGCAACTACAATTGTTAACGCGAAAGAAAATTTATTAGCCAACCAATTAATAGAATTCAAAAATCAATTTGAATTTGAATCTCAAAAACTTCCTTTTTGTTATGCTGGATTATTCGGTTATACGAGCTTTGATATCGTTAATTATACCGAGGATATTACCTTAAATCGAAATAAGACAGAACATGATATTCCTGAATTAATGTATTTTATTTACGGAATTATTTTAGTGTTTAATCATAATACCAATAGTTTAACGTTGATTAGTCATCATTATTCTGATGAAGATTCTATCACACAACTAACAGAAATTACTGAAAAGATAAAAGTTGGTTCTACAAATGAATTTAGTTTTTCAACGATTAATGAAACTCAATCAGCCATTTCAGATAATGATTATAAAGAATTAGTTACTAAAGCAAAAGGTCATTGTCAGCAAGGAGATGTTTTTCAGTTGGTTTTATCGCGTCGGTTTTCTCAACAATTTGTGGGCGATGATTTTAATGTTTATAGAGCTTTGAAAAATATTAATCCTTCGCCTTATTTATTTTATTTTGATCTGGGAGATTTTAAATTATTTGGATCATCGCCCGAAGCTCAATTAGTTATTAAAAATGATACAGTTGAAATCCATCCAATTGCCGGAACCTATAAGCGAACAGGAAATGATGAACAGGATTTAACAAAAGCAAAAGAGTTATTAAGCGATTCAAAAGAAGTTGCTGAGCATAATATGTTGGTTGATTTAGCAAGAAATGATTTAAGTAAGTATTGTACAAACGTTGATTTGAAAATAGCAAAGCAACCTCAATTTTATTCACACGTTATTCATTTAGTAAGTAAAGTGGTTGGAATAAAGAAAGCAATTTTTCATCCCTTTGAAGTTTTATTTGGAACATTTCCAGCAGGCACCTTATCTGGAGCGCCTAAATACAAAGCGTTACAATTAATTAATACTTACGAAGTTGAGGCTCGCGAATTTTATGGAGGATGTATAGGTTTTATTAGTCATGATGATCAATTAAATCATGCTATCATGATTCGAACGTTTTTAAGTAAAGATAATACTTTGTATTACCAAGCTGGTGCAGGCATTGTTATTTCATCTGATGAAGAAAGTGAATTGCAAGAAATCAATAATAAAGTTTCAGCCTTAAAAAAAGCGATACAACAAGCCGAAAAATTTAATAACATTACAATCTCTAATTAACCATGAAATTATTAATACTCGATAATTACGACAGCTTCACTTATAACCTTGTTCATTTAATTGAAAAGGTAAGCGATATTGAATTTGATGTCATAAGAAATGATAAAATTTCTATTGAAGAAATAGAGCATTATGATAAAATTTTATTATCACCTGGTCCTGGATTACCCAAAGATGCAGGTATTATGCCTGAACTTTTAAAACAATATAGTTCAACTAAAAGTATTTTTGGTGTTTGTTTAGGTCTTCAAGCAATAGGAGAATCTTTTGGTGCAACACTCATAAATTTAGAAAGTGTATTCCATGGTTTAGCAACACCAATTCATATTATTGCCGACGATGTTATTTTTAAGAATTGTCCAGAAACATTTATTGTAGGTCGTTACCATTCATGGGTAGTAAATAAAAACAAATTACCAAGCGAATTGGTAATTACCTCTTTAGATGATGATGGAAACATTATGGCACTAAAACATGCTACTTATGATGTTCGTGGCGTGCAATTTCATCCGGAATCAATTCTTTCTGAGCACGGAGAATTACTAATTAAAAATTGGCTTAGCGCCTAATTTAATTAATTCCGTACCCCCTTTTTCTTTCTAATTATTTTAAAAAACAAAAATGAAATCATTATTTGAATTGTTATGCCATGGGCATAGCTTATCCGAAACAGAAGCATATCAATTGTTTCAAGAGATTTGTGAAAACAAATTGAACAACTCGCAAATATCAGCTATTATGGCTTTTTATATTGCCAGACCAATTACCGTTAATGAATTAATGGGATTTAGAAAAGCCTTGCTAGAAATGTGTATACCCGTTAAGCTAGAAAAAGACGCGATGGATGTTTGCGGAACTGGTGGCGACCAAAAAAATACGTTTAATATTTCTACACTATCGGCATTAGTAATTGCAGCCTCTGGAATACCGGTTGCAAAACATGGTAATTACGGTTCGTCATCAGTTTCGGGCTCTTCAGATATTTTGAATTATTTAGGGTATCGATTCAAAACTAATTCTGATGAATTAAATAAAGAACTCAATGCTCAAAATATTTGTTTTATCCATGCGCCATTATTTCATCCGGCATTAAAAAATGTTGCTGCACAACGAAAAGAATTTGGTGTAAAAACTTTTTTTAATATGCTCGGTCCTTTGGTAAATCCTGCTAACATTAGCTTTAAATACATTGGTGTTTATGGATTAGATATAGCAAGAATGTATAATTATATTTTGCAATTAGATTATTCAAACTATTGCATTGTTCATTCTTTAGATGGATATGATGAAGTGAGTTTAACATCACCATTTAAATATATTTCTAATAGCAATGAAAAGATAATATCTCCCGAACTTTTAGGCTTTAAAAAACTTGCAGAAGAAGACATTTTTGGAGGAATGACAATTAAAGATAATGCAGCAATTTTTTTGAATATATTACAAAACCAATGTACGAATCCACAAAAAAATGTGATTGTTGCAAATAGCGCTTTAGCTATGAATGGCTTTAATCCTAATAAAACAATCGAAGAATGCATATCAATTTGCAATGAAACAATTGAATCAAAATCAGCTTATAATTTATTTAAACAATTAATTAATAACTAAACATGAATACTTTACAAAAAATAATTGATCATAAAAAGCACGAAGTAAAAGCACTAGAAAGCTTATACTCAATTGAATTATTAAAACGATCAACTTATTTTCAATCTCCTACGGTATCATTATCTAATTACATATTAAGGAAAGATAAGAGTGGCATTATTGCAGAATTTAAAAAACAATCGCCATCAGTTGGTGTCATTAATAAATACTTAAGCGTTGAAAAAACATCAATTGGATATATGCAGGCAGGCGCTAGTGCTCTATCAATTTTAACTGATAAAACTTTTTTTGGAGGTTCATCAGAAGACTTGACAATTGCTAGAAAATACAATTTTTGTCCAATTCTTCGAAAAGATTTTATTATTAATGAATACCAAATTATTGAATCTAAATCAATTGGTGCTGATGCTATCCTATTAATTGCGGCAGTTTTGAGTAAAGAAGAAATTATTTTGTTTACAGATAAAGCCCATGAATTGGGTTTAGAAGTTTTGTTAGAATTGCACCATCCAAATGAACTATCGAAACTGTATGAAAAAGTAAACGTAGTTGGAGTTAATAATAGAAATTTAGAAACCATGAAAATTGATATTCAACAATCGTTTGATATGTGCGAATTAATCCCAAAAAACATGATAATGGTTTCGGAAAGTGGAATTAATGATGTTGAAACGATTATTAAGTTAAAAGCGGTTGGATATAAAGGTTTTTTAATAGGAAGTCATTTTATGGTTCAACCTCATCCGCATTTAGCATGTAAAGAATTTATCGAAGTTTTGAAACAAACAGAATTATCTCAAATACTAAAATGAAAATAAAAGTGTGTGGTTTAAAATACCAGTCAAATGTGAATGAATTATTTAATTTATCAATTGATTATGTAGGATTTATTTTTTATAAAAAATCTCTACGTTATTTAGATGATGAAATTAGTTTTGATTATGTGAGAACTATTCCTTCTCATATTCAAAAAGTTGGTGTATTTGTAAATACAGATTCCTATTCAATCATCAATAGCATTGCACATTATAATTTGGATGTCGTGCAACTACATGGTGATGAATCTAATGAATTTTGTAATGAAATAAAACCTTATTCTAAGGTTATCAAAGCTTTTCAAATAGATGATCATTTTGATTTTTCTCTTTTAGAAAGTTATGCTCCTTACGTTGATTATTTTTTATTTGATACTGCTTGTAAAGATTATGGTGGAAGTGGACTTTCATTTAATTGGCAGTTATTAGAAAAATACACACTGAATATTCCTTTTTTTTTAAGTGGAGGAATTAATGAAAGTTCTATTGACCAAATACTGAAAATAAAGCATAAGCAATTTTATGCAATTGATCTTAATTCAAAATTTGAAATAGAGGCAGGTTTAAAAGACATTAATAAAATAAAATCATTCATAAATAAATTATTATAATATGAAAACAATAAATACATATCAAGTAAATAAAGAAGGCTATTACGGGGAATATGGTGGCGCTTATATTCCTGAAATTTTATTTAATAACGTAGAAGAATTAAAAAATAATTATTTAAAAATAATTGAAAGCGAATCTTTTAAAATTGAATTTGATGATTTGCTTAAAAATTATGTAGGAAGGCCAACACCCTTGTATTTAGCTAAAAATTTATCTAAGCAATTTAACACAACTGTATTTTTAAAGCGTGAAGATTTAAATCACACTGGGGCACATAAAATTAATAATGCTTTAGGTCAGATTATTGTTGCAAAACGTTTAGGTAAAAAAAGAATAATTGCTGAAACTGGTGCAGGGCAACATGGCGTAGCAACGGCAACAGCTTGTGCCCTGATGGGTTTGGAATGTATAATTTATATGGGAGAAATTGATATTGAAAGGCAAGCACCAAATGTTGAACGTATGAAATTATTAGGAGCAACTGTTGTTCCTGCTTTATCTGGAAGTAAAACATTGAAGGATGCAACAAATGAAGCTATAAGAGATTGGATAAATAACACAGAAACGACACATTACATTATTGGTTCAGTTGTCGGTCCACATCCATATCCAGATATGGTTGCGCGTTTCCAATCTGTTATTAGTAAAGAAATGAAGGGTCAATTGCTTAATCAAATCGGTAAGGAAAATCCTGATTACATCATTGCATGTGTTGGAGGTGGAAGTAACGCTGCGGGTGCTTTTTATCATTATTTAGAAAATGAAGATGTTCAGTTAATTGGAGTAGAAGCTTCAGGCTTGGGCATTGAAACAGGACACACAGCAGCAACATTAACAATAGGTAAACCAGGAATTATTCATGGAAGTAAAACGTATTTGATGCAAACAAATGATGGTCAAATTACAGAACCTTACAGTTTATCTGCAGGTTTAGATTATCCAGGTATTGGTCCAATTCATTCTTTTTTGCATGATGTAAAAAGAGCAAAGTATTTACATGTCACAGATAAAGAAGCCATGTCTGCAGTTGTGAACTTGACTCAAAAAGAAGGAATTATACCTGCTTTGGAAAGCGCACATGCTTTAGCCGCCTTATCAAAATTGAATTTCAAAACAACTGATACGGTTGTTGTTAATCTTTCTGGTAGAGGCGACAAAGACTTAAACACATTTATTAATTATTTAAATAATGAAAAAGATGCAAAATAGAATAGATACTTTATTTAAAACAAAAAAAGAAAATATATTGTCGATTTTTTTTACAGCTGGTTATCCAAATTTAATGGATACGTTGCCCGTAATTAATATATTGAATGAAACAAAAGTTGATATGTTAGAAATTGGAATTCCATTTTCAGATCCAATTGCGGATGGGCCAATTATACAGCAAAGTAGCATGGTGGCTTTAAACAATGGACTTACTTTGAAAATTATTTTTGAGCAATTGAAAACTTTAAGAGCTAAAACTGAGTTGCCTATTTTACTAATGGGATATTTAAATTCAGTTATGCAATACGGTGTTGAATCGTTTTATAAATCATGTCATGAAGTTGGTATTGATGGGGTTATTTTGCCAGATTTACCTTTAAACGAATTTGAAAATTTTCATAAGCAATTTGCGGAAAAATATAATGTTCATGTTGTATTTGTTATTAGTCCTGAAACTCCAGTAGAAAGAATACAATTAATTGATGAAAAAAGTTCAGGATTTATTTATCTAGTTTCATCTAATTCAACAACTGGTAATTTTAAAATTAAAGAAAATCAATTGAGTCAATCTCTAAAAAACATTACTTCATTAAAATTAAAAAACCCAATTTTAATTGGTTTTGGAATTAAAGGTGCTGCTGAGTTTAAAGATGCATGTGCCATCTCACAGGGCGCTATTATTGGGTCTTCTTTTGTAAATCTCTTATCTAAATCAAATTATTTAGTTAAAGATATTCCTGAATTTATTTTAAATATTAAACAAAACCTTTAACACTAAAAAAATGATTATTCAATTACATAAAAATTTACCAAGCAGTGATTTACAGATTATTTGTAAAACATTAGAAGACAAAAACTATTCAATAACACCTGTTAATACGCAATTTGAAAACTATTTAATTTGTATTGGGAAATCAGATGTTGATATAAGAATTATAGGACATTTAAAAGGCGTTAAAGATATTCATCGCGTATCAGATAATTATAAACTTGTAAGTAGCAAATGGAAAACAGAAAACACAAAAATTGATTTAGGAAATGATGTGATAATTGGTAGTGGCAATCCTTCAATTATGGCCGGACCTTGTTCTATTGAAAGTGAAGAGCAAGTGTCAAAAATCGTGAATCATTTGTTGAATAATAATATTAAAATTATGCGTGGCGGTGTTTATAAGCCAAGAAGTTCGCCTTATGCATTTCGTGGATTAGGAATTGACGGATTGAAAATGATGCATGAGCAATGTCGACCACACAATATTAAAATTATTACGGAAGTCATGCAGGTTTCGCAAATTGAAGAAATGTTTGATTATGTTGATGTTTTTCAAGTTGGAGCTCGTAATTCGCAAAACTATAATTTATTAGATGCTTTAGGAGAAATTGATAAACCAGTTTTACTAAAAAGAGGTGTAAGTGGCACTGTTGAAGAATTACTTAATTCAGCAGAATATGTGTTTAGTAAAGGAAATGAACGATTGATGTTATGCGAAAGGGGAATTCGAACCTTTGAAACTATTTACAGAAATACATTCGATATCAATGCTATCCAAGTTTTAAAAGATAAATCTCATTTACCTGTTATTGCTGATCCATCTCATGGAATTGGAATTAGAGAATATGTTCCAAAATTAGCGTTGGCTTCTCTAATGGCTGGAGCTGATGGAATTATTTATGAAGTTCATGAAAAGCCAGAAGAGGCTTTGTCTGATGGTCAGCAAACCCTTAATTTTATAGAATCTGAGAAGTTAATTCGGAAAATAGCGTTAATAAAAGACTTAATTTCATCGAATTAGAATAACAATAAGATGTTTGTAATAAGGCTATATATTTATAAATAAAACCTTAAATTTGAGACTTATTAATTGATTTATTAAAATGACATTATTACAATCTTTTATCATTGCATCAAGTTTAGTTTTGGCAGTTTCTTGTGGACAAAATGGAAGCAAAGAAATATCAACCAATGATGTTCAAAATACGAATTCGGCTGATGGAAAAACGAATGGCAGTTTACCTGATGTAAAATTTGAAGAAGAAACTCATGATTTTGGTAGAATTACTCAGGGCGAAAAAGTTTCTTACAGTTTTAGATTTAAAAATACTGGAGGTACGAGTTTAATTATATCTTCTGCTAGTGGAAGTTGTGGATGTACAGTTCCTGAATTCCCTAAAAAACCTATTTTGCCAGGTGAAGAAGAAAAAATAAATGTAATTTTTAGTAGTGAAGGTAAATCTGGAATGGTAGAAAAATCTATTTCAATTGTAACAAACTGTGAGCCTAGTACTAAGATAATTTATATAAAAGCAGATATTGTTGTTCCCGTTAGTGCTAATCCTAGTGCTGATTTACCAACTGCGCATTAAACTAATAATTAACCAATAACAAATAAAAAAAAACAAACATGAACAATTTAGTAATTTTAATGGGTGGAGGAGCTAATCAAAGTCCAATTGCACAAATAGTACCGTTAGTATTAATCGTAGTTGTATTTTATTTTTTTATGATTCGTCCTCAAATGAAAAAAGCAAAAGACACAAAAAAATATATTGAAGCATTAAAAGCTGGCGATAAAATTTTAACGATTGGCGGTATTTATGGTACTATTCAAAAAATGAATGATGATGGTACAATTATAATGGCAGTTGAAGATGGAACAAAGATGAAGATTTCAAAAAATGCTGTTTCTCAAGATGCAACATCTACATTAAATCAAACTTCTTAAAATTTATTTTGGTTGTGTTAAATAAAAATTAAATGAACGCATCAACCTCAAATAAAGTAACAAAAGTTAAGAAGCAACTCTTTAGTAAAAAAGTTTTTACATTTATAATCTGTTTATGTATTGCATCACTCTTATGGGTGGTGCATACTTTAAATTTAAATTATAAATATGTACTTCATATTCCAGTGAAGTTTATTAATTTGCCTACAAATAAATTAATAGTTGGTGATTTACCAGAAAAATTAGATGTAGAAATAAAAACAAGTGGATTAAAATTATTATTTATCATCTTCAATAAAACTAAATCGGAATTATTGATTGATTTTAATTCTTTAAAAACTAATGCTAAATCCCAAGCATATTCTATCAGTAATGGTAATTTCAATTTAAGTAATAGTATTAATTTTAATGTTGAAGTTTTAAGAATAAGACCTGATACCTTATTTTTTAATGCCGCAAATGCTTCCGCACGATTAATTCCAGTTAAGCTTAATTTAAAAGCCGAAATGAGACCAGGATATTCAATTACATCAAAAGTACTTATTAATCCTGCATATGTTTCGGTAACTGGTGATAGTCTAGGCATTTCAAAATTGGATACAATAAATACAACTCCTTTATCATTAAAAGATATCAATAAAAATTTCAGTTCTACTGTTTTATTAAAAAACAGTAATGCTAATATTCATTTTAATGTAAAAGATGTTCAAGTCAATTTCAGTGTTGATAGATTAACGGAAGCTTCCATAAAAGTGCCTATTCAATTTGATAATAATACAAATGAAAAAATAAAATTGTTGCCAAATATGATAACGATTAAATATTTAGTTTCTATGAAAGACTTTGATCAAATAACAGCGAATTCATTTAAGGTTACGGTTAATTATAATCAAATTAAAGAAAAACAAAAAACATTATCAGTTGAATTATTAAGGAAACCGTCTGAGGTGAAAATTATTAGTATCGAACCTTCAACTATTTCATATTTAATTTTTAAATAATGATTGTAGCTCTCACTGGTGGAATAGGAAGTGGAAAAACAACGGTTGCAAAGCTTTTTGAAGCAATGGGTTGCGTGGTTTATAATTCCGACGAAAAAGCTAAAGAGTTATACTATATTCCAGAAGTAAAAAAGAATGTAGTTGAGTTACTTGGCGACAATGCTTATTTATCTGATAATACATTAAATAAAATAGTTGTTGCTGATGTAATATTTAAAGATAAAAATAAGTTAGAGAAACTAAATGCAATCATTCATCCAGCTTTGGCACTAGATTTTGAAATTTTTGTTAAACAACAAATACCTGAAAGCATTATTATTAAAGAAAGTGCATTAATTTTTGAAACTGGTTTATATAAAAACTTCACTGATATTGTTTTAGTTACTGCTCCAATTGAACAAAAAATAAAGAGAGTGATGAATCGTAATTTAATTTCGAAAGAGGAAGTTGAAAAACGAATGCAGGCTCAATGGACTGACGAAAAAAAGTTGCCGTTGGCTAATTATATTATTTCAAATAGTGATGCGAATACTCTTATTCCCCAAGTTCTGAGTGTATTAAGTAAATTAAAAAACAATGCATAAGCGCGATTTATTATTGCGTCAATTTGAAGAATTCGGCAAATTTTTAGCTGTAATTATAGGCTACAAAAATCAAGAAAACTATAATGAAGTTTCTAAATATATTAATGAAGGAGTTTTAAAATATTGTGACATTTCTATAGAAGAAATTGAACAATTAGAAAAAGAGAATCTTATTATTTTTTTAATCCAAGAAAAAAAGTTGACTGATGAGCAACTAAAAATGTTGGCCGATTTACTTTATGAAAATGGGATTAATTATTTAAATACATTTTCGAACCAAGAAGCGACTACTCAGTCTTGTTTTATAAAAGCTCAATTGCTCTACAACTTCGTAAACCAAAATGCAAC
Source organism: Bacteroidota bacterium (assembly GCA_038327195.1). Taxonomy (GTDB): domain Bacteria; phylum Bacteroidota; class Bacteroidia; order B-17B0; family Aurantibacillaceae; genus UBA4416. Next base: position 14,645 of record JBBQKU010000037.1, on the reverse strand, counting down.
TTTGCCTTATTCTCTTGATACACATTATAAATTGGAGGCTATTAAAGAATTTCTAAAATAGTATTAGTATTCTGACATTTCTCTGTATTATTTCATTCACTATTTTGTATATTCGTTTATAAATCCGCAATACAGAATTTATATTTAAAATTAATTGAGTACTATGAAAAAAATTGGCATCATTACATCAGGCGGAGATTCACCAGGAATGAACGCTTGTTTACGTGCAGTGGTTAGAACTGCAAGTGTTGAAGGTATAAATGTTATTGGCTTTTATCGCGGCTATGAAGGTTTAATTGATAATGACTATTTGGAATTGTCATCTGATAAAGTAGCAAATATCATACATCGTGGTGGCACAATTTTAAAGACAGCTCGCAGTAAACGCTTTATGACACCTGAAGGAATGCAACAAGCTGTAAAAACTCTAATCACTCATAATTTAGATGGATTTATTGTAATTGGTGGTGATGGAAGTTTTAAAGGTGCTTTAGAGTTAAGTAAAATGCATTCAATTAAAACTATTGGTTGTCCAGGAACAATTGACAATGATTTAGTTGGAACGGATTTCACAATTGGTTATGATACGGCTATAAATACTGTAGTAGAGGCTGTAGATAAAATTAGAGATACAGCAGAAAGCCATGATAGAGTTTTTGTAGTAGAAGTCATGGGAAGAGATGCTGGTTTAATTGCATTAAGATCTGCAATTGCCTGTGGGGCAGAAGCAATATTAATTCCAGAGAGAAAAGGAGATTTGGAAATGTTGTTAGAAAAGAAAAAAACGTGGCGATTAACTAAAAAAAGTAGAATTATAATTGTAGCAGAAGGTGATGAAAATGGTGGAGCAATTGGTATTGGGAATTTGTTGAAAAAAGAATGGCCCGAGTTTGATATCAGAATTTCAATACTTGGGCATATACAAAGAGGCGGAAATCCAACCTGTATGGAGCGTGTTAATGCAAGTTTAATGGGTTATCACGCAGTTAAAGCACTGCAAAATAATCGTACAAATGAAATGATTGGAATTGTAAATAAAAAAGTTTGCTATACACCATTTGAAAAAGCTATTAAACATATTGATGAATTAAATCCTGAAATGCTTTCAATACTTGACATTCTATCAACTTAGTTTAATTTACAATATTTTTTTCATTCGTATTAATAAGGCTCTTATTTTTAATTTAAAATTGTTGTATTTTTTACAAGCCCATTAGTTTTTCTAATTGATGATATTCAATTCCGAAATATGTTTTGGTCGAATTAATTTTATTTAAAATTTCTTGTTTTTGAATTTCTGTTTTTGTTTTTTTCTCAGCTACAATCATTACATTTTTTGGAGTATTTACATCTGATACAAATTCAAAAACTTTAGTTGAATATCCATAATATTCTAAGATTAATGAACGCAAGCCATCAGTTACCATTTCTGCCTGACGTTCTAAAAAGATACCATGTTTTAATAAAAAATCCAAATCATTTTTAGTTTTATGCTTCTCTATTTCTTTACGAATTTGTTTGTGGCAACATGGTGCTACAACTATTAAATCTGCATTTGCCGAAATACCTTTATAAATTGCGTCGTCTGTTGCAGTATCGCAAGCATGTAAAGCTATCAAAACATTTGTACCCTTTGTGTCAAAATCATTGATAGCACCTTCAACAAAATTTAAATGCGAGAAATTTGATTTTTTAGCAATTCCATTACATAATTCAACTAAGTCTTTTCTAAATTCAACACCCGTCACTTTTGTATTTAAATTCAATACATTTCTTAAATAATCATATAGAGCAAAGGTTAGATAGCCTTTGCCAGCACCCATATCAGTAACATGAAGTGTTTCGTAATTCGGTAAATTTTTTATTAAAGGGCTTAATAATTCTACGTAATGATTAATTTGTTTGAATTTATCTTGAGCATTTTTATTGACATTTCCTTTTTCATCAGTAATATTGAGTTGATGTAGATATGATTTCCCGTCTGCAATAATTAACCTGTTTTTTTGAGTATTATGATCTAACGATGGTAATTGCGTTTGCGTAGCTTTATTCTTTTTTAAAATAGTTTTGTCTTTATTAATATATTCAAATATTGAATCAAAATCAATTGTGAAAAGTGTTGCTAATTTGAAAGCACCTTGAGAAATAAATCCATTAATAATTGAAACACCTTCAGATATAGAATAATTTTTAACAATATCTTTGGTTTTATATCGATATGTAATACTTAATTTATCTTCTTGTTTTATAAGTATTTTTTTTACTAAACAATTTTTTAAATCTTCTGTAGTTCCTTTATAATTAGACAATAAAAGCTTAACAAATGTGTTTTCGGCTAATGATTTATTAAGTAAGGCAATAAATTGTTCTTGATGAGTCATGTCAGTTGTGTTTTAAAATCCGAAGATACATTAATCGTTACATATATTATTATATAATAGCCGATGGTATTACATTTTGAATTGTCAATAATATTTTAATTATGAATATGATGCTTAATAGAAATTGTTTGTATATTCGTTAATATCCAAATGAATAAATTAATTTTTATATTTCTATTTTTAGTTTCTATTTGCCAAGCTCAGCAAAATGAGTTTGATAAATATGGACCGTTTGGTTCTAAGGTTTACACGGATTTAAAACTAGCTTTGGATGTTGTGAATAACGTTTATAAGATGGATTTAAGTTATCAAAAACTTGACCCTAAATTGTATGCTAAAATAGGTAAGTTGAAAGATTTGCAAGCGCTTAAATTAAGTGGAAACGAAATCAAAACTTTTCCTGATGGTTTTTTTGAAATGTCGAATTTATTATATTTAGCGAGCTACAATAATGAGTTTTCTGTATTTCCTTCAGGAATGAAAAAACTACAAAACTTAAATTATCTTGAATTTTTCGGAGCTAAGTTTGATAGTATTCCCAGCGATATTGCATATTTAAGCAAATTGAAGACATTGAAAATTTCATCCACAAATGATACTTTAAAATTACCAACAACTTTAAAATATTTAAAATTACTAAAAGATGTAACCATTGAAAACTGTGTTTTAGATAGCTTTCCGAAAGAGGTATTTAAAATCCCTAATCTAAGTTTTTTAAGTTTAATCAATGTAAATGCGTTTTATATTACTAAACATTTTGAACGCTTAACAAATTTAGAAGTTTTAATTTTAGATGGAAATCAATTGCAAACACTTCCTTATGAAATATATAAAGCTAATAAATTGAGATTACTTTCTGTAAAAGGAAATCATTTATCAAAATTACCAGATTCTATCTCTCAACTCGAAAACCTTACACTGCTTGACGTAAGAGGCAATGGTTTTTCAAAAGAATATATAGATGAGTTAAAAGCACTTTTGCCTGGTTGCGAAATTCGATTTTAAATATTGACTTTAAATTTTTCTAAAAAGCCTTTCATAAACCAATCAGGTGGAGCCGTGGGTTTATTTTTTAGTTTATCAATAAAAACTAATGTAACAGAACCTGTATTTAGCAATTCGTTTTTTTGATTATAACATTCATAATCAAACGTAATTCTTACAGAGGGTATTTTGCTCACACTTGTAACAATACGAACCTCATCATCATATAATGCAGGTTTTTTATAATTGATTGTAAGGTTAATAACTGGCATTAAAACACCACTTTCCTCCATTTCTTTATAACTAAAACCAAGACTGCGCATAGCTTCTACTCGGCCAACTTCATAGTATTGAGCATACACACCATAATAAACAAAGCCCATTTGGTCAGTTTCTCCGTAACGTACTCTTAACGTTGTTTCTGTTTTAATCATACAATTATTATATTATATTTAAAGCATCAAATTTAGTTTATCAATCATGAAAATATTCATAAAATTTTTATTTTTTTCAGTACTTATCAATTTATTCGCTTGTAGCAAAAAAACTACTATTGCTAATGTTACTGAAACACATTATGTTGTTAATTCAAATGTTGTAGATAGTTCTATTTACAAAGCAATTAATCCATACAAAAAAGTACATGATGAGCAAATGTATATTGTACTTGCAAAAAGTGAAGATGCGCTTATAAAAGCCGACGTAGAAAGCACCTTAGGAAACTTTTTTTGTGATGCAGTTCTGTATGAAACTAAAAAATTATTAGGAAAAGATTCTGCCATGCTTAATGCTGCGGTTTTTAACAAAGGTGGATTGCGTAACTCTTTACCTAAAGGAAATATCACAGTAGGGAATATTTTTGAATTAATGCCTTTTGACAATGAAGTGGTTTTATTAAAATTAAGTGGAACACAATTCAAAGATATGCTTGATAAAATTTGTGAAAAAGGTGGAATTCCAGTTGGAGGAATTCGAATGGTTATGAAAGGCAACAAACCAATTGATGTATTTATTAATGGAAAGGAGTTTGATGAAAAAAAAGATTATTGGGTTGTTACCTCTGATTATTTAGCTAATGGAGGAGACAGTTATACATTTTTTAAAAATGCGAAAGAACGGAAAATAATGAATGTGTTATTAAGAAATATGATTATTAATTATTGCGAAGACATAACTAAATTAGGTAAAACTATAAAACCACAATTAGATGGCAGAATTCAATTATCAAAATAGAAGAGATTTTTTAAAGTATTTTGTCGGTACATCAGCTGTTTTAGCTGGTTTGCCTTCACTTTCAAATGAGGTACTTAAAAAAAGTGATTTAGTTAAATTAACTATATTGTATACAAATGATGTGCATAGTCGCATAGAACCTTTTCCTAGTAATGACCCGAAATACGCTGACATGGGTGGTTTTGCGAGACGTTCCGCGGTTGTAGAAAGTATAAGAAAAGAAAATGATAATGTTTTATTACTAGATGCTGGTGACATTTTTCAAGGCACTCCATATTTTAATTTATACCAAGGTGAGTTAGAATATAAATTAATGAGTTTAATGAAATATGATGCAACAACAATTGGTAATCATGATTTTGATTTAGGGATTGATAATATCACTAAACAAATGCCACACGCAAGTTTTTCTTTTATAAATTGTAACTACGATTTTTCTAACACAAGTTTAAATGAAAAAATAATTCCCTATAAAATTTTTGAAAAACAAGGAATAAAAATTGGTGTAATAGGATATGGAATAGAGTTAGAAGGATTGGTGGATAAAAAAATGTATAAAGAAACAGTATATCAAAATCCTTTACCGATTGCTAACGCCACGGCTAAATTATTAAAATTAGATTTAGGTTGTGATTACGTAATTGCCCTTTCCCATTTAGGATTTTCATATAATGATAAGAAACTAAGTGATATGAGTATGGCTCCTCAAACTGAAAACATTGATTTAATTATCGGCGCTCACTCTCATACTTTTTTAGAACATCCTATAAAATTGCAAAACAGAATAGGGAAAGATATTTATGTAACACAGGTTGGATGGGCTGGAATATGGCTTGGAAAATTAGACGTATTTTTTTCTTATAATAAGAAAAAAATCTCACATAATACAGATAATAGAAAAATCTGAAAAAACAAGTCCAAAATGAAAATAAAGTGAAGTTTTTTTTGCATTTTTTTCTTGCGAAAATGAATAAACAGTATATATTTACAAACTCGTACTTGTTAATAATACTAAACACTATATATTTAATAACTTATTTATTTTATGAAGGAAAAAACTGCTGAAACTGTGTGGAAGAATTGCTTAAAAGTAATTCAAGATAATGTAAGCCCTCAAAATTTTGCTACTTGGTTCGAGCCAATTAAAGCAATAAAAATTCAAGACAATATTTTAAACATTCAAGTGCCCTCACAATTTTTTTATGAATGGTTAGAAGAACATTACATTTCAATTATTAAAAAAGTAATTCGTAAAGAATTAGGAACTGAAGGAAGAATTGAATACAGTATCGTTATGGATAATGGTACTGGTAAATCTGAAAAAGCAGTTTTACTTAAAGTGCCGAACATTAATACCAATTTAAGAAACAATCCTGTTTCTATGCCTATTGATGGTGGTTCAATAAGAAATCCATTTATTATACCAGGTTTAAAGAAAGTTTCTGTTGAGTCTCAATTAAACCCTAATTATAGTTTTGATAATTTTATAGAAGGAGATTGTAACCGTTTAGCACGCTCTGCAGGTTATGCTGTTTCTCAAAAGCCTGGTGGAACTGCATTTAATCCATTATTATTATATGGTGGTGTAGGTTTAGGAAAAACTCATTTAGTACAAGCTATTGGTATTGATATTAAAAAGAATTTTCCAAACAAAACAGTTTTATATGTTCAGTCTGAAAAATTTATTTCTCAGTTTATAGATTCTATTAAAAATAATAATCAAAACGATTTCGTTCATTTTTATCAAATGATTGATGTTTTAATTATTGACGATATTCAATATTTAGCTGGTAAAGAAAAAACACAAGATGTATTCTTCCATATTTTCAATCACTTACACCAATTAGGTAAACAAATTATTTTAACCGCCGATAGAGCTCCTGTTGAAATGCAAGGAATTGAGCAACGTTTATTGTCACGATTCAAATGGGGATTGAGTGCTGATTTACAAACTCCAGGTTTAGAAACTCGTATTGCTATTTTAGAGAAAAAAGTTTATAACGAAGGTATTCAATTACCAAAAGAAGTTTGTGAATACTTAGCTTATAGTATTACTTCAAACGTTCGTGAATTAGAAGGCGCTTTAATTTCTTTATTAGCTCAATCTTCTTTGAATAAAAAAGTAATTACTTTAGAATTAGCGAAACAAATGATTGACAAGTTTGTTAAATCTACAGCTCGTGAAGTTTCTATTGATTATATCCAAAAAGTAGTTTGCGATTATTTTGATTTAAATATTGATTTAATGAAATCAAAAACTCGTAAGCGAGAAGTTGTTCAAGCTCGTCAAATTGCAATGTATTTTGCAAAATGTATGACTAAATCATCTTTAGCTACAATTGGAATGCACTGCGGTGGAAAAGACCATGCTACTGTGTTACATGCTTGTCGTACAGTGAATAATTTAATGGATACTGACAAACGCTTTAAAGCATATATTGAAGAATTAGATAAAAAAATTAGTATTACTAGTTAGAAAATTATCTTCTTAATCTTTAAAATCCCTTGTTTTTCAAGGGATTTTTTGTTTAACCAATTTGCCAAATGTTAAGTCCAGAAAATATTTATCTAATTGCTCCTATACTTGGTGCAATTTTTGGCGCCATGCTTTGGTTAAATTATTTTATTAAAATTGATGTCCTTGAGAAAGAAAGAATTACTGATATAATTTTAGCCTTTTGCATCGGATTCTTAACTCCTAATATTGCATTATTTGTTTATGAAATGCATGCACGTTTTGGTTTTGATTTTAATAATCACTTTTGGAATGATTTAGTCTATTCAATATTTGGAATTGGTTTAACAGAGGAATTGTCAAAATTAATTGGTGTTGCATTAGTTTTTATTTTAATTAGAAAAAGATTAAATGAACCCATAGATTATTTAATCTTTGGAGGCATTGTAGCCCTTGGATTTGCTATTAGAGAAAATTATATATACTATTATAATTATGGTTCGCAAATAATTACCGGACGAACACTCATTGCTAGTTTGACACACATCATTAATACAAGTATTTGTGTTTACGGATTATTTAGATTTAAGATTTTTAACCGAGGAAATATAATAGTCAATTCAATTTCTGGCATTTTGATTGCTATCATTTCTCATGGCTTATTCGACTTTTTTTTAACTCAACAATTTATAGGAAAATTAACTCCATTTTTAGCATCAGGTATTTATTTGCTGGGTATTAATTTTTGGATTCAAATGATTAATAATTGCATTAATTTTTCGCCGTATTTTAATTATGATAAACTATTTGGAACTACAAAATTATATAAGACGATATTAAGTTGGTATGCAGGATTACTAATTATAGAGTTTCTATACTTTTGGTATTATAAAGGTTTAGGATTAGCCTTCTATGATTCCATTATAAATGTTTTTAATGAAGGGCTGTTATTAGTTATTGTTGCTTTGCGCGCAAGTCGGTTAAAAATTAGCAAAAGAAAATATTTTAAAATCAAATTACAATCACCTATCTATTTGACAAAAAATGATGATGAAGATGTGAATATTTTCGGGATTTTACCATTTAAAGTTAGAGGAGAAAATCAAAAGGAATTTCGATTATTTCAATTCATGGGAAAGGACATCTTGATTTGTCCATTGCACCCTGAAAAATCAAAAATACAAGTAACTCGAAAGGGGCGTTTATTAAAAAAATACTTTTTGAAGAATGATGTTGTTGTTTATTTAGTTGAACTTTATCAAGATGAATATTTTCAAAAAGAAATATTCATCCTTAAACCTAAAACATATGGTATTAATAGTTATGGATTAAATTTCCCGATTGCTAGTTTAATGGAGTATAATCATACTATAAATATTAATAATTCACTAAATCCACCTTCTTATAAGGATTTAAAATCTTTAGAATTAGTTTTTATAAAACAAGTTTAATTATTTTTAAATAAAAAGCCTCGTTAATTTAACGAGGCTTTAAAAATTTGATAATAAAAATTAGTTTTTTGGTTTTAGAATAATTTTTCCTGTGTGATTTTTAGTCCCAATAGTAAGTTTATAAGTATAAACCCCTCCAGCTAATTGAGTTCCAAAGTTGTTTTTACCATCCCAGTCATTTGAATGTTTTCCAGGTATTTGTAGTTTGGAAGGAAGAGACGCAACCTCTTGTCCTGTTATGTTATAAAAAGTAATACTAACAAATTCAGTAGCTTTCAATTCATAATTTATAGTTACTCTGTCAACAAAAGGATTTGGATAAACAGAAATTGACGGATCAATATCTGCCAAGTTTTTAACACCAACAGGGTTGTTTAATAATGGATCAGCTGCTAATATAGCTCCTATATCTATAAGTTCATCACCTGGATAATAGTACGTCCACATAAGCCCATCAAAAAGCATCTCATCTGCAGTTGATACACCCGCCACTACTGCAGTCGTAATAGGTGCAAAAGGGTTTGCTGCAGTATTATCAAAATTATGAGTTCCTTTTAATGTATAACCTGTTGGAATTTTTACCAAATTTGGAAAAGTATAAAAGCCTTGCCATTCAAAATTCCATTTGTTGATACGGCATAATGGAATTTGAGTTGCTCCATTTTGAGCATAATTTGTTATAGCTGTACATACCTTATGTGAATGAGGAAAAATTGAATAAACAGAAAGTGGTAATGGAACTCCCCCAGTTGTTGGATAATTTGCTGTTACAGTTTTCGTTGTATTTGCAGGAATATTAAAAGTCCAATTTTGTAGTGGTGTAGATGCATAAATTTGTCTTATACCTGTAGTTCCAATTGGATAAAAGAATAAACGAATTTGTGTATTATCCGTTTGACCCGCAGAACCTGCTGGATAATGCATTTGTAAAACAATCTTTGATCCTGATTTAATATTCATTCCAAGTTTTAATGCTGCAGAATTTGGAAACACAGTTGGTGCTGAACCAGGAGCATATGCACCTAAACTAAAATCTCCTCCAATTGTATAACAACCACCTGATAAATCGGTAACAGTAGTTCCTAATGTATCAACATTAATTACTGCATGATGAACAATCGCTGGGTTCCCAGGTATTACCTCATAGGCTCTTAATATTCTATTTACAGCTAAGCCAGTTGGTATCGAAATACAAACGTATTTATCTGTAACCGTTGCATTACTTGTATATGTAGGTATTGTTAAAATTAAATCAGGAGTTCCAGTTAATAAAGTTGTTGAATATAATGGTGGAGCAGGAGCCAATAAGGTATCTCCCATTGGAGCACCAGCCGCAATCCAATTCAAAATTTTATTTTTTTCTGATAATGGTAAGATTCGCTCATGTGTAAAGCGACTGTAAGTTGTGTCAGGAGACCAAGGTGGCATTTTGTTTAATGTTATATCATTTTGGATCAATCCTGTGTGACTAGAAACCGAACCGTAATAAGTTAAATATGGATATGTTCCCCCTGCATGGTGACATGAACCACATCGATTAATGAAAATTGGCGCAACGTCTTTATAGACAATTTGTGCTGTAAAAACATTCGCCAAAAAAATGGAAAATGTTAATGTCAAAAGTAGTTTTTTTATCATTGTAATTTTTTTAGAATTATTAAATATAATGAAATTGTTTTTAATAACAAAATTTTGATATTATATAAATTTGGGCTCTAATATATTTTAAAATGAAAAAAAATGTTTTTTGTTCAGATTTTATGGATTTTTCAAATATTAGATTTAACGCTCTATCTTTAACTAATATTATAAAATATTGATTAATAATGAAAAAAATTACTATTAACCTTTTCCAAAGTTGATGCCTTCTAACCACTTTATTAATACTCCAATATCAGCTTTTAGAATTAAACAATAACCACCATTTGATTTTGTCGAATCTCCAAAAATCATTGTATCCACAAGTTCTGAAATAGTTATTGAATAATAAGGCTTATCCCATGTAGTAGTTGTTTTCTTCCCCATTTCAGCTAGAGCCTGTTTTAGGTTTTTTATTAATTCTTTAAATGCTAAGGAATCATTTTTTGGTATTAGGATTAATTTATTATCATTAATGGTTGTGTATTTTGCATTTCGAAATGAAAGTAATAACGCGTAAATGGTATCTTTTTTTTCTGTATTAATGTATTTGTTATAACTGCAGTTTAATGGTCCTATTTTTTTTTGACTCAAAGTAGTTTTTTTATTTTGAGAGAATAAATTGCTTGAAGCAATTATAAATAATATTAATATAATATATTTCATTTTCAGATGGTTTATTTTTTGAAAATATAAATTATCTTGATTAGTGGCTCCAGTAGGAATCGAACCTACATCAAACGTTTAGGAAACGCTTATTCTATCCATTGAACTATGGTGCCAGTGTTATGTTTTATAAAACAGCGTAAAGTTAAGAAAAAAGAGTAATAAAGAGAGGTTAAAAATAAAACCCTGCAAACTAATTCGCAGGGTTTTAACAACTATAATCTAAATTAAAACAAACACCTATTTTACTAAAGTAACATGTCCAATTAAATCATGATGATTGCTTAGTACGTCTTTAACTTGTACTTTCCAAACATATACGTCTTCTTTTGTAGATTCATAATCTCCTTTGCCATTAATAGTTCCATCCCAAGCTTTATTTATATCATCACTTTCAAAAACCATTACTCCCCATCGATCAAAAATTTGTAATTTAAAGTCTTTGATTCCCATACCTAGTGCTTTAAACCCATCGTTTAAGCCGTCACTATTTGGTGTAAAAGCATTAGGAATATAAATGGCATATGCTGGTTTTATTTCTAACAGTTTCACAATAGAATCTCTACATCCATAACTATTAACTACTTTCTGCATAATTAAAATTGTTTTTGCTTCATCAGTAGTAAAAGTATGTGTAAAGTTCGGTACGTTTTTTATAGTCCCATCACTGAAAATATATTTAATCGCACTTGCACCTATCGATTTATCAGTTACCTCAATTAATGGAGCCGATAAATCAACTGTTGTAGGAGTAACATTAAAATCTGCAATTGGAGTAGGATAGACGTGTACCAAATTCGGAAGTGTTAAAGTTGCTACACAACCGCTATCCGAAACTGCTTTTAAAGTTACATTGTAATTTCCAGTTTGATAGCAATGTGTAGGTGAAGTTGAAAAATCTGGTCCACTCATGTCTCCATAAATCCATTGGTATGTTGAAATATTACCTGAGGATATGGTGCAACTGTTTGTAAAATTTACACATAATAACGGACATCCAATATTATTTTGAGCCGAAAAAACGACTTGTGGCGTTGCGTTTACATAAACTGATTTTATGATTTTTTTTGTACAGCCATATTGAGTTTGCACCTCTAATTGTACACCATAATTTCCAGATAATACAAATATGTAGTTAGGGTTTGGCGAAACATTATCAGTTAAATAATCACCATTAAAATCCCAACCGTAACTTGTTATTAGTCCATCAGTGCTTGTTGACGCATTTGTGAAATTTGTTGTTTGTGGTAAACATGTTGATGGAGCATAAAAATTTGCTGTAGGATTTGCATGTATCAATACTGGGTTTACTATTTGATTAACACAATTGTTATTTGAAAATGCAGTAAGCTTGCAATTTAATGTACCAGTACTTGAATAAATATGACTAGGATTAACAATTGAATCATCTGTTGTTCCATTATTATCAAAATCCCAGTAGTATTTAGAAATAGTGCCACTAACAATACTACTACTATTTGTAAATCCAGTTGCTTGATTAAAACACGCAATGCTTGAACTAAAATTTACTATTGGTTTGGCATATACCATAATACTTGAATAGGTTGTAGAAGTACATCCAAAATTACTTGTGCCTGATAATACAACATTATAACTACCCGCAGAACCGTATATGTGGCTAGGGCTTAATAATGTTGATGCCGTTGCATCTCCGAATTGCCAATTATATGAATTAATAACTCCACTTGATATTGAAGATGAGTTTGCAAATAGGGTTGTTAGTCCTTTACAAACTGTGTTATTGGTAAATGCAATTGTTGGATTTGGATATACTGTAACCAAAATTGTTTTCGTATTGGCACAATTTAGGTTTGAAATGGCTGTTAATTGTGTAGTATAAGTTCCTGATGTTGAAAATGTAAAAGTTCCATTTATTATTGTGTTATCAGTTATACCATCGAAATTATAATCCCACAAATAATTGGATATACTGCCTGACGCAATATTGCTCGAATTTGTATAGGTTGTATTAATCCCCATACAATTATTAAGTGCAGTAAATAATATATTTGGTAGCGGATTTACTGTGATTAATTGCACATACGACTGATTGCACCCATAAGATGAGGTAACGGTTAAATTCACAGAAAACGTTCCGCTAGTGCTGTATAAATGCGTAGGATTTGATAAAATAGAGGAAGTACCATCTCCAAATTGCCAATTATAATTAGAAATTGTTCCCGAACTTATAGAAGATGTATTTGTAAATGTTGTGATATTATTTAAACACACTGTATTTGAAATAAAAGACGCAATTGGAAATGGTTGAATTGCTATTGGAAGATTTATAGTGTCAGAACAACCCATATTTGAAATGCTAATTAGTGAAATACTAAATGAGCCAATTCCAGTATATGTATGTGATGTATTTGTAGAAGTAGATGTTCCACCATCACCAAAATTCCAATTTGAAGATACTATTGAACCAAATGGTATTGTACTGGTATTGGTTAAGGTAATGTTTGTTGAGCATGGCGTAGCTTGTGTTGGTACAAAGCTTGAACTTGGTTTTGGAAACTCTACCAACGTATAAGTTAAAGTTGGACCTGGGCATCCAGTAATTGTAGTCATAGTTAAAACATATACTCCTGGAATACTCGTAGTAATTATTTGTCCAGTTTGTGTTGTTAAATTTGGTAAGGTCCAATTATAAGTAGCGAACCCTAAAGGGGCCGTTAATTGAATATTTGTACCTTGACATAAAATATTGCTTTGATTAATGTTGAAATTTGAACAGCTACCATCAATATATGCATAAGCATAATGACCGCCCAAAGCACAGTCTTGAGTTGTAAATCTTATAGTAACGTTTTGCCCTATGTAACTTGTTAAATCAACACTTACATTGCTCCAAGGTTTGTAAACAACACCCGCGCAACCGGTAGAGTTTAAAAAGCCTGGTATTCCTGCGCCTGCAGAAACATTATAATAGGTACAAGGAATTTGATTGCCTAAACTATCAACCATTTCTGCTTGAAAACTAGGTTGGTCAATTATAGAATGTCCTGGGTCTTGAAAAACAACTGCATATTTATACATAAAGTTTGCATTAGATGGAGATACAAAAAATGTTTGTTCTATCCTATCAGCAATTCCTCCTGTATTATTATCACCTAGTTTCATTGAAAAACTTCCACCTGGCGCAACTACTGGAAATCCTCCACAAGGATCAATACCTGCTCCTGAGGTTATTACTTGAGCCCCACCAGCTGTTAAGCAACAGCCAGCGGGATTGTAAATTGGGTTATAACCAGTTGTAGCAGTCCAACCAGTAAGGCTTCCATTTTCAAAATCGATATTTGTACAAGCTAATTGAGGAGTTGGATTTACTCCAGATAATCTTAGAGAACTAGGAAAATAAGTTTCTTTGATATAATCACGTTGGTGTGATTTTATAAATTCTGATAGTTCAGAAGTTGAGGAATGATTTGAATTGTAAAAATTGGTCCAAAGTGTGTTATTAAAACTTGCTAAACTATCAATCGTAGATGATGAGGAGATCGTTTGGGCGTTTGCTATAACGCTGGATAGCACAAAAAGTGCTGCGGGTAGTTGAGTAATTGTTTTCATGACTAGTAGGTTTAGAGTAGTTTAAAATTGTTTTCATACTTTTTTGTTTTTGTTTTTTTTAAGGTGTTTATATTATTATACGGTGCTAATTGCTAAAAGGTTTAGTTTTTTTTGTTTTATTATAAACCATTCGACGATTTGATATAAAACAATGTGTAAATGAAATATTTAATCGATGTCCCTGTTTTTTTATATATTAGCTAAAAATTAAAATTATGGAAGAAAACAACTTATCAAATCAAGCGC
>JBBQKU010000036.1:0-41909 GCA_038327195.1 Bacteroidota bacterium | reverse complement strand
GAAAATATAAGTTAAAAATGGCTCCATATCGGGGCTATTTTTGTTTTGTATGAGGCCTAAAAAAAATGAAATGAATCTTAAGGAAGTAATTGCTTTAATTACTTTGCTTGATGACCCAGATGATGGAATTTATTCAGAAGTGAAGAACAGGTTCATAATACTTGGTCCGCCAGCTATTCCTCACCTTGAAACAGCTTGGGAAAATAGTTTTGATGCGTTGATGCAAAAACGAATTGAAGGTATTATACATACAATTCAATTTAAAGCCTTACAAAATGCGCTTAAGTTTTGGGCCGAGAACGAACAAGACGATTTATTTAGAGGATGTGCAATAATTGCACGTTATCAATACCCCGATTTAGATGAGAATAAATTAAAAAAACAATTACATCAGATTAAACAAGATGTATGGTTAGAACTACACGATGATTTAACAGCTGTTGAAAAAGTAAAAATTATTAATCATATTTTATTTGAAGTTCATCAGTTTGGAGGAAATATTACAAATTATCACGCTCCGCAAAATTCTTTTCTTAATGTAGTTTTAGAAACTAAAAAAGGTAATCCAGTAATGCTTAGTGTTATTTATGCATTAATATGTAAAGAATTAGCGATTCCTATATATGGTATTAATTTACCTCAACACTTTGTTTTAGCATATGTGAATGATTTTGCGAATTTAATTGATCCATCTGACAGAACATTATCAGACAATATTTTATTTTATGTTAATCCGTTTAGTAAAGGTTTAATTTTTAATCAAGGAGATATTGAAGCTTTTATTAAGCAATTAAATCTTGAGCCAGAAACTAAACATTTTCTTCCTTGTTCTAATTTAGATATTATCAAACGAGTTTTAAATAATTTAATTCATTCATTTGATAAAATGGGCTATGCGGAAAAAGTGGCTGAATTAAAAAAATTAGAACAGCAATTATAAACCAAATATGTTTTAATTTTTGGTTTAACAATCAACCAATTTATATTTATCTCTTACTATACCAAACAAAATGAATCCAAAAGGCAAATTAGTAATTATTGGGGGGGCAGTTGACAAAGGTAGTTTTACTGAGAAAAACTTTGAGAAACAAGTAGAGAAAAATTTAAATTTTTTTGAAACTGGAATTTTAAAACGTTTGATAATCGAATCAAAACATAAAGAAAATTCACGTATCGAAATTATTACCACTGCTTCTAAAATACCTAAAGAAGTTGGTCCGGAATACGCAAGAGCATTTGAATTTTTAGGTGCAAAAAATGTTGATGTTTTGTATATAGAAAAACGTGAACAAGCACTTGAAGAAGAATCAGTAGAGCGTTTACGCAAGGCCGATATTGTTATGTTTACAGGTGGTGATCAATTACGCCTTACTTCTATATTAGGAGGAACACCTTTTCACGATTTACTAATCGAGAAATATCAAAACGAAGATTTTATTTTTGCAGGAACTTCTGCAGGTGCTGCAGCTGCTTCAAACAATATGATTTATCAAGGAAGTAGTAGTGAAGCCTTGCTAAAAGGTGAAGTTAAAATTACAAGTGGCTTAGGATTAATTGATGATGTGGTAATAGATACTCACTTTGTACATAGAGGTCGTATTGGTCGTTTATTTCAAGCAGTTGTTGGGAATCCAAGAATTTTAGGTATCGGCTTAGGTGAAGATACAGGTTTGTTAATTACTGATAAAACAAATATGGAGGCAATCGGCTCTGGATTAGTTATTTTAGTAGACGGCAGGAATATTAAAGACACTAATCTTACTTCTGTAGAAATGGGTCAGCCAATTTCAATTAAAAATTTAGTTGTTCATGTTATGAGTATGGGAGATCATTATGATCTGGCAAAACATGAAATGATTATAGATTTTCATCTAGTTAAAAAATAAAAAAAAATCCCTTTTCAAAATTTGAAAAGGGATTTTTTTTGAGGTATTTAAACACTAGGGAATCTTTATTTATTCATTTATCAAGGCGAACAAAAAAATAAAAATGCAGAATACAGTGGTATTTGAGGCTTTTATTTTTGAAGTTTAACGATGAGAAAGGATTAAATAAAGGTTACCATTATATAATCAACATAGCGTCTCCATAAGAATAGAAACGGTATTTTTCTTTAATTGCTTCTTTATAGGCTTTCATTATTAAATCGTATCCACCAAACGCTGCTACTTGCATTAACAAAGTAGATTCAGGCATATGGAAATTTGTAATCATACAATTAGCTACTGAAAAATCATATGGAGGGAAAATAAATTTATTTGTCCAACCTGCATATGGATTTACATGACCAGTTGTAGAAACAGAAGATTCAATAGTTCTCATAACAGTTGTGCCAACAGCACAAACTCTTTTCTTTCTATCTTTTCCACTATTAATAATTTTACAATTTTCTTCCGTTATAATTGCATCTTCACTATCCATTTTATGTTTAGTTAAATCTTCAACTTCAACCATTCTAAAAGTTCCTAAGCCAATATGCAAGGTAATGTTTGCGAAATCTACACCTTTAATTTCTAAACGCTTTAATAATTCACGACTGAAATGTAAACCAGCTGTTGGAGCTGCAACTGCACCTTCATTTTTAGCAAAAACGGTTTGGTAACGCTCAATATCACTTTCTTCAACTGCACGTTTAATATATTTTGGTAATGGAGTTTCACCTAATTCATAAAGTGCTTTTCTAAATTCTTCATAAGGTCCGTCAAATAAAAAACGCAATGTTCTTCCTCTAGAAGTAGTGTTATCAATAACTTCTGCTACCACATTATCATTTTCACCAAAATACAATTTATTTCCGATACGTATTTTACGAGCTGGATCAACTAACACATCCCATAAACGACTCTCTTTATTTAACTCACGCAATAAAAACACTTCAATTTTTGCACCTGTTTTTTCTTTATTACCATACATTCGAGCAGGAAATACTTTGGTATCATTCATTACCATTACATCACCTTCATCGAAATAATTAACAATGTCTTTAAATTTTTTATGAGTGATTTTTCCGGTTGCTCTATCAACAACCATTAACCTACTTTCATCACGATTTTTTGCGGGGTACTCTGCCAATAATTCTTTAGGCAGATTAAATTTAAACATGGATAGTTTCATATCTGTTATAGTTTTAATATAAGACAGAACAAAATAGGCTTTTAGGCCATTTCATAATCTTACGGGATTAATTTAGGGTGCGAAAGTAATAAAAATGAATGGATTTATGAAATTTTTTAAGGGAATTTAACCTATTTTAATACATAAAACACATTTTTTCAAATTTTCATTTACCTAATAATATGATACATTTGCGCGTGCTAAAAAACATCAGTAAACACCATTTATTACTTCATTTTATCGTCTTTATTTGGGGCTGGTCTCCAATTTTAGGAAAAGGAATTAGTGCAGATGCCTTACAATTAGTATGGTTTAGGATAGCAATTACTATTTTTTTAATGGCTTTTTACCTAATATACATTAAAGCAAACCTAATCATATCATTTAAAAAATTATTACAACTAAGTGCAATTGGTCTTATTATTTGTATCCATTGGCTTTGTTTTTATGGTGGAATTAAAGCTTCGAATGTTTCGGTAACAATGGCGGCATTTAGCACAGGCACATTATTTACTGCAATTGTAGAACCTCTTATTTATAAACGCAAATTTATATGGTATGAATTACTCATTGGATTAATAATTATTGGGGCAATTTGTCTTATATTCTCCGTAGAAATGCAATTTGGATTAGGCATTTTATTAGGCATTTTGGCAGCGTTTACGGCCTCCGTTTTTAGTGTTTTAAATGGTGTTTTAATTCAAGATATAAAAGATCCGATTTCATCACCAGTTTTGTCTTTTATAGAATTAACTGCAGCATTAGTTGGCTTAAGTATTTTTCTATTTTTTAACGGAAATTTTTCGGTGACATTTTTTAGTATTTCCAATCAAGACATACTTCTTTTAACAATATTAGCAGGAGTTTGCACAGTTTATCCATTTATCGCAAGTGTTAATTTAATGAGATTTATTAGTCCTTATACAATAAACTTAACAGTTAATCTTGAAGGTGTATATGGAATTATTTTAGCTAGTTTATTATTTCACGAAAATAAAGATTTATCAATCACTTTTTATGTCGGTTTTGGCATCATACTTTCTGCTATTTTCCTTAATGCACTTCTAAAACAAAAGTTGAGTAAACCAAGCTAAAAATTTTAAAATTTGGTAATACCGAATTAATATATGTTTTAGTCTAAATATTTATCTCTCGGCATAATATCATCTAAGCTTTTAGTTTATTTTTATTATTATAGAATAAAACTAAAATCAAGATGATATAATACTTATTTTGTAACATAAAACCCTACCTTTAGGGCTCAAAAAATAAGGTTATGCAATTTGAGCTTAGCATCGATTTTCTGGAAGAATTAAAAATTGCTATCTCAAAACAAGATAGTGGAACATTAACTTCACAACTAAAAGAGTTATATGAGGTTGATATTGCCTTAATCTTAAATAGACTAGACCTTGAAGAATCCATTTTTCTTTATAATTTAATTGAAGAGGACTTAAAGGCAAATGTATTACTTGAATTAGAAGAAGATAAACGTGAAGCTATATTAGCAACTTTTTCCACAAAAGAAATTGCGGAACAACTTGATAACATGGATTCTGATGATGCTGCCGATGTCATCAATGAATTACCAGAGGAAATTCAAAACGAAGTTTTATCACAAATTGAAGATATAGATCAGGCAAGCGATATTGCTGATTTAATGAGCTACGATGAAGGAACGGCGGGTTCATTAATGGCTAAGGAGTTAATTAGTGTTTATGCTCACGAAACTGTATCAGCTTGTATTGATGAAATAAGAAGACAAACTGATACGGTTGAAACAATGTATGCTGTGTATGTTGTTGATGATAAAGAAAAATTAATTGGGATGCTTTCCCTAAAAAAATTAATTATATCACATCCATTAGCACGTGTTGAAGAAATTTATGATGCAGATGTAATCTCAACCAAAACTTCAGCATCAAGTGAAGATGTTGCGGAATTAATTCAAAAATATGACTTAGTAGTTCTCCCTGTGGTAGATCAATTTGGAAGATTAGTAGGTAGAATTACAATTGATGATGTAGTTGATGTGATGCGAGAAGAAGCTGAAAAAGATATTCAGCGAATGAGTGGTATTACAGACGATGTTGATAGTAATGACAGTGTTTGGCGTTTATCAAGAGCGCGAATTCCTTGGTTATTAGTTGGCATGTGTGGCGGAATTGTTGGCTCTAGAATTATAGGAAGCTATGAAGGACAAATTCAACTTCGTCCAGAAATGGCATTTTTTATTCCTTTAATTGGTGCAATGGGAGGAAATGTTGGTGTTCAATCATCAGCAATTATTGTACAAGGATTAGCAAATAATACATTAATAACCGATAAAATTGCTCCAAAATTATTAAAAGAATTAGGTGTTGGACTTATCAATGGACTAATTTGTTCAACGTTAATTTTAGGCTATAATTTACTAATTAGTGAATCATGGGCTCTTGCAGCTACTGTAAGTGTTGCATTAATTACAGTTATTTTATGCGCTTCTTTTTTAGGAACATTTGTTCCATTAATGATGAATCGTTTTAAAATAAATCCAGCCCTTGCAACTGGACCATTTGTTACAACACTCAATGATATTATTGGCATTTCAATATATTTTGTTGTAGGGAGATTATTATATACTATTTTTTAATGCAAACTCTTCAACAACTTCTTTCAGGAGAATTGAAAGGAACTAAAATCCTTAAACTATCTTGTAATTTAAAATCATTTCCAATTGAAATATTTGATTTGTCAAATACCCTAGAAATTCTCGATTTATCAAATAACCAGTTGACTCAATTACCGGAAAATTTCGGAGAATTTAAAAAGTTAAAAATTGCTTTTTTTTCAGATAATAATTTTACTGAATTTCCAAAAGTACTTTCCAAATGTCAAAGTTTAACAATGATTGGATTTAAATCTAATCAAATTAAACATATCCCGGAAAACTCATTTCCTGCTGACTTGCAATGGCTTATACTTACTAATAATTGTCTTGAACAGATTCCAAAAAGTATTGGTCTTTGCTTAAAATTACAAAAAGTAGCATTTGCTGGGAACAAATTAAAAGAGTTGCCCATTGAAATGGAAAATTGCAAAAATATTGAATTGCTAAGAATTTCTGCAAATAATATAAACGAAATTCCAAATTGGCTACTAACACTACCTCGCTTATCATGGTTAGCATATTCTGGAAATCCTTGCAGTCAAATTCAAATTTCAAAAAATAAATTACCTGAAATAAATTGGGATACTATTACTATTAAAGAACAATTAGGAGAAGGTGCTTCTGGTATTATATCTAAAGCACTATGGAAAAAAAATGGTAATTACACTGAGATTGCAATTAAGATATTTAAAGGAGAAGTCACTAGTGACGGCTATCCAGAGGATGAAATAAATACGTGTATCTCAGTTGGATTTCATAAAAATTTAGTTAATGTAATTGGCATTTTAACTAATCATCCAAATCAAAAAAAAGGGTTACTATTTGACTTAATACCTCCTAGTTTTAAAAATTTAGCTGGTCCACCAAGCTTTGAAACTTGTACAAGAGATGTTTTTAAACACAACGCAGTATTCAAATTAGAATCCATATTAATAATTTCAAAATCTATTGCAGAAGCCTGTTTTCATTTACATTCAAAAGGAATAATGCATGGCGATTTATATGCACACAATACATTAATTGATGAAAACTCAAATACAATATTTGGAGATTTTGGTGCAGCTACTATTTACGATTTGAAGGACAGTAAAGCCCCTTATTTTGAGAGATTGGATGTAAAAGCTTTTGGATATTTAATAGAAGATTTATTAAATAATAGTATAATTGAAAATATCAATACAAATACAAAAAGCACATTATTTAAATTAAAAGATAATTGTATTAAAGAAAATATTTTAAATCGACCTAACTTCAAAGAAATAATCAAGGAATTAAATTCTATTTCAAACCTAAATTATTCTGACCAACGGTAGCTCTCATTTTCTAAACCTGCTAAATCGATAACCCTATCCACAACAGTAGATGCTAGCTCTTCAAATGTTTTAGGATTACTGTAAAATGATGGAGATGCGGGGCAGATAATTCCACCAGCTTGTGTTACAATTTGCATATTATTAATATGAATTAAATTATAAGGTGTATCTCTAATCATCAAAATTAATTTTCTTCTTTCTTTTAGGATAACATCTGCTGAACGAGTTGTTAAATCATTACTTATTCCGGTAGCAATACGGCCCAAAGTTCCCATACTGCAAGGGCAAATAATCATGGTATTGTATTTTGCTGAACCAGATGCGAATGGAGCATAAAAATTATTTTTATCATAAAAAGTAAATGGGTAATTTTTATAATCATCATTACCTAATTCATGTTTCCAAACATCTTTAGCGTTATCGCTCATTACAACACCTATACATTCTATTTGATTAGCTAATAATAACAACTTATCAAATAATACTTTGGCATAAATACTTCCACTAGCACCAGTAACGCTCACAACTATTTTATGTTTTTTATTCAAAATTATTTTTTTGTTTTGATGCGATAACCTAAAGTAAATTCCAAAATATTATTGTAATATCCCTTATTAAACAAGCGTGCTAACAAATTGTTGTAATAAATTGCTTGTTTTGTGTAATTAGGTCGGATAGTAATAAATGAATTACTACTTCTGAAATTAACAAACCACTTTGGATTAATATTATAACCTAAACCTACTTTTACTGAATATTCAAATTTTTGAAAAGGGTAATTTCCTGTCATATTACCAATTTCAGTTGATTCATAATAATTAATTAAATACCCTGCAGAAACACCAAGATCAAAAATATATTTGTTATTTGACGTATAAGTCAATAATAAAGGGACTTCCACATAATTTAAATTTAGATAATAAGACGTAAAATCATTTTTTTGTGGATTCTGATTTTTTCGAGCACCTTTTTGAATAAACAAGAAAGATAGACTCATTTTTATTTTATCTGAAAAAACACTCTCTACGCCTACTCCACCAGTAAACCCAACTTTATGAAACCCACTATACGCATCACCATGAACTTGAGCTGGAGTAACGCCCATATTTAATAATAAATTAAACGCGCCGCTTTTATCCTGACCTAAAAAACAAAAAGGGATTAATAAAATAAAAAATACAATTTTCATATCTAAGATAAAGATACTTAATTTCTAATCAAATTGACTTAACCAAATTAATGCATCTTCTTTATTATTAAACATTTTTGTTGGTCTTTCTGGCGAAATCAATTTAAGATAAAAATTCCCTATTATTTTTTGCGCCATGGTATTAATAACAAAGGCATCTGCCAATGAAAAGGGATTATTTTGATTTTTTGATAAATATTTTAACATCTCTACGTCGCCAGTGGTAAATTGGCTACATAAAATTAATACGGGAAGTTTTTTTTCTCCCATTTCAGATTGAAGTGCAACAAGCTCTTTTAAGTCACTTATCGTAAATTCATGTTCATCAAATACCTCTATTAAATAATACCTATTTTGGTGAATAGACATTTTAAAAACTTCTGACATATTTTTAGACGATTAATAAAATAATATTCGATAAACATATAGCAATTAAGACTGAATAAAAAACTTAAAAAGCCTTATTTCTTACCTATTAAAAGATCTGACTTACTTTTTGGTCTTTTATGTTCAAGCCAAACAAAGTTTTTCAACCTCATATCTTTATCAATTATTTCATCTAATGGATATACAATTGATTCAGGCTTATTTCGAAATGTTGCTTTATAAACTCCATCAGCATTAAACCAAACTGTAAGATTACTGCAAAGAGTTTTATTTACACCAGTGAATTTATTTTTTTGTTTCACATAATAAATAATCTGAGCATTACCTGTTACATTTAATTTTCTAATCGTATCGTTTGCGAAAAAACCTTCAATGCGCTTTCCTGAAATTTGATTGAATTTATTTTCGTCTAAACTATCAGATTTTTGAATTAAAATCGCATTACTACTTAATTCAAAAAACTTCACACCAGCTTCTCCCGCAGTCACATTTATTTGTTTTGCTGTTACTTGTCCATTAGAAGTCCATAAAATGGGAGAATTATACATTTTTAATAACGAATCGTGCAAAGAATATCCTAATGAATCACACATTCCTTGTAAATCAGTTTTAAATATTTTCACATTTCGATAAGCTTTAATATAAGTGTGCGTACTATCTGGTTTAGAATAATATAAGGTGTCAGCACTCAAAAATAAACTATCCTTGTCGATTCTTTTTCCATAAATTGCTTTCCCAGTAACAATTGATTTATTTGTTTTTTCATAATAATCTGCATAATCACCAGTAATGATAGACTTACTTGCAGTATCAATAATTCTTACATTTTTTGTTGCTCGACCATACCCTTTTTTTCGATCATAAAAAATACTGTCACCATATAATTTTTGAGTTTTTGAATCTATCATTGCGTTTTTACTAAATCTGGAAATTTCTTTTTCAGTATCATACCATCCGTTTTCACAATAAATGAAATTTTCTTTACTTATAATAATAGTTGGGCCAACAAAATAACTTGTTTTAGTTAGTGTATTATATTTCAATGTATCACTCTTCATTTTATAATCTGGATTTGTTAAAACAACATCATAGTGAAATGATAATTCCTTTGATGACGAATAATAATGTCCATTTTTACTTACTAAAACATTTTCCTTATTAATAATTTTTCCACCATTATAATAACTTGCCACAGATTTTGCCATATCATAAACTAAAATAGTAGTAGTAAGAGTCATATCTTTTTCAATACAACGAACATTCCCTTTTAAATTTGCTAATTTAGTCTTAGCATCATATCTTAATGAGTCTCCGTAAACAAATATGCTATCCCCTTTTATTATAGAGATATGACCAAAAGCCTCAAGTTTTTTACTATCGTAAAGATAAGCGCTGTCACAAAACATTTTAGCTCCATCATGTTCGCACTCAACTGCACCTATTAATCGTTGAGCTTCAATACCTGATGTTTTATCATATAACAATCTATTTGCATGATTTACTTTAATATATTTATCAGACTTTTGTTCTACCTTAAGTTTAGTTTGAGAATATAAAATATTTGGCAAAACAATGCAAATAATAAAAAAGCAGATGAGCTTAATAATTTTTGTTTGCTTTGTAAATATAAATTTAATGATCATTGAATCTTTAAATTTAATCATATTAGTTTTCACTAAAATTAAAATTATAGATTTTTATGAGAAATTTGAAAACCTATTTTTGAATAATCTTTAGATTAGCTTCTCCAATAACTTTAAATGCAGTCCTTCTGTTTTTTTGATGAGCGGCATCAAATTCTGCACTTTTAGGAACCATTTTAGCAATTTCTTCATCACTAATTATTGGTTTTGTCTCACCATATCCAGTTGGCAGAAGCCTTTCTGATTTAATCCCTTTACTAATTAAATAATTGACGCAAGATTGAGCTCTAGCTTGTGATAATTTCAAATTATAAACATCACTTCCTCGAGTATCAGTATGAGAATTAATTTCAATTGATAAGTTATCATTTAAAACCATTAAATCAACTAATTTATCAAGTATTTCCATTGATTTAGGACGAAGCGTAGATTTATTTAAATCATATTCAATTCCTTCAATTACAATATCTCCACTAGGAATTTTAGCTAAAAAGAAATCTTTTTCAAGATGAGTAGTTTCTGTTAAACCTTTAGTAGCAACATTTCCCGCACTTGCAAAATAACCTTTTTTCTGAGCTTTAATAAAATACTCCATATTTTCTCTTAAAGGCGTAGAATAAAAACCTTTTTCATCGGTAATTAAAAATATTGGCTCAATATCATTATGCACATCTTTTACAGTAATTAATGCACTTTGGATTGGCTCATTTGTTGTTTCATCAAAAACATATCCACTTAAATCAAATGTTATAGGTTCATTTTCAAATTCATAAATATCGTAGCAATTACCATTTGGACAATCTTCTCTATCACTAGAAAAATATCCTTTAGTTTGAAATCTATCTAATATAAAATACGCATCATCCTTACTAGAATTAATTGGACGGCCAACATTTTTAGGCATTGCATAAACAGAATCGTCAACATTTAACGAACTCTTATATACATCTAAGCCACCAATACCAGTATGTCCATTTGAACTAAAAAATAAGGTATTTGATATTGTATGAAAAAATGGAGTTACCTCATCAAGTGCTGTATTAATAATGGAACCTAAATTTTTCGCTTCACCCGTTAAGCCATTTTCATCGATATTACAAACATAAATGTCAAATCCACCTTTACCTCCAGGCATGTTAGACGAGAAAAATAATTTTGTACCATCAAACGAAACGTATGGCTGCATAGATTTATAACCAACCTTATTAACCGTTTCACTTAATTTATAAGCTTCATAAAACAAACCATCTTTCATTTTTGCCATATAAATGAAAGATTCATTTCTATTTGCATCACTCCATCTCGTAAAAAACATAATATCATCCGATGTAACTACACTAGAAGCTTCATGCAATCCAGTATTAACAGGTCTTCCAAAATTAACAGGTTTCATCCAACCAGTATCTTTAAGTTCAGTATAATATAAATCACATAAAAATTTAGAATCTTGTTTTTCCGGATCCAAAAGCACACCCCCTTTTCTAGCACTTGTAAACAACAATTTAGTTGGACTACCATAATACATTGGAGCAAAATTTGAAGTTCCTGTATTGAAGACAACAGTGTCCATTTTTTTCACAATAATCATTTGCTTATAGCTATTAGTATCTAAAGCGAAATAACAAGAACTAATATTTTTTTGTAATATTTTTTTTATTGAATCATTACTGGTTGAACTTACAAGCTGTTCCAAACGATTCATTGCTTCTTTATAATTTTTATGATGCATTAGGGATTGTGCATAATAAAAAGCATCATTGGGATATGAATTATTTTCAATTACTTTTTTATAATAATTTGAAGCATTATCATAATCTTTATTTAATCGGTAACTTTCAGCTAATTGATGATTAATATAATCAGCTTTTGATACTTTTTTTGTAGAATCAACCTTCGTTTTTTTAGTTGTATCTTGTTTAAACTCTTTTGATTTTAAATTGACTATTTGTACTTCATAAGGCAAAACCATTTCAGCTAATACAGTTGTATCATCAAGAGTTTTATTGTAATAGTTTATTGCAGTTGGATAATCTTTCTTTTTAAATGCTTCATCACCAAACTTTAACCAAAGTTTTTTTGATTGACCAAAAATAAGTGTACTCGCAAGAAGTAATGTTGCTAAAAATAATTTCTTCATAAATTTTTATAATCTAGGGCAGTGTCTTACTTCTTTTGATTTTGCTGGCTTTGCTAAATAAGTAAACGAAATTTCAAAAGCACCTCTGTATTTAGATACATCTTTTAGAGAAGATGTATTAGCATCATAACCAATTTTTGCAATATAATTATTTTTTCTAGCTCCAATGTAAACGACACTAGCATCCTTATATCTAAAATTATAACCAGCTAATAAATAAAACTCTTCATTTTTAAAGAAATAGCCAGCATCAACTGAGTATAATTGCTCTGAAGCATTTTTTTGCAACATAATTAAAACCTTTGGAATTACATAAAATAATTCTGTAACATTTATTCTTAATCCAGCATGCACATAATGTCTTATTGGAAGCTTATTAGTTGTATTGTAATAGGTTTCTTTCGGATTAGTTAAATTAAATGCCGAATAACCAAAAAACGGATTTAAACGAGATTGCTGTTTTGAGTTAAAATACATAAACCCAGCATTCAGTTGAGATGTGAAAAAAGATTGTGTATTAAATGTTTCTCCTGAAGAAATTGAATTATCAAAAGAACCACCATTTGCACTTGTATACTGATTATTAAAAGTATAAAGTCCTGCTTCTATTCTTTTTTGAGTGCCACCTGCCTGAAGACCAAATGAAATATTATTGTATTTATTTTTATCTAATGGCACAGCATAAGAAACTGATAATAATCCTTGTAAAACATTGTAATTTCCAACTCCAGCGCGCATATTAATTATTTGCAATCCGAAACCCCATTTTCCTTTAGGAGCATCAACACTAATTAATGCAGTGTTATATGGTTTAAATGCAACACTTCTCCATTGATTACGATATTGAGCGTGAACTCTAAATTTTGAATCAACAACGCCTGTTAAGGCTGGATTTAAAAACATAGGAGCAGCATCATATAATGACAAATGAAAATCTTGTGCATTTATTAAAGATGAACTTAATAAGCCAAAACAAAATAATATTTTAAAGAATTTATTTTTCATTTCTATCTAAGAAGCGTGACATCGCCAGTTTTTTTGATTTTTTTTCCTGTAAACATTTCAACTTCAACAACCCAAACAAAAACTCCAATTGGTTGCTCAGTTCCATGATAGGTACCATTCCAACCATCAAGTTGATCGTTTGTTTCAAAAATTAATTGTCCCCAATTATTATATACACGAACATTTATTGTTTTAAAAGGACCACCTCTTACTAAAAATAAATCATTCTGCCCATCACCATTTGGACTAAATGCGGTAGGAACATCTGGTAAAAGAACTACAGTTATTTCTTTTCTAACTGTATCAATACACCCATTAATATCTTTAACGGCGAGAGTAATAATAAAATTGCCTTGATTATTAAAACTATGCTGAGGGTTTTGAATATTTGTTGCCGTACTATCTCCAAAGTACCAATTCCAATTTGTTAAAGAACTTGGTCCAGTTGATAAATCTGTAAAATTAGCCGTTTCCAAAGCTTCAACAGGATTTGGATTAATACTAAAATCAGCATTTGGCCCAGGTATAACAGTTACAACCTTTTTAATAGTGTCCTTACATCCAAATGATGTAGTCACAATTAAAGTTACTGTATAATTTGTTGCTGTACTAAATGCATGTTGAGGATTTTGAATTCCTGATGTTTGAGTATCTCCAAAATTCCAATTCCAAGAAATAATACTTCCTGACAATGTTTTAGATGAATCTACAAATTGAGTTGTGTTACCAACACAAGGTGCGTTTTGATAAAATAATGCATTTGGTAAAAAATAAATTTCAATTTGCTTTTTAATAGTGTCATTACAACCATTACTAGAATAAGCCACATGGGTAACAGTATAAGTGCCAGGAGTAGTATAACTATGATTCACATTATTAGAAATTGCAGTTGTAGCATCTCCCATATTCCACCACCAGCTTGTGATAGAACCACCAGTTGTTGTTGAATTATCTGTAAATATTCCTAATTTCTTAGCGCACTCATTATTAGAAATAAAACTAGCATTTGGTGCAGCTTTGAATGTTATTTTCATCGTATCATTTACAGCTCCACATCCTTTATTATATGTTGATGTCAATAAAATTTTCACAAAACCATTAGCTATATCCAAAGGTGATGGTTGATAATAAGTGGTTAATAAAGAATCATCAGGGGTGAAAATACCTGTTCCGAAAGTTGACCATGCTCCCGTTGTTGTAAGCCCTAATACTGTTCCATTTAAGGGAATTAATTGATTATCACAAAAAACATTATCTAAGCCTGCATTCACAAGAGGAGATTTTGCAATTATAAGTAACATAGTGTCACTTACGGGTAAGCAATTACTTCCAGTTGATGTTAAAATTAATTTAACCTGACCTGTAAGTGTATCTGCACTTCCAAGCGTATATATAGTGCTCAAAGCAGTTGTGCTCCCAAATGTGCCATTACCTAAAGTAGTCCAAATGCCCGCACTTGCACCGCCAGTAATGACTCCATTAATAGGGTAAAATACATTACTTGAACAAATAGTATCATTAATTCCGGCATTTACAATTGGTTTAGGAGTTACGGTTACAATTAAACTATCAAAAACTGATTTACAATTTCCGTTTAATGTTGACGTTAATTTGATAACAACAATCCCACTTGCAATATCTGCAGGTGATAATTGATATATTGAACTTAAACTTGTAGTTGAAGGAGAAAACAATCCAGATCCAGTTCCTGACCAAATACCAGTTGTAGATCCAGCTGAAACGGTGCCGCTAATTGCAACAGTTGGGTTATTGGCACAAACAGAAATATCAGGGCTTATTAATACAACAGGTGAATTTGTAAACTTAATTACCAAACTATCAAATGTATTAGGGCAACCATTTAAACTTCCAGTTGATGTTAAATTTATAGTAACACTATTTGCAGCTAGATCAGCTGGGGAAGGTAAATAAGTTGTAACCAAGGAACCTATACTACCAAATGAACCCGACCCAGTAGTTGTCCAATTTGTTCCAGCGGCATATTGTAAAGTTCCAGTTAATGAAACTGGAGAAATATTGTTTTTACAAAGTGTAACACTTGCACCAGCTGTTACTATAGGTGATTTAAAAATATTTACAACTAAAGTATCTGTAATCGGCACACAATTACCTGTTGATGCTAAAACAAATTTAATAAATGGAAGACCTAAATCTCCAACACTTAAAGAATAAGTTGTATTTAAACTTGTAGTACTACTGAAAGTACCTGTTCCGCCGATTGCAGTCCATATACCTGTTGTAGAACCACCTTGAACATTACCCGTTAATGCTAATGTAGTTGTTGCAGTACAAATATTTTGATCTGGACCAACAGTGGTATAAACTCTTCGTAAAAAAGATGACATGTAGTGATATAAACAACCACTACTCGCGCCTCCATTAATAACTCCCATTGAAAATAATGGGTCAATTGTATTTGAATTAGTTAATAAACTTGTAATTCCAACAGGAACTTCAACTGTAGAATAACTTCTTTGAAAACCACTCCAAAGACCGCCAGTTCCAGGTACAACAGTAAATTGTGAAGCTGGAATTAAAGCATTACTACCGTTTAATAAAAAATCTCCTTTTGAAGTAGTTTTACAAAGCACATTTAAAATGAATGTTTGAGAATTTGTTCTTGTAAAACTTACCTGATCAGATCCAGCACAATTTAATGGTGGAATGATCGCTTCTCCAAGTTCACAACCAAAACCACTCACATGTATCACATAAATTGGTTTATCGCCAACAGCATATGTTAAAGGCTGAGTAGTTTTATAAAAATAAGTATCACCTTTGTTTAAAATAGTAGTCGTTACAACACCATCATTTATTGTTAATTGAGTAAAGTTTTCAGTTGCAACTGCATATAATCCTTCAAATTGGGCTGCATTTAATCCACCTTTATTAATAATATATTCTTTTCCAACTACTTCAACTGGAACAATTTGATCACCCATTAAATCAAAACAACCACCTACGCCTCCAACAGAATCATCTGTAACGGAAACTGAAACTGGTTTATTGGCAAAAACGATTGTACCTCCTAAATTTTGGCCTGGAACCGAAGGAGTACTAGATACATTTTCTACATTACAACTTTGACCTGCATTTAAAACGATTGAATAAGTGATTCCTGCCAAATGTCCAACAACATTACAGCGAGGAGTTATCCATACCGTTGTTGCATTTTGAGTCGCAACGATATCAATTTGAGATTTTGGAGTTGGAGCATAAGGACCATTATTACCATTTGTTTGAAATGGACAAACAAATTCATTTCCCATTCCATTTTGTCCTTTTAATGAATAAGTTTCAGGATTATTTACAACAGTTTCAACTTCGTAAATGGCAGTAATTGGAAAATTAGAAGATATTTTTAACCCTCTATTTAAAATAGTATTAGCAGGTGTATTCTCAATCTGAGCAATTAAATGGGATAAAGATTCAGAAATTAAAGAGTTAGGTGGAATAGTAAAAGTTGTATCGAAAATACTAGCCGGTTGTCTAACCCTAACAATTGTTGGATTACTAAAACTTGTTAAACGCAATTTAACTGGTTTATTACCAGCATGCCCAGTCGTTACCCATGGTGCGGCAAACCAAAAAACAGTATCTATTTGACAAAATAGTGCTGAACTACTTGTGAGAAGTAGAATAAATAATAATTTATTTAGAGCTTTCTTCATTCTGTTTTTTTAATTTTGATTTAATACTATTATCAATATCGTTCAACTCTTGTTCATCCGCATCCAATTTCTTTTTCTTCTTAATTAATTGGTAGGTTAATGAAATTTCATGAGAACCTGAATTGTATTTTCTAATTTTTGAAGTAGAAAAATCATAAGAATATGCGATTGTTAATTTCTCCTTTAAAATTACACCAACTAAGCCACTAATAGCATCATTTACACGGTAAGATCCACCAATCCAAAATAAGTTTTTATAAATGCCTCTCATACTAAATTCAGGCTGCATAGGAGTTGGACTATTAAATTTCAACAAAGCGCTTGGCTCAATAACAAGTTTTTTAGAAGCATGAATAGCATATCCTATTGTAGCATATATGTGCGGAGATAATCTACTTTTAGAATCTTTCCACGTAATTTTATTTGCTAAAAACTGATATCCAGAAATGCCGAAAAATAATTTATCACTGTATAAATATAACCCTGCATTTGAATCAAATACATTATTTGATAATAAATTTCCAGTTAATAATTCATCTCCAGCATCAGCAGTTTTTGCATCATACAATTTTATACGGTATTGAACCATTCCAGCAGAAAGTCCAAATCCTAATTTATAAGTTTTGTTCAATTTGACATGATATGCAAAAGTTAATTGGCCACTAGTTTTACCCAATAATCCCGTATTATCAGAATTAATTAAAACACCAACTCCAACTTTTTTAAGTTTTCCAACAGAACTGTGTAGACTTACTAAATAAGTTTTTGGAGCATCTTTAAAACCTACCCATTGATTACGGTAGTTAATATTTACTACAGCATGTGGTTTATAACCAGCAACAGCAGGATTGTAAGCATAATTATTTAATACATAATTTGTATAAAGAGGTAATTGTTGAGCTTTAAAATTAAAGCAACAAACAGTAAAAAATATAAATACGATATATAGAACTTTTTTCATTTTATCTAATTAGCAAAACCCCTCCTTTAAATGGTTCTTTAATTGTAGCATCATTCAAATTAATAACATAGTAGTATGTTCCAACTGGTAAATTTTGACCTTTATAAGTTCCATCCCATGGGGTTGAATATCCAACAGAATGGTACATACTTTCTCCCCATCGATTAAAAATTTCGACTTCAGTATTTGGATATAAAATCGCTAAAAAGTCTAATTTCCAAACATCATTCTTTCCATCTCCATTCGGCGATATTGCATTAGGAATTAAAGTAGAAATCTCATTTGTTACGTTGTTTATTCTAATTGCTGCGCGAGCAGTATCAGAGCAGCCATAACTATCATAAGCAATCTGAGTTACTACGTAAACACCATTTGCATAATAAATTGTTGAAGAATTTTGAGTAAAAACATTTGAACTTCCATCTCCAAAATTCCAACTCCAATTTGAAGCATATTTAGAAGTATCAATAAAATTAACCGTAGTTCCAACATTAATACCAGATGATATAGAATATGCAAATCCTGCAACGGGACGAGGGTTTAAATTCGTTGATTTAACAATAGTATCCTTACATCCATGATTAGAGGTAGCTATCAAAGTAATATTATATAATCCGGATCCAGGGAAAAGCTGTGTAGGATTTTGTAAATTACTATTTCCTGGTCCACCAAAATCCCAATAATATTGAGCTATTGTTTCTGGTGCAGCAATTGTTGTACTATCTGTAAACATTAAATTTAAGAATGCACCTGTACAGATTCTAGATATTCCAAAATTCACATTTGGTAAGGGATAAATAATTGGTGTTTTTTTAATAGTGTCATAACAGCCATAAGTATTTCTTACTACTAATTGTGTAGTGTAGGTTCCTGCTGCTGTATATGTATGAATTGGATTTTGAATAGCACTAGTAGTTAAATCACCAAATGTCCAATTCCATAAATTAATTGTACCTATTGCTGCTAACGAAAAATCGGTGAACGTAGTTTGATTATTTAAACAAACATTAAGGAAATTAAAATTAGCAAATGGTTTTGGAACAAATGTTATTTTTATCAAATCCATATTAGCATTACAACTTCCATTTGCAGTTGAAGTAAGTGTTAAATTCACAAATCCTGCTGTAATTTCTGATGGTGAAGGTGTATAAGTAGCATTTAGAACTGAACTACTTGGATTATATGTTCCAGATCCTCCACTCCATATACCTGATGTTGTTGGTCCAGTTACAACTCCCATTAAGATGGTATTTGCATTGTTTTTACAAGAGAATAAATCAACACCAGCATTAACACTTGGAGCAGAAGTGAAAATAATTAAGATACTATCTTTTGCTTGACTGCATGTTAAGTTATTTGTTGAACTTAAATATAATTTAACTTGTCCAGCAGCAACATCAGCAACACTTGGTAAGTAATTTGTTGTCAATAAAATATTACTTGGACTAAAACTACCAGAACCAGTGGTTGTCCATTTTCCAGTTGTAGTAATACCACCAATTGTACCATTAACAGTTAAGGTAGGATTATTAGCACATACAGAAAAACTTGCTGGACCAGCATTTGCTGTCGGTGCCTTAGTAATCGTAATTTTCATTGTATCTTTTTCGTTATTACAAATTCCAGCTCCAGTTGAAGTTAAAATAAGTTTAACAAAACCAGCAGTGGTATCAGCAGCACTTGGTAGATAGGAGGCATTTAATGTAATATTATTTGGAGTGAATGTTCCAGATCCAGTACTAGTCCATATTCCCGTAGTTGCTCCACCTAACACTGAACCATTTAATGTTACTGTATTATTATTTGCACAAACGATTTGATCAATGGAAGCATTTACAATTGGTGAAGGTTTAACCGTTAATAATAAAGTGTCTTTCGTAGCTGGACAAGGACCATTAGAAGTCAAAAATAACTTAACCGGTTTAACAGTCGTGTCCAATTGACTAGGGACATAAGTATTTGTTAAGGCACTAAATCCAGAACCAAAAGCTCCATATCCATTTGTTGACCAAGTCCCTAATGTATTTCCACCTCCAACTAAACCATTAAGTGCAATACTACCATTTGCACAAATTGTGAAATTGGCACCAGCGTTAATAGAAGGATAAGAAGCAAATTCTGAAACATAAGCATAAGCGCTACCATTTGTAGTTGATCCATTCAAAATACCTAATCCAAAAATATCTCCAGAATTAGTAACTGTATTATGAGATCCTACTGGAATTGTTACTGTACTAAAATATATTTTTGCTGATTTAATTGTTCCTAATGTACCTGGAACAACTGTAAATGAAGATGGTGGTATTAATAAAGGATTACCATTTAAGGCAAAGCTTCCTTCAAATCCAGTCCGAGTAGAAATATTTAACGCAAGGGAATCAGAAGAAGCTCGTGTAAAAGAAGCAGAAAAAGTACCAGCACAATAAAATGCAGGAACTTGAGCACCACTCATTCTACAACCGTACCCAGAAGCATGTAAAACATAAATAGGTTTATTTGATTTTACAGAAGTAATTGGTTGAGTTGATGAATATGCGTGGGTTTGTCCAAAATTCAGAAAAGGAGTTGTAACAGTACCATCATCAATTGTAAGTTGTGTACCATTTTGTGTGGCAAGAATGAAAATTTTATCAGTATTTCCTGTACCCTTATTTATTACATAATCAGTACCAATATAATTAGAATTTGTAATTTGATCTCCTATACTGCTTAAACAACCAGCTTGACTAATTCCGCTTGATTGAATTGTAACAGCCACAGGATTATTTGAAGAAATAATTGAACCTGCTAAACTACTAGCAGCACTCCGAGCAGTATCTTGACAAGAATATGTTTGACCTTGTTGTAATAATACTGTAAATGAAACATTTGCTAGGTGACCAATAATATTAGTTCTGGGAGTAATTAATAATGTTGTACTGTTTTTTGAGGCAACAATATCAATTGATGAAAACGATTTTGGACTAGTAGCAGGTGCTTGATTCCAAAACTCTTGCATAGGAACATAAAAATCAACACCTAATGCTTTAGGACCTTTTAAAGAAAAATATTCGCGGTTAAAACTAGAGCGAATAGAATATAAAACAGATACGTTTTGAGTTGCAGAAAGATAAAGCCCTCTATTTAAAACAGAATTAGGAACATCATTTTCAACATTTGCTATAAACGAAGTAAGATTAATAGAATCAATAGAATTTGCAGGAATCACTTTTGTGATTGGAACAAACCCAAGATTTGCAGGTTGTCTTAACTTAATAGTTGACGGAAGTGCATACGTATTTATGTATAAGTAAATAGGTCTATCTCCCAATCCTTGAGAAATATCAGGCGCTACAAACCAAAACGACGTATCGATTTGAGCTTTAACATTATTAAATAATGTTAATAAAAGCGAAAAAACAAGTAATATTCTTTTAATCATGATTTTTCCAAAGATAAAACTCTTTTTTTAAACGACAAACAAAATTTTCAAATATTCTACAAAAACTAAGCCAAATAAAAAATTCAAGGAAACTTGCAGAACAAAAATAGTTTCCTTAGTTTTGTGCCGAATTAAAATGGAAGCTCAAGAAAAAATATTAAAAACATCTTTAGAATTATTCTTTAAATACGGAATAAAACGTGTAACGATGGATGATATAGCCAAAGAACTTGGCATGTCAAAAAAAACAATTTATCAATTTTATAAAGAAAAAGATGATTTAGTTGATCAACTTTGTCAAATTGAAATGGTAAAACATGAATGTCAATTTAATGAAATTGCAACAATTGCTAAAGATCCAATTCACGAGCTTATGCTTATTTCGTTAAAAATGAGTGAAATGATGCAACAAATTAATCCAATTTTCTTTTTAGACCTACAAAAATTCCACCCCTCAGCATTTATATTGTTTCAAAAATTTAAAGAAGAATGTGCTTTTAAAGATATTCTTAGAAATGTGAAAGAAGGCAAGAAAAGTGGCATATATAGAAGTGATGTCAACGAAGAATTTGCAGCAAAACATCGATTAGCACAAATTGATATGTTGATGTTTGGAAATTACTTTTCATTTGAAACAATAAGTTTCACGAAATCGCATGAATTATTACTAGATATTTTTGTTTATGGTATTTGCACAGTAAAAGGACATATACTCATTAATAATTATAAAAAAATAAAAGAAGAAGAATAATAAAAAACGAATAAAAATTATGTTTAATCTTAAAAATAACCTTGTAGTATTTGTATTTGTATCAAGTACTCTAATTTCAAAAGGGCAACAAAGTGGTTCAGTAAATTACAGCTTGCAGCAAGCCATTGAATATGCTTATAAAAACAGTCCAAATTATTTAAATGCCCAAAGTGATGTGCTTATGGCTAAATATAAAAGAAAAGAAGTTATTGGTATGTCAATGCCTCAAATAACTTCAAGTGTTGATTTTAAGGATTTTTTAGAAATCCCAACATCATTATTGCCAGCACAAATATTTGGTGGACCAGCAGGTACTTTTATTCCTGTAAAATTTGGAACAAAATACCAAGCTTCTGCTGGTGCTTCAGCATCACTTTTAGTATTTAGTGCTGACTATTTAATTGGCTTAAAAGCAACAAAAGAATACATTGGCTTAATGAATATTAATGTATCAAGAACTAAAACGGAGACAGTAAGTTCAGTTTCAAAGGCATATTATAGTGTATTAGTAAATAAAGAGAGAATCAAATTATTGGATGCAAATATTGCCAAATTAGAAAAATTATTTAATGACACTAAAGCATTTAATCAACAAGGATTTGTAGAACAAATTGATGTTGACCGTTTAGAAGTTGCTTTCAATAATTTAACTACAGAAAAACAAAAAATAGAACGCTTAGTTAGTTTAAGTGAAAATCTTTTAAAATTTCAAATGGGATATACTGGAAAGGAAAATTTTATTTTAACTGATTCATTAAGTATAAATGATATTGAGCCAATAGATGTTTTAAAATATGATGTTGCTAAACGTAGCGAATATCAAATGTTAGAATCACAACAACGATTAAATACGATTAATTTAAAACGCACGCAATATGGCTACTTACCGTCTTTAGTTGCATATGGTAGTATGTCATATTCAGGACAAAGAAATGAATTTGATTTTTTTGATAGAAAAAAAGATTGGTTTCCAACTGCATTAATCGGAGGAACTCTTTCATTAAATTTATTTGATGGATTGCAAAGGCACTATAAAATTCAACAAATAAAAATTGATTATAAAAAAGGAGATAATAATTTAAAAAATTTACAATTAGCAATTGAACTTGAAACAGCTTCAGCATTTGTAAATTACAATAACGCTACTTCTTCTCTTCAAATTCAAAAACGTAATATGGATTTAGCGAAAAATATTTATAATGTTTCTCAAAAGAAATATGAGCAAGGAGTTGGTAGTAATTTAGAAGTTATAAATGCACAAGCTTCCTTAAAAGAATCTGAAACAAATTATTTTAATGCTGTTTACGATTTATTAGTTTATAAAATAGATTATTTAAAAGCAACTGGTTCGTTAGTAAAATAAAAATAAAAAAATCTTAAAAAACACAAAAAAAATACTTATGAAAAATATCATTATTTTAATCATTGCCACTTCTCTTTTTGCAGCATGTGGATCAACAGATAAAAAAGCAGAATTAGAAAAACTAAGAACTCAAAAGGCTACTATAGAAACTAAAATAGCGACATTAGAAGAAGAATTAGCAAAATCAGATACAACAAAAGAAAAATTAATAGATGTTGTTGCTATAACATTAACTCCTCAAATATTTAAAACTTACATTGAAATTCAAGGAAGAATTGATGCTGATGAAAATGTATCATTATCCTCTGAAATGCCAGGGACTTTAACTAAAATAAATGTAAAAGTAGGCGACGAGATATCAAAAGGGCAAGTTCTTGCTGAAACTGACACAAGAGCTTTGCAACAAAGTATTTCAGATTTACAAACAAATGCTGATTTAGTTAATCAATTATTTGAAAAACAAAAAGTTTTATGGAATCAAAAAATCGGAACTGAAATACAATATTTACAAGCAAAAACTCAAAAAGAAAGTATGGAGAAAAAACTTGCAACGCTGCAAGAACAAATTCGTATGAGCAAAATTATTTCTCCAATAAACGGAACCATTGATGCTGTTAATGTTAAAATCGGACAAGCAATTGCTCCTGGTATTCCAGCTATTAATGTAATAAATTTTAGTAACTTAAAAATAAAAGCTGATGTTTCAGAATCATATGCCTCACGTATAAAAAAAGGAAATGATGTACTAGTATTATTTCCTGACATGAATGATTCAATTGAATCTAAAGTAAATTATTCTGCTCGTGCCATTAATAATTTAACTCGTACATTTAATGTAGAAGTGTTATTAGGTTCAAATAAAGAATTTCATCCTAATATGGTAGCTAAATTAAAAGTAAATGACTACCAATCAGCTACTCCAAAGATTGTTGTACAAATAAAATACGTCCAAAAAGGTAATAATGAAGATTTTGTTCTTATTTCAGAAAATGGAAAAGCAGTCAAAAAAGTAATAAAGATTTCGCATGAATATAATGGTCTAGCAGAAATTTCTGAAGGATTAATGGATGGCGATTTATTAATTACAGAAGGACATGATTTAATAAATGAAGGCGATAAAATAAATGTAAAAAAATAATTTCAAAATTTTCAAAAGCCTTAAACGATATAACTATGTTAGATAAAATAAAAGAATTTAAACCATCAAGTTGGGCAATAGACAATAAAATGACTGTCTATTTGATTACCATATTTATTTGCCTTGCAGGGATTATGGCATATAATTCATTGCCAAAAGAAAATTTTCCTGATATTACTGTACCAACCATTTATATTAATACCATTAATGGTGGTAACTCTCCAACTAATATTGAAAATACAATTACTAAACCTATTGAGAAAAGGTTAAAAGGTATTTCTGGAATTAAAAAATTTAATAGTACCTCTTTACAAGATGTATCTGTTATTGTTGTTGAATTCCACACCAATATAAAAGTTGAAGTTGCAAAACAAAAAGTAAAAGATGCGGTAGATGAAGCTAGAGCTGATATGCCAACCACTCTTACGAGAGAGCCAATGATTAAAGAAATTGCATTTTCTGAAATCCCCATTATGTATATTAATTTAGCAGGAAAATATGATTTAAAATTATTAAAAAAATATGCTGAAGATTTACAAGATAAAATAGAAGGTTTAAAAGAAATTAATGAAGCAAAATTAGTTGGTGCATTAGATCGTGAAATTCAAGTAAATATTGATGCTTATAAATTACAAGCCGCACAATTATCTTTAACGGATATTCAACGTGCAATAGGTCAGGAAAACTTAACAATTTCAGGTGGTACAATTCCTTTAAATGGAATGAAACCAACTTTAAGCATTAAAAGTGAATTTAAAACTCCAAAAGAAATTGAAAATATTGTTGTTACTTCTGCTACTGGAGCAAAATTATTTATCAAAGATTTTGCAACAGTAGTTGATGGATTTAAGGAACAAGAAAGTTATTCAAGTTCTAATGGAAAAAATGTCATTACATTAAACGTTGTGAAACGTTCAGGTGAAAATTTAATAGATGCTGCTGATAAAATTGAAGGGATTATTGCTGAAATGAAAAAATCAGAATTCCCAAAAGGACTTGAAATTACTATTAGTGGTGACCAAAGTGATAAAACAAAATCATCATTAACCGATTTAATTAATACAATTATAATTGGTTTTATTTTAGTAACCATTGTGTTAATGTTTTTTATGGGAGTTACAAATGCATTGTTTGTTGCATTATCGGTTCCACTATCCATGTTTATTGCCTTTTTAATAATGCCAAGTATAGGATTCTCTTTTAATATGATAGTTCTATTCTCATTCATTCTTGCTCTTGGTATTGTTGTAGATGATGCCATTGTAGTAATTGAAAACACTCATCGTATTTTTGATAATGGGAAAGTTGAAATTAAAACTGCTGCAAAAAGGGCTGTTGGTGAGGTTTTCATGCCCGTATTATCAGGTACGATTACAACACTTGCTCCTTTTATTCCTTTAGTTTTTTGGCAAGGTATCATAGGAAAGTTCATGTATTTTTTACCTGTAACATTAATTATTTCTTTACTTGCATCTCTATTTGTAGCTTATATCATTAACCCTGTTTTTGCTGTTGATTTCATGAAATCGCATGAGGAAGAAAGTATAGAACATGGAAAAATTAGTAAAAAAGCACGATTACAATTAATTGTGTATGGATTAGTTGCTTTGTTTTCCTATTTAACAGGTCATATTGCTGTAGGTAATTTTACAATATTTTTGGCATTTTTCTTAGTATTAAATCGTTTATGGTTGTATAAAGCAATCGAAGCTTGGCAATTTAAAATTTGGCCTAATTTTGTTAAACGTTATGTGAAAATTTTGGAATGGTTTTTACGTAAACCTTGGAGACCATTATTATATGTGTTTTTTCTATTAATCTTTTCTCTTGTACTATTTGCAGTGCGCAAACCTAAAGTTGTATTTTTTCCTAGCGGAGATCCAAATAACGTTTATGTTTATGTAAAACTGCCTGAAGGAACAGACCCTAAAATAACTAATGCTCTAATGCGAACAGTTGAGGCAAAAGTTGAAACTATTATTGGTAAGGATAATCCTTTAGTAGAGTCTATGATTACGAATGTAACTATCGGAACAACTGACCCTCGTGATGGCGATCAAAATTCATACCCTAATAGAGGGAAAATTGCCATTGCATTTGTGAAATTTGAAGAACGTAATGGTGCCTCAACAACTAAATATTTACAAGGTTTACA
Source organism: Bacteroidota bacterium (assembly GCA_038327195.1). Lineage (GTDB taxonomy): Bacteria > Bacteroidota > Bacteroidia > B-17B0 > Aurantibacillaceae > UBA4416. Next base: position 14,990 of record JBBQKU010000036.1, on the reverse strand, counting down.
ATCATTAAATTGGGATATACCAGGCGCTGACATTGTTGTAAATAAAGAACAATCAGGTCCTCCAACACCAAAACCTATAAGTATTGAAATAATTGGTGAAGACTTTAAATATTTAATTCAGAATTCGAACGATTTAAAAAAATTCATTATGGATGCTAAAATTCCAGGAGTTGTGAGTTTAAAATCAGATTTTGTAAGCAATAAACCAGAAATAGTTTTTGATATTGACAGAGAACGAGCTTTACGTGAAGGAATTTCAACATACCAATTAGCGATGGAAATACGTGGAGCAGTTTATGGAGTTGAGGCTACTAAATTTAGAGATGTAGATGATGAATATCCTGTACAATTACGTTACAAAATGGATCAACGAATTGATATTGAAACCATTCGTAATTTAAAAATAACATACCGTGATATGAATATGGGAGGAATGGTTCGAAGTGTTCCAATTTCAGCAGTTTGTGATGTTCGTTATGATTATACTTATGCAGGGATTAAACGTAAAAACAATAAACGTGTAATCACATTATCTTCTGATATTAAGGACGGGTTTAATCCTAATGAAGTTGTAGCAAAAATTGAACGATTAATGAAAGGCTATAAAAAAACAGGAGACGTTATTGTGAAATTTGCTGGTGACAAAGAGGATCAGCAAGCTACAATGAGTTTTTTAGGAAATGCTATGCTTACAGCGGTTGGCTTAATGTTATTAGTATTGGTAGGATTATTTAACTCACTTGGTAAACCACTTATTATTTTATCTGAAATAATTTTCAGTATTGTAGGAGTATTAATAGGGGTTTCTGTATTTAAAATGGATATGAGTATAGTTATGACAGGTATCGGAATTATAGCATTAGGAGGGATTGTTGTTCGTAATGGTATATTATTAGTTGAGTTTGCAGAATTTGCTAGAGAAGGTGGTATGAATTTATATGACGCAACTGTAGAAGCAGGGCGCACACGTATGACTCCGGTTATTTTAACAGCTGTTGCAGCTATACTTGGTTTAATTCCTTTAGCAGTTGGTTTAAATATAAACTTCGAAACTTTACTAACATCCGGTAATCCTCATGTTTTCTTTGGTGGTGATAGCGTGGCATTTTTTGGACCATTAAGTTGGACGATGATTTTCGGATTATTGTTTGCTACCATTTTAACTTTATTATTAATTCCTTCCATGTATTTAATTACTGAACGTTTAAAACGTAAATCAATTGTTATTTTAAATCATTTTGAATTACCAAATGTTGTAATGTATGTTCCATTTTTAATTTTAATTTTAAGATTAATATTATTTATTAAAAAGGAAAAATTAGATTACGGAAATTTAGACAGATAATTTTTTAACGGTTCACAATTGTGAACCGTTTTTGTTATAATAATGTTTAAATAATTACAATTATTCAATTAACATTTCACTTATCTAATACCATGTTTTTAAGGTAGTTACAAGATTTTAACATTCACAATTAACTGTAAATTGTTTATTTAAACTATTTAGATTTTTGAATGTTGACTAATTAAAGATTATCTTTGCAAAACTTAAAATTAAAACTAAAAATATGAGTGCTACAACAATCCGTTTTAATAACGCCAACCGTTCGTTTTACCTGGCTGCAAAAAAAAGAGTTGACGATTATTTTAAAACAAATAATATTTCTCGTTACGGTGATTACAGAATGGTTTTAAAATCCATTTTTATGTTTACCCTATATTTTACTCCATTTGTATTACTACTATTAAATGTGTTTGATAGCTTTTGGGCTCAATCAATTATGTGGTTATTAATGGGCTTAGGAATGAGTGGTATTGGCTTATCCGTTATGCATGATGCTAACCATGGTTCTTATGCTCGTAACGCAACACTTAATGCATTAATGTGTAGAAGTATGAATTTTATTGGTGGTAGTTCTATAAATTGGCAATTACAACACAACACATTGCACCATACTTATACTAACATTGATGAGCATGATGAAGATATAGCACCTCCAGGTTTTTTAAGATTTTCGCCAAATGCACCGTTAAAAAAAGTACATAAATTACAATACATTTATGCTTGGTTTTTTTATGGCTTAATGACAATTATGTGGGCAACTACAAAAGATTTTAAGCAATTGAACCGCTACAATAAAATGGGTTTGTTAGCAATTAAAAAAACAACATATAAAGTTGAGTTATTTAAACTAATATTAAATAAACTATTTTATTTAAGTTATAGCCTTGCTTTACCAATGGTATTAATGAATACTCATTGGTACTTAGTTTTAGCAGGATGGTTAATTATGCATTATTTATGTGGAATGATTTTAGCATTAATATTTCAACCAGCACATGTTATTGAAGATACAACATTTCCATTGCCTGATGCTAATGGAAATATGCAAGATGATTGGGCAACTCACCAGTTAAAAACAACATTAGATTTTGCTCAAAAAAGCTGGTTGTTTTCATGGTTTGTAGGAGGTTTAAATTTTCAGGTTGAACATCATTTATTTCCAAACATTTGCCATATTCATTACAAAAAAATCGCTCCATTAATTAAACAAACTGCCGAAGAATTTAATTTACCTTACTATACTAAAAAAACGTTTATTGGTGCAGTTGCTGGGCATGCTAAATTATTATATGCTTTAGGCAGATAATACTAACACTTAATTGATTGATGTTTGATTTATGAATAAAATAGATGCAAAAATATTAAACATCATCCAGAAAGATAGTACGATTTCTGTAAAAGAAATTGCTAAAAAGGTTGGATTATCTTATACACCAACATACGAACGTATTAAGTATTTAGAAGAATCGGGGGTCATAAAAAACAGGGCAACTATTTTAGATCCAAATAAAATTGGCATTAAATTATTTGTGTATTGTAACATTACTTTAAAAGAACAATCTAAAAAGGGCTTAATTGATTTTGAAAAATCAGTTTCTAAAATTCCAGAAATTATGGAAGTTATTAGCCTTTCTGGAATTTATGATTATATGCTTAAAATTGCTACAACAGATATTGAGGCTTACAATAATTTTGTAATGAATAAACTAGCAAACATTCCAAACATAGGCCAATATCATAGCAATATTGTGATGAGTATTGTAAAAGATGAAACAGCCTTTTTAATTTCTGAAGAAGATTAGTTAATTTATCTTCTTTAATTTTTCATAAAAAAATTCTTTTATTTTATCATTACATAAATTGCCAATACTACCTTCGTGTTTATGATTTACGGTTTTTTCAGCTTTAAAGCTATTATTTTCAACCTGCAAAGCAACTTCTTTGTAAGCCTCCCTAAATGGCATTCCTGCTAACACTAAATTATTTACGACTTCAACTGTAAATATATTTTGGTATAGATTATTAGAAATAATATCTGTTTTAATGATGCAGTTTTCGAGCATCAAAACTAACATATCCAAACAATTATTTAATTCGATAATCGCAGGAAATAAACATTCTTTAGTTAACTGCATATCACGGTGATAACCAGAAGGCAAATTATTAATTAGCATTGTTAATTCATTTGGTAAAGCTTGTATTCTATTACATTTAGCTCTTACTAATTCAAACACATCCGGATTTTTTTTGTGTGGCATAATACTACTGCCAGTTGTTAACTCATTTGGAAAAGAAATAAATCCGAAGTTTTGATTCATATACAAGCACACATCCATCGATAATTTTGAAAGCGTAGCAGCAATTGAAGCCAAGGCTATTGATGTAATTTTTTCCACCTTTCCTCTTGTCATTTGTGCATATACAACATTATAATTCATACTTTCAAAATCTAACAAATCAGTTGTTTTTTGTCTATCGAGCGGAAATGAAGAACCATAGCCAGCTCCAGAGCCAAGAGGATTTTTATTTGCAACATTATAAGCAGCAATTAATAATTCTAAATCATCACTTAAACTTTCAGCATACGCGCCAAACCATAAACCAAAAGAAGATGGCATGGCAATTTGCATGTGCGTATAACCTGGTAACAAAACATCTTTATGCTTTTCACTTAAATCAATTAAAGTATCAAATAGCAGTTTTGTTTTTTGGGAAATTATTTTTATTTCTTGTTTAATAAATAATTTAATATCTAATAAAGATTGATCATTACGTGACCTTCCACTATGAATTTTTTTTCCAACTTCACCTTTATGTTTAGTTAGTATTATTTCGATTTGAGAATGAACATCCTCTACTCCATCTTCAATTAAAAATGTTCCAGTTTCAATTGATTTTAAAATATCAGATAAGCCATCTTCCAAAAGTATTAATTCTTCTGCCGTCAATAAGCCAATAGATTCAAGCATTTTAACATGTGCTAAAGAACCTTTAACATCAGATTCTGCTAAATAAACGTCCCATTTTTTATCACTTCCTACTGTAAATATTTCAATTTTTTTTTGAATATCTGAAATACCTGTTGATGTATTTTTTTGCCAAAGTTTAGTCATAATAAATTATAATTAGTTAATAATTGTATATATAAATCAATGCCTTCTTCTATTTCATGTAAATAAATAAATTCATCAGCTGTGTGTGAGCGAGCAGAATCGCCAGGTCCCATTTTAAATGTTGAGAAACTCATCAAAGCTTGGTCCGATGTTGTAGGTGAACCATATAAATTTCTTTGTAATAATTTTCCAGCACTCAACATAGGATGATTTTTATCTATCGAAGAAGAATTTAATCGGATAGAGCGAGGATTAATTGTTGATGTAATATTTTTTGTAATAAGTTCTAAAACAGCTTCGTTAGAATATAAATCTGTTGTACGAATATCAACTGTGAAGCTACACGAATCGGGCACAATGTTGTGTTGTAAACCTGCTTGAATCATACTCACTGTCATTTTTACAGGACCTAATGTTTCCGACATTTCAGGGAAATTAAATGTTCTAAACCATTCAATATCTTTTATTGCTTTATAAATTGCATTCTCACCTTCTTCTCTAGCAGCATGACCAGAAATACCATATGACACACAATCAATTACAAGAAGTCCTTTTTCGGCAATTGCAATATCCATTTTCGTAGGTTCTCCTACGATGCCAAAATAAATATTTCCCAATTTTGGAAGTAAAATTTCTACGCCATTTTTTCCTGAAATTTCTTCTTCTGCTGTAGCTGCAAAAATTAAATTAAATTTTAAATCAGATTGATTATAAAAATATAAGAAACATGCCAACAAAGAAACTAATGGTCCTCCAGCATCATTACTTCCTAAGCCATATAATTTTCCATCTTGTATAATTGGTTCAAATGGATTTTTTGTATACTGAGAATTTGGTCTAACAGTATCATGATGTGAATTTAATAAAATAGTAGGCTTTGAATTATCAAAATATTTATTTTTTGACCAAACATTATTTAAATAACGATTCGTTTCAACATTTTTATTTTTCAAAAATTCTTCAATTGCATCCGCAGTTTTATTTTCCGTTTTACTAAACGATTCGATTGTAATTAGTTTCTGTAACAATAAAATTACTTCTTCTTTTATAGCTTTCATTAGTTCATTAATTTAGTTCCTATAAAATGTGATAAATTCGTTGAAATATTTTTGGCATGACAAACACTTACTTGTTTAACACCTGATTCCAAGGCGTCAAAAGCGTTATCCAATTTTGGAATCATTCCTTTCGAAATAATACCATTTCTCTTTAAATTCATATAATTTTCTTTGTTTAAAACTGGAATATAAGAATCATGATTATCAATCTCAGATAAAACGCCATTCTTTTCAAAGCAATAGGTTAAAACTACATTATATGAACCAGTTAAAGCTGATGCTATTTTTGAAGCCATTGTATCAGCATTTGTATTTAATAAATTACCGCGTCCATCATGTGTAATCGGACTGATTATTGGCACATTGTTCATTTTCAATAACTGTTCAAATTGTTTTGCATCAACACCATTTTCTAATATATCACCAACAAAACCAAAATCAATTTCCGCATTTTCTCTTTTTTTACTTTTAATTAAATTACCATCAGCGCCACAGTAGCCAATAGCATTACACTTTTCAGCTTGTAGTTTTGCAACAATTGTTTTATTTATTAAACCTGCATAAACCATGACAGTTACATTTAATGTTTCGGCATCCGTTATTCTTCTTCCATCAACCATGCTTTGCGTGATGCCAATTTTTTTTGCTAATTCAGTTGCTAACTTTCCACCACCATGAATTAATATTTTTGGATCGTTAATCGTTGCAAAATCTTTTAGAAAAACACTTAACTGCATAGAATCATCAATTATATTTCCTCCAATTTTTATAATATGTAGCGTTTCCATAATTTTAAAAATTAGATTCTAATAATTGCTTCAACACAGCTTGTGTAGCATATACTCTATTTTCGGCCTGAGCTAATACCAATGAATTTGGACCATCTAACAACTCGTCAGATAATTCCACATTTCTTCTTACCGGTAAACAATGCATAATTTTTGCATGATTAGTAATTTCCATTTTTTGAGCATTCAATAACCAATCTGTATTTATTTTTCCTATTTTTCCATAATCAGAATAGGCCGACCAATTTTTCACATAAACAAAATCTGCATCTTTCAATGCTTTTTTTTGGTCGTATTCAATAACAGCTCCTCTAGTATAATCATCGCATAACTCAAAACCTTCGGGATGCGTAATAGTTAAATCATATTCACATTTCAATGCCCATTCTGAAAATGAATTTGCAACAACTTGAGGCAAAGCTTTTACATGAGGCGCCCACGATAATACAATTTTTGGCTTATTCGTTTTTTTATGTTCAGCAATTGTCATCATATCAGCCAAACTTTGCAAAGGATGCAATGTTGCAGATTCCATACTAACTAATGGCACATTACTATATTTCATAAATTGCAACAATACTTTTTCACTATAATCTTCTTTTTTATTTACTAAAGTTGGGAAACATCTTACCCCAATAATATCACAATATAAACCCATAACAGCAGCAGCATCTTTAATATGTTCAACCGTACTTCCATTCATAACAGCACCATCTTCACATTCTAAAGCCCAACCTTCGTTACTGATATTCATAACAATTACATGCATACCTAAATTCATAGCGGCTTTTTGAGTACTTAAACGAGTTCTTAAACTTGAATTAAAAAATAATAAACCAAGTGTTTTGTTTTTTCCTAAGTCCGAATTGGCAAATGGATTTTTTTTAACTTCTAATGATTCATTAATTAAATCTGTAACGTTAGCTATATCATTTACTGTTGTAAAATACTTCATGATGAAACTATTTATTTTAAGGTTGATTTTAAGGCATTAATAAAGATGTCAATCTCTTTTATAGAAATTGCTAAAGACGGTAAAAAGCGGATTGTATTTTTATTGGAAGATGAACCTGTAAAAATAAAATGCTTAAACAAAAGTTCTTTCCTGATATCAGCGCAAGGCTCAAATAGTTCAATACCTATCATTAAACCTAAACCCCTTACTTCTTTTATTTGAGAAAATGATTTTAATTTTTCTTTTAAATAGTTGCCCATTTTTAAAGCATTGTCAATTAAATTTTCTTTTTCAATAACTTCTAATACCGAAATTGCAGCAGCACATGCTAAATAATTGCCGCCAAAAGTTGTACCAAGCATTTCCTTTTTTGCTTTAATATCTGGACTGATTAATACACCTCCAATAGGAAAACCATTTCCCATTCCTTTTGCAACAGTAATTATGTGTGGCTTAACGTCAGCATACTGATGAGCAAAAAACTTACCCGATCGTCCGTAACCAGATTGTACTTCATCTAAAATTAATACTACACCTTTTTCATTACAAAGTGTTTCAACTCTTTTTAAAAATTTCGCATCTGGCATATTCACTCCACCAACACCTTGAATACCTTCAACAATAACAGCGCAAGTTGATTCATCAATCTCTTTTTCGAAAATCGAAATATCATTTAAAGGTAAAAAAACAACATTTTTATTTTCATTAATCGGAGCAACTATCGCCAGATTATCCGTAGCAGAAACTGCTAAAGAAGTACGCCCATGAAATGCTGTGTTAAATGCAATAATTTTTTTTCTGCCATTATGAAAAGAGGCTAATTTAAATGCATTTTCGTTTGCTTCTGCACCTGAGTTACACAAAAATAATTGGTAATTATTATAACCAGAAAGCTTTCCTAATTTTTCTGCCAATTCATCTTGCAAACTAATTTTTACTGAGTTAGAATAAAAACCAATGTTTTGCAATTGCTTTATTATTGCATTTACATAATGAGGATGAGTGTGTCCGATAGATATAACGGCATGGCCACCATATAAATCTAAATAGGTATTTCCTTTATCGTCCCATAAAGTTGAACCTAATGCTTTTTTAATTTCAATATCAAAAATGGAATAAACGTCGAATGTTTTCATATTATAATTAATTTAAAATGCTGATGCTTTAAGTTTTAATCCTGTTGTTTCATCTAAACCAAATAATATATTCATATTTTGAACTGCTTGACCAGACGCACCTTTCAACAAATTATCAATGACACTTACAATCATTAATTGATCATTGTGTTTTTCTAAATACAATAAACATTTATTCGTATTTACCACTTGCTTTAAATCGATATTTTTATCACTGATTTTCACAAAGGGATGATTAGAATAATAGGATTTGTATAATTCAATTAGCTGTTCAATTGACTTTGTATTTTTAATGGTAATACAAGCTAAAATTCCTCTAGCAAAAGCACCTCTTTGAGGAATCATGATTAATTCATTTTTAAAATTAGGCTGCAATTGATTAACACTTTTTTTTATTTCAGCTAAATGCTGATGTGTAAAAGCTTTGTAAATCGATAAATTATTTTGTCTCCAACTAAAGTGGGAATTTTCATTTAACGATTGTCCTGCGCCAGTTGAACCCGTAGTGCAAGAAATATGAATATCATATTGTAATAAATTTTGTTGAGCCAATGGCAGTAATGCTAATTGAATTGAAGTAGCAAAACAACCTGGATTTGCAATGTTTTTTGCCTTGCTAATATGTTCTTTATTTAATTCAGGTAAACCATAAACAAATGAACGAGTTGTATCAGAATGAATTCTAAAATCCTGACTCAAATCAATAATCTTTACAACATTTTCAAACTCTGAAATTATTTTTTTTGATTCGCCATGCCCTACACATAAAAAAACAACATCACATTTATAATGAAATGAATCAACAAATTTTAATACTGTATCGCCTAATAAATCGGTATGAACATCCGAAATAAAAGAACCTGCATGACTTCTACTGTGCACAAATTTAATATCCACATTAGGATGATTAATTAATACACGAATCAATTCACCACCAGTATAACCAGCGCCTCCAACTATACCAACGTTTATTTTAGTCATGGTCGATTGTGCTATTTACTTGATGATAAATTGATGTTTGATTTCCAAATATTTTTGTAAATCCTTTCACATCATTTCCACTCCAACCTTCGTTCATCTCTCCATAACTGCCAAACTTATTCGACATTAAATCGTGCTGACTATTAATACCATTCAAAACAAATCTGTAAGGCAATAAACTTACAAACACATCTCCTGTTACCGTTTTTTGTGAGCTGAAAAAAAATGCTTCCATATCTTTCATAATAGGATCAAGCATTTGCCCTTCATGTAGCCAATTACCATACCAAGCAGCTAACTGATCTTTCCAAGACAATTGCCATTTAGTAAGTACATGTTTTTCTAATAAATGATGTGCTTTTATAATAATTAATGGAGCTGCCGCTTCGAAACCAACACGACCTTTAATACCAATAATTGTATCACCAACATGAATATCTCTGCCAATACCAAAAGGCTGAGCAATTTTTTGCAAATATTCAATAGCGTCAACTGAGTGTTTAAACTTTATTCCATCAATGGCTGTTAGTTCGCCTTTTGTAAAACTAAGTGTTAAATCTTTTTGTTCAGTTTGTGTAACTGCTGTTGGCCAAGCATCTTCAGGTAAATTTTGATTAGACGTTAATGTTTCTTTGCCACCAACAGAAGTTCCCCAAATACCTTTATTAACACTATACTTTGCTTTTACAAAATCATAAACAACATTATGGCTTTTCAAAAAAGTTATTTCTTCTTCTCTACTTAATTTTTCATCTCTTATGGGTGTAATAATTTCAACATTAGGAATTACATGTTGAAAAATCATATCAAAACGAACTTGATCATTTCCTGCACCCGTGCTGCCGTGAGCAATGGTTTTAATATTTAAACTTTTTGCATATTCAGCAACTGTAATAGCTTGTATAACTCTTTCTGCACTGACGCTTAATGGATAAGTTCCATTTTTTAAAACATTACCAAAAATTAAATATTTAATACAATCGTTGTAATATTTTTTTCTAACGTCAATACACTTAAAAGAAGCAGCACCAATAAGTAATGCTTTTTTTTCGAGTTCTAAAATATCTTCTTCACTAAAAGCCCCAGTATTAACAGTTACGGCATGCACTTCGTAATTTTTAATTTTGCTTAATGAAACTGCGCAATACGTTGTATCTAAACCTCCGCTATATGCCAATACTATTTTATTTTTAATCATTTTTATTTGTTTTTACTTTAAGAAATACTGATTGTTTTAATTTTGTTAAACGTCCTAATATGTTTAGCGTTTTTGGTTTTTCTCTTAAGCTTTGTCGTGATTTAGTAACTGGAATTTGAATGGACTTTTTTTCATTGGATTTATATAACATAGCGGTGCATAAACAATTTTTAAATTCTTTACTAGTTAAAATAGAATAGTTAACACAACTTTTACAACCATTCCAAAATTGCTCGTCGTTGGTAAGTTCAGAATACGTGACAGGTTCGTAACCTAATTCCGAATTTATTTTCATAACAGCTAATCCAGTTGTTAAACCAAATATTTTTGCATTTGGATATTTAGTTTGCGATAGCTCAAATATTTTTTCTTTGATGAGTTTTGCTACACCTTGTTTTCTAAAAATAGGAGAAATAATCAAACCAGAATTGGCAACATATTCTCCTGATTGCCATGTTTCGATATAGCAGAAACCAGCCCATTGATTAGTATTATCAAAAGCAATAACTGCTTTTCTTTCCTTTATTTTTTGTTCGAGATATTCCGTTGAACGTTTAGCAATTCCTGTTCCTCTGATTTTGGCAGAAGACTCCATTTCATCACATATTTGTTTTACAAAATGTAAATGACTTTCATTGGCAAGTTGTATGTTAATAGCAGACATTTATTAATAATTTTCTGCAAATATATATAATTTTAGATATATTATCTATTTTAAATAAATATAATAGATAATATATATTTATAATTAAAAAATATTAGACAAATAAATTATTAATAATAGAAAGTAGTACAAGTAAATTTGAAAATCTACAATATTTCTACTAATTTTAAAAAAAATTAAAAACAATTAAAATGAATAAAATCTACAAATTATTATCGATTGGTACTTTTTCAATACTTACCAATACAGTTGATGCTCAATGCCCAATACCTAGTTTAGTAACCGCGTCTCCTAGCACAATTTGTTTAGGCGCTTCGACAACTACCACTTTAAATGCAACATCTGCTGGAAGTTCTATTAATTGGTTTACAGTTCCTGTAGCAGGTGTATCAGTTGGAACAAGTGCAAGCGGAGCAAATATTACTTTTGCACCTGCAACAACAACAACGTATTACGCTGAAGCTTTTGTTGCTGCAGCATCAGCTACCACAACATTCAATTATACTGGTGCTATGCAAACATTTACTGTTCCTGCAGGTATAACTCAAATGACCGTTGATGCAAAAGGCGCTCAAGGTGGTGGAACATATGGAGGAAATGGTGGCAGAACACAAGCTGTCATTACTGTAACTCCAGGTGAAGTTCTAAATCTTTTTGTTGGAAGCAAGCCAACTATTCAACTAGGACCTGGAGGTTACAATGGAGGTGGAGCTGTAACAGCTTTGCCTTGTGGTGGTGGTTCTGATGGATTTCCTGGTGGAGGCGCTTCTGATATTAGAAGAGCTGGCACGGCATTTAGTAATAGAATTATTGTTGCTGGCGGCGGTGGCGGACAAGGATATTCAAATGGCGCAGGTGGCCTTGGTGGTGGTCTAATTGGTGGGGATGGTTTCACGTCTTGGATTGCAGGAACAAATGGCAAGGGCGGAACACAATCAGCAGGTGGTGCAGGAGGAATTTATTCGTCTGGTCCAGCATCAGCACCTAGTGGTTCATTAGGTGTTGGAGGGAATAGCGCACCAACTAGCACATATTGCACTGGCGGTGGCGGTGGCGGTGGCTATTATGGCGGCGGCGGTGGCTTCGTTTCTGCACCAGGTGGTGGTTCAAATTATGTATTAGCTGGTGCAACAAGTACTGTTTTTACACAAGGAACACAAACTGGAAATGGTCAAATTATAATTACTTATTTAACGGGAGGATGTACTTCCCTTTCTAGAACCCCAATAACAGTATCAGTTGGCTCAACACCTACTATTTCAGTTACGAGTGGTGCTATTTGTGCTGGTAATTCTTACAGAATGGTTGCTAGTGGTGCTGGTACTTATTCTTATACGGGTGGTTCTGCGGTGGTTACTCCAACTACAAATACGTCTTATAGTGTTACTGGAACTAGTACCTTAGGTTGTGTTGGTTCTAACACTGCTGTTAGTTCGGTTACAGTTAATGCAAATCCTTCTGTTTCTGCTTCAACTTCTAATTCATTAATATGTGTTGGTGGTAGTGTTGTTTTAACAGCATCTACTTCTGCAACTTCTTATACTTGGAATACTGGAGCTACAACTATGTCGGTTTCAGTTTCTCCAACAGTTACTTCAACGTATACAGTTAATGTTTCTAATGCTACAGCTTGTGTTGGTTCATCAACAGTAATGGTTACTGTAAGTGCTTGTACAGGAATTGGCGAAGCTACTTCTAATTCAATTTCAATTTACCCTAACCCAAATAGTGGTCTTTTAAACATTAACTTAACTTCTGAATTAACTAAAAATTCTTCATTAGAAGTTTATGATGCATTAGGTAAATTAGTTGTTAATCAAGTTTTAGCTAACGAATTAAATACTATTAACATCTCTAATTTAGATAATGGTATTTATACATTCAAAGTATTAAATAACTCTAACACAGTTAAAGTTGGAAAATTAATCAAACAATAATTCTAATTTAATATTTCATTTAAAAACTCCCGCTTGTAAAACAGGCGGGAGTTTTTTTGAATAAATGCGGATAAATATTTTTTAATACAAAAATTCTACTAAATTTGAAATGAATTAAAATTTATAAATATGAAAAAAAACTACAAATTAATTACCGCTAGCTTAATTGTTGCTGTTGCAAATTCTTCAATGAAAGCTCAGTGTCCAATTCCTAGTTTAGTAACGGCTTCTCCAAGTACAATTTGCGCAGGAGCTACAACTTCTTTAAACGCAACTGCTGCAGGAGCTGCAATAAATTGGTATGATGCGGCCGTTGGTGGCACATATCTTGGTTCAAGTGCTAGCGCTGCTAATTTCACTGTTAACCCAACTTTAACAACTACCTATTATGCAGGTTCTATAGGATCAACTCCTTCTGCCACTACTAATTTTGCATATACTGGAGGTGTTCAAAATTTTACTGTTCCAGCTGGTATTACTAGTTTAACAGTTGATGCCACAGGCGGAAAAGGTGGGACTGGAAGTTCTGGAACTGGCGGAAATGGCGGAAGAATCCAAACTGTTATTTCTGTGACTCCTGGGCAAGTATTGACAATATATGTTGGTGGTGCTGGTGGAAATTTAAATAATGTGGGTGGTTATAATGGAGGAGCTAATACTCCTGGTACATCTTACCCTTCAAATGTTGGTGGAGGCGGTGGAGCTTCTGATATTCGTATTGGGGGAATTGCCTTAGCTAATAGAGTTGTTGTTGCTGGCGGCGGCGGCGGTGGCGGATATAATGGATGTACTGAAAATGGCGGTGCTGGAGGAGGCCTTATCGGTGCAACTGCAGCTATAGGATGTGCAACATTAGCTCCAGGTGGGGGAAGTCAAGTAGCTGGAGGTGTTGGAGGATCTTATGGTAGCGGATATCTTGCTGCATCTCCTGGTACATTAGGTTTTGGAGGCGTTGGCGCAAGTGGCACAAGTGGTACTGGCGGTGGCGGCGGTTACTATGGCGGCGGCGGCGGTTCTTGGCAAGGTGGCGGTGGTGGCTCTAGCTACTCATCTGGTCTTGGAACTATACACACACAGGGTTACCAAGCTGGAAATGGTTATGTTACAATTGTATATCCATCTTGTATTTCTGCATCACGTACAGCAGTAGTAGTTACAATAGCTACAACTCCAACTATTTCTGTAAATTCAGGAACTATATGTACTGGAAATACGTTTACTATCGCGCCTACTGGTGCATCTACCTATACTTATTCTGGAGGCTCAGCAATTGTTAGTCCTACAGCAAGTGTATCATATACTGTAACTGGGACTAGTGTGTTTGGATGTGCTTCTTCAAACACGGTTGTAAGTTCTGTAGTCGTTAATTCTTTACCAACTATCACGGTAAATAGTGGTACTATTTGTTCAGGGAATTCATTTACAATGTCTCCTTCAGGAGCAAGTACTTATTCATATTCAGCCGGATCATCAGTCGTTAGTCCTACAATAACTTCTACTTTTACAGTTACGGGTACTAACTCTGTAACTACGTGTAGTAATACTGCTGTTAGTTCTGTTACAGTTAATGCAAATCCTACTGTTTCTGCTTCTACTTCTAATTCAATGATTTGTTCAGGTGAAAGTGCTGTTTTAACAGCATCAACTTCTGCAACTTCTTATACTTGGAATACGGGTGCTACAACTATGTCGGTTTCAGTTTCTCCAACAGTTACTTCAACGTATACAGTTAATGTATCTAATGCAGCAGCTTGTGTTGGTTCATCAACAGTAATGGTTACTGTTAATACTTGTGTTGGAATTAACGAAGCAGTT
>JBBQKU010000035.1:0-43517 GCA_038327195.1 Bacteroidota bacterium | reverse complement strand
GTAATTGCTTTACAACACCTGTTTTTTCAAACTTCTTCTTAAATTTCTTTAAAGCTTTTTCAATGCTTTCACCTTCTTTTACTGATACTATTAACATTATATTATATTTATTAATTTTTAATTTGGGTGGCAAATATATAGTTTAAACTATTAAATACCAAATATTAATTGCTTTTATTTTCTTAATTTAGCCATATATATTCGAAATCATGAAAACTCTGACTCTTTTTGCTCTTTTTAGTATAATGTCGATGACTTCTTGTACCAAAGAACGCACTTGTCAATGTAAAAATTCAACATCAACTTATGATGCTGGAACAGTTGACAAAACTAAATCTCAAGCTAAAAAGTACTGTAAAACACTTTCAGCTGGTGATACTGTTTGCGATTTAAAATAACAAGTTGTATGCGAATTTTAGTTTTTCTGTTCCTATTTAAAACTGTTTTTGTAAAAAGTCAACTACCATTTTCAGTAAAGTTGAGTAATGCTACTTTAGAATTAATTAAGCAAAACGTAATATACGACCCTAGTTATTTTGCAATATCATATCCAAATGGAGATATACCAATTAATAAAGGAGTTTGTACCGATGTTATCATTCGAGCTTATCGAAAAATTGGCATTGATTTGCAAAAAGAAGTACACGAGGATATGATACTTAATTTTAGCAAATATCCTAAAAATTGGGGCTTAAAAACTACAAATACCAATATTGATCATCGACGCGTTCCTAACTTAATGGTTTACTTCAGTAGAAAAGCAATAGTTAAACCCATTACAAAAATTGGTGGTGATTATTTACCTGGAGATATTGTTTGTTGGAATTTAGGTGGTGCAATTACTCATATTGGAATTGTGGTAAATCAAAAATCCACCGATGGCTTACGTTGTTTAATAGTACATAATATTGGGGAAGGTCAAGTTTTAGCCGACTGTTTATTTAGTTATAAAATTATTGGACATTATTCATTTCAAAAATAAATCCATTACATTTGCGCCCTTATGGGGAAAATTAAAAAAAATATATTTGTTGAGAATGCTGAAATTGTTGATATTTCATCTGAAGGAAAATCAGTAGCAAAAGTTGACGGAATGGTAATTTTTGTAGATGGTGGTGTACCAGGCGATATAGCCGACGTTATGATTACTCGCAAAAAAAACAATTATGCTGAAGGACATATTGTTACTTTAAAAAAAGAATCAGAAAATCGTATTACTCCTAAGTGTGAACATTTTGGAGTTTGTGGTGGTTGTAAATGGCAACATTTAAACTATGAAACTCAATTGTTTTTTAAACAAAAAACAGTAGCAGATGCATTAACTCGTATAGGAAAATTAGATATTTCGACACTTAAACCCATTTTTCCAAATGCCGAAAATTATTATTACCGCAATAAGTTAGAGTTTTCTTTTTCCGATAAAAAATGGTTAACAACCGAAGAAATTAAGACTGGCGAAAATATTGATAATCGCAATGCATTAGGATTTCATATTCCTAAAATGTTTGATAAAATTTTAGATATAAAAAACTGTTACCTTCAAGCTGAGCCGTCAAATACAATTAGAAACGAAATTAGAGATTTTGCAAATAAACACAACCTAACATTTTTTGGTGTAAGAGATAAAACAGGTTTATTGCGCACTCTAATGCTTCGCACATCAAGCAATGGCGAATTAATGGTGCTGATTCAGTTTTTTGACAATCAACCAGAAAATATTGAATTATTATTAACGCATTTAAAAAATACATTTCCTCAAATTACTTCTTTACAATATGTCATTAATCAAAAGGGAAATGACACTTTACAAGATTTAGATATTATCACTTTTTACGGAAGAGATCATATTTTTGAAGAAATGGAAGGTTTAAAATTTAAAATTTCAGCGAAATCTTTTTATCAAACAAATTCAATTCAAGCTTACGAACTATATAAAATCACCCGTAATTTATGCCAATTGCAAGGTAATGAGCTAGTTTATGATTTATATACAGGAACAGGAACCATTGCAAATTTTGTTGCAAAAAAAGCTAAAAAAGTAGTTGGTATTGAATATGTGCCCGATGCAATTATTGATGCAAAAAATAATTCAGAATTTAATAATATTAATAATACGATTTTCTTTGCTGGCGACATGAAAGATGTTCTGAATGAAGAATTTATAAATACACATGGTAAACCAGATGTTATTATTACCGACCCACCACGTGCAGGAATGCACGAAGATGTAATTGCTGTTTTATTAAAAGTAGGTGCTCCTAAAATTGTATATGTGAGTTGTAATCCTGCCACACAAGCACGCGATTTAGAAATGTTGATGGGAAGTTATAAAATTGCAGAAATACAACCAGTTGATATGTTTCCACAAACTGCTCATGTTGAAAACGTTGTGTTACTTGTTAAAAAGTAATACTACAATTCTTATCATTTGATGTAACCTTTTTAAAAGATGTCAGTTAAAGACAATAGTATTAACCTAAATTCCTTTATTATTATGACTATTACATTTGAAGCTATAGAAAAAGAGAAAATTGAAACTCTTAAATTTCCGAACGAAGAGGTATTGTTAGATAAAGAATCAATTAAAGAACGTGAATCGGAATTGAACCGTGCTTTATCTTTAGGGAATTTGGAACATTCAAAAATTAAGATTTATTTCGAAGATGACAAATCTCGCAAATTGGTTGAAACAACTGTTTGGGGAGTTACTGATAAACGAGTAATTTTAAAAAAAGGGGTTGTTATTCCTATCCATAGAGTTCATCGTATTTCTTGGTAATGATTTTTATTATTAAAAAAAGCGTGTTTAATTTTTAAACACGCTTTTTTAATTTAATCTATGATAAGCTTAGTATTAAACACAGTTCTCAGACTTTCATTTTGAATAGACAAAAAATAGATTCCTTTTGACAAAACACTAACGTCTATTATAAGAGTTTTATTATAGCTTTTCGTTTTATAAACTTCTTTCCCTAACACATCTATTATTGTAATTGTATTATATTCAATATTATCAGTGTTAAAATTAATATGTAATTTATCAGTTACTGGATTTGGATAAACATTTGCAACTATACTATTCTCGAATTCTAGTATACCAACATTACCAACATTTGTCGAATTAAAAAATGCCACCCCACCGCCATGGTTTCCTAAAAACAAATCGCGTTTACCATCATTGGTTACATCCTCATAAAATGGGGCACAACGAACCCCTTCATTTATTTTAAATAAATTGGTATCTACTCTATTAAATGACCCTGAAATATTACCATCAATATTGTCGTATAAATAAATATTTCCGAACTCACTACCTACCAGTATTTTTGTAATGCCAGCATCATCAAATAAATGTGGCATACTATAACCAGTTAAGCTACCATAATGCCTCACATCTATTCCTCCTAGCGAAGTGCTTGAAACACTAAACGCAGCTGAACTTGCTGTGCCAACATTTCTATAATAAGAAACCTTACCATTAACTGAACCGATGATTAAATCCAATAGGCCGTTTTTATCAATATCGTATAATTGAGGAAATGCAAAAGTTCCCACATCAATACTTTGATAAAATACAGTTGGACTTGTTGTATAAACTGCTATACCAGCACCACCAGTATTTTCGAAATAGGCTAATTGTCCGTTGTTTTGGCCAATGATTAAATCTTTATCGCCATCATTATCTAAATCACCAAAAGTAGGTGCTATACAATAAAAATTATAAGAAGAAATATTTTGGTAATCTCTGGTTATTAGAGAATATGATGGAGAAGATGTGGTTCCAATATTTCGATAATAAGCAAGTTTGGAAATATTAGTAGAGCCATTAAAGTAACCTAAGTCACCAATAAATAAATCTTTTTTTCCATCTGCATCAGCGTCAAACAAAACAGGGTAAGCACCTTCTCCCATTTCTATCATTCCATCTTGTAAAAAATTCTTTTTTTGGAAACTAAAATTTACGGTTGATGTTGTGGATGAATTTCTATAATACCAAACGCTTTGATAATTTTCGGAACCAGCAACAGAATTAGGACTCGCCAATAAATCCTTAAACCCGTCATTATCAACATCCAAATAATAAGTACATGGAAATGAGTTAAACTTAATTCTATTTACACTTGATTTTAAAGGGTAATTGGGATATAAAGCAGTTGTATCTGTAACATGTGCATTTGTAGAACTACCACCGTTTTCAGCATAAAACACTTCGCTACAAGCCACATCTCCCATAATTACATCTTGATCACCGTCACCATCTCTATCAAAACACATTAAGCAAGATCCTGCGTGCAAAACCTTAGATTCAGAACCATTAATAATTGCAGAATACATTGTTTTTAAAGGACACTGATTTAAATACACAGCACACGTACTTTCTTGGATATCGCCCCAACAATTATCCACAAAATCATAATTTAAACTATCAGCATTTCCATATAATTCCATGCTTCTGTTTTTGTGATATTCTATTTTAACACCAAATACCGAATAGGTTAAAATATCTAAATCACCATCTCCATCAATATCAGCAATGCCAGGCAATGCAATAGAATTACTGTAAATATTTGCAATATTTGGTGGCCCGCCAGGATTATAATCACTACGAATTAGACTTTTTGCTAGGACAAAACTAAACGTTGAAGCTGTACTCACATTTTTAAAAACCTTAATTCCTCCTGTTGTGTATGAAAATAAATCTGATTTTCCATCATTATTATAATCAAAAAACAAGGCCCAATCTTCTACTTTTGGCATCAAAGCTTCGTATTTCGGCGCGTGTTTATAAACCGCATTGCCAACAGCGCCAATATTAATATAGGTTCTCATTTTTCCAAATCCAGTAGGACTCATTTTATCAAAAGCAACCAAATCATTTTTGCCATCTTGATTTAAATCAACTGATGAAAATGAACTAAAATTAATTCCACCGGCCCATGGATTTGCTAATTTTGTACCGCCCTCAAAAACAGGAATTGTATCTCTATAAACCGAAGTTTGAGAACAAAGCTTAATCAAAAGGGCATTTAACAGGAAAAAAAAATTTAGTCGCAACTTCATATTTCAAATTTAGGCATAAA
Organism: Bacteroidota bacterium; assembly: GCA_038327195.1. Classification (GTDB taxonomy): domain Bacteria; phylum Bacteroidota; class Bacteroidia; order B-17B0; family Aurantibacillaceae; genus UBA4416. Next base: position 38,436 of record JBBQKU010000035.1, on the reverse strand, counting down.
TTGCCAAACAAAAAAGCTAACTTACTAATAATCAATATTAAATAAATTTGCTTTATAAAAGGCTTAAAGTTATATTTGCACCCTTAATTTTTTAGATTTAACAACATTTTTATGCAAAACAAAGGTGCCATTAAAATTTTCGCTATATTATTAGCGTTAGCTTGTATTTTTTATTTATCGTTTACGTGGGTAACCCGTGGCGTTGAAATCGATGCAAAAGAATTTGCTGAAGGCGTTTCAGCTTCTCCTGTTGTTGCGGCTGCTGCAAAGGCATATTCAAATAACAACCCAACAAAAGAGTTGTTTTATATTGATTCGGTTAAAACAAAAACAGTTGATAGATATTTAGATTCTGTAAAAAAACAACCAGTTTATGATTTATTGTTAGCTAGCTATACTTACGAAGAGTGTAAAAAGCGTGAAATAAACTTAGGTTTGGATTTACGTGGCGGTATGAATGTTACTTTAGAAATTTCTGTTGCTGATATTTTGAAAAATTTATCAAACAACAATCCAGATGCTGCATTCAATAAAGCAATTACCGATGCATCTGCTAAATTAGGTAAAGAAAACAATGATAATTATTTAGATTTATTTGAAAAAACTTACAAATCTAATTCGCCAAATGGTAAGCTAGCTCCATTATTCCAAACTGTTGAATTAAAAGGAAAAGTTGATTTTAACGCATCTAACGATGTAGTTATGGCATTTATCCGCAAAACTGTAGATGAGGCAATTACAAATTCAGAAGCTACTTTTCGTTCTCGTATTGATCGTTTTGGAGTTGCTCAACCTAACATTCAAAAACTTGGAAATAGTGGTCGTATTTTAGTAGAATTGCCTGGTGTAAAAGATAAAGAACGTGTTCGTGAATTATTACAAGGAACTGCAAACTTAGAATTCTGGGAAACTTATGAAAACCAAGAAATAGCTCCATTTTTTGAAAAAGCTAACGAAAAAGTTAAGAATATTCTTTACCCTGATTTTGAAGTTAAAAAAGACACAACGGCTGTTAACGATTCAACCATACTCGCAGCAACTAATCCAACAGTTGCTATTGATTCAGCAAAAATTAAAGATAGTATTGCAAAAACATTAACAGTTAAAGCCCCGCCAGTTGCTGCAAAACAAGATACTGCTTATGAAAATTTCATGAAGCGTTTCCCATTGTATTCATTATACTCTCCACTAAAAGCAGCCGTATATCAAGATGAAAAAACAAAAGGATACAATTACATTCCAGGCCCGACAGTTGGTTATGCTTTAAAACAAGATACTGCTAAAATTAATAGCTATTTGAAAATGGAAAAAGTGAAAGCTATGTTTCCTACGAAAGTTAAATTTATGTGGGGTGCAAAACCAAATTTACGTGGTGAGGCGCCAAACCAAGTTGAAACTTTTGATTTATTTGCTATCAAAATTACAGACAGAAGCGGCAAAGCTGCTATGTTTGGAGATATTATTACTGATGCTCGTTCAGATTTTAATGCACAAAGTGGTGGTCACCCATACATTAGTATGACAATGACAGGAGAAGCTGCAACTAACTGGGCTAAATTAACAAAAGCTAATTCACCAAAAAGTGCTTCAGAAAAAGGACATTCAATTGCTGTTGTGATGGATAATATGGTTTACTCTGCACCAACAGTTAATGGTGAAATTAAAGGTGGCCAATCTCAAATAACTGGAAACTTTACTGTTGAAGAAGCGAATGCTTTAGCTGCAGTATTAAGTGCAGGTAAATTACCTGCTCCTGCTCGTATTGTTGAAGAAAGCGTTGTAGGTCCATCTTTAGGTCAAGAAGCCATTGACTCTTCGTTAATGTCTTTTGTAATAGCGTTATTAGTAATACTTGTATTTATGTATATGTATTATAACAAAGCAGGTATGGTAGCAAATATTGCTCTTATAGCAAATATGTTCTTTATTATGGGGGGCTTAACCTCCATGACCGCCGTGCTCACGCTCCCAGGTATTGCCGGAATTGTCCTCACCATTGGTTTGGCTGTGGATGCTAATATCTTAATATTTGAACGTATTCGTGAAGAATTAGCTTTAGGTAAAAATTCATCTTTAGCAATTAAGGAAGGATTTAAACATGCAATGAGTTCAATTATTGACTCTAATGCAACTTTAGCAATTTTAGCCATCATTTTGTATGTATTTGGTTCAGGTCCAATTCAAGGTTTCGCAACTACATTATTAATTGGTATAGGAGCTTCATTATTCTCAGCAATTTTAATTACTCGTGTAATTTTTGAATGGATGTTAGAACGCAAAATGGAAATTCCATTTGATAATACTGTTACTCGTAACTCATTTAAAAACGTTGCCTTTAACTTTGTTGGAAGAAGAAAAGTGTATTATATGATTTCTGCAGGAATCATTATTTTAGGAGCAGTATTTTATGTTAAAAACGGTGGCTTTAAATTAGGTGTTGATTTTAAAGGTGGTAGAACATATCAAGTACGTTTTGATAAAGAAATGGAAACTGAAAATGTTAAAAAAGCATTATCAGTTGTATTTAAAGATGCTTCTTTAGAAGTTAAAACGGTTGGTAACGCAAATCAATTGAAAATAACAACATCATACCGTGTTACCGACAATTCTCCAACTGTTGATACAGAAGTTGAATCTGCTTTAAATCAAGGTTTAGAAACTTTAAAAGTTAAGCATGAAATTGTTAGCCAGCAAAAAGTTGGGCCTACTATTGCAACCGATATTTTATATGGTGCTTATGGAGCTATTTTATTCTCTTGTTTATTAATGTTTATATACATTTTAGTACGATTCAAAAAATGGCAATATGGTTTAGGTGCAGTTGTTGCCTTATTCCATGATGTGCTAGTTGTATTATCATTCTATACAATATTAGATGGTGTTGTTCCTTTTTCTTTAGAAATTGGACAAGATTTTATTGCTGCGATTTTAACTGTAATGGGATATACAATGACAGAAACAGTAGTTGTGTTTGACCGTATTCGTGAGCGTTTAGCTGATAGCGGAAAAGCAGATGTACAAGGTGAAGAGCGTAACACATTAATTAATTACGCTTTAAATAGTACATTAAGTCGTACCATTTTAACATCGTTAACCGTATTCTTTGTATTATTAGTTATCTTCATCTTTGGTGGAGAAAGCATCAGAGGATTTATATTTGCTTTATTAATTGGTCGTATTATTGGTACATATTCTTCGTTATGTATTTCAACACCAATTGTTGTTGATTTTGAGAAGAAGAGTTAATTCAAAATAATTTTGAATATAAAAGCCATCAGTAATTTAACTGATGGCTTTTTTAATTTATTCAACTTTACACCTATTTGTTAGTCAAATAAAAATAAAATATTAATTTTATTCAATTGACATCACAAAAACCTAATATTAAAGAAATTTATAACGAGCATAATAAACTCGTTTATAATTTAGCGTTAATGTATTTACAAAATACAGAAGATGCCGAAGAGGTCACTCAAGATGTATTTGTAAGTGTTTACCAATCTATTCATCAGTTTAATCATACTTCAAGCGTAAAAACTTGGGTTTATAAAATTACAATAAATAAGTGTTTGGATTTTTTAAAGGCAAAAAAAACTAAAAAAAGGTGGGCCTTTGTTTCGAGTATATTTAATAATGATGGTGGTTTAAAACACGACGCAAGTGATTTTATTCACCCTGGAATTATTTTAGAAAACAAAGAACACTCCATCTATTTATTTAAGGCCATTGAAACGTTGCCTGAAAACCAAAAAACAGCTTTTTTATTAGCTAACATAGAAGGATTAGGAAATAAAGAGATTTCAGTAGTTATGGAAAAAAGCATAGGATCAGTTGAATCACTCTTACAAAGGGCAAAAGAGAACCTAAGAAAAGAATTAAAAGAATATTACAAAGAATACCAAAGGAAATAATAATATAAATCGTCTAACTAAACATGGAAGCTGAAAACTGGATAAAAAGTGTTGAAAATAGCACTCATCATATGCAAAAAGCAGAACCTAATGCATTTTTGCTAACTCGTATTGAACAAAAAATAGAAAACCTCTATTCTACCAATTTTAAAAAGCCAATTGGTTGGGCTTTAAGTTTATCTGTTGCATTAATAATTTTACTAAATGTTTTTATTCTAATAAAGAGTTTTAAATCTGTAAAAAACGAAAACAACATCGCTCAATCATTTAATCTAATTCCAAATAATTCAATTTACAAATGAGCAAAATAAAACTTTTAAGCATTATTGCTATTAGTTTATTAGTAACTAATTTGGCATTAATTGGGTTTGTATTTTTGGGGAAATCAAAACATCCGAATCCGATGGAAAAAAAATATTTTGTGATAGAAAAATTACATTTTGATGATAAGCAAATCGTTGAGTTTGAGAAATTAATTGATATGCATCAAACTGAAATAAGGGCAGTAGATAATCAAATTCGAATCTTCAAAAACAAATTATATAATACATTAGTAAATGATACTATTCCAGGATTAAGAGATTCTTTAATTAATGAAATTGGAAAAAAACAAATGGAAATTGAAACTATCCATTTGAATCATTTTACACAAGTAAAAAAACTTTGCAGACCAGAACAAGAAGCAGCATTTAAAGATTTTACTGCAGAGTTGGCTAAATTTCTTTCTCCTCCGCCGCCTCCACATAGAGAAAATAAAAAATGAGACATACCTTATTCCTTTCATTTTTAATCTTACTATCTGGCCATCATTTTGCACAAAAAAAACAAGATTTCAAACTTTTATTTAATGCCAAATTTGGGAATTCTAATTTGATATTAAATGATACATACTATAAACTAAATGAAAATGATAGTATTAAAATTGAAGTATTAAAATTTTATGTTTCTAGTATTGAATTTCTAAATAATGATAAAGTAATTTGGAAAGAAAAAAACAGCTTTCATTTAATTGATTTTGAAAATTTAAAATCTCAAACCATTTTGTTAAATATTCCTTCAGATTTACATATTACTAAAATCAAATTCAACCTTGGTATTGATAGTATTACAAGTACTTCTGGCGCATTAGCAGGAGATTTAGACCCAACAAAAGGGATGTATTGGGCTTGGCAAAGTGGTTATATTAATTTTAAAATGGAAGGTAATAGTCCGAGTTGTAATACTCGAAAACATCAATTTCAATTTCATTTTGGTGGTTACAAACAACCCTTTTATGCAATGCAAACGATTTATTTACCAGTTAGTAATTTAAAAAACAATAGCCTTACAATAGATTTTAATTTAGCTAATTTTTTTGAAAACATTTCTTTAAATCAAACTAATTCAATTATGATTCCAAATAAAGAAGCAATGGAATTATCAAAAAAAATAGCCACTATATTTTATATTGATGAGAATTAAAAAAATAAATATTATTTTTAGTATGCTTGTCATTAGTATTGGCTTACTAGCTTTTATTTCTCAAAAAAACACGCCTCTTGTTTTTAAAGTGCCAAAAAATTGGCCAAAACCAAATTATGATTTTTCTAAAAATCCTTTAACTGAAGAAGGATTTCAACTAGGAAGAAATTTGTTTTATGACCCGATATTATCAAGAGATAATACAATTTCTTGTGCCAGTTGTCATTTACAAGCGACAGGATTTACGCATGTTGACCACAATTTGAGTCATGGTATTGACGGAAAAATTGGGCAACGTAATTCATTAGCAATTGTAAACATTGCTTGGCAAAAAACTTTTATGTGGGATGGTGGTGTTAATCATCTGGACGTTCAACCACTTGCGCCAATTACAAGTAAAGTAGAGATGGATGAAAATATAGAAAATGTAGTTAAAAAATTAAATGCTTCATCATTTTATAAAACATTATTTAAAAAAGCATTTAAGGATCCAATTATTACAGGGCAAAAAACATTATTAGCCTTATCACAATTTGTTATTCAATTAAATTCTTCAAATTCTAAATATGATAAATACATTCGAAAAGAACTTGGTGGCGAATTTACCGAACAAGAAAAAAGAGGCTTAACTATTTTCAGAAACCATTGTGCTAATTGCCATAAAGAACCTTTATTTACAAGTGATACATTAGAAAACAATGGCCTTCCAATTGACACGACACTGAATGATTTTGGTAGAATGAAAATTACCCAAAACCCAAACGACTCTTTAAAATTCAGAGTTCCAAGTTTACGTAATATTCAATTCACATTTCCTTATATGCATGATGGCCGATTTAAGAAACTTTCAGAAGTTGTCAATCATTATGTAAGTGGGGTAAAAAACAGTAAAACCTTATCTGATAAATTAAAGGGGAAACCTATTTTACTATCTCATGAACAAAAAATAGACTTAGTTATTTTCTTATTAACACTAACTGATAATGAATTTCTATTTAATAAACGTTTTGGATACCCATTAAAAACAAAAAATACATACTAACGAAGGAATTAAACAAAAACATCGTCTAATAATAAAATAGATAAAAAAATAAATAATTATGAAAAAAAGAATTACATGTTTACTAGGGGCAAGCGTAATCGCTTCATCTACATGGGCTCAAATAAGCCCTGCCATTTCATCTTGGTTACAAAATACCACAGGAATAACTGGCCGTCACTATATTAGCGGTAATTCAACACCTATTGCTGATACTTATCTAGCTAATGTTCAATCGGTAAAATATTCTTCAAGTTTTGTTTATGTAAACTGCACTGGCGTACCTTCATATGTAATAGGTCCTTATTTAGATGGTAATCCAAATCAAGGGACCGATAATGCAAACCTTTATAAAATTCCTTTAGTACCGGTTGCAAATACAGGTTCTTTGTCACCAACAACTGGAGGTACTATTGGCTTATTTATTAACGGTGTTTCATTATTTGATTATAGGGACGGTGTTTCTTGGAAAAATTCTACAAGTTCGTTATGCGGAGGACCAATCATGCCAGCTTGCGTAGGAGATGGTATTTGGAATAGAGATGCAATTGTTGGCGAACGTTTAGGATTTGATTGTTCAAAGGGTCATCCTGCTGGAACTAATTATCACCATCATCAAAATCCAAGCGCCTTTAATTTAGACTTAACTGTTATTTCAACTATTTGCAATTTATATGCCTCAGATGCATTGTATGTAATTAATCCATCTGTTCACTCTCCATTGATTGGATATGCATATGATGGTTTTCCAATTTATGGTGCTTATGGCTATAAAAATACTGACGGAACTGGTGGTATAGTTCGTATGAAATCTAGTTTTAGTTTAAGAAGCATGACAACAAGAACTACTTTATATACGAGTACAGTAACTGTTACTTCTGGCCCTCCTGTAAATACAACATACCCATTAGGATATTTCAAAGAAGATTACCAATATGTTCCTACTACTACATTAACTCCAGATTATTTGGATGTTCATAACGGAAGATTTTGTGTAACTCCTGAATATCCATTAGGCACGTATTGCTATTTTGCAACTGTAGATGCTAACCATAATTCGGCATATCCATATGTTGTTGGTCCAACTTTTTATGGTGTAAAAAATGTAACTAAACCAACGTCTATTTCTGAAGCTACAACAACATATACAACAGTTTCAACAACTGCTATTCAAAATTCAAGTTTAGAAATGGCAATAAATATTTATCCGAATCCTAGTTCCGATTTAATAATGATTCAATCTAAAGAATTATTAAAAAATGATTTACAAGTTGAATTGAGTAATGTAACTGGACAAATTATAGAGAAAAAAGAGTTTTATCAAGGAAGTACAATCTGCTATTTTGAAACTACTGGTCTATACAACGGTACATATTTTTTAACTGTAATTGATAGTGGAACTAAAAAAACATTTAAGGTTATTATTAATCGTTAAAAATCAATAAATAATATTTTAAAAGCATCAAGTAATAAACACTTGATGCTTTTTTTTGTTAAATTTATAGTATTCGAGATAAAAAGTTTAACCAGCATTAAACTTTTTATAAAATATAAGGTCGAACAATCGAAATCTCTAAATTAAACTAGTATGAAAAATTTAACAAACATATTTATATTGACCTTGGGGTTAATTCTATCATTAACCTCAATAGGTTTTGCGCAAAAAGGAAATCATGGAGGAAAAGGTCATGGCAATGGAAACAGGAATGGTAATGGTAATGGTAATCATGAAAAAAATCAACAAATTAAAATAAACCACCACAATCAAAACGTTGTAAAAAGAAGTATTTACAGGCCAAAAACGATAGTGGTATATCATCCAAATTGGGCTCCTAGAAGGAACTACAACCGCAGATGGGTATATTTTCCTCATTATAATTTTTATTGGGATAACTGGAGACAAGTTTATGTTTACAGAAATGCAACAGTTTGGATATCAAACCCAACTCCTCCTCCAATTATTGTAAATGTCAATATTGAAAATGAAAAACATTATGAATTAAAGGAATCTGATGATGATACTGATGATGTTTATAAAACTAATGATGAACATACTACTGAATATAAACCACAATAGTTTATGTCAAATATAAAAAAGGGATGTTGAATTAAATTCGATTTCTCTTTTTTATTTAAGGAAAAACTAAACAGCATAATTTCGCTCCCCAAAAATTTTGCTGCCAACCCTGATTAATGTTGAACCCTCATTAATTGCTAACTCATAATCAGAACTCATTCCAATACTTAAAATTGGCAAATTCGGATACTGATTTTTAAAAACATGAGCACTCCTAAATTCATTTGTTATTTGTTCAATATCATTTGTATTTGAAGCCATTGCCATAAATCCTTTTATTGAAATGTTCTTCATCTCAATAAAATCTTTTGAACTTAATATATCAGTTGCTTCGTCAAAACTCAAACCAAATTTTGTTTCCTCATTTGCAATGTATAATTGAAGTAAACAATTAATAACTCTATTATTTTTAATCGCTTCTTTATTTATTTCACTTAATAATTTCAAACTATCGACCCCGTGAATTAAATAAACAAAGGGAGCAATAAATTTTACTTTATTACTTTGCAAATGTCCAATAAAATGCCAGTTGATATCTTTGGGAAGTTCATTCTGCTTATCCACTAACTCTTGCACATAGTTTTCACCAAAATCTCTTTGCCCAGAATTATAAGCCTCTAATAGCATTTCATTTGGTTTTGTTTTAGAAACAGCTACTAATGTAACATTATTTGGAAGTTCCGCTTTAATCGCCTTAATATTTTCAGAAATTGACATTTTAGTTAAACATGATTAGATTTAAAAAAATTTATTCTTCTAAACTATAAATTACTAAACCACTTCTCATTTTTGGTTCTACCCAAGTAGATTTTGGAGGCATAATATTATCAGTATCTGCAATCCATTTTAAGTGTTTCATTGTTACAGGATACAATCCAAATGCAATTGCAGCCTTACCTTCATTTACTGTCTTTTTTAACGCTTCACTTCCGCGCACTCCTGGCACAAATCCAATTCGTTTATCCGTTTTTAAATCGTGAATATTAAATATTGGTGACAAAATATATTTTGTTAAAATAGCTGGATCAAGACTTTCGATTGGATCTTTAGCATTAAAAATTTTATCTTTTACTTTTAAAGAATACCATTTATTTTCAACATACATTGAAAATTCTTGAGGTTGTTTTGGTTTATATTGAGCCTCATTTATTTCTGTAACTGTAAAATTTGTTTTAAGATTATACAATAATTCATTTAATGATAAGCCATTTAAATCTTTCACTACTCTATTATATTCATATATCTTTAAATGATTTTCAGGAAAAAAAACGCCTAAATAATAATTAAATGCCTCTTTCCCAGTATATGATTTATTATTACTACGTCTTAATTTTCCTAATAACGTAGCAGAAGCCGATCGATGGTGTCCATCCGCAATATAAATATTTGGAATAGTATTAAATCTTTCTGCAATTTTTTCTACAGTTTTTTTATTTTCGATTATCCAAACAGTGTGACGAACCTTATCGGTAGTTGTAAAATCATAATCCGAACGTGTTTTAGAAACTTCTTCAGATATCGTATCAATTTCTAGATCATTTGGATAAGAAAACAAAACAGGTTCAGCATTAAATTCACAGACTTCCAGATAATCTTTTAGTTTTTCTTCGCGTTGAGTTAAGGTTTGTTCATGTATTTTTATGACACCATTAATATAATCATCAATGCTTGTACATGCTATGATTCCTAAATACTCATTATCATCTTTTATTTGACGATACAAATAATAACAAGGTCTTTCATCTTTAAATAATATTTTTTCGCGAACAAACTTTTTAAAATGACTTTTTACTTTTTGCAATCTTTCAGCAGATCCTGGTTTTGTTTTTATTCCATCTTCAAAGTCTGGATTAATAACATGAAGAAATGAAAATGGATTTCCCATTAATTTTTCTCTTAACTCAACTGTATTATAACCATCAACAGAACGAGAAGCTACTAAATGAACTTTATCATTTTGAGGACGAATAGCTTTAAACGGTATTACTTTTGCCATAATTATACTAAAAAAGAAGTTTTTTAAATATAAATAAATTTTGCCAAAAATTCATTGAAAAACCGTAAAACTGCCCTAAATTTTGAAATCAATATTAATTATGAATTAAGCAAAAATTAAAAACCAACTTTTTTTGTTGGTTCTACTGCTTTTAAGCTTAAACCTTGTAAAGCAGATGCATTATTAGGAGAAAAATATAAAACTTTTGTAAATAAAGTTCTTGCTTCAGTTGTATTTCCTAATTGGTAATTTGTCCATGCTAACATTAATAATCCATCACTATCGCTTGGGTAAAGTTTTACTATTTTATCGAAATGGGAAAGTGCTAATTGATATTCTTTATTTCCATAATTTAATACTCCCAATTTATAATGAGCAGTAGTATTTTGCGAGTCCATACCAATAATAGTTTCATATTGTGCCTTTAATTCATTTTTATTACCAAGTAAATCTAAGGGATAAGTAATACCAAACTTTGGTTCTATAGCTTTAGTATTTAACTCTAAAGCTATTTTATAATAACTCACTGATTCGGTTTGTAAACCCGCTAAATAGCAAAGCCATCCTAGTCGTAAATTAATAAAATAGGATGATTTATCATAAACTTGTTTTATGGAATTTACTGCGCCTTTATAATCTAATTTTTCTAATAATTCGTAACTTTTATAAAATGCACTCATTACCAATTCGCTATTAGGAGTTAATCGTTTAATATATGATAAGCCTTCATTTGCAGATGCATCTTTAGGGGAGTATAATAAAACGATATTAAAATATTTTTCTGCTTCTACATTTTTACCTAATTTTAAATTTGTCCAAGCCAATAACAAATTATTATCATAATCAAATGGATAAAGAGAAACTACTTTTTCAAAGTATGGTAAAGCGTTATTATAATCTTTAGCATAATAATAAACAGAACCTAAATTGGAATTAATAGTTTTATTGTTTGGATCTATTTCTAAAATTTTTTTGTCTTGTTCAATTAATTCTTTGAAATTTTCTAATAAATAGGCAGGAAAACCATAACCATAGCGAGGTTCAATTGCATTTGGAATTATTTTTATTGCATTTTCATAATAATTTAAAGATTTCTTTTTTAAACCAGACTTATAATACAACCAACCAAGCCTCATATTAACTTCATAAGTTGTGCTATCTTTTAACCCTAACATAGTTTCTATAGCTGCAGTATACTCCAATTTTTTTTCTTGTTCTATACTTTCAGAAAATGCTAAAACAGTTTTATTATTTTGTGCTAGAACTGGAATACTTGCAATTAATCCAACAAATAATATGATTATAGTATATGATTTTTTCATTTTTATATTTTTTTTAAAAGCTAAATTTACATAATATTCCTATTATTTCTTATTAATAATATACTTGAATCTTTCTAAAAAAAACTTTAAACAACTTGAATCTTTCTAAAAAAAACTTTAAACAAATAAGGCTTGATTATATCAAGCCTTATTTGTTTAAAGTAAATAGTATTTTTATTTAGACAAACTTTCATTGATTTGAAAATCCAAAACTTGTTCTTTTACTTTAACAGCATCGGTTTCAGTAAAAGTGCCACGCCATAAAATATTCATTGAAATTTTTTGCATATCAGTTGCTCTTCCTCCTTCTAGTCTATTCCACTTAAGTGTAATTTTTTCTGATTTGCCTTTCATAACCATTGTAGGTTGCGAACTAGATTTTTCATTTGCTAAAACAGTTCCATCAGGCAATTGAACAGCAGCTTTGCTAGGGTCGATTACTCCGATTTTATCTCCAGTATATCTGCAATCAAATTTAACTACAGTCTTATCCGATTCCTTAACTAGGCTAGTCATTGAACATGTAAATCCACCAGATGTAAAGTCATTTTGAGCTGGAGGTAATGTGAAATTAGCAGTTTCAACAATTTTTCCATTTGTTGAAACTTTATAAATACCAGCTAAATTATATGAATAAGGTGTAAGGAAATTTGTTCCTAACATATTAATAACTCTAAAATCTGACTCAATGGGATTTATTACTAACCATTTTTCTTTCGGATTTACAGCTTTGCCATTTACGTTAATACTACTTTCTTCTGGCTTATAAATAATAATGTCATTTGTTTTATTAACTATTTTCAATTTGAATTTAGTCATTTCTTTATTAGACATTCCGTTATTTGTTGATACAGTTATATCATCATAATCATTTGAAATATCGTTATAAGCAATCTCTTTGTATTTTTTTACTTTTTCTGTTTTTTGAGCATTTCCATTTGTAATCAAAAAGCCTACAGCGGAAATCATTAAAATGATTTTTTTCATAAAATATTAGTTTTGTAAAGATTAATTAATAATTAAATATAATAAATAAACTAAAAAATATTCCCTTAAACCATGTATTTTTTAGTTTAAAATGCAATAAAATGACCGATTTTTAAAATAAAACAAAATAAATTTGGAAGTAAACAAAAAAATGTTTTAAATTTGCTACAGAATTACTATCCACATTGTGTGTATTAATTTATTAAGAAGTGGCGAGAGAATAGGCTCATTGACCCACTGGCAACCAACTCAAAGTTTCGGTAAAACGAAATTGGAAAACAGGTGCCAACTCCTACTCTGATGAAAAGCAGAGAAAAATAAATTAAAAAAATAAAATGAAACGCACAGTATCAAAAACAAAACAAAGCAAAAGTAACCGAATCGGAATTTTTAATTCTATTACCCCATTTTTCATGATGGCGTGTATGTGTTGCTGCTGGTGTACCTGCTAAGCTAATTTTTTTCGTAACAATTTTTATTCGATAAAATTAACCTTGGAAATTCTAGGTAATCAAAGTATATTCTTATTTAAAAGAATATCAAAATCAACAATTTTTCATAACAACAATAAAACAAAATCATGAACTCAAATAAATCAATATATAATCAAAAAATAAAATTAAACTATCAAAAATTCATTTTAATCCAAGCATCATATGGAATTGCTCAACGTGGTGGTGTAAAATATCCAACTGCTCAAACTACTCATATTCCCAGGTTAGTAAGTGACATCAATATTTTAACTTCACAGGAAAACAAACACTTAATTTTTTCAGAAACCATATTTAACAATTAGTTTAAAATAAAAATTATGAGTCAGAAAGTATATACATATAAGAAGAGATTTCAATTAGAAGGAGGTTTAACACTTCCAGAATTAGAAATCAGTTATAATACCTACGGTAGTTTAAATGCTGATCAAAGCAATGTAATTTGGGTAGTTCATGCACTTACCGCAAACAGTGATGTATTTGACTGGTGGGGAGGCTTATTTGGTGAAAATGATTTATTTAATCCAAAGGACTATTTTATTGTGTGTGCAAATAATCTTGGATCTTGTTATGGTACAACTGGCCCATTGAGTATAAACCCTGCTACAAATGCGCCTTGGTTTAGTTATTTTCCTCAAGTTACAATAAGAGATATGGCCAATACCCTTGATGTTTTGAAAGAACATTTAGGTATTAAAACTATACATACTCTTATTGGTGGTTCGCAAGGTGGACAAATAGCCCAAGAATGGGTATTACAAAATCCAACAGTTTCTAAAAACTTAATATTAATTGCAACTAACGCTCAACATTCTCCTTGGGGAATTGCATTTAATGAATCGCAACGCTTAGCAATTAAGGCAGATAGAACCTATTATTCAAACTCAGAAAATGGTGGGGAGAAAGGTTTGCAAGCAGCAAGAAGTATTGCTTTATTGAGTTATAGAAATTATCACACTTACAACAGTACACAAAAAAATGCAGATCATAACACTATTAATAACCACGCAGCGTCATCATATCAGCGCTATCAAGGTGAAAAATTAGTGAAACGATTTAATGCTTATTCGTATGTAAGATTATCGGAAGCAATGGATTCGCATCATGTGTCTCGTAATAGATGTTTTAGTTTAGAAACGGCATTATTAGATATTAAAATACCAACATTAGTAATTGGCGTAACATCAGATTTATTATTTCCAATTCAAGAACAGCAATTATTAGCAAAGTATATTAAGGGTTCTACGTATAAAGAAATAGATTCTTTCTATGGACATGATGGATTTTTAATTGAAACTGATCAATTAACAGAGCACATTAAACAATTTTATATTTCAATAAATCAATCTCAAAAAACATTAACACATAAATAAAATAGAACTCATGAGCAAAACATTAAAAATAGGATTATTTGGTTTCGGTTGCGTAGGACAAGGACTTTACCATGTATTAAATAATAGTACAGGATTTAAAGCAGATATCGTTAAAATTGGATTAAAAGATAAATCTAAAAAAAGAACTGTTGCGAACGAATTAATTACGTTTGATAAATGGGAAATTTTAAACAACCCTGAAATTGATGTCATAGTAGAATTGATTGATGATGCAGACGAAGCATTTTTGATTGTAAGTGAAGCATTAAAAAAAGGTAAGCATGTAGTAACAGCTAATAAAAAATTATTAGCTGTTCATTTAGATGAATTATATCGTTTACAAAAAGAAAATAATGTGTCACTATTATATGAAGCATCAGCTTGCGGAAGTATTCCGATTATTAGAAGTTTAGAAGAATATTTTGATAATGAAGAGTTAGAAAAAGTATCTGGCATTTTTAATGGCACAACTAATTATATTTTAACAAAAACTATTAGCGAAAAACTGTCTTATGCTGACGCGTTAAAACAAGCACAAGATTTAGGTTTTGCAGAATCTGATCCAACTAATGATGTAGAAGGATTTGATGCAAAATTTAAAGCAATCATCATTGCTTTGCATGCATTTGGACTAATAATTAAACCAGAAGAAGTTTTGAATATAGGAATTACAACTTTACATGATAATGATATTAAATATGCTTCAGAAAAAGGATATAAAATTAAACTAACTCCAATCATTCAACGTGTTGGCGAAAATAATGTTACTGTATTTGTCGCACCTCGTTTTATAAAAAACAATAATCATTTATATAATGTTGACAATGAATTTAATGGTGTTATTGTAGAAGGAAAATTTTCTGGTGAACAATTTTTACAAGGAAGAGGTGCTGGAAGTTATCCAACAGGCGCAGCTGTTTTATCTGATATTTCTGCCTTATCACATGGATATAAATATGAGTTTAAAAAATATGCGCAAAAACATGCTCCCATATTTACAAATGATGTTTTGCTGCATGTCTACCTAAGATACAACTCATCAACTGATTTAAAACAAATTGAGTTTAGTGAAATTAATGAAGAATATACAAGCAGTGATTACCATTATGTTGTTGGAAAAGTTAACCTTAAAAACTTAATTAAGAATAGAGACTATATTTTAAAAAATAATGTTTTCGTTTCGCTAGTTGAAGAAAATGTATCATTAAATACTAAAATAGTATCTAACGTTTCTAAAAATGAATTAGTAAATAATTAATCCAATCAAGCAGTATTTACGAGGAACCTATTTTTATTTAACTATTTATGATACTTTTGATAAGTTAATAATATAATTTAATCATGAAAGTTTCTGTCTTTCCTTCTCTAATAAATGGGTTAATTCAAGCTCCTGCATCAAAGAGTTGTATGCAAAGGGCATGTGCTGCAGCATTGGTTAGAGGAGGAGAAACAATTATATATAATTATGGAATTAGCAATGATGATAATGCCGCATTAGATATAATTAAAAAACTAGGGGCAACTTTTGAATTTAGGAACGGAAAATTAATAATTAATTCCAATGGTGTTATTCCAAAAGAGTCTGAAATTATTTGCGGAGAATCCGGATTAAGTGTAAGAATGTTTACGTCCATTGCAGCCTTATCAAATTTATCATTGAATATTACAGGAACTGGTAGTTTATTAGAAAGGCCCATGGATTTTTTTGATGAAGTATTTCCAAAATTGATGGTGAATATAAAAAGCAAACACGGAAAACTACCATTTCAAATTCAAGGGCCAATAGTTCCTCAAAATATTACTGTTGATGGTTCATTAAGTTCTCAATTTTTAACAGGACTATTATTTGCTTATTCTGCTAGTGATGCCAAAGATGTTTCAATTACGGTCACTAACTTAAAGAGTAAGCCTTATGTAGATTTAACGCTAGATATTTTAAATAAATTTGGAATGAAAGTTCCAGAAAATAGAAATTATGAATCTTTTTATTTTAATTCAAATTATACAAACATTCATCCAGAAAAAAATGAATATACGGTTGAAGGAGATTGGAGTGGTGGTGCATTTTTATTAGTTGCGGGTGCAATTGCGGGTCCAATTCAGGTTAAAGGATTAGATGTTTTATCTACTCAAGCTGATAAAGAAATTTTAAAGGCATTAATAGATTGCAATTCTAAAATTATTATAACTCAAAATGAAATAAATATAGGCCCTAGAAAACTAAAATCATTTAATTTTGACGCGACTGAATGTCCGGATCTTTTTCCGCCTCTTGTTGCCTTAGCAACATATTGCCAAGGAAAATCAGTTATTAAAGGAATTTCGCGATTGACACATAAAGAAAGTAACAGAGCAATAACTTTAAAAGAAGAGTTTGAAAAATTAGGTGTTATTATTGAATTGAACAATGATGACATGGTTATCCATGGGGGTGAGAAAATAAATGGTGCAACTGTTCATTCACATCACGATCATCGCATTGCAATGGCTTGTGCTATTACTGCATTAAAAGCACAAAATGAAATTGAAATTATAGGTGCAGAAGCCATTAATAAATCTTACCCAAACTTTTATGAACATTTAGAATTATTAGGAGCAAAAATTAAAATTGATAAATAATTTTATGTTTTATATCCTACTAAATTAGTAGTATATTTACAAATATTTATTTAAAAACACATAATTTATGCTACAAAAAAAGACCAAATATGCGATCAAAGCTCTACTTACTTTAGCCAAAGTTTATAAAGACAAAAAGCCCGTTAAGATATCTGAAATTGCAGAAATAGATCATATACCACGAAAATTTTTAGAAGCAATCATGCTTGACTTAAGACATCAAGGATTTGTTGGAAGTAAGATGGGTGCAACTGGTGGCTATTATTTAATAAAACATCCTGAAGAAATAATGCTTAGCGATGTTATTCGTGCCACAGGCGGACCAATAGCATTACTTCCGTGCGTGAGTCTAAATTTTTATGAAACGTGCGCAGAATGTGTAAGTGAAGAGGTCTGTGGATTAAGAAATGTTGTGTTAGAAGTAAGAGATGCAAGTATAAAAATACTTTCCAAAACAAGTTTGTCTGATATTTTATTGCGAGAAAAGAAATTAGAAAAAAAACATAAAATAGCTAATACAAAGAGATAAGGAGATTAAATTCCTACTAAGCCTATAGAATATATATAATATTTTTACTTTTTATTTGGATAATAAAAATATAATACTTTAATTTGCTCCCGTAAAATGAAAAACATATTCCATATTAATAAAAAGAGTTTCAACAACGCCATGTGTTGTTGGATGATGCTTCGATGTTGTTAACGGACGGATATTGAATTCAATATATAGCCCCTCCGTAAACACGGTGGGGCTTTTTTTTAAAATCATTCAATCATTTTTTTTAACAATCAACATCATAACTCATGGAAAATATATATATCAGCGAAACAGGCCCAGAAGTATCAGCAGCCATTTATGGATTTTGGAGATGGACTACTCCAGCTTTAGCAAACAAGAAAAAGATAGAAGATATCGTTCATTATAATTTAGAATTAGGAGTAAACACATTTGATCACAGTAATAATTATAACAATGGTAAAATTGAGGAATTATTTGGAAATGTTATTTCGGAAAATTCTATAAAACGTGAAGATATAATTATATCCACAAAGGCTGGTATTAGACAGTTTTCGGATAACAAGCTAAAAGGAGAATATTACGACTTAAGTCCTACACACATTACAAAAAGTGTTGAAGATTCTCTAAAAAGATTAAAAACAGATTACATAGACATTTTTTTACTTGAACACTATGACCCACTTTATCATGTAGAAGAAACAGCCTCTGCATTATTAAAATTATTAAGAAGTGGTAAAATAAAAAACATTGGCGTTTCAAATTTTAATGTATTTCAACACAGGTTGTTAGCTAGTCATTTATCTCAACCAATTGTAACCAATCACATTGAATTAAATCTTTTGCAAAATTCAGCAATCGACGATGGTCGTTTAGATTTTATTAAAGAACAATACAGCAAACCTATGGCATTTGCACCTTTAGCAGGTGGACGAATATTAAATGGAAAAGACGTGAAGTCTGTAAAGGTCAGGAAAGTTTTAACTCAAATTGCTAAACAACACTCAGTTAATCTTGAACAAATTGCTGTTGCTTGGCTATATAAATTAGGAGCTTTGCCAATTATTGGAAGTACGGATAAAAAAAGAATTAAAAATGCAGCTAGTGCTTATCAAATTAAGCTAACAAACGAAGAATGGTATAAATTATATAATGCTTCAAAATAACAATTATGCAAAGCTTTAGAACAGAATTAGAATTAGTCAATCACTCAGGAAAAGTCTTAGTAGAAAAAGACATTATTGATTTAGATAAAAAAATTAGAGAATTTAAAGAAGGAAAAATTAGTGATGAAAAATTCAGAAGTATTCGTTTAGCTCGAGGTGTTTATGGCCAGCGTCAGCAAGGTGTGCAGATGATTCGCATTAAATTACCATTTGGTAAAATATCTACTAAACAGTTATTGCGAATTGCTGATATAAGCGATGAATACTCAAATGGAAATTTACATTTAACGACTCGTCAAGATATTCAAATTCATCATGTAAGTTTAGATAGAACGCCTGAATTGTGGGCTAAGTTGGAACAAGATGATATAACCTTACGCGAAGCGTGTGGCAATACAGTTCGTAATATTACTGCATCAGCAGAATCTGGAATTGATCCAAATGAACCATTTGATGTTTCGCCATATTCATTTGCTTTATTTAATTATTTTTTACGCAAACCATTTGGACAAGAGTTAGGACGTAAAATAAAAATTGCTTTTTCTAATAATGATAAAGACACTGCTTTTACCTATATCCATGATTTTGGTTTTATTCCTAAAATAAATGATGCTAATCAACGTGGATTTAAAGTTTTAATTGGCGGTGGTTTAGGAGCGCAACCCTTTTTAGGTCAAGTTGCGTATGAGTTTTTACCAGAAAATAAATTAATTCCATTTGTAGAAACTGCAATTCGTGTATTTGACAGATATGGTGAACGTGTTAGTAGGCATAAGGCTCGTATAAAATATTTGATACACAAAATTGGAGTTTCTGAATTTTTAAATCTTGTTGCACTTGAAGAAAAAGCTATTTTAAATAAAACTGTTGAAATCGATTCTGTAAGTACCGAAAACTATGATGAAACAACTTTAAAAATATCATCCAAATTACCAATATTGAATGAAAGCAAATATAAAACATGGTTATTAACCAATACATTTAAACAAAAACAAGAAGGTTATTTCGGAGTTTATATCAAAGTATTATTAGGTAATATTTCTTCAGACAAAACGCGCTTGTTGGCTAAAATTATTAATTCGTATGCTGCTTCCAACGATATTCGAATCACAATTAACCAAGGATTTTTATTAAAATATGTTTCAGAAAATTCTTTACCATTTTTATATAATCAGTTAACACATTTACAATTAGCAACACCTGGTTTTGATTCTGTTGGCGACATTACAGCTTGTCCAGGAACAGACACTTGTAATTTAGCAATATCTAATAGTACAAATGTAACAGTTGAATTAGAAAAAGTTATTTATGATGAATTTCCTGATTTAATAAATAACCATGATATTAAAATAAAAATTAGTGGTTGTATGAATTCATGTGGCCAACATGGTTTAGCGCAAATTGGTTTTCATGGTAGTTCTTTCAAAGTTGGAATAAATGTTGTGCCAGCCCTACAAGTATTATTAGGTGGAGGAACTGTTGGAAATGGTGTAGGTAGAATTTCAGAAAAAATAATTAAAGTTGCAAGTAAACGCGGGCCAGATGTTTTAAGAACTCTATTTAACGACTTCGAAAAAAACGCAGTTGAAGGTGAATATTTTAATTCATATTATGATAAACAAGGCAGAGATTATTTTTATCAATTATTAAAACCACTAGGAGATAATAGTACTTTAACACCTAATGATTACATAGATTGGGGTTCTGAAGAAAAATTTGCAACAGCAATTGGAGTTGGAGAATGTGCGGGTGTAATTATTGACTTAGTAGCTACCTTATTTTTTGAAGCAGAAGAAAAATTAGCGTGGAGCGCCGAAGCTTTTGATAATAATCAATATGGAGATAGCATTTACTATACATACGCCTCATTAATTAGTGGAGCAAAAGCTTTATTGCTTGATAAACAAGTGCATGTTAATACACACCATACATTAATTGCTGATTTTGATAAGCATTTGGTAGATACCGGATTAATTAAACTAAAAACAAGTTATAAAGATTTAGTTCTTCAAATTAATCAAAATGAACCAAGTAAAGAATTTGCAGACACCTATTTTTCACAAGCCCAATCATTTTTAAATCAAGTAAAATTAGTTAGAGAATCACAAGTATTAGAAAAAAAATAAAAAATATGTCAAATTATATAAATCCAAAAATCACTCTAGTTGGCGCAGGTCCTGGGGACATTGAACTAATCACTTTAAAAGGTATTAATGCTTTAAAAACAGCAGACGTTGTTTTATATGACGCCTTAGTGAACAAAGAGCTATTAGAATATGCTCCAAAAAGTGCAGTAAAAATATATGTAGGAAAACGAAATCATCAACATGCATATACACAAGAACAAATTAATACACTTATTGTAGATATGGCATACACACATGGACATGTTGTTCGTTTAAAAGGTGGAGATTCATTTGTTTTTGGTCGTGGACAAGAAGAATTAAATTATGCGAATGTATTTAATATAGAAACTTCGGTAATTCCTGGGATTTCAAGTTCTATAAGTGTTCCGGCATTAGCTGGCATTCCTGTTACTCATCGTGGAGTGAGCGAAAGTTTTTGGGTAATTACAGGAACAACTAAAGACAATCAATTATCACAAGATATAATATTGGCCGCAAAAACAAATGCAACTGTTGTTATTTTAATGGGCTTAGGTAAATTAAAAGAGATAACTGAAATTTTCGCTAAAGCAGGAAAAGCTGATACAGCTATTGCTTTGATACAAGACGGGTCTTTAGCAACTCAAAAAATTGCTTTAGGAACAATTGAAACGATTGAGGCGATTGCTAAAGAAAAAAACATCAAAGCACCAGCTGTAATTGTTATAGGAGAAGTAGTGAAGCAACAACCGAATTTTCAAGAACATTTAATAAACCTAAATTATTTATAATACTTGTGCTTAAACCAATTAAATATAGTGTAGTTTATATATTTCTATTTCATAATAGTTTTGCTCAAAACGATTCTCCAAATATTGTAAAGGATAATCAATTATGGTTAGGATATTATAACAATATTATTTTAAATGAAAAATGGAGTATTAATTCTGATTTGCAATTTAGAACTAGAAACGAAATTAAACATTATTCTCAAGCACTCATTCGATCGGATGTTTCAATTAAAACAAATGATAGAATTACAATTGCAATTGGATTAGCTCACTTTAGATTTTTTATAACTGATGAAAAAACCAGGGGGGAATGGCGTCCTTGGCAGGAATTAAAACTAACAGATAAAATAAATAAATTAAAATTGATTCATCGTTTTAGAGTAGAACAACGTTTAAATGAAATAGTAAAAAATAATGAATCAACTAATGAGTATCAATTTAATTTTAGATTTAGATATAGGATTGATTTGCGTTACCCTATTTTAAAACAAAATGAAACAGGAAATAATATGTATGTTTTAGTAGGAAATGAAATTATGATTAACGCAGGAAATATAATTACCTATAACTACTTTGATCAAAATAGAATATATATAGGATGTAATTATGAAATCAATAAAAAATTGAGTCTACAGTTACAATACATGCACGTTTGGCAACAGGGCTCTAGCGGATTAACATTAAATAGTAATGAAGTTATTCGTTTTAATATTTATCAAACTATTAACTTATGAAAATAAAAACTCAAAATCATAAAAAACAAATAGTAACTGAGGAATATAATACTATGTTATTGATACCATTTTCAAAAAATGGACTTACACCAAATAAATTATTTGGTGTAATTAATAATAAAATATTCGTTAATTTAGGTAAAAATATTATACATAGTACGTTTTGTCAAAATCGTTTATTTGTTAGGTTTGGAAGCCAAATAAGCAAGTCAAGTTCTATTCATTTATGTTATTTGAATGTTTATCTGTAGCAAGCCTCTTGAAATAAATTTAGTAATAGTCATTATAATAGATTATTTTTTATAACAATATAGACTTTAGAAAAGAAAAAAATTAATTATGTCAACCAAAGCGAAAAATAATTTATTCCCGGTTTTTCTGAAACTCGAAAACTTTCGTGTCCTAATTGTAGGTGGCGGAAAAGTTGGTTTGGAAAAAGTATCCGCTGTCTTATTAAACAGTCCAGCAACTAATTTAACAATTGTTTCAAAAGAAATTAGTGAGGAAATAGTTCATTTTATCAGTGCATATCCTCATGTTATTTTTCATAAACGAGAATTTACAAATGAGGATCTAAATGGGATTGAAGTATTAATTATTGCCATCAATGATAAAACAAAAAGCAGTGAGATTAAAGAAGAGGCAAAAAAGAGGGCTATTTTAGCTAATGTGGCTGACACTCCAGAACAATGTGATTTTTATTTAGGCTCAATTGTTCAAAAAGGAAATGTAAAAATAGCAATTTCTACAAATGGCAAATCACCTACTCTTGCAAAACGAATTAGAGAAACTTTTGAAGAATCCTTTCCAAATGAAATTAATGAATCAATCGATCATTTAACTAAAGTGAGAACTCATTTAAAAGGAGATTTTACAGAAAAAGTTAAAAAACTAAATACCATTACGTCTGTATTAGCGTCGAATCCAAAAAAAATAAATGAAAATGGTATTGGCAAAATACGCATTTGGACTTACAGTTTATCTATTCCATTATTACTGATATTGGGGTATTTATTATGTCATTTTTTACCTCCAGATATTTTAGGAGGCTATGCTTACCAATTAACAGAAAGTATTGACTCATCAATTTTCTTATATATTTTAGCAGGATTCACAGCACAAATGATTGATGGTGCTTTAGGCATGGCTTATGGAGTTACAGCAACTTCCTTTTTATTGTCATTTGGTATTACACCAGCTGCATCGAGTGCCAGCGTCCATGCTTCTGAAGTTTTTACAAGTGGTGTCTCTGGATTAATGCATTTAAAATTTGGGAATGTTAATACCAAATTATTTAAAAGCTTACTCATACCAGGTGTAATCGGTGCAATTCTAGGTGCTTATATTCTATCTTCGTTCGAACAATATAATGATATCATTAAACCTATTGTTTCGAGTTACACATTGATTTTGGGTATTATTATTATTTTTAAAGCATTAAAGAAAGATAACATTCGTCAAAAAATAAAGCGAATATTTCCATTAGCCATCATAGGTGGTTTTTTAGATTCCATTGGCGGCGGCGGCTGGGGGCCAATAGTTTCAAGCACTTTAATTGCAAGAGGGAAAAATCCACGGTACACGATTGGCTCTGTTAACCTAGCGGAGTTTTTTATAACTCTCGCAAGCTCTTTAACTTTTATCACATTGATTGGATTAACACATTGGGCCATTATTTTAGGATTAATTATAGGTGGCGTTATTGCGGCTCCAATTGCGGCATATATTGCTAATAAAATTCCAACCAAATCAATTATGATACTAGTTGGTATTGTAGTAATAATTACAAGTTTAAAACGATTATTTTTTTAAGTATGATAACAACAGATATCGCCATTATAGGCGCAGGACCAGTAGCTTTATTTGCCATTTTTGAAGCAGGATTATTAAAAATGAGATGTCATTTAATTGATTATCTACCACAAGTTGGTGGGCAACTTTCTGAAATATATCCTAAGAAACCAATTTATGATATTCCAGGATTTCCTTCAGTATTAGCGCAAGAATTAATTGATAATTTAGTTAAACAAGCAGAACCATTTAATCCAACCTACACACTAGGTGAACGGATTGAATCGTTAGAAAAAATTGGAGAAAAAGATTTTATTTTAACCACTAATATGGGCACAAAAATAAATGCTTCGGTTGTAGTTATTGCAGGTGGATTAGGCTGTTTTGAACCACGCAAACCTGAAGTTGAAAACTTAATTAATTTCGAAAATGGGAAAGGCGTTAGTTATATGGTTCTTGATCCAGAAACCTATCGTGATAAAAATATTATGATTGCTGGTGGTGGAGATAGCGCATTAGATTGGACTATTTTTTTAGCAAATGTGGCAAAAAAAGTGACATTAGTTCATCGAAGTGAATCTTTTAGAGGAGCTCCAGATAGCGTAAATAAAGTAACGAAATTAGCTGAAGAAGGAAAAATAAATTTATTATTAAATACTAATTTGATAAAAGTAAGGGGCGATACATTTTTAAAAAATGTAAGTGTTATTGATTCAAAAACAAAAGAAGAAAATGAGATTGAAATTGATAATTTAATTCCATTATTTGGATTAAGTCCTAAATTAGGTCCAATTGAGAATTGGGGCTTGGGAATTGATAAAAATGCAATCGAAGTAAATACAGAAGATTATTCAACAAACATTGAAGGGGTTTATGCTATAGGTGACATTAATACTTATAAAAATAAATTAAAACTAATATTGTGTGGATTCCACGAAGCTGCTTTGATGACTCATAGTGCTTACAAATACATAAATCCTGGAGTAAAATATACCATGAAATATACAACAGTTAATGGTGTAAATGAATTTTAAAATTGGTTATCTTTGAATAAAAAAAATATGCGAATTAATTTAAAAAGAATAGATAAAGATTTCAATTTTGAAGCAAGTAATGATGATGGCAACATCATTTCTATAGATGGTGCTCCAGCAATTGGCGGACATAATAAAGGAATGCGTCCAATGCAATTACTTTTAGCGGCCTTAGGTGGTTGCGCGGCTATTGATATTATATTAATCCTTAAAAAACAAAAACAAGAAATTGATTTTTTTGATATTGAAGTTGATGGCGAGAGAGAAGCGACAAACAGCGAGGGCATTTCTTTATTTAAAACAATAGAGGTTCATTTTATTTTGAAAGGAAACATTGAGCAAAGTAAAGCAGAACGTGCTGTTCAATTATCAATGGAAAAATATTGTTCAGTAACTAAAACATTAGAACCTACAGCAAAAATTACACACAGAGTAACAATAAACTAGTATATGGAAAATAAACAATTTGAAACTAATGCAATCAGAGCACAATTAGAACGCACTGAATATAACGAACATTCTGTGCCATTATTTTTAACATCGAGTTTTGTATTTGATACAGCCGAAGATATGCGTGCAGCATTTAATGATGAATCAGATGATTTCATTTACTCACGTTATGTAAATCCAAATACAAATGAATTCATTAATAAAGTGTGCTTATTAGAAGGCGCTGAATCAGGATTAGCAACAGCATCTGGTATGGCAGCTATATTCACAACCTTTATGGCACTTTTAAAATCAGGGGATCACGTGGTTTCATGTTCTTCAGTTTTCGGAGCAACGCATGCTATTTTCACAAAGTATTTTCCTAAATGGAATATTTCATACTCCTATTTCAATACAAATAATGTCAACGAAATTGAAAAATTAATTAAACCTGAAACAAAATTTATTTATTTAGAAACTCCAACTAATCCTGCAATTGAATTAATAGATTTAGAATTAGTTGGGGCTCTTGCAAAAAAACATAATATCTTATTAATTGTAGATAATTGTTTTGCTACTCCCTACTTGCAACAACCAATTAAATTTGGTGCTGATTTAGTAATCCATTCTGCTACCAAATATATGGATGGACAAGGGCGCGTGCTTGGAGGAATAGTAGTTGGCAAAAAAGAATTAATAAATGATATTTATTTATTCGGAAGATTAACGGGACCATCAATGAGTCCGTTTAATGCTTGGGTATTAAGTAAGAGTTTAGAGACCTTGGCTTTGCGTATGGACAGACATTGTGAAAATGCTTTATACGTAGCGCAAAAATTAGAAGGACATTCTCAATTAGAAAATGTGTCATATCCTTTTTTACAATCTCATCCAAATTATTCAATTGCAAAAAAACAAATGAAAGCAGGTGGTGGCATTATAACAGTTACGGTTAAAGGGGGCTATGAGCCTGCCAAAAAATTTCTGGACAAATTACAAATGATAAAGATTTCACCAAACTTAGGTGATGCAAGAAGTATTGTCACTCATCCAGCTTCGAGTACACATTGTAAATTGAGTGAAACTGAAAGAGCAACAGTTGGTATATCTGATGGATTAATTCGTGTATCAATTGGTTTAGAAAATAAAGAAGATATATTAAATGATTTATTAAATGCGTTGAAATAATATAAAAGCGTGAGGGATGCAAGTGGAAATCCTTTTGCCTGACTCTTGCAAAAGATTGGAACGACAGCCCGACCCCGCCTCCTCTTTTGCGGGGACACGCCCAAAGAATTAAACAATGAAAAAAATACAAGAACTCATAAAAGATAAATCACCCGAAGATGCTTTGGCAATTATCGCTAAAGAATTCCCTGGTATGGTTGTGTTTTCATCAAGCTTAGGCTATGAAGACCAAGTGATTTCACATTTTATATTTTCAAATCATTTACCAATAGAAGTTTTTACTTTGGATACGGGACGTTTATTTAATGAAACGTATTCTGTTTTAAATAGCACATTAGATCGCTATAAAACACCAATAAAAGTAATGTATCCGCAAACAGAAGCTTTAGAGAAATTAGTAACTGAAAAAGGGCCAATTAGTTTTTATGAAAGTATTGAGAATAGAAAAGAATGTTGTCTAATTAGAAAAGTAGAACCTTTAAAACGTGCATTAAAAGGGAAAACAATTTGGGTTACTGGTATTAGAGCAGAGCAATCTGGTAACCGACAAGATATGCCAAACTTAGAATGGGATGAGACAAATCAAATTATAAAATTTCATCCCATTTTAAACTGGACTTTAGAAGAAGTAAAGGCTTATATTTTTAAACATAATATTCCGTATAATGCGTTGCATGATAAAGGATTTGTGAGTATTGGCTGCGCACCCTGTACAAGAGCTATAAATGAGGGTGAGGATTTTAGAGCAGGCAGATGGTGGTGGGAAGAAAATGATAAAAAAGAATGTGGACTACACAGTAAATAGCGACTGAAAAAGCAAAAAAAGATAAAACAGACTTAGGGATGTAATAAAATAAAAAACAATGAGCAATAAAAAAGATTATTTAGATGAATTAGAAGCAGAAGCAATTTACATTCTTCGAGAAGTAGCCGGCCAATTTGATAGACCAGCGCTTTTATTTAGCGGAGGAAAGGATAGCATATGCTTGGTACATTTGGCATTAAAAGCATTCCGTCCAGGCAAATTTCCATTTCCATTAGTACATGTTGATACTGGTCATAATTTTCATGAAGCCATAACCTATCGTGATAATTTAGCTAAACAACTAGATGAAAAATTAATTGTTCGTTACGTTACAGATACTATTAAAACAAAAAAATTACAAGATGGTAAAGGGAAATTTCCCAGCCGAAATGGCTTACAAACCTATACTTTATTAGATGTGATTGAGGAATTTGAATTTGATGCCTGCATTGGTGGAGCTAGAAGAGATGAAGAAAAAGCTAGAGCAAAAGAAAGAATCTTTTCTGTACGTGATGAATTTGGCCAATGGGATCCTAAAATGCAAAGACCTGAATTATGGAATATATACAACGGTAAAATAAACAAAGGCGAAAACGTTAGAGTATTTCCAATTAGTAATTGGACTGAATTAGACGTTTGGAATTATATTAAAAGAGAAAAAATTGAATTGCCATCTATTTATTTTACTCATGAACGAGAATGTATATTAACGGAGAATGGACAGTTAATGAATACAAATGAATTTGTAATTCAGGAAGACATTGACGTCATCGTTACTAAAAATGTTCGTTATAGAACCGTTGGCGATATGACTTGTACTGCAGCTGTTGAAAGTGAAGCCTATACCGTAGATGATATTATTGCGGAATTAAAAGATGCAAAAATAAGTGAACGAGGTGCTACGCGAATGGACGATAGAGTTAGCGAAGCTGCCATGGAAGATCGCAAAAAAGGGGGCTATTTTTAAATTAGTTATTTGATTTTTGTTTTTATTTTTTTGAAACAGAACTAGCGCAATAAATAATCATTTACAATTTGAAAATTACCTAACCACAAAAAACTATCAAAAAACAACTTTAAATAAAATGGATTTACTAAGATTTTTTACAGCAGGAAATGTTGATGATGGAAAAAGCACACTCATTGGGCGTTTACTATACGATAGCAATTCTATCTCAACTGATATTATTGAAACACTTACTCGCCAAAGTAAAACAACGGGAACAAACACAGATATTGATTTAGCATTATTAACAGATGGCTTAAGAGCTGAGCGTGAGCAAGGAATTACAATTGATGTAGCTTATAAATATTTTAGCACAGATAAGCGTAAGTTTATTATTGCCGATACTCCTGGTCATATTCAATATACCCGTAATATGTTTACAGGCGCATCCAATGCAAATCTTGCTATCATATTAGTTGATGCAAGAAATGGTATAACGGATCAAACAAAGCGCCATTCAATTATATCAGCTATTTTAGGAATACCACACCTATTAGTTTGTATAAATAAAATGGATTTAATTGATTATTCAGAAGATAAATACAAACAAATAGAAAAAGATTATTTAACCTTCGCAAAACAACTTAACCTTAAAGATGTTTCATTTATACCAGCTAGTGCATTAGCAGGTGATAACGTGGTTACCAAATCAGATAAAATGAATTGGTATAAAGGAAGACCGTTATTGGAATTTTTAGAAACTGTTGAAATTGCAGAAACTAAAAAAACAAACATATCTCGTTTTCAAGTTCAATACGTTATTCGACCACAAACTGAAGAGTTACACGACTATCGTGGTTTTGCAGGAAGAGTTGTTAGTGGTTCTTATAAAAAAGGGCAAAAAGTAACGGTGTTGCCTTCTGGTATTGAAACAACCATCGATAGAATTGAAGTCAACCAAAAAGAAGTAGACATTGCAGAAACCAATACTCCTGTAGTTTTACATTTGAAAGATGACGTTGATATTAGCAGAGGAAATTCTATAGTTCCATCTGAACATTTGCCAAAAACAGAAAAAGAAATTACGGCAACCATTTGTTGGATGGATAATGCTGCATACATTCCTGGACAAAAAATTCTATTACAACAAAATTCTTTTAGAACTAAAGCAGTTGTCAAAGAAGTAATCAGTAAAATTGACATTCATACGTTTACTGAATTAGATAGCGACGGAGCGATGAAATTAAATGACATTTGTAAAGTGTTAATTAAAACAGCTGAACCAATTAGTTTTGATTCATATTCTGATAACAGAAATTCGGGTTCATTTATTTTAATAAATGAAAACACAAATAATACGATTGCTGCTGGAACTATTGATTAATTATTTAAATTTGCAACTCATAACTATATAATGGAATTAATAACAACTTATATTTGCAAAAAATTTGATATTGGCGTACACGACAATATGTTTGGAGGAACACTCATGTCATTAATAGATGACGCTGCAGGTTCCTTCGCTTCGCAGTTATGCGATACACCGCGTATGGTAACCATTAAGTTTGACGAACTTGTGTTTAAAAAACCAGTTAAAATTGGAAATATTTTAAAAATATACGGTAAAGTCATAAAGTTTGGCTCTACTTCTTTAGAACTGTATATGGAAATAAGAAAACATAATGTGTATACTGGTGAACAAGAAATTGTAACACACACAAATGTAAAATTTGTTAGAATAGATGAAGAAGGAAATCCAATTCCTATTTCAGAGCGTGTTAAACAACGCTATGAAGTTCGTCTAAAAAAATATGGTAAAGGTTTATTATCTGTAGAAGAAAAAGGTACAGAAAAAGAAACACTTAATTTAAATTAAGTGTTTCTCGTTTTTATTTTGCAGCTTTTTTAACTGGCTTTCTTTTTGCAGTTGGAGCAACTTTTTTAACTAAAGCTTTTTTAACTGGCGCTTTTTTTTCTTCAACTTTCTTTACTGGAACTTCAATTTTTAAAGCTTTCATTATCAACTCCTGATTGCTAACTAATGTTTTTAGCATTTCTTTAGTTTCTTTTTTCATAAAATTATTTTTAGTTTGGTTAAAGTTACAAATGCAAAGTGTTATTATCAATAATGTTATAGCGTAATAAAGAAAAAAACAGAATTAATAACATTAAATTTACATAAACCTTTACTTTTTTCTTAATATCAATAATGGCGTTTTTGTATCAAATACTACTTCTTTTGTATTTTGCCTTAAAAATAAGCGAGTATACCAACTCTTATTTTGCTTAGTAAACAATACAACTAATGAAGTTTTTGATTTTGCAATATCTTTTTGTAAATGAGCAGATAAGGTATTTTCAATATCCATTTTTTTGATATGAAAAACTATTCCTTTTGCTGTATGTTTTAGAGCTATTTTATCCAACTTCGCTTTTACTTCATCAACATTTACTAAATAATCATAATGATATACATTTACTTCTGCTAATAATGATTTTGCAATTTTCTTAACACTAGTCAACTCTTCTTTTAAATTTGAAAAATCCGAAGAATACATAATATGATCAATAAATTTCGACCTATAGTTTTTCGGAACTACAATAACAGGAGCAGGTGAATTTTGAATCAATAAAGAAGTATTAGTACCTAATAATTTATTCACGACTCCACCACCTCTTGTGCTAATACAGATATAATCAATATTATTTTTTTTCACGTACGAATTAATCATTGAATTCGTATCAATACCCGTTTCAACTATACATTTGAGTTTTTTAACTTCAACGCCACAACCTTTATATACGGCTGCTACAAATTTTTGTAATTTCTCAAGTTGAATATCATGTGTGGATTTTTCATTTTTATTTGTCGAGGAAATATTCCACTCATTTTTTTCAACACCTTCAAAAATATGATAGAAAACCAAATCACATTTTGTTTGTGAGGCAAATTGTATAGCAAAACGAATACCTGATTTGGAATTCGTAGAAAAATCTGTTGTAACTAGTATTTTTTTCATATTTTTTTTTTAAATTAATTCGATTTCTTCCATGATTTTATCAATCATTTCTTGTTCTTTTTTATTTGTTTTTTTATAGGCATTTGCAACTGCTTCCACAGCTTTTATAATTGCTATTTTTAATTCGTTATTGATATGATGTGAATTTTCATTTAAATATTTCACATATGACTTATATACTTCAGAAGTAGGAATTTGATTTTTTGCAATATCATCAAACTCAAACTGTGTATAAAAAGCTTTATTCATTCCAGAAGAATCAGATGAATGTTCCGATGGAGCTAATTCTTTTAATACAAATTCACGTAACGCATCAACTTCTTTTTTTCGAATTTCACCATCACTATACGCCACTACATATAATAATTGCCCTAACTCCTTATAGAACTGTTTATAATTTAAACCACTTTCATTTTTTAAATCAGTTTTCATATCTATTATTTTTTAATAAAATTCGAGATAATAAAATAGATAAGTAATGACAATCGTTATACAATAATATGATTATTATCATATTATTGTATAACGCCATTAAAAACTAAAAAAAACGATGAACTATATTATAAATCAAATACAAAAAAAACGAAAATTATTAAATTAATCTTTTTTCCATTTCTCATCTTTCCCTTTTGTATAAGGAATTGATGACGCATCTAATTTTTGCTCCAATGCTTTTACTTGAATAATTAAGGCATCTAATTTTACTCTAAAAGCTTGGTATTCATCTTTCACAATTTTAATATTTTCTTTTTGCGATACTGTAACTCCTGTAGTGCTTTCAAATAATTGATATGCCACATTCCCTAAACGACCAGTAAAACTAGGTGGCGTTTCAACTTCTTTAGATGCTTTAAGTCCATCACCGTAATACATCAGTTCGCATTCTGCAAATGCCAGTTTCATTTTTCTGACATCTTCCAATAATTTAATGTCTGCATTTGGATATGTTGTAATTGCTAATTTCATTAGAGACAAATGATCTTTTTGTTCTTGCATCAATTTTTCAGAACCACTAATACTTCTGCTTAATTCGGCAACCTCTTTTCTAAAGCTAAGCAATTCCGAATTACCTATAACATTTGGCATTTGACTATTTAAACTCTTTACCTTAAAATTCGTTTTTGGAATAATTAATTCGGAAACACCATTAATTATAAGATATACCTCTACTCCATAATTTCCTGCTGAAATTAAATAGCCATCATCTGAACTTTCATATCTACCAGGCTTCGATTTATTAGGATTTATAGGACTTGTTGTTTCCATTCTTAAATTCCAACTTATGCGACTAACTCCCTTTGATGGAGAACTAGTTAATTTTTTGATTTCTTTTCCTAAGCTATCTTTTATAATCCAAATGAGTTGTGCACCTTCTTCTTGCTCTTCTTTTCTTAATTCATCAAATGTTGGATAGGCTACATCTTTTTTATCTTTTTCTAAAGCGTTTTGTTTTTCCTGACGAATGGATTTTAATGTTTTAAATTCATCTTTCATGTATAATGAAAATGTTGCGCCATAAGCAGGATTTGCAGCCGACCATAAATCAGCGCCCTGTGAGCCTGTCCCTGTTAAACCTAATGGTGCAGAAGGAACGTAAACCAAAGCTTCTTTTATTGGAAATAAATACGCTTTTTTATCAAATGTTTCTTTTTTCAAATTACGTAATGGTGAATAATTATCTAATACATAAAAGCCTCTTCCAAAAGTGGCTGCTACTAAATCTGTTTCGCGTTGTTGAATATCAAAATCATAAACTGCAATGGTTGGCAAGCCATTTAATTTTGTCCAAAATTTACCCCCATCATTTGTGAAGTATGCACCAAACTCAGTTCCAACAAATAATAAATTTGGGTCAACAAAATCTTGTTTCACACAATATACTGAACCTCTTACTGGTAAATTACCTGTAATGCTCATCCATGTTTTTCCTTTGTCCAAACTCTTTAATAAGTAAGGCTTAAAATCTCCTGAGCGATGATTATTGAATACAGCAAACACTTCATTTTCATTAAACAAAGATGTTGTAATCATATTAACACGAGTGTTTTTTGGAACACCAGTAAAGGATTCTATTTTTGTCCAAGATGCGCCAGTATTTTCTGACACTTGAATTAAACCATCATCTGTTCCTGCATATAATAATCCTTTCTTTTTTGGAGATTCGTCTAAAGCAATGATGTTACCATAAATTGTTGTAGACTGATTTTTCATCACCGCATCAATTGACCAAACTTGCCCCATTACTTTTAATTTATTTCTATCTATTTGTTGTGTAAGGTCTGGCGAAATTGTTTTCCAATCGTCACCGTGGTTGGTTGTTTGAAATACTTTGTTGGCTGCAAAATACAAGGTATGATTATCGTGTGGAGACACTAATAAAGGCGCATCCCAGTTCCAACGGTAACCAGCTTCTCCTTTTCCTGGTAAAGGTTGAATAGAAATTTTTTCTCCAGTAATTTTATCAAAACGAACTAAACCTCCATATTGAGATTCTGAAAAAACAATATTTGGATTTAACGGATCAATTGCAGATTCAAAGCCATCACCACCACATGTTATATACCAATCAGAATTTAATACGCCTGCATTGTTAATACTTGCTGATGGTCCACCCATTGAATTATTATCTTGTGTTCCGCCATAAATATTATAAAACGGTAAAGCGTTATCTGTGGCAACTTTATAAAATTGAATGATTGGTAGATTTGCAAAATATTTCCAATCTTTTGCATGGTTGTATGTTTCATAAATTCCACCATCGCAACCAACTAACCAATGCTCATCGTTTGTTGGGTCAATCCAAATACAGTGATTATCAACGTGTTTTAATTCTTCACCTGTATTTACAAATGTTTTACCACCATCGGTTGAATGATGTAACCAAGTATCCATTGCAAATATTTTATCGCGGTTTGTTAAATCACAAAAAATCTCTTGGTAATAATTTCCACTTGTATTATAGTTTGACATTTTTGCCCAACTAGCTCCTTTGTTGGTAGATTTATAAAACCCACCTTTATCATCTTTACCTTCTATAATAGCATACACATAATTTTCATCAACTGGAGAAACAGCAATGCCAATTCTTCCCATTTCACCTTTTGGCAAACCATTATTTATTTGAATCCAAGTTTTACCGGCGTCTATTGATTTATATAAAGCAGATTCAGGGCCACCACCAATATATGTCCACTCTTGACGGCGACGTTGATGTGCAGCGGCATATAAAATGTTTGGATTTTTTGGATCTATTGCAATTTCAGAAACACCCGTTTCATCCGAAATAAATAAAACGCGTTCCCATGTTTTTCCACCATCCATTGTTTTGTAAACACCACGTTCGCCACCTGCGCTCCAAACCGGACCATATACAGCAACCCAAACAATATTTTCATCAGTTGGATGAATGATGATATTACCAATATGTTCAGATGTTTTTAAACCCATGTTTGTAAAACTTTTTCCACCATCCATTGATTTATAGATGCCATCGCCATAAGCTACAGAACGTTGGTTATTATTTTCACCTGAACCAACCCAAATCGTATTTGGATTTGATGGAGCTATTTCTACACAGCCAATTGAAAAAGAACCATAATCATCAAAAATAGGAGAAAACGTAATGCCATGATTGGTTGTTTTCCAAACACCACCGCAAGCTGCAGCAACATACCAAGTATTTTGATTTTTTGGATGAATGGCGATATCAATGATTCGGCCTGATGTGAGCGAAGGGCCAACTAATCTGAAATTTAAACCACCAACAGTTGATGATGTAAAAAGAGCTGAATCTTTTAGTGGTGATTTTTTTTGAGAAAATGCAGTTAATGAAATAACTACTAAAATAGAGAGACTTAAATTCTTTATCATAATGAAGGTGTTTTTTACACCATTAAAACTACAAACAATTTTATTACTTCCTAATATATATGGAATATAAATAGAATGTTTATTAAAAATTTGAAGAGCATTATTGGTTCAAAATGTTAAAATGATTTGGAAATAAAAAAAATATTTATAACTTGTATAATCTTAATTAATCATTAAAAATTAAAACTTTAAAAATGAAAAACACAAAATTAATTTATTCTTTTAGCATCGCAATTGTAACATTTGCATTAATGTTCACGAGTTGTAAAAAGAAACAAGAATTTAAAAACGAAAACGGTCAAGCTTCAACAGACAACAGAAATGTACAAAGCGAAAATGATGCCGCGGTAAATGATATAAATACGGAGATTGGCGCGAATACCTTTTTACATGGCAGAACTGGTGCACCATCGGCTACAAATGATTTACATTCGGCGTTAAAAATAACAGCAACTGGCTATACGGTTGATACTGCAGGTGCTTACTTAGGTACCATTAAAATAAATTATAACGGTACAACAATTAGTAATCGAACACGGACAGGATCTATTCGTTTAACTATTCAAAATTATTCAACTGGAAAAAGATGGAAACAGGCTGGATGTGTTTTACAAGTAGATTTTTTAGCTTATAAAGTAACACGTGCTTCTGATGGTAAAAGTGTTGAGTTAAATGGTACACAATATATTACTAACGAAACTGGTGGAACTTGGTGGGAATTGTTAATCATAAAAACGCAACCGAGTTTAGCAACTTCGGTTACTGGCACTAATTTAAATGTAACTTTTGATGGAACTAGTAGTGCTGTTTATAATATTAACCGTCGATTTACCTATACAATCCCAGGTAATATTTTAACATGTACTGGTGAAGGTATTGGAACATCTGCTGGCTTAAGCAGTTTAGAAAATTATGGAACTACGCGCGAAGGTGATGCATTTACAAGTCAAGTGTCAACTCCAATTGTTTGGAATTGGACATGCGGACCGTGGGCTCCAGTGCAAGGAGAAGT
The DNA here is from genome assembly GCA_038327195.1 of Bacteroidota bacterium. Taxonomy (GTDB): domain Bacteria; phylum Bacteroidota; class Bacteroidia; order B-17B0; family Aurantibacillaceae; genus UBA4416. The sequence continues at coordinate 1,752 of JBBQKU010000035.1, read as the reverse complement.
AAATATTAAAGTTGATGGAAAAGAATTTGCTTTAAAAGTTTTATTTAGTGTAGATGCGGCTGGTAATTCAGTTTCTGCTGGTACAGGTTCTTGTCCTTATGGTTGGAAAGTGGAATGGACTTATAAAAAGAAAACTAATAAAAAAGTATTTGGTTACGTTTAATTATAACAGTAAAGCATAAAAAAAACCAACCTCTTACAAGAGGTTGGTTTTTTTTATTTTTATATAATTTTTATTTCCAATTTTTAAACACATTGGTTTCAACCCATTTCTTTCCCCAATCATCATGTTCCTCTTTCGACCAAATTTCTGGATAAAAAATACGTTTTTGAAAACGTGGAGGTAAATACTTTTGCCAGTTAGTGCCGCCTGTTGCAGCAATATCTTCCGTATTTTGCTGTAAATAACGCACTGCACTTTTGTAATGCATTAATGGCCAGTTCACATTTACATTTACATCAAATTCCTTTAAGGCATTTATTAATTTGGGATTTTCTTGATCAACTTTTGATAATGATTTATACTTTGCCCAAATATTTTTGGTTTTAAATTCGTTTGCAAGATTTATAAATTCTTTACTGTATTTTTTTTCGAATTGCTTCAACGTTAATGTTTTTTTACCAGTAGCTAATTCAGTAGCTCCTTTATTCCAATAAATATTTTGAAACATTTCTTCAATTGGCGTTGTAATTGCATCCATAGTTGGACGAACATCTTTATCTACTAAATTAAAAAAATCAGTGGCACAAATTTCTATTTTACGATATTGAGCGCTCTGAAATCCACTTGCAGGAAGCAATGCCATACGGTAACGCAAAAACTGTTCTTTTTCCATACCATCAACCATTATTTCAAATGATTTGGTTAAAGATTCAAAATAACGATTGATCCGATTAACACGTGTTGCAAAAAAATCTGCATCTAATGTTTCCTTCCAACCTTTATCATGTCCGTTATCGCCAATAATTTTTCCATTATTTCCAATTTGATTCATCTCGTGCAACGATAGTTTAAAATACAACTCCGTTATTTGATGATACATAATAAAAATCTCTTCATCAGGAAAATCTGTTTTTGGATTTTGCAAAGTCAATAAAGTATCTAATTGAATATAATCCCAATACGTTAGATAATTAGAAAGCAATAAACCATCTAAATAACCTTCGAGGCTTTGCCCCATAGTGTTATATTTTTCTTCGAGTTTATTGACTCTTTCTACAATTTCGTTTTTTAATTCCATAGTATTCAAAAATATAAAATATTTTGAATTATTTTGTTTTATAAGTCGTTTTTATTTGCGTGATATAGTGAAAATTCTTTTTTTGATGAGGTAGTTGGGGCTCTCAAAACAGCGATTCAAATTATTATTTGTATGATCATTTGGGCAAGTCTGGCGGGAGCCAGAACGGGCTGTCGCTTCAAGTTTTTTAAATGCAAGCATTTAAAAAAGCTTTTCACTTGCATCCCTCTTGCAGGTTAATTTTCAAATGAAATTTAATTTCCCATTTATGAAAAAATCGCGTTAAGGATTGAAGTGGAAATCCTTTTTTGAGGAACGAAAAAAAGATTGCAACAAAAAGCCTGACCCAAAGGGGAACGCCATAATTATTCTTAAAATACTTTTGAAGGCAAAAGTATTCAAAACCTCATGATTTTGTGCCATACCAAATGGATTTATGTTTTAGGGTAAAGATACGAAGCCATTTTTTATCAAGATGATTTGTAAAAATCTTTGCGTAGCCTTGACTACG
>JBBQKU010000034.1:0-44594 GCA_038327195.1 Bacteroidota bacterium | reverse complement strand
GTTACTCAACCAAGTGCAGTTGTTTCTACAATTGCTTCCCAAACAAATGTTACTTGTTATGGTGGTACTAATGGTGTTATCACTCTTACAACTACTGGTGGTACAGCTCCATATTCTTATACATGGTCGCCATCAGGTGGTAGTGCTGCTACTGCAAGTGGTTTAGCTGCTAACACATATTCTTGTATTGTGAAAGATGCAAACAATTGTTCAGCTACTTCACCTTCAACTACAATTACTCAACCAGCAACTTTTTCTGTAGCTACAAGTAACAGTATTATTTGTACTGGCGAAACAGCTTCATTAACAGCTACTGGTGCTACTAGTTATACATGGAATACTACTGCTACTACTTCTGTTATTGCAGTTTCTCCGTCGGTAACTACTACTTACACAGTTACTGGAATGACTGGCGCTTGTTCTAATTCATTAACAATTACTCAAAATGTAAATACTTGTGTTGGTTTACTAAGTTTAATGAATAATGATTTAAACATCACCGTTTATCCTAACCCAACAAATGGTATGGTGAATATTAGTTTAACTTCAGAATTATCAAAAAATGCTTCATTAGAAGTTTATGATGCGTTAGGTAAATTAGTAGTTAAACAAGTTTTATTAAATGAATTAAATGCAATTAACACTTCAAATTTAGAAAATGGGATTTATACTTTCAAAGTATTAAATAATTCAAGTGTTATTAAAATTGGAAAATTAATTAAACAATAAGTTTGGTTAAATACTTATTAAACTCCCAATAGATTAGTCTATTGGGAGTTCTTTTGATAATATAATCTTTTATTAAATTGCATAAAATGGTTGTTAAAATTAAACAGTTAATGAATCAATATTTAAATAAATCCTATAACTTTAAATTAAATTAAATATGAAAAAGATCTACAATTATTTTAGAATAAAAACAAGTAATTTAGTTTACTCCTTTATTTGTTTTTCGATGTTTTTAAGTATAACAACATTAAATGCTCAATGTGTGCAATCTTTTAGTGACGATTTTGAAACTGGAATTTTTGCGGCTCCATGGGTTACTGCAACAGGGTATACAGTAGCGGTAAATACTACATTACCAGCTGAAGGGTTATATTCAATGAATTTATCAGGTAGTTCAAGCCATTATGCTGGACCAAAAGTGATATTTACTTCAGCAACTCCGAATTACATTACTTGGAGAATTAAATCTGATAATATTAGTGTTGCTGGTGCTTATGTTGTTATTGGAGATGCAAGTATTTCATCCAACAATGGAATTGTATTTGCGTATATTACAGGTGGTCAATTAGGTTTTATTAGCAGTACAAATTATTATTACCCAGTTGTTGTAAATACCTGGTATACTATAGAATTAAAAAATGTAAATTTTACAACAAAAACATTTGATATTTGGATTAATGGTGTTTTATTGCAAACCTCTTTTCCTTTTAGATCTTCCGCTTCCACTTCTGTAAATCAGCTTCATGTTTATAATTTTAATGCAGGTGTTGTAGGGTCTTATGATAAAATTATTATTGGAAGTCAAAGTCCATCTGTTACAGCAACTCCATCATCAACTACTATATGTTCTGGAACAGCTGTCACATTAGTTGGAGGAGGAGCCTCGACTTATACATGGAGTGGAGGAGTTACAAATGGCTCACCTTTTTCACCAACAGTAACAGCTTCATATACAGTAACAGGTACTGCGATAAATGGTTGTACAAATACTGCAGTTAGTAATATTACAGTAGATCCAAAGCCTATCGTTAGTGTGGCAAATGGAACAATTTGTTCTGGTAATTCATTTACTATGTTGCCTACAGGTGCTAGTACCTATACTTTTTCAGGAGGTTTTTCTACCGTTTCTCCAACAACAACATCTACTTATAGCATAACCGGAACTAGTTCATTAGGTTGTACAAGTTCAAATACTGCTATTTGTTCTGTTACAGTAAATTCAACACCAACAATTTCTGCAACAAGTGGTACTATTTGTTCAGGTAACACTTTTAGTATTGTTGCCAGTGGAGCTGCTACTTATACATACACTGGTGGCTCAGGGGTTGTTAGTCCAACAGTTAATACATCGTATTCAGTAACAGGTACAAGCATCTTAGGTTGTGTTGCTTCTAATACAGCTATTAGTTCTGTAATTGTCAATTCAATCCCCACGGTTTCTGCTACAGCAGATAATTCAACGATTTGTTCTGGAGAAACAGTAGTTTTAACGGCTACTACTTCTGCAACTTCTTATACTTGGAATACTGGTGCAACAACATTGTCGGTTTCAATTTCTCCAACGGTTTCAGCAACATATACGATTAATGTATCCGACGCCTCAACTTGTGTAGGTGCATCAACTGTTTTTGTAACAGTAAATTCTTGCACAGGAATTAATGAATTGACAGCTTCTCTAATTTCTATTTATCCTAATCCAAATAATGGTATTGTAAACATTAGTTTAACGGCTCAATTAACTAAGAATTCTTCTTTAGAAGTTTACGATGCATTAGGTAAATTAGTAGTTAAACAAGTTTTAGTAAACGAATTAAATACAATTAACACTTCAATCTTAGAAAATGGGATTTATACTTTCAAAGTATTAAATAATTCTAGTGTTATTAAAATTGGAAAACTTATTAAGCAATAAATTTTATTTTAATAGCAAAAAAAACTCCCATCTGAATTTCAGATAGGAGTTTTTTTGTTTTAAGAAATAATTTAAATAGATAACATTATATGATTTTAAGTATAAAAATAGTTAAAAACTAAAATCAATAGATGTTTATAATATAATTATATTAAGTAATAATTATGAAATTATTTATACTAAAAAAATTATAAATTTGATTTGAATTTTAAAATTAAAAACCATGAAAGAAAAATACAAATTATTTACAGCTAGTTTAATTTTAGCTACTGTAACTTCAATTAATGCTCAATGTCCTGTGCCTACTTTGGTTACTGCGACACCAAGTGTTTTATGCGCTGGAGCCACAACTTCACTAAATGCAACCGCTTTGGGTTCTAGTATTAATTGGTACACTGTTCCTGTTGGTGGTGTTTCAGTTGGAACAAGTTTAAGTGGCGCAAATATTGCTTTTACTCCAACAATAACTACAACATATTATGCAGAATCATTTGCTATTGGTTCTGCTACAACTCAAGTTTATAGTTATACAGGTGCAATGCAAACATTTACAGTACCAGCAGGTGTAACTTCTTTGACAATAATTACAAAAGGTGCTCAAGGTCAAAAGGCTTCCACAACTTCTTCTCTTCCTGGAAATGGAGGTATTGCTAAAGGTGTATTAGCTGTTACTCCTGGACAAATTTTAAATGTTTTTGTTGGAGGTCAAGCTGGCTATAACGGAGGAGGCGTATATTGGGGAAATGTTGGACTTACTTGTATGGGTGGAGGTGCTTCTGATGTACGTTACCCAGGAACAACTTTGGCTGATAGAATAATTGTTGCTGGTGCTGGTGGAGGTGTTAGTGGTGAATCTGGCTGGGGAAATGGTGGTCACGGTGGCGGAGGTTCTCCAGTTGGAACTAATGGATATGGTGGACAAGGAGGCGCAGGATATCCTTCTGTTACAGCAGGTAATGGAGGTGCCTTTGGGGGAACTGCCTTGTCAAGCACTCATGGAGGCCCAGGCGGTGGTGGTGGTATTTCATCAGGAGGTGCTGGCGCAACTGCTACAGGTTATGGTGGAGCAATTGCAGGAACAGGTGCTTTAGGTGTTGGTGGATTTGGATTAGCAACTGGTAGTGGTTGTTGTCAATTATATGGTTGTGCAGGTGGTGGCGGAGGTTACTACGGCGGTGGCGGTGTTGCTGGTGGATGTTGCGGTGGTGGTGGTGCTGGTGGTGGCTCTTCATGGACAGGCTCTCTTGCAAGTCCTTCTTTTACTTCTGGGGTTCAAGTAGGAAATGGAGAGGTTAACTTTACATGGCTTCCAATTGGTTGTACATCTTCTTCACGTGCAGCCGTTACAGTAACAGTTGGTTCAATTCCAACAATATCAGTAACCAGCGGTTCAATTTGTTCAGGAAATTCTTATACAATGGTTGCAAGTGGTGCTGGTACTTATACTTATACAGGAGGTTCAGCTGTTGTTACTCCAACTGCTAATACATCATATAGTGTTACAGGAACAAGTAGTTTAGGTTGTGCTGCATCTAATACAGCTATAAGTTCAGTTACAGTAAATGCTAGCCCATCAGTTGTTGCTTCTAGTTCTAGTTCATTAATTTGTTCAGGGACTAGTGTTGTTTTAACAGCATCTACTTCCGCTACTTCATATACTTGGAATACTGGTGCTACAACTAGTTCGGTTTCTGTTTCTCCAACAGTTACTACAACTTATACTGTTAATGTTTCAAATGCAGCAACTTGTATTGCTTCATCAACAGTGATGATAACTGTAAGTCCATGTACAGGCATAGACGAAGTTTTAAGTAATTCAATTTCGGTTTATCCAAATCCGGTTAATGGAGTTGTAAACATTACTTTGACGTCAGAATTAATTAAACATTCTTCTATTGAGATTTATGATGCTGTAGGTAAATTGGTGATTAAACAAGTTTTATCAAATGAATTAAACTCAATAAATATTTCTAATTTGAATAATGGAATTTATACATATAAAGTATTGAATAATTCTAATTCAATTAAGACTGGAAAATTAATCAAACAATAAGTTTTATTTTAATCTTGTTAAAACTCCCATCTGAATTACGGATGGGAGTTTTTTTTGAATGAAATATATTTAGACTATGTTTTAAATTAATATATCTATTTTACTCTAATTATGATTGTTTAATATCTTTTTTTTAAAAATTAGTAGATGTTTTAACTAAAAATAGATATGTTACTTCAGTTATTTATGCAGGATATGGTGGCACAGTAAATTGTAATTGTTATTTCCCAGCTATGCCTCTTGGTTGTCATGCTTCTACTACTTTAACTGGTGTTCCGACATGAACAGTATCATATGTAATTATGCCTCCGTCAACGTACATGGATACAAACGGATATAATAATATTATATGATCATATCAATGTGTACATGGTAGCAATTGAGGTTGTAATACTCCAGGGCAAGTTGTTTCTTATTTTATGAATTTATTTTCCGGAACATTTCGATCTCATACAACGCAATATGCTTGTTGGAATGGCGCAACATTTAGTGTTTCTACTACTGGTAATTGTTGTATGACGGCTCCTTGTGTTTTGCCTGTAATTGAATCCGTGGTTGGAACAAACACAATTTGTGTTGGTTCAACTAATACATTCAGTGTAGCTGAGGTTGCTGGTGCAACAGCCTATAATTGGAATTTACCAAGAGGTTGGATAGGAACTTCTATAACCAATACAATTTCAACAATGGCTAATTCAACTGCTGGTTCTATTAGTGTAACTGTTAATGATGCATGCGGAACATCTACAGCTTCTGTTAAAGCAATTAGAATAAAGGTATTACCAACACTAACAATTACTTCTTCAAATTCAATAATTTGTAATGGACAAAGTGTTTTATTAACTGCTTCAACAACTGCAACATCTTATACTTGGAATACAGGGGCCAACCATAACAACTAATGTTTCTCCAACATTAACTGCAGTTTATTAGGTAAGTGTAACGGGTACTTATGGATGCATCTCAAATTCTTCAGCGATAATTAGCGTTAGTACTTGTACTGAAATTAAAAAGACATTAAGTGATTTAGGGATAATAGTATATCAAAATCCGAATAAAGAATTGTTTACTTTAGAATTAGCTGTAAGTTCTCAAATAATAATTTCAAACATTTTAGGTGAGGTAATATTTAATGAAACCTTAAAAATTGGAAAGCAAAATATCGATATTCAAAATTATGTAAATGGAAATTATTTTTTGAAAATTATTCAAGGAAATAAACAGCAAACCATAAAATTAGTTAGGCAGTAATTTTCAATTTAAATTTTACATAATTTTTTTATTCTATTAAAAAAAACTATTTTTAATATAACATAAATTAAATTTAATTAAAATGAAAAAAAATCGAATTACAATTAAACTGTTTGCATCAATGTTTGGAATAATAGCATTGAATAGCAATTCGCAGGTTACGACTCAAACAGTAAGTTATACTGGAGCTTTACAAGTTTTTACTGTTCCGAGTTGTGTTTCTCAATTAACAATATCTGCATATGGGGCTCAAGGTTCAAATGGTGCACTAGGTGTTGGTGGTGTTGGAGGATTAGGAGCTCTAACTACTGGAGTTTATACCGTTACAGCAGGTAGTGTGCTTAACATTTATGTCGGTGGAGCTGGAACAGGTTCAGTTTCTGGTTTCAATGGCGGTGGAAGTGGTGGTTATTCGAACTCAGGCGCTGGTGGAGGAGCATCAGATATAAGATTTGGCGGAACAGCGTTATCTAATAGAATATTAGTTGCTGGCGGCGGCGGCGGCGGCGGTAATTTAGGATGTTTAACAACGTCAATTCCTACCTATTCTGCTGGAGTTGGTGGTGCTGGAGGAGGTGGAGCTGGTACAAATGGTGTAAACACTACTTATGGAGGGGGTGGCTATGGTGCGGTTAGTAATTTGGGTGGAGCTGCTGGATTTGGTTGTAGCGGTTATTTAGGAAGCGCTGGAACAGCTGGAATTACAGGTATTGGTGGTACTGGTGGTAGTTATTCATCTTTTACAATTTGTCCTAATTTTCAAAGTGGCGGCGGTGGCGGCGGTGGTTTCATTGGCGGCGGTGGCGGCGGAGCTGGATCTCTTGGTACAGTTGGTTGTTCTGGAAATGACTCTGGAGCTGGCGGTGGCGGCGCAGGTGGTACTAATTATTTTAGTCCTGCATTTACAAGTACAGCTTCTACTAATGGCGTAAGATCAGGTAATGGTTCTGTAATTATTTCATATAGTGCTACTAACCCAACCATATCAGTAACTAGCGGTGCAATTTGTGCGGGCGCTTCTTATACAATTGTTGCTAGTGGGGCTGGTACTTATACTTATAGTGGCGGTTCTGCTGTAGTTACTCCTACGGCAAATACATCTTATAGTGTTACAGGAACTAGTACCTTAGGTTGTGTTGGTTCTAACACTGCTGTTAGTTCTGTTACTGTTAATACAAATCCTTCTGTTTCTGCTTCAACTTCTAATTCAATGATTTGTTCAGGTGAAAGCGCTGTTTTAACAGCATCAACTTCTGCAACTTCTTATACTTGGAATACGGGTGCTACAACTATGTCGGTTTCAGTTTCTCCAACCGTTACTTCAACGTATACAGTTAACGTAACTAATGCTGCAGCTTGTGTTGCATCATCAACGGTAATGGTTACTGTTAATGCTTGTGTTGGAATTAACGAAGCAGTTGCTAATTTAATTTCTGTGTATCCTAACCCAAATAATGGTATTGTAAACATTAACTTAACGGCTGAATTAGCAAAAAATGCTACTTTAGAAGTTTATGATGCTATAGGTAAATTAGTTGTTAAACAAGTTTTAGCTAATGAATTAAATACAATTAATATGTCAAATTTAGATAATGGTATTTATACATTCAAAGTATTAAATAACTCTAACATCGTTAAAGTTGGAAAATTAATCAAACAATAATTCAAATTTAACATTTCATTTAGAAACTCCTGCTTGTAATTTCGAGCAGGAGTTTTTTTATTTGTAAATATAATCTAATAATTATTTTTTAATACAAAAATTCCATTAAATTCGTCTTATACTAATTATAAAATATATTTACATGAAAAAAACATTACAAATAATTAAAACAGCAGGAATTTTTTCTGCATTTTTTGGTGTGAGCGTGTTGTCTGCACAGATAACATATACATTTACAAATGCTAGTGCCACTTCATCAGTTGGACCAACTGCTCCTCAAATTACAGCAGCTTATCTTTCAACTAATTTAAATGGTTCAGTTACTGTTGTTAGCGGAATACAAAGCTTTACAGTTCCAGCTACAGGACCGTATAGAATAAGTGCATTTGGAGCTCAGGGCGGAGGGCCAGCGGCATTAGGTGCAAATATAGTTGGTGATTTTACATTAACAGCAGGCACGATTTTAAAAATTTTAGTTGGCCAACAAGGATTAACTGATGGTTCAGCCCACGCAGGCGGTGGTGGTACTTATGTAATTAAAAATGCTGGCGGACCTGCCTTAACTGATATTTATGTAATTGCTGGTGGTGGTGGTGGAACTTTGCCAGGATTAAGTGGTAATGCATCTGGAGCTTCTGAATTACAGCCTAGTGCAACAGGAGGAAATGGTGGAAACAATCAAGGCTGCATTGGTGGCGGAGGCGGTTTTTTAACTAACGGCGGCGGCGGTGCTACTACTTCAGGTAGAGCATTTATTAATGGAGGAACTGGAGGAACTGGATTTCCATTAGTATCTGGTGGATTTGGTGGCGGTGGCGGAATGGATTGTGGCCCCGCATCTTGGAATGCTGGTGGTGGCGGATTTTCTGGTGGCGGTGCAGGTGGTACTTCTGGTGGTGGTGGCGGATCATATAATAATGGTGCTAGTCAAATTAATACAACTGGTGTAAATACAGGAATGGGTAAGGTTGTTATTACTTTACTCTACAGTTTATCAATTTCACAGACGTCTACAATTGCTTGTAATGGATTATTAACTGCGGCGCTTTCTTCTACAGTTAGTGGTGGTGTTGGCCCTTTCACCTATTCTTGGTCCCCTTCTGGTGGAACTTCTGCTACAGCTTCTGGCTTAGGTGCTGGTACTTATACTTGTACAGTTGTTAGTGCAACTACAGGAACAACTTCAAGTGTATTCACAGTAACTCAACCTTCTCCAGTTGTTTCAACAGTAGCTTCTCAAACTAATGTTACTTGTAATGCTGGTTTTAATGGTGCTATTATGCTTACAACTACAGGTGGTACTGCTCCATATTCTTATACTTGGTCTCCATCTGGTGGTAGCGCTGCTACTGCATCTGGTTTAGCTGCTAATACATATTCTTGTATCGTGAAAGATGCAAATCTTTGTTCTGCTACTTCACCTTCTGCAACAATTACACAACCTGCTTCTTTCTCTATTACTGCATCTGCATCTAACTCAGTTATTTGTGGTAGTGGTACTACTATTTTAACTGCTAGTGGTGCTGCTACTTATACTTGGACTGGTGGTGTTGTTAACGGTGCGGCTTTTTCGCCTACTGTTTCTAATACCTATTCAGCAATGGCTACTAACTCTTTAGGATGTGCTGCTTCTAATACTGCTGTTGTAACTGTTAATGTTGGCACAACTCCTACAATTTCAGTAACTAGTGGCGCTGTTTGTGCTGGTAATTCTTACACAATGGTTGCTAGTGGTGCGGGTACTTATACTTATACTGGCGGTTCTGCTGTGGTTACTCCAACTGCAAATACGTCTTACAGTGTTACTGGAACTAGTACGTTAGGTTGTGTTGGTTCTAACACTGCTGTTAGTTCGGTTACAGTTAATGCAAATCCTTCTGTTTCTGCTTCAACTTCTAATTCTGTGATTTGTTCAGGTGAAAGTGCTGTTTTAACAGCATCAACTTCTGCAACTTCTTATACTTGGAATACTGGCGCTACAACTATGTCGGTTTCTGTTTCTCCAACAGTTACTTCAACTTATACAGTTAATGTGTCTAATGCTTCAGCTTGTGTTGCATCATCAACGGTAATGGTTACTGTTAATGCTTGTGTTGGAATTAACGAAGCAGTTGCAAGTTTAATTTCTGTTTACCCTAATCCAAATAATGGTATTGTAAACATTAACTTAACGGCTGAATTAGCAAAAAATGCTACTTTAGAAGTTTATGATGCATTAGGTAAATTAGTTGTTAAACAAGTTTTAGCAAATGAAATAAATACTATTAATATCTCTAATTTTGATAATGGTATTTATACATTTAAAGTTTTAAATAACTCTAATATCGTTAAAGTTGGAAAATTAATCAAACAATAATTCAAATTTAATATTTATTTTAAAAACTCCCGCTTGTAAAACAGACGGGAGTTTTTTATTGTACTATTTTCACATGAGTAAAAATCTTATCTTTACAATGTGTCATTTAAGCTCATATCAGAATTTCAACCAACAGGTGATCAACCAACAGCCATAAAGCAATTAGTTGAGGGTTTAAATAATGAAACAAAGCACCAGGTTTTATTAGGTGTAACAGGTTCGGGTAAAACATTTACAGCTGCTAATGTTATACAGCAAGTTAATAAACCAACTTTAATTTTAAGTCATAATAAAACTTTAGCAGCTCAATTATATAGTGAGTTCAAACAATTTTTTCCAGATAATGCTGTCGAATATTTTGTGAGCTATTATGATTATTACCAGCCAGAAGCTTTTTTGCCAACAACAGGAACTTACATCGAAAAAGATTTACAGATAAATGACGAAATCGAAAAACTAAGATTAAGTGCGACATCAGCATTATTATCTGGTAGGAGAGACGTAATTGTTGTATGTTCTGTTTCATGTATATATGGAATGGGAAATCCAACTGATTTTAAATCGACTATTATTAGTATAGCTGTTGGACAAATTATTTCTCGGAATAAATTTCTACATCAATTGGTTAGTGCCTTATATTCTAGAACAACAGAAGAGTTTAAGCGCAGTACATTTAGGGTAAAAGGTGATACAGTTGATATTAGTTTGTCCTATGCAGATTATAGCGTACGTATTTGTTTTTATGGAGATGAAATAGAATCCATAGAAACTTTTGATGATAAAAATGGTTCTATCATTAAAAAATTTGATGCCTTTACAATTTATCCAGCAAATATTTTTGTAACAGCACCCGATACGTTAGAAAAAGCTATGATTCTAATCCAAGATGATTTAGTAAAGCATGTAGCGTTTTTAAAATCGCAAGGAAAAGATTTGGAAGCCAAACGGATAGAAGAACGCGTAAATTATGATTTGGAAATGATGCGCGAGTTGGGCTATTGTAGTGGTATTGAAAATTATTCGCGTTATATGGACGGAAGACAACCAGGAACACGCCCTTTTTGTTTGATGGATTATTTTCCAGATGATTATGTAATTATGATTGATGAAAGTCATGCTACTATACCTCAAATTAGAGCTATGTTTGGTGGTGATTATTCTCGTAAACAAAATTTAGTAGAATATGGTTTTAGACTGCCGTCTGCATTTGACAATCGACCTTTAAAATTTGAAGAGTTTGAAAGTTTAATAAATCAAGCTATTTATATTTCGGCCACACCAGCTGAATATGAGTTAGAAAAAGCTGAAGGCGTAATAGTAGAACAATTAGTTCGTCCAACTGGAATTTTAGATCCAATTATTGAAGTAAGACCAAGTGTTAATCAGGTCGATGATTTATTAGATGAGATTCATAAAACAGTTGAAAAAGATGAACGAATTTTAGTTACTACTCTAACAAAACGAATGGCTGAAGAGTTATCGAAATACCTAACTAAATTGAAAATCCGTTGCCGTTACATTCATAGTGAAGTGGATACTTTAGAAAGAATTGAAATATTACGACAATTAAGAATAGGAATGTTTGATGTATTAATTGGAATCAATTTATTGCGAGAAGGATTAGACTTACCAGAGGTTTCATTGGTTTGTATTTTGGATGCAGATAAAGAAGGTTTTTTAAGAAATGTGAGAAGTTTGGTACAAACATCGGGTAGGGCTGCACGTAATGTGAATGGAAGAGTAATTATGTATGCTGATAAAATAACAGACAGTATGCGAATTACAATTGATGAAACAGAACGTAGACGGAAAAAGCAAATTGAGTATAATTACAAAAATGGAATTACTCCAAAACAAGCAGGTAAAAAAGCAAAATTAAAACCGAATGAACATGGAATAGAAGTGAGTTATAACGGAAAATTAGTTATGACCTATGTTGATAATGATAGTTACACCGCAGCTGCAGACCCAGTAGTTCAATACATGAGTAAGGATGAATTGAAAAAACAAATTACTAAATTAAAAACAGCCATGCTTCGTGCTTCAAAAGAAATGGATTTTATGGAAGCCGCGCGCTTACGCGACGAAATGTATAGTTTAGAAAAATTGTTTAATGAAGCTTAATGATATAAAATTAACTTAGGTTCGCTTAAAAAAAAACTATTTTAAATAAAATGATTTATAGTAGTGTAATTCAAACAAGTGCAATTCAATATTTAACAAAACCACAATACACTTATAATCAAACTAAAAATGATGTTACAACATCATAACCGTATTTTAAAATCATAATTGAAACAATCATTAAGAAAAAAATTCTAACAAACCCATTACCCTTTTTAAGCGCTAAGCTGCTGCCTATGAAACTACCCGTAATATTAAAAACAGATAACAAAATTGCCAAGGGTAAAATATATTGGCCTTGTTTAATGAATACAGCAAGTGCAGAAATATTAGTTACACAATTTACGATTTTAGCATAGGCGGAAGCTTTCACAAATTCGAAACCTAATATAACTACAAAACCTAACACAAAAAAACTACCCGTTCCTGGGCCAAAAAAGCCATCATAAAAACCAACAACTAAACCTATGAGAGAACCATAAATCATTTGTTTCTTAATTGATAAAATCTTACTCTCAATTGAACCTAAATTTTTTTTAAAAAAGGTATAAATAGCAATCACTATGAGTATTACTAATATTAAAGGTTTCAATAAATTTGAATCAATATGACTTACAATTTTAGCTCCTAAATAAGAGGAAATAAAACAGCTTAATGCTATTACAAAAAGTAGTTTATAATTAAATGTTATTTTTTTTGCGTACTTAAATGCTGCAATAGAAGTGCCAGCAAGTGCAGCAATTTTATTTGTGCCAAACATGATGGGCAATGGCATTTTAGGGAATGTTATTAATAAATAGGGTATTTGAATTAATCCACCTCCACCAACAACTGCGTCAATAAAGCCTGCAATAAAAGCAGAAATTGCTAAGCCAAAAAGTACTAGGGCGTTGTAATCAGAAAATAAATTCATTATGCCCAAATGTACTAATTTTAAAATTCGAGAAAAAAATATTTTATTTTAAGAAAGAAATATTAAAATTTAGGACAACTTACTAATACTCGCTTGTTTTTTTTCTTTTTCTGAGCTATCTCATAAATTAAAGAAATTTCATGTGCGCCATAAGAAGTAGCAACTCCTAATTTTGAAATTGTAATATCATAACTATAACCTACTCGTAAATTATATTCCGCTAATTCAAATCCAACTAAAATCGCAATACTTTCTCTACTTGCATAAGTTGGTTTGTATGTTTTAAAAGGTAAACCTCTATACCATACACCAATATTTAAGGGTAAGTGAAAGTAATATATTCCAATATCTAATTGATCATTTCTTAATTCATGACGATAATTAAAGGCAGGTGAAATATATTTTTTTAATTGCGTTTTACTTTTTTGTGAAAAAATAAATCGATATCCTCCGTGCAAACTTATACTAACAGGCAATGGTACTTTATCTCCGACTAAACTTGCATCAGGCTGTGTTAAATGTTTACCGCTTAATCCTAACCAATATTCAGTGGAATTTAATAATGCGCCAGCCGAAAAATCAACATAATTTAATTTTTCATAACCTAAAGCATCTAAGGATGTTGCGGATCCTGTAGTAAATTGATCGTTGAATTTTAGTTTAGAAAAATCAATGCGTTTCATATTATATGATAAGCCTGCGCCTAATCTAATTTCAGAAAATTTGGTTACTTTAAAATGGTATGCATAATTAGCCCCAAATTGAGAATGCGTTAATCCTGCTGTTCCTGATCGGTCTTGCATTACAACTATTCCTATTCCACTATTAAGGTCCGATAAATTATAATCATAACTAGCCATCATGGTTTGATAAGTTTTGCTTACACCAGGCCATTGATTTCTGTAATTCGCAACAAATCTATGTTCGTATGTAACACCTGTAAATGCAGGATTCAAATACATGGGTGCTGCATAAAATTGTGTAAACTGAGGGTCTTGCGCTTTCAGGTTTATTGAAAACATTAAAGCGTAAATCGCGAGGATTAAATATTTAAAATTTGTTTTAATAATTAGTTCTTTTTTGTTAAAGTTAAAATAATATCATTGTCTACTAGTTCATTAGCTAATGGTTCGATATCAATAATCATAGTTTGACAACTTTCCTCTTCAACAATTGCCTTATATGATTTAACTGGATTCATAACTAAAACAAATTTCCCTGTTTTTGCATTAGCATTAAAAATTCCAGCTACTTGTTTATTTTCAATATCTATTAATGTGATTTTTGCTTTACTGAAATCATTTCCAATTTTAATATAACCATGCTTTACTTTTAAATCATTATCGCCAAAACGTGTGTCGATTTCATATAAATCATTTCCTCCAAAAGTTTCTTCTTTTATGGATGAATAATATCCACGCGTACCTGTCAGATTTAAAACAAAAAAATTATCATTATTAACTGAATTAATCGGGTACCCTAAATTTTCAGGGATAGAAAACGTATTTGTTTCTGGGTTTAAAACAGTTTTAAAAATATCATATTCTCCCATTGTATTATGCCCTTTTGAACTGAAATAAAGTGAAGTCCCATCAGGATGTAAGTAAGGTGCATCTTCGTCTTTATCTGTATTCACTGTATTTCCAAGGTTTTGAGGAAAAGACCATCTGCCATTTGGAAGTTTTTTAATGCGATACAAATCTTTACCCCCAAAACCACCAGGTTTGTTACTGCTAAAATAAATTATACTTGTATCATTGCTGAAACAAGCACTTGTTTCTATGAATGGTGTATTTATTTCTGCTCCTAATTTTTTTGGCTCGCTCCAACCTTTAAAATCTGTGTGACATATATATAAATCCCCAGAAACCATATCTGGAGAAGTTCTATAAATCATCATTTGATTGCCATCAAAACTTAAGGCAACACAGGCATCATGAGTGTTTGTATTAATAGGAGGGCCAATATTTTTTGGCTGACCCCATTTTCCATCATCGTTTTTTTGACTTACATAAACATCTTCATAATAATTACCATAAGCATCTTTTAAATCACCAGTACTGCCATTTCTTCTAGAGGTGAAGTATAACATGTTTTCGTCTGGAGTTATTAATGGAACATAATCAGCAAATGGAGAATTTATTTTCCCGCCTAAATTTTTTATAATAGAGCGATGTGGGTTTGTAATAAATTCTTTCGCATTTTTACTACAGGAAATGTAATAATCAACTTCATCATTATAAATACTTCTATTTTTTTCTGGCAAGGCTTTATAATTATTATAATAGCTAATTGCTTCATCAAAATTATTTGTTAAGTGATTTATTTTTCCTAAATAAAATTGTACTTCAGGTAATTTACTAGTTGTTAATTTAAATAAATGAAATGAACTTGAATCTGCTGGTTGATTTAATTTAATTCGACTAATTGCAGAATTTAAATTTGAAAGTTCATGGTTTGGATCTAACTTTAATACCTTTCTATAACTTTCAATTGCTTTAAAATAATCTTCAGTTTCAAAGAATAAATTTGCTTCTTTCAAATCTTTCGAATAAAGCTTAGAGTTGACTTTTTTTTGAGAAAAGTATTGTGTTGAACAAAAAATAAAAATTATTAGGACTGTTTTTTTCAAAGTATTCTTTTTAATATTAGCGTAATAATAAAACATCGCCTGATTTATTTATTTTTTTTGCATCTATAGTTGTTGCAATTATTTTCCAAACGTAAACATCTGATGTGCAAAGTTTTCCTTTATAATAACCGTCCCACCCAATATTTACATCTTTTGAAACGAATAATAATTCTCCCCATCTTGAAAATATATTTAATTCATATTTATCAATTCCTTTTAAAACAGGATGAAATACATCATTATTTAAATCATTCACTCCAAAAATACCGCCATTACCACCACTGGGATTTGGCGAGAATGCATTTGGGATTTGTATATCACTTTCTAAAAGAGCTATTATTTTTGAAGGAAGTTCAAAGGTATCTTTACATCCATGAATATTAATTGCTATTAAAGTTATTTGATATGTACCTGCATTTTGATATAAATGTGAAGGATCAACTTCTGTTGAATTTGTTAAGTCTCCAAAATTCCAATAATAACTAATTGCCCCGGTAGAAAGATTAGTGCAGTTTACAGGATTACTTGGCACAAAAACCGTATTAGGATTTGCTTGGAACAAAGCTACAGGTTTCGCAAATACTTTAATAACTTTAGTGGAAGTATCTTTGCAGCCATAATTGTTAGTTGCAATTAATTGAACTGTAAATGTCTTGTCAGTAGTTGAATTATTGTAAAAAGTATTACTTGTATTTCCTACCATTGATGACGTGCCATCCCCAAAGTTCCATTGATAGGTATTTACACCAATAATATTAGGAAAAAGAACTTTTAGTGCTGTACAACCACTATCTGGATTTGCTATTATTGTAAATTCAGGTTTTGGATAAATATTAATTGGTACAATTAAGGTGTCCGAACAATTATTAACTGAAGTAGCAATAAGTTGTACGGTATTAGTAGTAATTATCAACGTGTTATTTATATATTGATGAGTAACATTTGTATTTGTAAAAGTAACAGTTCCAAAATCCCAAATATAACTGAGCGCACCACTAGATGTATTAGTAAAGGTTAATATTTTTGGCGAACAACTTGGAGTGTCAACTGTGAAGTCAGCCTTTGGTTTAAATAAAAGTAAAATTGGTTTTGTTGTAGAATCTCTACATCCATTAATAGTAATAGCAACTAAAGTAGTGGTATATGTTTGATTTGTTGTACTACTGATATTTGTATATGTATGTGAAGTGTTTAAAGCGTTATCTGTAAATCCATCACCGAATTTCCATAAATAGGTTGCGCCAGAAATACTTGTATTAGTAAATGATACTGCTAATGGAGAACAACCTACTGTTGGTGTTAGCACAAAGTTTGCAAGTGGATTAGCAAATACAACTGGATATCCATAAGTAGTATCCACACATGAAAAAGCGTTTGATGCAATTAATTGAACTGTATACGTTTGATTAACAGTTGTTGTATTTGTGAAAACATGAGTTGGATTTGCAACAAACGAAAACGGACTTCCATCTCCAAAATCCCATTGATATGTTACAGCCCCTAAAACAGGAGGAAAGTTAATACTCAAAGGAGAACAGCCTGTGTTTGGCACCATCGTAAAATTAAATATAGGGCGTGGATAGGCAGTAACCGTTAGTTGCATACTATCCTTACAGCCATTACTACTTGTTGCAACTAGTTGAACTGTATACGTCTGAATTAGTAAAGTCAAATTTGAATACGTGTGAGAAAGCACGCTTGTGGTAGATGTACTCGTGCTTCCATCACCAAACGTCCATAAATATGATAATGCTCCAATCGAACTATTTGTAAATGTTGCAGCAACTGGTGAACATCCTGCAACGGCTGTTGTTGAAATAATGGATTGAGGTTTAGGGAATACTGTAACAACAGCTGTTTTCGTGTCCGTACATCCTAAGCTTGTACCTGCTAGAAGTGTAACTGTATAATCCTTATTGACTCCTAAAGTATTAGTATAAATACTACTTGTATTAGTTGCTGTAGAAGTGCTTAAATTTCCAAAAGTCCAGTTGTATGTTGTAGCATTTACTGACGTATTTGTGAAATTTACGGTTAAGGTTGGACATCCGGAAATTGGTGTAAATGTAAAATTTGCGGTTGGTTTAATATTGATAGTGATTGTTTGTAAAACAGTATCGCTACAGTTGGCCGTATTTACAATTAGTTGAACGGTATATGTATTTTGCAGGGTGTAAGTATGCAATGGGTTTTGAACGCTAGATGTTGCAGTTGGAGAGGCATCACCAAAATTCCAACTCCACGATACAATTGGATTTAATACAGAAATTGGGGTATTGTCAAAAAAATTAGTTGGTGACCCAACACAAGCAGAGGTAGGTGAAAAAGCTGCAATAGGTTTTGGATAAACATTTATAGGTGCTGTATATGAATGTGCACATGTATTTGCTGCAGTTACAGTCAAAGTTGCTACATAACTTCCTATTGCAGTATAATTTTGAGATGGTGGTAATAAACCTATAAATGTATTTCCATTTCCGAAATTCCAACTCCATGTTACGGCACTTGTAGATAAATCTGTAAATATTGCACCAGTAATATTATCACATCCTTTATTTGGAATCACTGAAAATAAAGCATTAGGCCGCGGTAAAATTGTAATCACAACCTTATCGGTATCAGAACAGGATGCGCCTGCACCCCCAACTAATGCAACTAATGTAACAGTAAAAGTTCCTGCTGTTGAATATGTATGGGTTTGTGGTCCATAGGGTTTAAATACAAATCCTCCTCCATCACCAAAATCCCATTTATATAATACACCCATTGTACTTGCGTTAGTAAATGTAATTGGTGCTCCCTGGCATAAAGGTCCAGGAGGTGCTATAAGACTAGCTGTTGGTGGGTTTACAATACTTACAAAGATAATTTGTGTATCAACTCCACATAAATTACTATCAAGTAATTGAACTGAATAACTTCCCACGGATGGGTATGCAATTGTATAAGGCGAAGTAGGTGGCCATGGTCTCCAGCCAACAATTGAATCATGCCCTAAGCCCCAATAATTTCCAAAATTCCATTTTTCCTGTCGCTGAAATGTATTCCCTTGTGGTACACAGTTTCGGTTGGTGGTATTATTAAAAGTAAATACATTATCTGGCCAACATTTAATAAAGGCTGAAGGAGTAATGGCAGCAATATCTATATCATAAATTTGTATAGGTGTAAAGTTTGCAACCGTTGGAGCAAGTGTACAATAGTTTTTTGCCGTCAGAGTAACGGTTGTGGTACAGGTGACGGTCCCTTTTAAATACGTGTGAGATAGAGTTTGTCCTGCATTAGTATAACTAAATGTGCTTGTTGGAGATCCGTCACCAAAAGTCCATGTAAATACAGTTGTTTCTGAAACATCGGTACTCGAATTTGTAAATAATAGGGCGTATGGAGCACAAGCTGTTGTTACCCCGCCAAGTGGAATTTGAATGGAGGCATTTACAGGTTTTTCCATAACGACAATACCCGTCATCACACATGTGCTGCCAGGTATGGATAATGTTACAACAAATGTATCAATTGTGGCTGTATAGGTATGTGCAATAATTGTGCTACCAACATATCCTCCTCCTGCAAAAGTAGGAGAACCGTCTCCCCAGTTTATAGTGTAAGCTCCCCAACTGGTATTTGATTGAAAATTTAAATTATATGCCCCGCCAGTGCAACTAATCCAATAAGGGTGACTTGATAAATTTCCTAAATAATCATATACAAGAGGACAGGCAGCGTTTGATGATTTTGATAACCAAACAAAGATTAATATGAATAAATATCTTTTCATCGTTTTAAATAAAAAAAACAGGTTCTATAAGCCGGGTTCTGTTTTCTGCAAGCAGAACTTTCATCATTTATCTATGCAGCCTACCCTCTCTAATATAACCGAAGTTATTGTGGCGAGCAGCCACAAAATTAAAGTTTACATGGCCTTACAACATAAGAGGTTTGTCCTATGCAGTTATTACTAACTGCGCACGTGAGCTCTTACCTCACATTTTCACTATGACCTTAATTGCTTAAGGCTACCTGGTTTTCTGCGACACTTTCTGTTACGCTATATTCCTATTTGCGCACCCACTTTTTCAAATGGCATATTGCTCTGTGTTGCCCGGACTTTCCTCCCTTAAAATAAAGAGCGATGAAACAAACCTGTTTTTTGTTAAATATACGAATTGAATAGCAAAAACGTTGCCATTTTTACAAAAATAATACAAAGATAATGTAAGTATTAATTAACAATTTAGCGTTTTATCGACTAAAATAGAATTAATGAAGATAAAAACTCACTGTCTTTTATCAATACCCCAAAGTAATTTATTTCTTAGAGTTTCAAAAAAATGTTGACCTTCTAAATTAATAAGGTTGAATTTGAAATCAGCTTTTTTTATAACAAGTTCAGAATTGTTTTTTAAGGTTGTTGAACGTGAATCTAATGACACATTAAAATTTTCACTTCGTCCACTCACCTTAAAACTAATAGTTTTATGATTAGAAATAATAATTGGTCTTACGTTTAAATTATGAGGAGCAATTGGGGTTATAATAAAGTTTTCAGAATCAGGAACCATAATAGGTCCGCCACAACTTAACGAATACGCTGTAGAGCCAGTAGGAGTAGATACAATTAAACCATCTGCAAAATAAGAATTTAAAAAAACGCCGTCTACAAAAGTGTCGATGTTTATCATTGCACTCGATTCTTTTTTATGAATCGTAAATTCATTTAATGCATAATTCAGATTGTTGAATTCTGATTGCTTATTTTCTAGTACAATTAATTCTCTTTTATCTAATGTATATTTCTCTTTAGTCAAAAGTTGAAGTGCTTTAGCGAAATCTTCTTTATATACTGTAGCTAAAAAACCTAATCGACCAGTGTTTACGCCTAAAACAGGAATGCCTGAATTTCTAATAAACGCAAGTGTTTCTAGCATAGTACCATCTCCACCTAATGAAATGACAACATCAGCTAGTGAAATTAATTCTTCTGAAGTTGTAAATGTTTTTAATTTAAAAGGTAATGCTGATATTTCGTTTAAAAAATTTAAATAGGGTTTGTAAATTACAATATTAAATTTTTCTATTTCTGCAATTACAATTAGTTGTTCGATGTAACTCGAAAAATTATCTTTTGTATTACGCGCATAAACAGCTATTGTCATTTTTGAAAATATTTTAAAATTAAATATTTAAAAAGTGCAAAAACTCATCAAATTTATTTTTCATATCACCACTAAAATCACTCGTTTGAAAAGAGGCTTTTACTAAATAATTATAACGGTTAAATGTCTGCAAAATGCGAGATAAGTCTTCCACATTTATTTTCAGAGTGACTTCAACCTTTGTACTATCAGGTAATGACGAAACGTGACAACTTAATATTTTCGCATCATTCCCTTCAATAATACTAGAAATTTGAGACAATGAATAATCAACTTGGTTAACTTCTAAAACAATAACACCACCAGGATCTTGAACAGATGCCATGGTTGAAATATTTTGTAATAATCCTTTTAAAGTAATACACCCTTTGTATAATTCTTTATCATCTAACACAGGAATTAAAGTTAAATTGAATGACATCATTAACTTTAATAAATCGTAAGTATGTTGATAGTTATGAATGATAGGTTTTAATAAAGGTGTTTTTAATTTTTGAATACTATCTTCTGGAGTATTATAATCAATTAAATCATGTTCAGAAACTAAACCTATTAATTCTTTCCCATTCACAACTGCTAAATGGGACACTTTAAATTGTTCCATCCAATCCAATGCTAACTCTACCGAATCGGTAAGTTTTAAAGGAGGAATTTCGTCTGTTATTAAGTCGGCTACAAGCATGGGTAAAAATACTATTTTATTTTATCACTTCACCTAATTTTAACCCTACTTAACTTCCAAAACTTTCATTAAATTAGTGCCCTCTAAACTTTTTAATAGTTATTATGATTTCTTTTGATAATACTGAAAATGCCTTTAAAGGCAAGGCTAATTCTGATTTAAACAGATCTTATTGGTTATTTAAAATGGTTGGAAATCCAACTTTAGTAAACATTTCGGCCAAATTAGCACCAATTGGATTAAACATTGGATTTAAAGGATTAATAAAAGCAACCATTTTTAAACAATTTGTTGGTGGTGAAAATATTACCGAATGTAATAATACGATTGCCGAATTAGGAAAATATAATATTGGTACCATTTTAGATTATAGTGTTGAAGGAAAAGAAAGCGAAAAAGATTTTGACGCTTGTTGCACTGAAACGATTGAAACCATTCATAAAGCAAAGAATGATAAGCATATTCCTTTTTGTGTATTTAAAGTAACTGGTATGGCTCGTTTTGATTTATTAGTAAAAGTGAGCGCTAATGAACCTCTTAATGAGGCAGAAACAAAAGAATTTGAAAAAGTTAAAATGCGGGTCAATACAATTTGTGACGAAGCTCATAAAGCCAACCAAGCTATTTTTATTGATGCAGAAGAAAGTTGGATTCAACCAGCAATAGATGATTTGGCAAATTCAAATATGTTGTTGTTTAATAAAGATAAAGCTATAGTTTATAATACCTTTCAATTATATAGAAATGATAGATTGGATTATCTAAAAACAACTATTGCAAATGCTAAACAAAATAAAATTTATGTTGGTGCTAAATTAGTTCGTGGTGCTTATATGGAAAAGGAAAGAGAACGTGCAAAAGAAAAAAATTATGCATCTCCAATTCATGACTCAAAAGAAAGTTCGGACATAGATTACAATTTAGCGTTAGCAGAGTGTGTTAAAAATATTGATATGATGGGATTATGTGCTGGTACGCATAACGAAAAAAGTAGTTTATATTTAGTTGAGTTAATGAATAAATATGCTATATCCAATAATGATTCGCGTATATATTTTTCTCAATTATTAGGCATGAGTGATCACATCAGTTATAATTTAGCAATAAGTGGATATAACGTTTCTAAATATGTGCCATACGGCCCTGTAAAAGAAGTGTTGCCTTATTTAATCAGAAGAGCTCAAGAAAATACCTCTGTAAAAGGTCAAACAGGAAGAGAGCTTGGCTTAATTATAAAAGAAAAGACTAGAAGAAAAAATAAATAAAATTTATTTTAATAGGCTATTCACTTAATTTTATTTAAAAACAGAACTATTAAATTTTAAATCCAATTGTTTTACATAAATTGAATCGTTTTTTTACTGCTAATTGCTTCTAAATTGTCTGTTTTGTGTTCTATGAAACAGAAAATTTCGTTAAAATAAGAACGAAAAGAAATATTACGAAACTAGTATTTGCTTTAATTTTCAAATTAGTAATGTTTTTATTTTTCTCGTATAATTAACTTACTTAAATAATATACGATTTCAAATAATGCAGTAAACACTTTGACCAATGCTAAAACAAATGCTGTTTTGTCAAGTTATTTTCTAATTAATTGGCAAATCTTTCATTATTGATTTTTGTTTGTTTTCGAGTTTGATTGAAATAAAAATTAATAATTCCTCCCTTTGTTACTTCATTCTTAACTTACTTTTAATGCGCCTATTTAAATTTAAAAACCTTCTGTTGATGTAAAATACATGTATGTTTTTTGTTTAGCGACGCTGTATAAATGGAATTGGGTCGTTATTATTTGTGTTCTTTTTCAATAAACCAAGTTGGCTAGTATGCTGAATAATAAATAAATATTAAACCTTCAGCAACTCATTTAATAGTTGCTGAAGGTTAAATTTTAAAAGGGAAATGATTATGACTAAGGGTTTTATTTCTTGATATTAATTACATTAAGAGAACTCATTTCAGTTTCCTTATGCGTTAGTTTATGATAGTTCTCACTTGCTTCTAATAATTTTTCTGATTTATTAATTCTAACTACTGCAACAGGAAAATCTTCAGTATCAGCAGAATGTTTTATTAATGTTTGTGACATTTCCACATCGAAATTATAAGTTTCATCCTTCATTCTTTTTAATCCTTCTGGTATTTGAGTATTCAAAATAATAATTTTATCAGTGCAATTTTCTTTTTGGAATACGAATGTATATACTTTATCATAATTTAAAAAAAACGGTTTTGATCTTTTTGATTTTGTATAAATCGAATCTAATTTAATTCCATCTAAATAAACTGAAATAGAATATTTATTAGTTTTTTGATCATTATATAAAACGGAACCAGAAATTTCTAATGCATTATAAAAATTTTTATTATTTTTTTGAGCATTTGAATTAAGTGCAATTACAAATAAAATTGTAAGTAACGAGTATGATTTTAATGTTTTCATATGTTTGTATTTTTATTCAAATGTATAGCAACCATTAAAAAAAATAAATACCTAATTTATTTTACACCAACACATGTAAGATTTTGTTAAAAATAGAAGAAAGAGGAGCTAGCCTTTTTAAGCCTGTTTTTTGAAAAAGTAAAAAATATAGAATCCCTTGTTTTAAAGGGCTACGTTAACTATTTTATTATTTACGTAGTGTTATTTTTCCATCGGAAAACCTTTCGCAATCCAATTTGGCTTTATTGCTTCGGGTAGTTCAAGTACTTTTGTGTTTTTAAAACCTTGTGTTATAAAATATGATAAGTAGGTTTAATATAAGGATAACGAGCATTAGGGCAACAATCACAGTAAACAACAATTGGAAGTTCTAATAAAAAGTGGACAAATTTAGTTAACATTTAAGCTGTTTTTTTGTTTGAAATTGAATACTATGTTTTTTTGAAAAACTCCAATTAATTTTATTATTTCTATCAATTATTACTTTATATTTAAGTAATACGAATTAATAACAACCTGAATTATTTTAAAAGAACCTTTAATGTAAAATGAGACTTTAAATAGAAGTGGTTTATGTGTTATGATAATTGGCCGAATACAAATAGTTGCCAAATTTAAATAAGCTATATTTAATTCTAAATATGAAAATTAAAATGAATCGGTATTTCCTCGTAATATTAATTTGTATAGGTACGGGGTTTGTTTTTTCTCAAAATTATATTGATTTGTTAAAAGTTAGCGGTAATACAACTCCTTACAATAGGTTTGATACAAGTTTAGCAAAAACAAGAGTCAATGAATTTTTTGTTGATCTTACTATTCCAATTAAATTGAATGAGAATACTTCAGTAATAACGGGTGTGATTTTTGAAAATATTCAAACTAAATTATTTGAAGTAGGAAATATAAAAAGTTTTGGATCAACCACATTAAAATTAGGATTAAATAAAAAGTTTAACGAAAGGTTGTCTAGTACTTTGGTTGCGCTTCCTAAAATTGCCTCTGATTACAAATCAATTGGAATCAAAGATTTTCAAATCGGTGCTATTGGAATATTAAAATTCAAAAAACATGATAATTTGAATTATAAGGTTGGTTTATATTATAATTCAGAACTTTTTGGGCCATTTTTTGTTCCAATGTTAGGATTCTATTATTTAAGTCCAAATAAAAAATTTGAAGCCAATATTATGCTCCCTTTACAAGGAGATATAAGTTATAAAATTGTGCCATTTATGAGTGTTGGCTGTAATTATAATGGCTTAATTAGAACTTACCATTTAAATGATGATAATGGTGTTTATGTATCAAAATTTTCGAATGAATTATATGCCTATTTAAAATTTGATGTTACAAAAAAAATATGTTTTCAAACAAAAGTCGGACAATCAATAGGTCGCAAATATAAAGTATATGCTGAAAATGATAAAGTAGATTTTGGATTGCCCTTGGCTATGATTGGTGGTCATAGAAAACAACTTAATACTAATTTTTCAGATGGGTTGATTTTTCAGTTTGCATTTTTTTATAGGTTTAGTTTAGAAAAAAAATAATATTAATATTACTTATTAAGTTTATATTTTCATACCAATTACACAAATATCATCTACTTGTTCTAACTCACCTTTCCAGTCATTCAGCCTATCTGTTAAAATTTGTTTTTGAATGGACTGATAACGTAAAGTGTCCATGACTCTGAAAAAAATAAAAAGTTCCGTAATTTTTCTCAATAAAGTAAATTAATATTTTCCCTTATTCTTTTTAACAAAATCTAATTAATTTACACTTGTTATTTATTATTTTTTGGATAATATTTTAAATGATTGATTTTAAAGTTTTACACCAATAAAAAGTACATCATCTATTTGTTCAAGATCATTTTTCCAATCATTAAATGATTTTTCCAATATAGTTTCTTGTTCCATCATTGAAATATGATTGATTGAGAGAAGTAAGTCTGAAAGTTGTTTATATTTAAATTTTTTTCCTTTAGGTCCACCGAACTGATCAGCATAGCCATCAGAAAATAAATAGATTGTATCATTTTTATTTAGTTCAAGTACATGATTTGTAAATGGCAAGGGATTATCCGTTTTGCCAATGGGTTGCTTATTTGCTTTTATTTCAATCAATATATTGTTTTGAATATACCATAATGGATTGTTTGCACCTGCCCAATTAATAATTACTTTATTAGCATTATCTGAATGTGGTATTGACATAAGACTAATATCCATACCGTCTTTTACACCCTCATCATTTGAAGTATTATGTTGAGTAGAAAAAGATTCAAGAACAAGTTCTCTAACTTTATCTAATATTTTACCGGGTTCAAATAATCCAAATTCTTTTATTGCCCTATTAAGGGCATTTGAACAAACAACACTAACCATTGCGCCAGGCACTCCGTGTCCAGTGCAATCGGCAGCTGCTATAAATTTAATTCCATTAATTTCTGCAAACCAATAAAAATCTCCACTAACAATATCTTTAGGTTTAAATAATACGAAAGCTTCTGGGAAAAGTTTGTATTTTAATTCTTTTGATGAAAGTGTTGCATCTTGTATACGCTTGGCATAGCTAATACTATCTGTTATATCTTTATTTTTTTCTTCAATAATTTTTTTCTGTTCAACAACTTCATGAGTACGCAATTTCACTTGTTTTTCTAAATTAGTATTTTGATCAGCTAATATTTGTTGTTTCTCTTTTTCTTGTTCAATACTTTTAATATTGAGGTCTTCCACTTCAAGTAATTTTTTTTCCAAATTTTTATTTGTTTTCGCAAATCCAAGTGCTAAGAATGCACTCATTGATAAGGGAATACTAATAGTAGAAAGATAAGTTAATAATAAAATGAAGAAAGATAAATACGTATTTTGGTTAAAAAGAACTTGAGTTTTTCCTGTTACAGAAATAATTACCCAAGTTACGATGCTTAAGATAGTTGTTATAACTCCTGAACCAATAATCCAAGCTCCGTCCTTTTTTTTGTAAATTGATACAATAACAATGCGTATAGGTTCTATCAATATTATAAACGAAGTTATGTCCGTTTCAAATTTTAATTCTTTGCCTATTAATTCAGCAATCATAATTAATAACCAAAACCAAAATATTTTCAATATTTTATTATAAAAAA
The DNA here is from genome assembly GCA_038327195.1 of Bacteroidota bacterium. Lineage (GTDB taxonomy): Bacteria > Bacteroidota > Bacteroidia > B-17B0 > Aurantibacillaceae > UBA4416. The sequence continues at coordinate 17,535 of JBBQKU010000034.1, read as the reverse complement.
TAGAATAAAGCATTGCAAGTAGTGAACTAATATAAAAAACTCTTAAATAGGATGTTAAATGAATTATTGAGTTTATGTCGTCTGGTTTATTTAAGGCATTGGTTATTAAACTAATTAATAATATAATTCCAAACGAAAAAGCAAAAAGGCTATAGTACAGATTTGATTTATTTTTTTTATAAAACATGTAAAGCAAAAAATGTAGAATTGCCAAAGCAAGAAAAAATGTAAAATAAAAAATAATAGACCCTTTATAATAAAAATTTTTCGAAATGGTAAAATCAAAAACGGTTTCTAAATCTGATATATTTAGGTTAAAACCAGAACTTGAAACTAAATTATTTTGAAAATCAATTTGTGCATTTTTATTTCTGTACCTTACAGCAATTAAATGATTTCTTTTACTTTCAAAAGTTATATTAATAGGAAAATAATGTGGATTGAATGGTTCATCCATTAAAATATTATGAGGGTCTATTTTTCCAAATTTATGTAACAATTTTCCATCCAGATATATTTCTGATGCCCCCTGTTGACTTAACATTAATAGGAGTGGTTTATTCACAAATTGTGTATCAACTTCTATATGAAGCCTAAACCAGCCACAATTTTCAAAAGTTCCTACAGGAATTTTCAAAAGGTCAAGTTCTGTTTGTATATATTTCCATTTACTATCATTAATAGCTGGATTTGCCCATTTAATACTATCTCCTTTGTGGTATTTCCAGAAATGATTAAGCTTAATGCCTGTAGATAAATAATCTACATCTTTATCATTTTGAAGTTGGGTTAATTTAAATATCGAATCTTTTTGCGAATGCAAAGACAAAACACTAAAAAACAGAAAAATGCTGAATAAGATTTTTTTCATACTTAAATTTACTAAAAATATGTGAGTTCTTATTTTATAAAAATATTCCAACACTTTTTAATCGAACTTTTTTAGTTTAATGTTATAAACTTGATAAGTTAAAAATTCAAATAGTATTTTTTCTCCTTGCGATGGTAAAGCCAATTTTTATATTAAAGCGATTAAAATTTAATAGATTAAATGTCACGCCAACTAAAATACCTAATACTTTTTGCGAAGCATAAACCGTTTCTCTAACTTATACACAGCTCAAAACTATGAGAAAATGTTACTATTATTGCTTTATACATTGAATCAAAATCAATATTCTTATTATTTTAATTATTTTCCTAAAATTATCAATGACAGAATCATCAATAATCTATATAACAGCGACATCTTTTTTTATGATACTTTAAATTTAATAGTGAATGTTGTTCCTTTATCAAGTTCGCTTTTTGCTGATATTACTCCTTCCATTGCTTCAACTTGCGACTTTGTCATGTGCAATCCTAAACCTTTTCCTTCAGTATCTAAATTAAAGCGTTTGTATAAGCCGAATAAATATTTTCCATTTTGATTCAAATCAATTCCTATTCCATTGTCAGCAACAGATATTTCAATGAAGTCTTCGCTTTTTGTAATTGAAATAATTATATGAGGTTTTCTTTTCTTGGATGAATATTTTAAAGAATTACTCAGCAAATTATACATAACACTTTCTAAGTATCTCTTAATAATTGAAATTGACTCAACTCCATTTTGTATATTGATATTAATGGTTGCTTGAGATTCAGTAATTTGATTTTCTAAAGTATTCATAATACTTTTTAAAATTTCTTTAAAATAAACCAGCTCTTTTCGTTCATTTAAAGCTGCTTTTGTTGAAAGTATGGCATTAAGATCTTTTACTAAACTATCCATTTTATCCGCCGTATTTTTAAAGTATTCAATTATTTTAGTTTTCTCCTGTTCAGATGTATTTGGAAAACTTAATACATTACATAAGCCTAAAATTTGAGTAATAGGTGTTCTTAAATTGTGAGACACTATATAATTAAATTGCATCAAATCATTATAACGTCTGGTAAGTTCAATCGTCAAATCTGATTTTTCAGATTCACTTTTTGATTTTACTAATGCAACAATAATTTGATTATTAAATTTTTCAATATTAGCTAACGCTTTAGTTTCAATTAATTTCGATGCGGTAAAGCTGATAATTGAAAATTTTAAGATTTTTGAAATGAGTTTGTAAACATTTTCAACTATATTATTTTATCTATTACAGAAAATATTACATATCCATAAATTAATTTATTAAAATGGCACAATTAATTCAAATAAAATAGGAAAATACTGTTTCAAATAATACCTATATCGCTTTAGCGAAATACAAGCTTGTGTTTTTTTAACAATTAGTTCATGTAAATAATCATAAAATTTAAATAGGTTTGTTTAATGAAAAATAAACACATAAACATATCGATTAGCTTTTTGTGTTTATTTTTATGTTTTTTTTCAATCAATGCCTCAGTCAAATTATTTAAATCAAGTAAATTTTCAGCTTCTTATTCATTAAAAAAAGAAGTTAAACAGTTAAATTCTAGCTCTAGTGGCCAGAATTTTATTTATTTAGAAGAAAGTAAAGATGAAAAAAACTGTACTTATCATTATTTTACTTTAAGAGCCTTTGAAGGTTTTAAGAAAACAAATACAGTTATTACTAGTGTATGTTTCAATCTCTTCTCTCATAGTAATAAATCCATACCTATAATTATAAATTGTCATTCCTTAAGGATTTGATTCTCTTACACAAACCTTAGGGCTTTGGTTGATCTATTTAATTTTTCAGATTGTGAAATGTCAAAGCATTTAGCATAATAACTATTTGAATTAAATATTTTAAAAAAAAGTGTGAATTATGTAATTTTATTATAAAATAATATAATTCATAAGTCCCCATTAAGCACATCTTTGATAAGATAATATTCTATTTATTGATAACTATCATAGTTCTTAATAAATAGATAATAAACTTCATATAATATTAATCTTTAAAATTTAAAAAAATGGAAACAACAAACTCAACATCCGCAAACAATGCACTTACATCAATGATGGAAGCGTATAAAAATCAATTAAGTCAAGTATCAGAATTTTACACCAATGCTTTTAATTCTTTTTCTGGACAATCTAAAAACATATGGAATCCAATGCAAAATCAAGGCAACTTATTTTTTAATAATAGTGCATTGAAATCTATGTTTACTCCATTTAATGGTTTTGGAATGAATAATACTATTTCAAATCCTTTTATGAATTTATTTTCAAATCCATTTGATAAAATGGTTAAACATGTTTCAGATTACAACCATAATTTAATGGGCTCGCTAACTACTCAATTAGATAATTCAAATTTAAATGAAAATTTATTTACAGATAAATATCAAAAGTTAGTTGAAGAAAGAACCGTGGCTTCTAAAGAATACATACATGGATTAGCTGAAACATTTAATAAACAAATGGAATCTTCATTAGCTACGAATAAAAAACTGCAAGAAGAAACAAATAAACAATTTGAAGATGTTTTTAAATTAACGCAACAATTTTGGACAGGAGTTTTAGATATGAATCAGACTTCATCGCCACTAAATAAGTTTTCAAAAGATGGAGCAGTTGAAGTTAGAAAAGATAAAACGACTGTAAAAAATTAAGTGTAAAAATAAAAAAATGCTAAATAAAAAGTATTTAATAAATTATATAATAAATAGAAATTATGAAAAAATTTGAAATCAATAAAATATTATTACCAACTGATTTTTCTGAAACAGCTTCGAATGCATTAAAGCAAGCAATTTCAATTGCAAGTATCACAAATGCAGAATTAAAATTAGTACATGTTGTTTTGCCAGCAATAAATTATGAAGGAAATTTTCCAACGCCTCAAAGCAAATCATACAATGCTAATTTTAAGAAGAGTGTTGAGAAACAAATGGCGAATTTGGTATCTCAAATTGTAAAAAAAGAATTAATTAATGTTTCTTATAAAGTTGTTATTGGCTTGCCACACAAAGAAATTTGTGAAATAGCAGAGGCAGAAGAAATAGACCTTATTGTAATGGGTACTCATGGAACTTCTGGCTTTTCTGAATTTTTTGCTGGTAGCAATGCTACAAAAGTTGTTGCTAGTGCTAACTGTCCGGTAATTACTATTCAAAAATCACCTAAAACAAAAGGATTTAAAAATATTGTCCTTCCTATTCGATCAGAATTTAATTCAAGACAAAAAGTAGATTATGTGGTTGAAATGGCAAGATTATTTTCATCTACTATTTTAGTTACTGGTTTTGCTGATAAAAAAGATAAAGCAGATCAAGTTAAAATGAAACAATATGTGAAACAAGTAGAAAAATACTTGACTAAACTGAAAATGAAATTCAATACAACTCTTCTGATTGATGACAACTTCATTAAGGAAATTCTTATTCACGCAACTAAAAATAAAGCAGATTTGATTGCCATAATGAATGAACATGATTTTAGTTTAGATCAAGTAATTAAAGGGCCTTATGCTAAACAATTTGTTAATCATTCTTCTATTCCTATTTTCAGTATTCCGGTTTATTCAAATCCTGATATGATGAGCTATAGTCCTTATATGAGTGGCGCTGTTTATGAATAAAAAAACATTTAATTAAATTATTTACAAAATGGAACAAACAAAAGAGTTTAACCTATCCGATTTTATCATGCGGCTTTCAGCTGCTAATGGGAAAGTAATGAAAAATTACATCGATAATTATTCTGGCTATCATCATGACAATCGTGATATTGCTATGAAATATTTTAATTTCTTTAGTAAGATTGCAATAAATCCCAAAGAAATATCTAAAACTCAGAATTATTTCCTTGAATTTTTTCAAAATCAACAAAAAGCTTGGAGTACTATTTTTAATAATTCAAATAGCGAAGAAAAAAAACCTATTGTTGAAGTATCAGAGAGTGATCGCCGCTTTACTGCGCGCGAATGGACAGACTATCCTTATTTTAATTTCATAAAGCAAAATTATTTGTTGATTGAGAAATTGGCTCAAAAAATAACTGATGAAGTTGAAATTGATGAGGAGACAAAAAAACAGATTGAGTTTTACAATGAACAATATTTGGATGCACTTAGCCCTTCTAATTTTTTAATGACAAATCCAGAGGCATTAAAATTAGCTTTTGAAACAAAAGGAAAAAGTTTGTGGGACGGATTTAATAATCTTGTAACTGATATTGAAAAAGGTAAAATTACTCAGAGTGATGAAGATGCTTTTGAAGTTGGAAAAAATTTAGCAATAACACCTGGTGCTGTTATTTATGAAAATGAATTAATGCAATTGATACAATACACACCAACTACAAAAAGTATAAATGAAATACCTTTATTATTAGTTCCCTCATGGATCAATAAATATTATGTGTTTGATCTTCAAGCAAAAAATTCTTTTGTTAAATTTCAGGTAGATCAGGGAATTACGGTATTCGTTATATCTTGGCGAAACCCTTCGCCAGGAATGGGAAATTTAACTTTTGATAATTATGTAAAGTTAGGTGCTTTGAAAGCAATTGAAATTGCTAAAGAAATCTCTCCAGTTAAAAAAGTAAATGTTTTAGGGTATTGTATGGGAGGAACATTGTTAAGTGTTGCGCTTTCAATTCTATCGGGCGATAAGAAAAAAAATCCAGTTAATACGGCTACATTTCTTGCAAGCATGGTAGATTTTTCTGACATAGGTCCAATTGGAACTATTATTAATGGTGCATTAATAAAAAAATTGGAGCGTGGCGAATTAACGAAAGACGGTATTTTACATGGTTATGATATGGAAAGAGCATTCAATATTATTCGTGCAAATGATTTGGTTTGGAAATATACTGTAAATAATTATTTAAAAGGACTTAAAGCAACACCGTTTGATGTGCTTTATTGGACTAATGATAATACCAATCTTCCAGCAAAAATGTATAAATATTACATGCTTGAAATGATTTATGAAAATCAATTGAGTAGAAAAAATGCACTAACTATTTGTAAAACACCTATTGATATTGGTAAAATTGATATTCCAGTTTTTGTTTTAGGTTTTAGTGAAGATTATATTTCTCCTGCTGAAACTTGTTTTGAAACTACGAAACTTGTTAGTGGTCCTGTCGAATTTATTTATGGTGGCTCAGGTCACGTGATGGGTGCAATGAATCCTCCTTCAAAAAATAAATATGGCTATTATTTGAATGGTAAATTAGGAGGAAGTTTTGATGAGTGGAAAAAAACTGCAAAATTTAAGGAGGGAAGTTGGTGGACTCCATGGAGTGAACGATTAATTGCAAACTCTGGAAAACTAATACCCGCAAAAGCAAAATTGGGTAACGAACAATACGTGCCAACTGAAAAGGCTCCTGGTAGTTATGTTACAGAAAAATGCCATGATTGCATTCAAAAAACTGTCGAAATTAATTTGAATAAAATTACCTTACCAATTCACGAAACATCTGAAAATTAATTTTCATAAATCATTAATTTAAAATTTTTATAAAAATGAAAAATCTCAAATCTATTTTCGAACCAAAGTCAATAGCAATTATTGGCGCAACCTCCAAAGAAGGGGCTGTAGGAAATGCTATACTGACTAATATTATTGAATCTGGATTTAATGGCATAGTTTACCCGGTTAATCCAAAATATAAAAGTATAATGAATTTAAAATCTTATGCTGATGTTACAGAAATTACGGATACAGTAGATTTAGCAATTATATGTATTCCGCCAACTGCCGTAGAATGTGCTATTGCGCAATGTGCAAAAAAAGGCATCAAAGGTGTTGTTTTAATAACGGCTGGCTTTAAAGAAATTGGCGCCGAAGGAAAAAAATTAGAAGATGCGATTATATATACTGCACAAAAAAATAATATAGATTTAATTGGTCCTAACTGTTTGGGAATTGTAAATACATCAAGTAAAATAAAATTGAATGCAAACTTTGCTTTCAAAATGCCTGAATCTGGAAACATTGCTTTAGTCTCTCAAAGTGGAGCAATTGGTATTGTTGCTATTGATTATGCACATCAGCAAGATTTAGGAATATCAAAATTTGCTTCTATTGGAAATAAAGCTGTGTTAGATGAAAGTGATGTGCTAGAATATTTAATTGATGATGAGGAAACAAAAATCATAACTATGTATCTCGAAGACATACATAATCCTTCACGCTTTTTTGAAATGGCTAATAAAGCAGCTGCAAAACAAAAACCTATTATTGTTATAAAAACTGGCACGTCTGTTCGTGGGGCAGTTGCAATACATTCGCATACTGGAGCTTTATCAAGTTCTGATACCGCTTATGATTCTCTTTTTGCTCAATGTGGTGTTATTCGAGTATCATCTTTGGAAGAGTTATTTGAATATGCCAAAGGCTTTACTTGCCTTGTAAAACCAAAAGGAAATAAAATCGTTGTTCTTACTAATGGCGGAGGAATGGGAATTATAGCTACTGACGCGGCTGAAAAATATAATTTAGAAATGACCACGTTTGATTCTGAAACATTGTCATCATTAAAAAAAGTGTTACCTCTAACCGCAAATATTAATAATCCAGTTGATGTTATTGGAGATGCAGATGCTGAAAGGTTTAGTGATGCTATGGCTATTATTGTAAAAGATAAAAATGTAGATGCCGTTATTGTTTCTGTTTCACCAACTGTAAAAACAGACATGAATGCAATTGCATCAATGCTTTGCGGTTTTGCTAAAGCAAATCCCGAATTACCCATTTTAGCTAATCTTTTATCATTTGAAGCTGAGCCTTCTTTTGTGAAAATACTCGCTAATGAAAACATTCCCAATTTTAATTTTCCAGATATTAATGCACGTGTGCTTTCCACAATGATTAAATATTATAATTGGATTAAGCAACCGCATGAAAAAATAACAACGTTTAAAGTAAATAAAGATCAGGCAGAGAAAATATTTGAAACTATTAAAAAAGAAAATAGAGATCATTTGACTGAGCCCGAAGTTTATAAAGTTTTGGAAGCTTATGGTATGAAGACGGTTGATTCTGCAATCACAAAAAATGTAGAAGAGGCGATAGTTTCTGCAGATAAAATTGGATACCCAGTAGTTTTAAAAATTGTATCGCCCGATATCATACATAAAATTGATGTAGGTGGCGTGAAAATAAATTTAAAGAATCAAGAAGAATTAAAAATAGCATTCGAGGAAATTTCAAACAGTGTAAAAAGTAATAAGCCTGATGCGAAAATTCAAGGGTTTTTAGTTCAGAAATATTTTACTGAAAAAGGTATTGAAACAATTGTTGGTGTGCAAGCCATAAAAGGTTTTGGTCATTTAATTATGTTTGGTTCAGGAGGAACGTTTGTAGAATTATATAAAGATGTTGCCTTCAGGTTATCACCATTAACCAAACAAGATGCTTTGAATATGATTCAAGACACGAAAGAATTTCAAATTTTAAAAGGCTTCAGAGGTCAGTCGGCATACGATATTGACGCAGTGCTTGAAAATCTCTTAAGAATTTCCCAATTGGTTACTGATTTTCCAAATATAAAGGAATTGGATATGAATCCTATTAAAGCATTGGAAGTTGGTAAAGGTGCCATTGTAATGGATGCAAAAATGATCATGGAAGAAAAAACGTTGGTAGCAATAGCTCCAAAGGTTAAAGAAGAATCACTTCAGGAAGAAAAAAGTTTGAATTAAAAATATATCAAATCAATTTTTTATAAAAAAATAATATCAAATCAATTTTTTATAAAAAAATAATATCAAATGAAGAAATTAGAAAATAAAACTGTATTTATTACTGGAGGATTATCTGGAATAGGAAAAGCCTGTGCTCTTTTAGCAGCAAAGGAAGGAGCTAATATTGTTATCGCCGATTTAAAATCAGATATGGTTGAAAAATCTATGGAAGAAATTAAAAAAGAAAATCCGAAAGCTATTTTTGTGGAATGCGATGTCTCAAATTTTTCTCAAGTTCAATCTGCAATTGAAAAAACAGTTAGTACATTTTCTACGCTTGATGTCGCTTTAAATAATGCAGGTATAGGAGGTAAACCAAGTAAAATGGGGGACATGACTGAAGAAGTCTGGTTACAAGTTATGGGAATAGATCTTAATGGTGTATTTAATTGCATGAGACATGAATTGCATCAAATGGCAATACAAAAAAGTGGTGTGATTGTAAATATTTCTTCCGTAATGGGTAAAGTAGGAACGGTACAAACTTGTCATTATGTAGCCGCAAAACATGGTATTATTGGATTGACGCAAACAGCGGCACTCGAATATGCAACAGAAGGAATAAGAATTAATTCAATCTGTCCAGGTTTTGTTGAATCTCCCTTTTTAGATAAAGCTCACATTAACAATCATCCTGATTTTAAACAGCATCTAATAGATTTGCATCCTATGAAGCGTTTAGGTAAGCCCGAAGAAATAGCAAAAGCTTTTATGTTTTTAGCTTGCGACGATAGCTCTTTTATTACAGGTACTGCTTTAGAAGTTGATGGTGGGTTTTTAGCTGAATAGAATAAATGATATACATTAGTTTAAACAATGAGTTTTGTCATACTTTAAATAAAAGTGAGTTTGTAAATTCAAATCAATACAACAAGAAAAGAATTAGAATAAAATGAGTAATGAATTAAGATATTGGATATTTCATAATACTGCAGGTAAGCTGGTTTTTTCTTTGGTCTGCATCGTAGCTTTATGGATTCTTTTAAGATTTATCAAACTTGTAATTTCTAAAAATGTAAAAGATAATGATCATCGATACAGGTCAAAAAAGCTACTAGACTTTTTTGGCTTCGTTATTACTATTACAATAATTATAATAGTGTTTAGTGCCAAAATGAATAATGTAACAGTAGCGCTTGGGATTGCGGGAGCTGGTATTGCGTTTGCTTTGCAAGAAATTATTTCGAGTGTTGCAGGTTGGTTGGCAGTAATGCTAGGTGGATTTTACAAAACTGGAGATCGAGTTCAGCTTGGAGGTATAAAAGGAGATGTAATTGATATTGGCGTGATACGAACAACGTTAATGGAAATGGGCGAGTGGGTAGATGGTGATTTGTATAATGGACGAATAGTTAGAGTTGCAAATAGTTTTGTGTTTAAAGAACCTGTTTATAATTACTCTGGTGATTTTGAGTATTTATGGGATGAAATTAAAATTCCTATTCAGTATGGAAGTAATTATGAAAAAACACGAGAAATATTTTCAAATATTGCGAATGATATATGTGGTGAAAGTGCAAAAGCCGCAGAACACATGTGGCAACAATTAGTAAAAAAATATTTAATAGAAGATGCAACTACGGAGTCTAAAGTTACCCTTGTCGCAAACAGTAATTGCGTAGAGTTTACCATTAGATATATTGTAGCATATCAAAAAAGAAGAATGACCAAAGATAAATTATATACCAGGATCTTAAATGAAGTTGATGTAACTAATGGAGAAATCAGATTTGCTACATCTTTAGTTCAACTAATTAATACTGCCGATAAGAGAACTTCAAATACTTAAAACACTAATTATGGAAAAATTTGAAAATTTAACACAAAATGAGAAGGATAACTTACTAAAATTCCCAGCTTATATTTCTCTTCTTGCTGCAAATAAAACTGACGACTTCGACAAAAAAGAAGAAGATGTGGCGATTGATTTTACGCACATTAAAACTTTTTCATGTAACCCTGTTCTATCAGATTTTTATAAAGAAGCGGATGTCGTTTTTAAATTAAATATTGAAGATTTAAATAACAAATTACCTAATGATAAAGAAGAGCGTGAAAAAGCGATAAACCATGAACTCAAAAAGCTAGAACCTTTACTTTTAAAATTAGGGAATGAATATGCAATTATTATGCATAAAAGTATGCAGTCATATACAGATCATGTTTCACAAGCTCATGATAATGTGCTCTTACATTTTGTTTTACCAATTTATATAAAAGGCTTAAGCATTGATTAATAAAATTCAAAATAAAACGGCTAAAGAGATTCGATTAAAAGAAACAAATCTCCATAATGGAAAAGTAATTTCTGTTAGAGGTGGTGTAGTAGATATATTTTTTGAAAAAGATTTACCCTCCCTTCAAACTTTATTGTATGTTGGAGAAAAAAATGAGATTTCAATTGAGGTTCTTACTCAAATTGATGCTAATCGTGTTCGTGGTATTGCACTTACACCAACGCAAGGCTTAAGTCGCGGTGCGATTGTGAAAAATACAGGAGTAAGCTTATTAGTTCCTGTTGGTAAAGAAACCCTTGGTAGGATGTTCAATGTATTTGGAAAAACCATCGATAATTACGAACCATTAAGCAAAGATGTTGAATATAGAAGTGTACATCAAAATCCTCCACCATTATCTAAGCGATCTTCTAAATCCGAAATATTTGAAACTGGAATAAAGATTATTGATGTTTTAGTTCCGCTCGAACGTGGCGGGAAAGCTGGTTTGTTTGGTGGTGCAGGTGTTGGAAAAACAGTTTTACTTACTGAGATGATTCACAATGTAGTTGGACAACAGCAAGGTGTAAGTTTATTTTGTGGCATCGGTGAGCGTTGCCGAGAAGGTCAAGAACTTTATCACGATATGAAAGAAGCCGATGTTTTAAAAAATATGGCGATGATGTTCGGACAAATGAATGAACCTCCTGGAGCACGTTTTAGGGTGGGACAAGCAGCACTTACTATGGCCGAATATTTTAGAGATGATGAACATAAAGATGTATTATTATTGATAGATAATATTTTTCGTTTTATTCAAGCTGGTATGGAAGTATCGGGAATGATGGGACAAATGCCATCGCGACTTGGCTATCAGCCAACCTTAGGAACAGAATTAGCGAAACTCGAAGAGCGAATTGCAAATACAGATACAGCTGCCATTACTTCTATACAAGCTGTGTATGTTCCTGCTGATGATTTAACCGATCCTGCTGCGGTACATACTTTTTCGCATCTCTCCGCCTCTATTGTTCTTTCACGTAAACGGGCGAGTGAAGGTTTGTATCCCGCAATAGATATTCTTCAATCTGGTTCAAAAATGGCTACTCCTGGTATTGTTGGCGATCGGCATTTTGAACTTGCACAGGAAATAAGAGGAACATTAGCTAAGTATGAAGATATAAAAGATATTATTGCGATGCTTGGTTTAGAACAGTTATCGCCAGAGGATCGTAACTTAGTTAATCGTGCCAGACAATTAGAACGTTTTTTAACGCAACCATTTTTTACAACTGAAAAATTTAGTGGCATGAAAGGTAAGAGTGTTAGCTTAAAAGATGCGCTTGATGGCTGTGAACGTATATTGAATGATGAGTTTAAAGATTATCCAGAGAGTGCTTTTTATATGATAGGAACGATAGATGAAATAAAAGATTATAAGAAAACGGACGAAGTTGGAAAGAATAAACCTAAAGATGATTTTAAAGATAAAGACAGCATAAAAAACGACGACTCGAAATCTAAAGGAAATACTGATAAAAAATAGCAATGCTTAACTCGTTAAAACTAAAAATATTATTACCCTATAAAGTATTTGCACAGATAAAAGATGTTTCATCTATTACTGCTGAAACAAAAGAAGGGTCGTTTGGTATTTTGCTAAATCGTTTGGATTGTGCAGCTGCCTTAGTACCTGGGATTTTATCTTATAAAAATGAGAGCGGACAGGTTAATTATGTGGCTGTTGATGAAGGTGTTTTAATAAAGACAAATGATGAAGTAGTTGTTTCGGTTCGAAACGCTATTAAAGGAACAAGTCTTGAAGAGTTGCGTAAGTCGGTTGAAACTGAGTTTAAAAATTTGAATGAAAAAGAAAAAACAGTGCGAACAGTGTTAGCTAAATTAGAAAGTGGGTTCATTAGAACTTTAGAAAAATTTAGAAGAGATTAAATGGAAGAAAATACAAATACAGAAAATAAATTTAGTCGTGAGGTTACTGAAAAAGCTAATCGCATGATAAAAGCACAACGCGAAAATAAACGTAGTGCTTGGTCAGGTTTTGGCTTATTTGGTATTGTTGGTTGGTCGGTAGTTGTTCCAACCCTAGCTGGTGCTTTATTTGGCAGTTGGTTGGATAATAAATATCCTCAAAACATTTCATGGACTTTATCCTTGCTAATAATTGGACTTTCAATTGGATGCGCGATAGCTTGGAATTGGATAAATAAAGAACATAAAGATATGCACCAAAATAATGAAGATAAATAATGAATGAAACAATCGAAATAATTATAATATTTATATGTGGAATTGTCTTGGGTGTAATATTCTTTGGCGGATTATGGTTAACTGTTAAAAAAGGAATTACCTCAAAAATGCCAGGGATATTATTTGTAGTTAGTTTTTTTATAAGAACAGCAATTACTTTATTAGGATTTTATTTCCTCGGCGCAAACAATCCAAAAAATATGGCGGCTTGTCTTATAGGTTTTGTAGTGGCTCGTTTCGCGATAAAATATTATACAAAATCAGAAAAAAATAAAACGTTTATAGAAAAGGAGGTAACACATGAAACTTAGTCCTGACGAAACAATTCTTTGGCAACATGGCTTTATTGTTATTAATTCAACTCTTGTATGGACTTGGATAATCATAATTGCTTTAGCAACTACTGCAAAACTTATTACACGAAAACTAAAAACTGATATTCAAATCTCAAAATGGCAATGTGTATTAGAAATGTTGGTAACTGGCATTATTAGCCAAATTAAAGATGTTGGTTTAAAGGATCCCAAAAAATATATTGGTTTTTTAGGGACACTATTTTTATTTATCTCCGTCTCAAATTTGTGTATCATTTTTCCTTATTACGAACCACCTACAAGTTCACTCTCAACAACAACAGCTTTATCCATTTGTGTTTTTATAGCCGTTCCGTTTTTTGGAATACTTGAAGTCGGTTTAGGTAGTTATCTTAAATCTTATTTACAGCCATCTTTCATCATGCTTCCATTTAACATTATTAGCGAAATTTCACGAACGCTTTCATTAGCAGTTAGGTTATTTGGAAATATTATGAGTGGCGGCGTAATCGTAAGTGTATTACTAAGCATTACGCCATTTATATTTCCTATTGTAATGAATGCATTAGGTCTACTTACAGGAATAGTACAAGCATATATTTTTAGCATATTGGCAAGTGTATATATTGCTGCCGCTACCACCGAATCAAAAAAAGAAGAAGTAATAAAACAAAACTAAAAACACAAATTATGGATAACACAACACTTATTGCAGCCGTTTCAATTATCACTGCAGGATTAACTATCGCTATCGGTTGCATGATACCAGCCTTAGGGCAAGGAAAAGCTATTGCTACCGCACTTAGTGCAATTGCGCAACAACCAGATGCCGAACAAACAATTACCAGAACGCTCTTTGTAGGTTTAGCCATGCTTGAGTCTTTGGCAATTTATTGTTTTGTGGTGGCAATGATTTTAATCTTCGCCAATCCATTTTGGAATCATTTTATTAAATAAAAATAAATTATGTCAGTCAATTGGTTTACAGTAATTGCTCAGGTTCTCAACTTCCTTATTTTAGTTTGGTTGTTGAAACGCTATCTCTATAAACCCATTTTAAAGGCAATAGATGAGCGCGAAACAAAAATTAAATCTCAAATAGAAGATGCTGAAAAGAAGGAAGCTGATGCTAAAAAAGAGCGTGAAGATTTTGCTAAGAAAAATGAAGATTTTGAAAAACAGAAAAAAGAGTTGATGGATAAAGCTCTCGAAGAAGTTAAAACAAAACGTGAAAGTCTTTTAGATACAGCTAAAAAAGATGCAGAAGAACTTCGTATAAAAATAGAAGAACTAGTAAAAGAAGAACAAGAACATTTAGGTGAAGAAATTTCTCACAGAGCAAAAACAGAAGTATTTTCAATAGCAGAAAAAATGATGAAGGATCTTGCAGATACGAGTTTGGAATATAAAATAGTAACTGTATTTGTGGAGCGTTTAAAAAATCTTGGTGATGAAGAGAATAAAAAATTAGTAGATGCATTTAATCATTCAAAGGAAGATATTCTTATTCAGAGTGCATTTGAATTACAACCTTCTCAACAAACTGAGATAGAAGCTGTATTGAATAAAATTTTGCAAGAAAAATTATCATTTCAATTTAAAACTGATCCAGAACTTATTAGTGGAATTGAACTTAATGCAAACGGCTACAAAGTATCTTGGAGTATATCGGAGTATCTTTCTTCAGTTAAAAAGGCAATTGATGAAGTTATCAATTCAAAAACAAAAACAGTTTCGGTGTCATAAAAAAAATAACAATGCAAGATTATAAACTGGATAAAATTATTGAAACAACTTTTGGACAAATAAGTCAAGGGCTTATGAAGTATGTTCTAGAATTAGAGCCAAAAGAAATTGGCATTGTTTTGAGTATTGCTTCAGGAATTGTAAGAGTATCTGGTTTACCAAGAGTTGGCTATGAAGAATTATTAAAATTTCCGAACAATATTTTAGGTATTGCATTTAATATTGATGAAACAGAAATTGGTGTAATATTATTGGGAGATGACACACAATTAACGGTTGGAGATAAAGTAGAACGAACAGGACGCGTTATGGATGTTCCTGTAGGTGATGAACTTATTGGTCGAGTTGTAAATCCATTAGGAAAACCTCTCGACGGAAAAGAAATTATTTCCTTTACACATCGTCTTCCTATTGAACGGGAAGCTCCTGCTATCATGGATCGCGGACCAGTAACTACTCCATTGCAAACCGGATTAAAAGTTATTGATGCTTTAATTCCCATTGGTCGCGGACAACGAGAATTAATTTTAGGTGATCGACAAACAGGAAAAACTTCTATTGCTATTGATACTATTCTAAATCAAAAAGGTAAAAATGTGTTATGTATTTATTGCGCTATAGGTCAAAGAGCATCGTCGGTTGCAAAAGTAATTTCACGACTTACAGAAAACCAAGCAATGGAATATACAATAGTTGTGGTTACTGAAGGAAATGATCCTCCTGGTTTATCATACATTGCGCCATACGCAGCTACAAGCATGGCAGAATATTTTATGGAACAAGGCCGTGATGTATTAATCGTGTATGATGATTTAACACATCATGCGCGTGCTTATCGTGAATTGTCTCTTTTATTAAGAAGACCACCAGGACGTGAAGCTTTTCCAGGAGATATTTTTTATATTCATTCAAGATTACTTGAACGATCAACTCATTTAAGTTTAGAAAAGGGTGGTGGTTCATTAACAGCTTTGCCTATTATTGAAACGGAAGCTCAAAATATTTCAGCGTATATACCAACCAATCTTATTTCTATAACCGATGGACAGATTTATTTATCTCCAAAATTATTTGAATTAGGCGTTCTTCCTGCAATTGATGTGGGTAAATCTGTTTCGCGTGTGGGAGGAAAAGCGCAATTACCTGCTTATCGTTCAGTCGCAGGAAATTTAAAACTCTCTTATGCTCAATTTGAAGAGCTGGAAACATTTGCTCGTTTTGGAACAAGACTCGATGAACAAACAAAAAAAATAATTGAACATGGACAACGAATAAGAGCGTCCTTAAAACAATTTGAGTCAAAGCCTTTATCGGTACCTGAACAAATTATTATTCTTTTATCCTTAACACATGGTTTATTAGATACGATTCCAATTAAAAAGATTAAGGAAAGTGAAGAGGCACTTTGTCTATCTAAAGAAAAATTATCTAATGATATGATTAAAAGATTATTTTCTGATAAACCATTGAGTGACCAGGATAGAGATTTTATTTTAGATATGTCTAAAAAAATCCTTGAACCTTTTATTCCAAAAGAAAAAGAAGCATCCTCTACTGACAATAAAATACCAGAGAAATAATGGATACCCTCGAAAGTTTACGCAGAAAAATAGGAAGTGCAGCGGAACTCGAATCTGTAGTTAAAACCATGAAAGCAATGGCTGCTGGTAATATTTCTCAATATGAAATGGCCACAACATCGTTAAATGATTATTTCCATAATGTGGAATCAGGAATGGTTGCTTATTTAATGCAAGAGAATACTCAAACATTAAAAGAAGAATCAAAACATAAAAAACAAAAATCAATTTGCGCTATTGTTTTCGGATCTGATCAAGGACTTGTTGGACAATTTAATGATGTACTTTCTAATTTTGTGATAGAATCATTAAAAAAAATGGATGGGAAGAAAGTAATCTGGTCGGTTGGAGAACGTGTACAAGAAAGATTATCAGATTCGGAATTTAAAACTGCAAAACTATTTTCTGTTCCAAATTCAGTTAGCGCCATCACTCCTTTAGTAGGCCAATTATTAATTAGTATTGAAGAAGCTCAAGAAAAAGATAACATAAATGAATTTTACATTTTCTATAATTTCCCAAAAATTGGAGCAGGCTATGTACCTTTTATTCAGCGATTATTACCATTTGATACTAGTTGGAGAGATGATTTGAATAAACGTAAATGGCCTACCAAAAAATTACCACAAGTAATTGGCGACTTGAAATCTACATTTGCAGCTTTGATAAGAGAATATTTGTTTGTATCAATTTATAAGGCATCTGCCGAATCGTTAGCTAGTGAAAATGCTAGTCGTTTAGAAGCTATGCAGCG
>JBBQKU010000033.1:0-46142 GCA_038327195.1 Bacteroidota bacterium | reverse complement strand
ACTTCTGAATAAATTCCATCATCTGGGTCATCAAGCAAAGTAATTAAAGCAATTACTTCCTTAAGATTCATTTCATTTTTTTTAGGCCTCATACAAAACAAAAATAGCCCCGATATGGAGCCATTTTTAACTTATATTTTCATTTTTTGAACAATTAGGTTGTTAATCGTTGTAAACTTTCTGTTATTAATATCTCTACACTTTTAGTGTAATCGCTAGTAAACTCTTTACGGACGCGGTTTGCAATGATGACACAGGCTGTTAAACATTGGTGATTTAATAACTTTCCTAAACCGTATAATGCTGAAGTTTCCATTTCGAAGTTTGTAATTCGATGTTCTCCAAGTTTAAAATCGGTTAAAAACTCATTTAAATTTGACATTGCTGCTTTTAATCTAATTTGTCGGCCTTGTGGACCATAAAAACCGGGTGCCGTGGCAGTTATTCCAATATGAGTGCCTTCCTTAAATTTGGCAATTAATTTATCGGATGCTTTTACACAGTATGGATATGGTAAATTGGGTAACCAATTGGTATGTTTCATAAACGATTCACTAATATCGTTTTCGTTAATTGATTGCCAATTATCATAAAAGTTTAATAAACCATCTAGTCCTAATCCGTGAGAAGATACTACAATTCCATTTACTGGAATATCTTCTTGCAACGCTCCACTGGTTCCTAAACGTATAATATTTAATGAACGGTGAATAGGATTTAATTCACGCGTTTCTAAATTAATATTTACAGCAGCATCCAATTCATTCATAACAATGTCAATATTATCTGTGCCAATACCAGTAGACAATACAGTTATACGCTTGCCATTAAAAATACCTGTATGTGTAACAAATTCACGGTGTTCAGTTTTAAATTCTATTTTGCTAAATAGTTTTGAAATTTGAGCTACACGATGTTGGTCACCTACCACAATGACATCATCAGCAATATCTTCAGCTTTTAGATTAATGTGGTAAACTCTATTTTCTTTTGTTAAGATTAATTCAGTTTCTGGAAATTGACTCATGATAATATATTGGAAATTTAAATATTGAAATTGATGCTATGTTTAAGTAAAACTAAAATATATTTCCCAAATATCATAATACCTATGATAGCGGAAATAATTGAAAATATGAGGACTGCTCCGGCCGCTAAATCTTTAATTGCCCCTGCTTTTGGGTTTTGATTAGGTTCTACTAAATCTACAAAATGTTCAATTGCTGTATTAATAATTTCGAGTGATAAAACACAGCCAATGCATATTAAAATGATAAACCATTCTATTATAGAAATTTGAAAATAGAAGCCTGTGCAAATAACTAGAAAAGCTATTATTAAATGAATTTTAATATTTTTCTCTCCCAACACTATTTTCAGGCCATTCATAGCAAAAGATAGTGATTTTATAAAATTAGGCATAATTACTTTATAGGTTTTAAAACTGGCTTTATGATTAAATATATAAAACCCAAAAATATTGAATATACAACTGTAAAGCAACACATATCTTTAAGCCTCGGTAAATACAAGATTGTGGTTAAACATGTTTTTGCTAAACCAACAGGGTTAATGATGTCCCAACTATTTAATCGTAAAAAACGCCCAATATAAACCCCATAGCTTACAATTAAAAATAGTAAAATTAGAAATATGGGTTTGTGAAAAGTTGGAAATTTGTTTTTTGTTAAAACGATAGCTTGGTTTATAGAAATATAAAATAAATATAAGCCTGTAATTGCAAACATCAAAATTAATATTAAGTCGAACCAAATTGGTAAATATTCTCGTTTATGTAAATGAAATAAATCCGTTACCATATATGGTGCATTTGGTAAAAATAGAAGCCAAATAATAGTTAAAGTTGTTAGTTTTAAAGTTGAATTTGTTTTTTTTGATTTTACTAAATAGTTGCTAATTGAAAAAGGAATAAAAGCTAAAAAGAGATTCCAAAACATAAATATAAAACTTAATTGTTCAGTTTTAATAATTCTTATAATCACCATTATGACACAGAAACTTGTTAAGAGTAAGATGTTTTTTTTAATTAAAGACATTTTTTTTCTTTTAATGTTTATTTATTTTGGCGCGCCCCTTTGGGTCAGGCTTTTCATTACAATCTTTTTTTCGTACCTCAAAAAAGGATTTTCATTTCAATCCCTCGCGCAATAACCAACAACTTATTTATTATTTCTTAAAATTATAAATACTATTTATTACATTTTGTTCTCTTAAGTCATAACTTTTCCAATCTGTGTTTCTGTTTTTTAAATAATCTCTTATTTTTTCTCTTAATAATTCGGAATAGGTTTCGTTATAATAATTTTCTCCATTTGAATTCGCTCTATAAAAATTGTTTGTATAGTTTTTTAAATGGGAATTTATTTTATCAAAATCTTTATGCTTCGTAATGTCTATTAATAGAGGAATGTTAGAATCAGATAATGAAAAAAGATAATAGAAATCAATTTGTGATAATGGTTTATTTGTGATATTGTAATTTGTAATTAAATTATCCCAATTCACACAACTACTAAACGTTAAGCAGGTAAACCATACTGCAAAGTTTGTTCGAATTAAAAACCAATTGGAACGATTTTTATATAGTGTATAGAATGTAATAAGCAAACCAATTACCGACAAAAATAGCCAAACATACACACCAATTCGTTTATAAGTAAAGTTAAAATCTTGAATATAAATTTGATTACGGATAGCTGTTGAACTTAACATTAATATATTTTGAGCAATCCACGCATACACACTATATGTTAAAGCTTTATTATTTTTGATAGTAGAAAATTGCTCTCTGAATAAAAACATAATTAAACTCGATGCAATAGAAATGGAAAGAATAATTACACTAACACCATTATGAACAAAATCAGAATGAGATACGCCCTTAGGTAAACCACCATTAAAATAAAGGGTTTGGATATCGCCAATATTTAAAACTAATAACATGATGTTTAACATTATAAATAGTAATAAGCCTGCAAATCGTTCTGTTTCGTATTGTTTTGAATTTAGCTCATTAGAGTTTTGTAAACTTGATATTAATAATTTGTTTTCCCAAGTTTCAATTTGCTTTATAGTTCTGCTATAAAATAAACCATACATAATTAATACTCCTCCTAATGTGAAAAATATCCATTGTATGCTTATAAAATCAAAGTTTATCCATTTTGTATTTTCAGCAAATAAAGGATTTGCAGATTGATACATTACAAAAAATAGGATTGAAAGTACGATAACAATACTTGTAGCCAAGAATTTCATTCCATTTTTAGTTGTTTGTTGAATTTCAGTTTTGGGTTGTAACCTGGCTACTGAATCTATTATTATAAATATGATGCTCGACATAACAGAATAGCAACTGAACAAAAATGAAAATATACTCGAGGTTACTATATTTAATGATAATGCAGAGACTAATATCAAACTAAATATATTAGCCAATATGCTTAATCCACTTGAATGAATAAAAACACAAGAAGCGCTAATTAAGCAAAGCGCCGCACTCCAACACCATTTTTTTTGAGATACTAATTTTTTATTTTTAATAATTAATATGGCTAAAAAAATTATATTAAAAAGTAGAAAGTTTATTCCAGCATTCTGTTGGTAAAACAAATAGGTGTAAGATGCGATTGCTGTTAGCAATAAATAATCATTTTTTTTCATAGTTTGTGGATTTATGGTTTAACTGTAAAGGCGTTGAATATTTTTGACTGTTTTTAGTATATATATTTCACTTAAATAAAGATGCTTTTACTTGAGTTAAATCCTGATGTAACATAGATTTGAAATTGATGGTTGAAATATCCTTACAGGTTTTACCTCTTCTATAAGATGCTTTGAGGTAATTCCATTCTGTTGGAAGTAGACACCAAGCACTAATGCGAGTGCTAACAGATGCAATAGATTTATTTCCATTTCCATGTAAAAAAAACTGTAAGGCTACTTCATCTTTAAATGAAATAGAATAATCAAACAGTACATGATGTATATCATGATACTCTGCTCCAGCTAATAATTCTACCTTTTGTTCCTTTAAAAATTCGCCTAAAAATTTGCCAAGACTTCTTTCTGGATATTGAAGCAATTGAGCTCTCGTGATATTCCAGTTTTTATCCTTTGAACCAAAATTAAATACCATTGGTCCTATCATTCCAGCCACCCAAGAAGATGTTTTATGATGTATTAAAAATAAGTAATCAATGAGTGTTTTTGGTTTTTTGCTAGTTGTTTTCATGTGCCTTATTTGGATTTTATTTTTTTAATGTCATTTTAAACATGTTTCAAATTCTCATTGTAATAAAAAAGATACTACATACCAGATGCTGAATCAACTTCAATATGATTATCACGGCCTTCTAATATTATTATTTTTTGTTTTATATAGAATAATGGAATCAATCCTATTAATCCAAAGCAACAATCTATAAGTTGATGGTAAAATGGTATTTCTCTTATTGGTCCGCAAATAAATGCTAATGGAAACACGCCGATGCATGCAATAATTCCAACGTCAATGATGAATTTATTTCTAACTGGATTTATATAAACTCCAATAAAAAATATAGAAATAATAATGTGTGCAAATGCTAACCAATCGGTACCGTATAAAACTATTGAAGGAGTTGAGGTAACGGCTTCGTAAACTGCTTTAATCCAACTATGAAAAAAAACGGGAAATACATTTAAGTTCTGCATCATCCAGTTTACTTCTGTTACTAAAGGAAACGCAGTGACACCACTAAGTATTAATAGAATGATAAATGCAATGACGATTCGTCTAATTTGTTGAATGTGATTTTGAGTTTTCATGTTATAAATTATTTAGGAGTTTCAATTTTAAATCGGAAGTATTTTCAAAAAGAAAATCTTCAAGTTTGACATGTTTTATATTTGGACATTTTCTGCCTCGTTTAAATGCTTTTATAAATTGAGGTATTTGTGTTGGTAATAGAAATAAACAAAATGAAGTTGCCGAAAATACAGGAATGGAGTAGGTGCCGTTTCCTAAAAAGAAGAATTGCATTTTCGCCTCTTCAATATCGCTTACTCCATAACCAAGTAAAACGTGCTTAGCATCATGCGTTTCGAAATGATTTAATAAATTCATTTCGTTTTTTGTTAAAAAAAGATAGATGTCTTTTCCAAATGTATTGTCTCTAAAACTCGCAAGTTCTTCTTTTGAGTATCTTAATAAGTTTGGTTTAACAATCCGCTTTAATACTGGTAAACCAAAGCTATGTGTAAGATGTTTTATTACTAATTCAGTTAATTTCATTTTTTTAATTATTTAAAAGTGCTTTGAATTTCAAAGTAAATATTCAAAAAAAAGGATTATCTCCCTTTCAGTAATTTTTCAAGCGCGTCCAAGTGTTCGTTAAAAGCTTTCATTCCAACTTTTGTGGCAGAGTAGGTAGTTGAAGTTTTCTTACCAACAAATTCTTTTTTCACATGCACATAACCTTCTTTTTCTAACGCAGTAACATGACTAGCAAGATTTCCGTCTGTAATTTCAAGTGTTTCTTTCATGGTATTAAAATCCACACTGTCGTTAACCATAAGCACGCTCATAATGCCCAAACGAATTCGGTTTTCAAATGCTTTGTTTAAATTATGTATGTAATTCTTCAATTTATTTATTTCGTAATATTTACTTCTTTTCTTTCATACTTAAACCACATGGTTGTGCCGTATAAAATATGTAATATTCCAAATCCAATGGCCCAATATAATAATCCATTTCCTAAATCAAATGCATTAATTAAACCTAAGATAATTTCGCAAATTCCAAAGTATCGAATATCATCGTAGGTATACTTACTTGCATTAATTAATGCTAGGCCGTAAAACAATAACATGGCTGGTGCTATATAAATAATTGAACCATGGTATAAAAGTGCGATACAAAAAATGCCACCAGCAATTAAAGGAATACATAAATTAATAAGCACTCTTAAGGCCGTATGGTCAAATAATCTTTGTCCCATTCGTTTAGCTTTTCTATTTGAATAATAATAAGCAGTAAGAATTGAGAAAAATAAAACACCACCTGCAATTAGGATAAAATTGAAATAAATGTCTGATGTATTTAATGTTTGATAATCATCTCTTGATATTGAAGAATATATTGATTCCAAATACAAATGAGCAATCGTGCCACCCAAAAGTGCAAATATTCCTGCAAATACACCCGATAAACCGCTGAGCGATAAAAACCGAGTTGATTTTTTCATCATATTGCGAATATCTTGTATCGCTTCTAGGTGTTGTGTGTTTTCTGTTGTCATATTAAAAGCACTTTGAGATACAAAGTTATAGTTAATTTTAATATCTCCAAATAATTTTAACATTTATTTTAATCTTTTAATTTGATGCGTTCCTTCCTTTGTCAGATTTGGGTTTTCAATCAATCATTAATTTGTGAGAAATAAATTAATGGATTTTTGTAACTGTCCCTAAGTTAAACAAAAAATCAAAAATTATGTTTTAAGTGCTTTAGTATTGGATTAAAATATTCATTTCGAATTATTGAATGTTATCTTAGTTTTTTCGGATAGTTTAACCCTTTTAAATAAGCTTTTTGTATGTATTTAATTGATAGTATCTTGCTAAGTAGGATAAATCTAACTGTTCAAATAAGTTTGTTATATAAATTACCAGCTTCCTCCTGAGCCCCCGCCACCAAAACTCCCGCCACCAAAACTCCCGCCACCAAAACTTCCTCCACTAAAACCACCACCACTAAAACCACCACCACCACTGTAATAATATCCGCCATTACCACCATAGCCATCATAAATTATTGATTCAAATACATGTGCTATTTCATCCAGATCAAAAATTTCAACTTTTATTTTTTTTAAAGTTTCGTCTTCCAAAAAAATAATACCATTTCCAAGTTCTTTTAAATGTACATTTAAAATGTTTGGTGTTTTTATTAGATCGTCTGTCTCTGAATTTATAAGTTCAATTAGGGTGTCGTAGTTGTGTTTTGCTTCTCGTCCTTTAGTATTTAAAATGTGGAGTGACAAAAAACGAAATAAATATAAATTTCTTACATCAGGATAAACATATTTAGATCTGAATTTACTTATATCATTATCTAAATGCTTGAGCGCGTAATTTTTAATTTCATAAGGCCTTATTTCGTCTTTACTTTTTACTATAGATAATACAAATTGTTCGGCATTTGATAAGCTATTGTTTTCGTTATAATTTTCTCCAAGTTTAATATGCAAACGAAGTCGTCTGTTTCTATTGTTTTTATTAATAAAAATATATTTGTAATAGGCTTTAATTTTCCCTTCTAAAAGTAAGTTTTGAAACGTAAATTTAAGCATCTCAGCAGCAACCGATTTATTTGGACTATACAAATAGTAGTATTCTTGCGGTTTTAGTTTCAAAACTTTATTGAGATTACAAATTTTAAATTACCATTTTCCGCCAGAACCACCACCGCCAAAGCTGCCACCACCAAAGCTACCACCGCCAAAACTGCTACCGCCGCCGCTAAAGCCGCTGCTACCTCCACCAAAATTCACAAATCCTCCACCAAAAAAAGTTCTTCCACCACCTCCGCCACCTTTGGTTCCTTTTGCTAAAAGGAAAATAATAAAAATAACAATAAG
Organism: Bacteroidota bacterium; assembly: GCA_038327195.1. Lineage (GTDB taxonomy): Bacteria > Bacteroidota > Bacteroidia > B-17B0 > Aurantibacillaceae > UBA4416. Next base: position 38,496 of record JBBQKU010000033.1, on the reverse strand, counting down.
GATAAATAATATCGGATGGCTTATAATCCAATTTATAAAACGATCCTCATTTTTTTGTTTTACATTATATTCGCCTTTTGAGGCTTTCATTAATGACTGAACACCAGTTAGCAAGCCATTATAAAAATCACCTTGTTTAAAATAAGGTTCAATATCATCTTCTCTAATTCGTTTAGTTAATAAGTCTGGTATTGCGCCTTCCAGACCATAGCCAACTGCAATAAATAAATCTCTTTGTCCCGCACCACCTGTTGGTTTTATAAGTATAACAATTCCATTTCTGAAATCACTTTGCCCCACACCCCATTTATTGCCGATTTCGGTGGCATAAGTAACAGCATCGTAATTACCTAAATCATCAACAATAACAATACAAATTTGATTAGAAGTTTCTTGGCTAAATTTTTCTAAATCGGATTCTAATTGTTGTGACTGTTCATTAGTTATAAAATTTGGAAATTCTTTCGAGAAATTATTATATAGTCTAAACGGATTTGGTTTATCAGGTACTTGCGCACAAAGATGTATTGTGGTAGTAAGTAATAGATAGATGATAATTTTATTCATATACAGAATTGGTGATTTATCCTAATGATAGCTTAGTAGTTTTTTTAGCTTCTTCAAATTAGTTTAGCCATACATTTATCTTAATAAGAAATTTGATTCGGTAGTTCGTTTTTATCATCATTTTGATAAGGGAAATAATGCTTCAATTGTTCTCCACATAATTTAATTCCTGCCTCTAAACCATTAGATATTAAATTTTTTTCAAAATGTGTTTTGCATATTTTAAAAATATCATCCCAAAATTGTTGTGTCACTTTTTGATGAATACCTTCATCGCCCCATACAGCAAGTTGTTTAGAGTTTAGCGCTACGTAAAATAAAATACCATTACGTTCTTTTGTTTTGTGCATATTTAGTTTTTCGAAAATCTGTTGAGCGTATTCGGTTGGATTTCCGTCCAGTTTTTTTTCAATATGCACTCTAATTTCCCCTGATGTATTTAGTTCAGCTTGTTTAATTGCTTCTATAATTCGATTTTCATCAGCAGTAGAAAGTAATTTCTTTTTAAACAAGTTGGTTAACATGGGAAGTGAAGTCATCTTAATGGACATTTCTATTTAATGTTAATGTCAACCTTAGGTGCTTTTTCTGCGCCAGATTCTGATTCAAAATATACTGCATCTTTAAAGCCCCAAGCAAATAAATTACCTGGCATCAATTTAATTTTCGTGTTGAATTCTTGAGCAGCTTCATTAAATTTCTGACGCTCGAACGCAATGCGGTTTTCGCAACCTTCCAATTCAATACGTAATTCTGAAAAGGCTTGGTTTGATTTTAAATTAGGATAATTTTCTGAAACAACCATTAAGCGACCTAAAGCTGAGGATAAATTGCCTTGAGCTTCTTTATATTTTTGTATAGTTTCAGGAGTCAAGTTGCTAGGATCAATACTTACCTGTGTTGCTTTAGCGCGAGCTTCAATAACTTCGGTTAAAGTTGATTTTTCAAAATTTGCTTCCGCTTCAACTGTTTTTACAATATTCGGAATTAAATCTAAACGGCGTTGATATTGATTTTCTAATTGATGCCATTGTGCTTTAACGGACTCGTTTAGTGTAATAAATGAATTACGTTTGCTACAACCGTAACTCATCATAAATAGTAATAAAATACCTATGCCTGCAATAATTATTATTCTTTTCATTTTAGTTGTATATTAAATTTATTTGTTTTTAAATTTTGGTACTAATAGTAATACAATGTAAATATAATATATACAATTGGTAATAATATGAGTTTGGTTTAAAAATGTTATTACATTTACATCATATATGGCACGGATATTAGCAATAGATTATGGAAGCAAGCGAGTTGGAATTGCAGTAACGGATCCTTTGCAAATTATTGCCACCGGTTTAACAACGGTGCATAGTAAAGATTTAATTTCGTATTTAGAAGCATATTTGGCTAAGGAACAAGTTGAATGTATTGTTGTTGGTGAACCAAAAACACTCCAAAATGAAGCTTCAGATAGCGCTCGTTTTATTGATCCATTTGTAACTCATCTCACTCGTAAATTTCCGAACATTAAAATTGCACGTTACGATGAGCGATTTACATCAACATTAGCGCATCAAGCCATGTTAATGGGTGGATTGAAAAGAAAGGATAGGGCAAATAAAGATACAGTTGATATGATTAGTGCAACTATTATATTGCAAGATTATTTGACTTTTAATGGAAAGTAAGCGTTTTACTAGAATAAATTTCGTATATTCGATTTATTGGTCAAGTTTCAAAATTTTATTTTCTAATTTTAATAATGTACCTATGAAAAAAATTGATAATATTTTCTATTTTAAATTTCTATTAGTATTTACATTCTTTAATGTAATAAGTATAAATGCACAGATTGTAGGCACTGGTGCTTATATTAAAGGAAAAAGTGTGGAAATAGGTTTTAGTGGGGCTGGTGGAATGGAAGGGACTACCGCAGTACCTCCAGTAGGAATGCATCCTCGCGGAGGTTTTGGATTGTTTGGAATTGTTGCAAATCCTCAGGTAAATAGTTGGCTTACATTTTATGGTGATTTTTTTACACCAGGTTCACCGGAAAATGGTTGGGGGTTACAAGTTGGAACTAGTTCAGTTAGTCCAATGTTTAGTAATAATAGTTCAGGTCCATTGTTGCAAATTTCAAGCACACCAACAATTAGTTATTCTCATATTTTAAGTAATTACAATGTTGAATGGAGTGGGTCAGTAATTTCAGGAACAATAAATATAAACGCCAAAATAAATTATTCTTTACAAGAAAATGATTTGTTTTATAAAACAACAGTATCATTAACTAATAATTCTGCAAGCATAATTCCAATGTTGTATTATTACCGCAACATTGATTCAGACAATAATCAACCAGTAACTGGTAGTTATACAACAAATAATAGAATTCGGAATCAAGTTGGATTTCCTATTGGAAGTAATGTTGGTTGTGTTAGTTCGTCGCAAGCGGTTACAACTGGTGGTGCTGGAACATCATACATTGCGCTAGTATCGAGTGGTGCAGACTATCGAGTTAGTTATGGTGGTTACACTAATCGCTCAGGATCAAATTTGTGGAATGGAGTTGGTAATGTACAATTACAAAACTCAACAAATACTGCAGATGAAGCTATTTCCCTTTCATATCGTATTCAAAATTTCTTACCAGGTACAACACGAACATTAGAATTTTTAACTGTATTTGATTCAATGGCAGTTAATGGCGCATTATCAAGTTTAGTTTATTTATCTTACCCTGGCTCATTAAATTTACCTTATTCAATTTCAACTACTCAGGTTGATACTATAAAATTATGCTCTCCTAATGTAAATATTAATGTTGGTGGTTCATCTGTAAATGATTATTCCTGGAATTGGTTGCCAAATTTATATTTGTCTTCTGCTTCAACAAGCAGTGCTGTTTCATCTCCTACAGCGTTAGTTGTTTATACAATTACAGGGACGCCAATTATTTCATCTCTTTCCTTAACTCCAGTTTCATTTACAATCGCTGTTTTACCAACCACATTTTTTTCTGTAAGCGCAAGTTCTAATTCAGTGCTTTGTGTTGGAGAACCTTTATTTTTAAATGGATACGGAGGAACTAATTATTCATGGTCAGGTCCCAATAGCTTTACCTCGTCTATTAAATCACCAACTATAAATCCAACTAGTTTATTAAATAGCGGACTGTATACAGTTATTATTTCAAATGGAACTGGATGTATTGCAACTACTACAGTTACTGCAACTGTTTCTGCATGTGTTGGTATAAATGAACTTAATATAAATAACACGTTTAAATTATTTCCTAATCCAGCAAATGAATATTTAAATATTTTATTAAATAATCCCGATGAAAAGGAATTAGTCGTAAATATTATAAATGCTTTTGGACAAATAGTTATGCAGCAACAACTCAATACTGACAACTTAAAAATAAGTACAAGTAAATTAGTTAAAGGGTTATATATTGTTGAAATATCTGATCAACAAAATAATTTCTTAAGAAGTAAATTCATAAAAGAGTAAAAATAAATTACAATTCTATTATGAAAATTAAATTTCCTTTTCAATAAATTTAATATTCAAACTTTCTAACTCAATAAGTAAGGGTTCATAAATTTCTTTTACTATTGGTATTTGTACACCATATAATTTGAATTTCCCAATTAAAAAATTCTTGATAGAAATTGCTAACGGTAAACCAACTGTTTTCGCCATAGCAGTATGTATTTCATCATCTCCTATAACTACTAAAGAGGAAGTTAATTTTTTAGATTCACCATTTAATTCATATTCAAATAAATGTTGCATCACAATCATATCTTTATCACCTGGTTTTAATAACCATTTTTCTTCGAGTAAACTTTGTAATAACTCTGCTGGAGAACCTTCTTTTACTGTAATAGGTTTATTATTAAATAATTCTAAATAATCTAACATGGCAATAATTTCAGTATCAATTTCCTTATCCATAAAAGAAATTAATTTTTCTTTTACAGTTCCACTTCCAGCTGGTAAAAAAGATTCTAATAAAGATGTGTAATTAAGTGAGTTTGCATTCTTAATTTTATACGAATCGTCTGTTAAACCTAACTTAACAAACACATTCCATGCTTTGCAATATCCAGTATTACGTAATGTGCCTCGCAGCATTGATTTTACGTCTTTTAATCCATAAGGTTCTTTATACCCAATACTATCACGGTTTGCATATGCATCAAAGGTTCCAAATCCATCAACATTTATTGTGCAAATTTGAGTGAATAAACGATTATATGGTATAAATTTTAAATGCCCATCTTCAATAAATTGTGCGGTACCTTGTCCTGCCAAAACTACGTTTCGAGGATTCCAACTAAATTTATAACCCCACGGATTATCATTGCTTTCTGGAGCAACTAAACCTCCGCAAAACGACTCAAATTTTGTTATTTTACCACCATTTGCTTGTATTTTATGAATAACATGCATTGCCGACGCATGATCAATTCCTGGATCTAAGCCACATTCATTTAACAGTAAAAGTTTTTTTTGTTTTGCTTCTACATCTAATTCCTTCATTTCAGCACTTACATAACTTGCTGTCGCCACGTGTTTACCGAGTCTTACGCAATCTCTAGCTACATCTCCATGCATAAAAGCAGGTAGCATTGAAATAACAAAATCTGATTCTGAAATTAATTTTTCCCTTAAACTTGAATTTGTTACGTCAAATTCTACAGCAGTAGCCACTTCTTTATAATCACTAATTTTTGATTCTACCGCTTTTTTATTAGCATCTGCAATCGTTATATGCCAATTGTATTGTTTAGCATTTGATAAAAAATAATTTATTAAACTCGATGATGAGCGACCTGCCCCAATAATTAAGATTTTACTCATTTTATTTGCTTATTTTAGTAATAAATGAGAATTGTATAAACATTTATTAAACGTGTAATTAACACAAAAATAAATTAAATTTGTTACTTAAAAAAAAGATTATATGCTTATAAAAAAAATACCATTTGTTTTATGTCTGTTTTTTTGGGTATCATTCAAAAGCCAAACAAACACATTGGTTGTTTTTAGTAATGTTGGCCAAGTTTTTACGTTAACTGTTAATAACGAAGTTATAAATAAAGCGCCCCAAACAAATGTTAAAGCGTTTAATTTAAATTTAGGGTGGCAAAAAGTAAATATTTCAACGCTTTATAATAACCAATTTGTGGTTTTAATTGATTCATTTTTCATCAAGGATAAATACATTAATAAGGAATTTACCTATGTCTTATCTGAAAATGCAAATAAATTATCTTTTAATTCAATTGAAGAACCCTCTGCACCTGAAATTCCAAATGTCCCAATTGCACCTAAAGAAATTATTCCACTAGTTGATAACAGTATTTATGGTAATTTATATCAAGCAAAAAACAACAAACCTATTTTTTTTGATAACTACAATAAAACATCAAAAGAATGTAATGTTGTTTTAATAGATAAAGAAATTAAATATGCTATATATCTATTAAATAAATGTAATGATGATGAAATAAAGTTGAGGTATTTAAATACGATATTAGAAAATAACTGTTATTCATCCATTCAATTAAATGAATTATTAACTGTTCTTAATTTGGAAATGGATATTTTAAATTGTGCTAAGAAAGGATATTTGCATCTGACTGATAAGCAAAATGTAAATATAATTATTCCTGCTCTTAAATATCAATCAATGAAAGATGCATTTGCTAAATTTTTAAAGGATGAGGAAGGGATAATTAAGCAACAGAATTTAGGCTGTAAATTAGCCATTTCAGACAGCAAATTGAATGAAATGATGAATATCATAAAAGAGAAAAAATACGAAAATGAGAAAACGATAGCTGCTAAAAAACAATTGATTATTAATTGTATTAATACAATTCAGGCTCAGAAAATTTTAGAACTATTTACTCACGATCGAGAAAAAATTGAAGTAATGATGTCGGCATACAATGTGTTAATTGATAAGGAAAACGTTAAAAATTTATTGAAAGAATTTCAGTTTCAAGAAACAAGAGATGAGTTTGTGAAATATATTGACAAATAAAAAAAGGAAATGAAAGATAAAAAACTAATTATTATTGGAATTTTAGGAGCAATAGCAGTTGCTTTAGGAGCTTTAGGAGCACATTTTTTAAAAGGTAAAATAGAAACTGGTTTAATTACCACAGACCAAGTAAATGGATTTGATACAGGAGTTAAATATCACATTTATCATACTATTGGTATGCTTATCGTTTTTTTATTATCTAAAAATTACACAAGTAAATATTTGATTTTTGCATTTAATTGTTTTCTAATTGGCATTATTTTGTTTTCTGGCTCTCTGTATTTTTTATGCACACGTCATTTATTTCATGCTGATTGGCTATCATTTCTAGGCCCTGTAACACCAATTGGCGGGTTGTTTTTTATAGCTGGCTGGTTATTGATTGCAATGACGGGTATTTCTCAAAAAAAATAATTTTTAATAAATTTTTATTAGCGTTTATTCGTGGTGGTATTTTTCGTTTTTTAAGATTGAAAATCCTCTATACAATTGCTCGCAAAAAAATAAACGAATCATTTGATGTGAAAATGTCATATCAGACAAAGACATAACATAAGAGCTGTTTTTTAAAACCGTTTGATCAATTCCAAAAGGTCCGCCAATTAAAAAAACCAATCGTTTGCAGCCAGAAATCATTCGTTTATTAAGAAAATCAGCAAATAATGTAGATTTTAATTGTTTTCCATGTTCATCCAAACAAACTAAAAAATCTGCTGGTAACAATAGTTTTTCGATTTCTAATGCCTCAGCTTTTTTTTGTTCTTCAAATGGTTTTTGACGTACTAATTTATTCATAACTATCGTTTCAGTGCTAAATGAAACATAATTCTTTAAGCGATCAGTATATATTTTTATGCCTTCATTTAAATATGAATCGTTGGTTTTTTCTATTTGAATTAAAAGAATTTTCATGTTTAACGGAATTAAATTGGTTTAGGCATAATATTTGTAATTATTTATTTAAATTTACAAAGTAATGAAGTTTTTAGCAATATTCTTAATTAGTCTGTTTTCATTTTCCTTTACTCTAAGGGATATAAATGATGATGTTTCTGTTTCCTTAAAACAAGGAAATGTAACAGAGCTTGTAAAATTATTTTCGGAAAGAATTTCAATTAAAGTATTAGCTCAGGAAGATTTAGTTAGCAAATCACAAGCGCAAGCAATTATTGCCGATTTTTTTAATAAAAATAAAGTAAAAGGTTACCAAACAGCTCATACTAGCATAGTTAATGGCGATCAACAATTTATTACTGGCACACTTGATACAAATACTGGTAAATTTAGAGTTTCTATATTAGTTAGAGGTAATTTAATATCGCAGTTTAGAATTGAAAATGAGTAATTACTTCACCCTTCACAAAAAACATTTTAGTTTATCACAATTCGTTAAAAATGCATTACAGGAAGATGTTGGTGATGGTGATCATTCTGCCTTAGCAACTATTCCAAAATTACAAAAGGGTAAATGCCATTTATTAGTTAAAGAAAATGGAATATTAGCAGGTGTTGAAGCTGCAAAACAAATATTTAAATTAATTGACCCAAAATTTAAATTTACCGAATTAATAAAAGATGGAAGTCATGTAAAAGTTGGCGACATTGCTTTTTTAATTGAAGGAAATACTCAGAAATTATTAACTGCTGAGCGTTTAGTTTTAAATGTAATGCAACGAATGAGTGCCATTGCAACCAAAACTAATTATTTGCAAAGTTTATGTAAAGGCACAAATGCAAGAGTTATAGATACTCGCAAAACAACTCCAAACTTTCGTTTTTTTGAAAAATGGGCTGTTGTTATAGGTGGTGGTGCTAATCACCGTTTTGGGTTGTATGATATGATTATGATCAAAGATAATCATATTGATTTTGCAGGAGGGATTATTGAAGCGCTTGATGCAACACATGCTTATTTAAAAAAGACAAAGAAAAAATTACCTATCGAGGTTGAAACCAGAACACTTAATGATGTGAAACTTGTTTTAAGTAAAGGAGGTTTTCAGCGCATTATGCTTGATAATTATTCAATCTCGGATACTAAAAAAGCAGTCGCCTTAATCGGAAATTTATTTGAAATTGAAAGTTCGGGCGGCATAACCGAAAAAACAATTGCTGGTTATGCTAAATGCGGTGTAAATTTTATTTCTGTCGGAGCTTTAACACATCATGTAAAGAGTATGGATTTAAGCTTAAAAGCAATAAAATAGTTTTTTTTGTTTCAAAATTTAATTCATTATTAAATTCGGCAATCCAATTGGAGCTGTGTCAAAAAATGCCAATTCAAAAATATCCAATTTCACATCCTTAATTATTGGAAAAGTTGCTAAAATATCCATTACGGCAATCTGATTTTTTGCTTTAAGAGTTACCCACAAATTTTGACGATTCATGTCTAAAGCATAATTTAAGATGACTTGTTCCTCAAGGAGTTGATTCACTCTTTCTCTTTGTTGAGGAATTAATGCAGCAAATCTTCGCGTAAAAGTTTCTGGCAAGGTAATATGTATTTGATAAACACTAAGGTTTTGAATAGAATGCATTTTTTGGTTGATATTTAAAGCAAATGTATTTAAAGTATGCAGTTTTTTATACTAAATTTGTCGAAATTATAATTATTTAAGATTTCTATTATGGGACGTATTTTTCAAACCCGCAAAGCAACCATGTTTAAACGCTATGCTAAAATGGCTAAGCAGTTTACTAAAATTGGAAAAGAAATAGTAATGGCAGTTAAAGCTGGTGGACCAACTCCAGATTTAAATCCTCGTTTAAGAATTTGTATTGCCAATGCAAAAGCTGTAAATATGCCGAAAGTTAATATCGATGCAGCTATAAAACGAGCATCTGAAAAAGATACAGGCAGTTATGATGAAGTTATTTATGAAGGTTATGGACCCTTTGGAGTGCCAGTTTTAGTTGAATGTGCAACTGATAATCCAACTCGTACAATTGCTAATTTACGTTTATATTTTAGTAGATCAAATGGTTCTGTTGGAACAACTGGTTCGGTAAGTTTTATGTTTGACCGTAAAGGATTATTTAAAATAGATTCAACCGGTTTAAATAAAGATGATGTTGAACTAGATTTAATTGATTTTGGAGCTGAAGAATTAACCTGGGATGATGAAACTCACGAATTAATTGTGCAAGTTGCTTTTAATGATTTTGGTTTAATGCAATCTGGTTTAGAAGAGAAAAAATACACAGTTAAAGAAACTATTAAAACCTTTATACCAAATACTTCAAAAGAATTAACAGAAGAGCAAGAAGTTGAGTTTGAAAAAATGATCAATAAAATGGAAGACGATGATGATATCATGTCGGTTTACCATAACATTGCTTAATTTATTTGAGTAAGTTCGTTCAATTTGTAATTTTTTAATTTGAAATCTGTAATCTCAAAACTTTGAAAAAAAAATGGCTAACACATAATCATTATTCTGCTGAAGTAGTTTCTGAATTAAAAGAAAACTTAGCAGTTGATGAAACAGTAGCCAAATTATTAGCGCTTCGAGGCATTTCCACATTTGATGAGGCTAAAACATTTTTTCGTCCAAGTTTAGATACGTTACATAACCCTTTTTTAATGAAAGGAATGGAAACAGCTATTAATCGCATAGATAAAGCAATTTCAAACAATGAAAAAGTTTTAGTTTTTGGTGATTATGATGTGGATGGAACTACTGCTGTTGCATTAGTTTATAGTTTTTTTAAATCTTATATTAAAGATATTCGCTATTATATTCCTGATAGATACAGCGAAGGTTATGGCATTTCATTCAAAAGTATTGATTATGCTAAAGAAAACGATTACTCATTAATTATTGCATTAGATTGTGGAATAAAAGCAAATGATAAAATTGATTATGCTAACGAACGGAATGTGGATTTCATTATTTGCGATCACCATTTACCAGGTGATGAAATTCCAAAAGCTATTGCTGTTTTAGATCCTAAACAATTTGATTGCCCTTATCCTTATAAGGAATTAGCAGGTTGTGGAATTGGTTTTAAATTAGCACAAGCTTATTGTATTAAAAATAATATTGATGTAGAAACTGTATACAATTATTTAGATTTAGTTGTAACAAGTATTGCCGCTGATGTAGTCCCAATTACTGATGAAAACAGAGTATTGGCACATTTTGGATTAAAGCAATTAAATGCAAATCCTCGTCCTGGCATAAAAGCTTTATTAGCATTTGGAAAAGCAGATAATAAAGAGTTGGATGTGAGTACACTTGTGTTTACTATTGCACCTCGAATTAATGCAGCAGGGCGAATAGAACATGGCTCAAAAGCTGTTGAATTATTAATTTCTTCAACAGAAGAAGCATCTGCATTTTCTGTAAAAATAAATGACACTAATTTACATCGTCGTGATTTAGATGTGAGTATTACGGATGAAGCCATTGAAACGCTTGAACTAGATCCCATAACTCCATTTAAAAAATCGGTTGTTATCTATAATCCTAATTGGCACAAAGGTGTGGTTGGAATTGTTGCATCTCGCTTAATCGAAAAATTTTATAAACCTACAATTGTTTTAACGCTTTCAAACGGCGTAGTATCTGGTTCTGCTCGTAGTGTGAAAGATTTTGATGTATACACAGCAATCGAACATTGCAGTCATTTATTAGAACAGTTTGGAGGACATAAATTTGCTGCTGGTTTAACAATGAAGCCCGAAAATGTAAAAGCATTTGTTGAAGCATTTGAAAACGAAGTTTCTCGAACGATTAAAGAAGAAATGTTGTTGCCAACTGTTGAAATTGATTTAGAAATTAAATTAGATGATATTAATGAAAAGCTTGTTCGTATTTTAAAACAATTTGCTCCGCATGGTCCGCATAACATGACACCAGTTTTTTATAGTAAAGGTGTTTTAGATACTGGTTTTGCAAAGATTGTAGGGCAAAATCATTTAAAATTAGAAGTATATCAGCCAAACTCTCAATTAACAAAAATTGAGGCTATTGCTTTTAATAAAGGTGATTACTTAAATTTTTTACAGCGAAAAATTCCAGTTGATATCGTTTACAAAATAAAAGAAAACGAATTTAGAGGACAAACTACCATTCAATTAATGATTGAAGAAATAAGAGTTTCGGAGTAGATTATTTTTCCAAGATATTTTTTTATTTGAGTAATAAACATTATGATACATTCCGAGTGTGAATTTTCTGAATATTAATGTACGATAATACCAAGAAGTGCTTAAAAAAGATTTGATGTCAGCAAGGCTGGAGCAAATCGTGTGTTTACAAGAGTTGTTATCCCTCAACTATAATAATTTTTCCCGACCTATAAGTAAATATAAATCTATTTCCTCCATTTATAGGTTCTGTTTTCGCAAGATTTCGTTTTGTTGCAGGATGCCAACTAGGCATTTTTTCTATAATCGCAACAATAGATTTTTCAAATTCAGTTTTTTTAGTAAAAAGAGTTTTTCCAATTACCTTCGCTTCCACAACTTCACCGCTGCAATTTGTTTTAATAAATACACTACAATTTATTTCTTCATTTATACTTGCTGAAAATTTATTTTTTTTATTTATGTAATTTGAAAAGTCTTCTTTAGTTTCTCCATAGCGAGCCCTATCGTTTGTAGGATATTCAATAACATTGTCGTTCAATGGATATTCCATTGATTCGTAATTACATAAGAAGGGCATACATACATTTTTATACCCTAAAAATTTAACTTTCAGTTCCGTCTCAGAAATAGTGTTGAGTGAATTTACGATATAAAATTCTTTTTGTAAATTAAGTTGAATGTAGAATTTATTGTTTTTTAAAATCCATTTGTTTTTATTTTTAGCATGGCTTATTTGGTTTTCAATAACGATTGTACCATTCTTATTTATTGTCCAGATTATACAAGAGTCGTGCGCTGTCTTTGTGAATTTTGATGGCCTGTCTGCATATGGGTCTTTTACAGAATACCAAGTACCCATTAAGGTCTTAATGCGATGGTCATTTTTGTCAGTTGCAATTTTTGGTTGCACTTTGGTTGTCTTACAAGCTGATAAAATGAGTACTATGAATATTGTAAGGATAAATCTCATTGTTTCAATAATTATAGTTAACCTTTTCTTGGTTTGTTTCGGCCTCTTTTCAATTGTTTTCTAGCGAAATGTTATAATAAAGATAACTGTTTCTATGCATTTGCAAAGCGAAATAATTTTCTTTCACAAAGTGACAGCTTTTGCAAATGCCTTATACTTCCGCCCAAATTGGATAAAGTGTGTGTTATTGCTTAGGTAGTTGTACATAGTTTGTTTAACTATTCAAAAATAGTGTAGCGAATTTTGTGTATTCTTTTTTTGTCATAGAGTTGCTGATTTTAGAATAAAACCTAGTTCGCTCTTTTCGGTACTGATTTAAAAGAATAGAATCCTTTACGTTTTTTATCTTTATGTATTTCAGCCAATTTTCAAAACTATTAAATATGTTTTGTTGAACCATTATATATTGCATGTAAAGAGCTATAGAAAGGGAGTAACTATAAATAAATTCATTAGTTTTTAATTTGTACTTGTAGCTAGCAAAATATGCGTTACTAAGCTTTGCTAGTCTTGGTAAATAAACTATTTGTGTTATTGATTCTACTTTTTTTAATAATCCCATTTCTATTAAGTCTTTATTAGCTTTAGCTAAATAATAATCTGTTCTAGAAACATGAAGTTCTTTGTCACACCAATTTTGAAAATCCTTATTCATTTTATTTTTTTAATAATTCTAACTTGTCTGTTAAACCATTCCATTTGTCTATGATTGGTTCACGATTAAATGGATTTTGAAGACCTAATTGTTCAATTGTGTAGCCGTCTTTTCCGTAGTTGCAAGTTGCACAAGATGAAACTAAGTTTTTTAAATTCGTGCGTCCGCCTTTATTCCAAGGAATAACATGGTCTGCAACTGGCCAAGCAATATGTATAATGCCGTGAGTTGTCAAATTAGTTTCGCCACGTTGAAATAATGGGGAGTCAAGTTTTTTAATAAATAAACGAATAAAATCTTGTGAAAGAAGTTTGTTGTCGCAATAACGACACTTGTATCCATCTCTTTCAAACACTGCGTCTTGGACTTTTGCTGGAGACCTTATCGGGTCTCTTAAACTTTCATCAATTGTCTGAAGTGGAACAATTTTTAAAACAAGCTTTCTGTGTCTGCCTGACATTTGTCCGTGCTCGATGTACCAATTAGTAATTTCTTCGCTTTTAATTTGCTTGAGTTTTGTTAAACAAGATTCTTTGTCGCCTGCGATAAAGTCGTTAACTGCTGATTCAAATATGTCGATTTGGTCAGCAAACCATTGTGGTGTAGGAAGCGGAGAATTGATATTCCAATTGTCAGGGTTTGTGCCCAATTCGCTGCAAATATTTTTTCCTCTACACATTTTAATTGTCTTAATGAGTTTGATGGTTCTCGTCAACCGCCTTGCTTATAACTTATTCCTAAGTGCAACGTATTCGTTTTTAATTAATTATAAGCATTAAAAATTGATTTTTCAGTTTTAAATTTCACTAAATTTATTATTAAAACACCTAATTAACTAATTTTCGAAATTTATACCTAACATACAATATTTTGCAATATTTTTCGTAATTATACATAGTGAAAAAATTAGCCATTTATATTTTTGTATTTTCAGTAAATATTGCATTTGCTCAAATTGGAGGCACAAAGGTATTTCGTTTTTTAGATTTGCAAATGCCTGCTCGTTCTGCTGCATTAGGTGGTGCAACCAATGCTATTTGGGATGATGATGTAAATTTATCCTACAATAATCCAGCTCTTTTAAACCCTTCTATGTCTAAGCAATTAGCATTTAATTATGTGAATTATGTGGCTGATTTAAGTTACGGGAATTTTATGTATGCTCACCAAGTAAAAAAGAAGTTTACATTTGGTGCAGGCTTACAATATTATAATTATGGAAAGTTTGATGGGAGGGATGAATACGATGAAAAAACAGGAACGTTTAAGGCCGCCGATTACTCTTTAAATTTGAGTATTGCAAAACCACTAAATGCTGATAGCACCCTTTCAATTGGAGCAACTTTAAAATCTATTTATTCGCATTACGAAGGTTATTATTCATTTGGGAGTGCTGTTGATGTTGGATTAACATATCATAATAAGAAAAACTTAACCTTAACGCTATTAGCTAAAAATTATGGTAAGCAATGGCGAACATATAGTGGAATAGGTGATAAAGAAAAACTACCATCTGATTTTCAAATTGGAATAAGTAAAAAAGTAGCAAAAGCACCTTTTAGAATCATTGTATTGTACGATCAACTTTTAAAATGGGATTTGACTTATATTAATCCTTTGGTTCAAAGTGATAATATCGATCCTTTTACTAACAAGCCTGTTGTTAAGACTAAAAAAGAAATTAGAAATGATAATTTTAGGAAAGGTTTAGATAAATTTGGAAGACATCTTGTGATAGGAACTGAAATAGTTTTAACCAAAAACTTTAATATTAGAGTTGCTTACAATTTTAAAACAGGTAAAGAAATGGCCTTACCCGACAAAAAATCGGCAAATGGCTTATCGCTTGGCTTTGGTTTAAAAATTTATAAATTTCATTTAAATTATGGATTTTCTAAGTACGCTTTAACCGGAAATTCCCATACCATTGGTATTACAACTAATTTTAACTATTTCAGCAAAAAGTAGTTAATAACCTTATTTTAGTTTCACTTTTCGCATAACCTTATAATGTAGCTTTGGAGCATGAAACACATTAATGTTAGAGTTTATGGTATTTTAATTCAAGACAATCATGTTTTAGTATCAGACGAATACATTAAAGGAAATTACATTACAAAGTTTCCAGGAGGTGGATTGGAATATGGAGAAGGAACAACGGAATGCTTAATTAGAGAATTTAAGGAGGAATTAAATTTATCAATTGAAGTTGTTTCTCATTTTTATACAACTGATTTTTTTGTAAACTCTGCTTTTAGCAATCAAAGTCAAATTATTAGTGTTTATTATATAGTAAAACCTTTGCAAGATTTTGATTTTACAATTTCAGAAAAAATATTTGATTTTAAAGATATAAAAGAAGGAGCTCAATCAATGCGTTGGGTTGATATCGATTCAATTTCTGAAAATGATTTTACGTTTATTATTGATAAACATGTAGCTGATATGCTTGAAAAATAGGTGGAATAGATTTTAATGACTAGGGTTTATAAATAAGAATCCCTCAAATAGGTCTTTTTATTTCAATTGGTGTTTTCAATATTTATATTTACTTCTAAATTTTTACATCAAATGTTAGGCTATGATTTTGTGCAGCAATAGCTGTAAAATGAATTTGAAAAGGCATTGCGAAAGGATTCATTTTAGCAGCGGTCTGCAAGAATTGCCTTTCACAAAATCATAAGGTTTTGAATACTTTTGCCTTCAAAAGTATTGTAAGATATTTAATTATAACTTTTTGGGCGTTGCCTTCGGCCAGGCTTTTCGTTGCAATCTTTTTTCGTACCTCAAAAAGGATTTTCACTACAATCCTTAACGCAGATTTTCCTTAATCAATTAACTTTATATTTATTTCTGAAATTTTTATATCAAATGTTAGGTTATGATTTTGTGCAGCAATAGCTGTAAAATGAATTTGAAAAGGCATTGCGAAAGAATTCATTTTAGCAGCGGTTTGCAAGAATTGCCTTTCACAAAATTATAAGTTTTTGAATACTATTGTCTTCAAAAGTATTAGAAGAAAAGATATTTAGAACTTAAACTTTCCTCTAATTGTAACAGCAGTTACAATCGCAGTAATTGTGCCTAAAAATAAATTTTTAAATACGATACTTGTACATTCTTTAAACAAAGTAATTTGTTCAATTTCTTTACTGATTAAATTTGGAATTTCAGCATCTGTAATTTTAAGGTTGCCACTTTTTATTTGAGTCTTTGCTAAATCAACGCCATAGGTTTGTATAAAATCTATTTTATAAGCTTTAAAATCTAAAGTGAAAAATATGGCTTGAAAAATAACGAGTATAATTGTACTAAAAACAATAAACTTAAATCCTTCTTTTACCGCATCTTTACCACCAATGTTGCCATTAAATATTGCTTTTTTTGAATATACCATTGATCCAACGCAAAAAGGAATAATTAGTAACCAACCAATAATACTAACTTTATTAATGTGTTGACTATAACCACCATAAAAAGCAATACATATAGATACGATACAAAGTGCGCTATAAATTGATGGAAATAAAAATGATTTTACATTCATAATAAAAGTATCGATAAAAAATTATTTATTCATTCCAATTAAAAATTCCTCATTAGTTTGCGTTCTACTAATTTGGTTTAATAGAAATTCCATCGCTTCCACAGGATTCATATCTGCTAAATGTTTTCTTAAAACCCAAAGGCGTTGTAAGGTTTCTTTGCTCAATAATAAATCATCGCGGCGTGTGCTTGAAGAGGATAAATCAATCGCAGGGAATATTCGACGGTTAGCAATTTTTCTGTCTAATTGCAATTCCATATTACCAGTCCCTTTAAATTCTTCAAAAATTACTTCGTCCATTTTGGAACCAGTTTCAGTTAATGCTGTTGCAATGATAGTTAAAGAACCACCATTTTCAATTTTACGAGCTGCACCAAAAAAGCGTTTTGGTTTTTGCAAAGCATTTGCTTCAACGCCACCTGATAATACTTTTCCACTGCTTGGCGCCACAGTATTGTATGCACGAGCCATACGTGTAATACTATCTAAAAGTATCACAACATCATGTCCGCATTCTACCATACGTTTTGCTTTTTCTAAAACAATGTTTGCAATTTTAACGTGTTTTTCTGCTGGCTCATCAAATGTGGAAGATACAACTTCAGCTTTAACGCTACGTGCCATATCAGTTACCTCTTCTGGACGTTCATCAATTAATAAAATAATTAAATAAACTTCAGGATGATTATAAGCAATAGCGTTTGCAATATCTTTTAATAAAACAGTTTTACCAGTTTTTGGTTGTGCTACAATTAAGCCACGTTGCCCTTTTCCAATTGGTGTAAACATATCAATGATACGTGTACTATTAGTTTGGGTAGGGTGGCCTGTTAATTTTAATTTTTGATCAGGAAATAATGGCGTTAAATAATCAAATGGAACTCTATCTCTTACAAAAGAAGGTTCTCTTCCATTAATTTCTTCAACTTTTACTAAAGGGAAAAATTTTTCTCCATCTTTTGGTGGTCTAATTCCACCTCTAACTACGTCACCCGTTTTTAATCCAAATAATTTTACTTGTGCTAATGAAACATAAATATCATCAGGCGAACTTAAATAATTATAATCCGAACTTCTTAAAAAACCATAACCATCAGGCATCATTTCTAAAACGCCTTCTCCAATTGCTATGCCATCAAAATTATAATATACTCTTTCAGGTTTTGGCAATTGTTTATTTTCATTTTCTCTCGAATCTTTCGATTCATTTGATTCCATTCCTTCAACTGATAGTTGCTTTTCTTCTCTTTCAACATTTATTGCAAAATCATTATTTACAACTGGCTTAGCCTCATTTTCTGCTTGCGATCTTTCGTTTGTATATTGCGGATGATTGTGTTTTGGTTGATTATGATGTTGGTTCGGGTTTTGGTTTGGATTTGGTCTGTTTTGATTTTGATTCGGGTTTTGATTCGGATTTACATTTCTATTTTGGTTTGCATGATTATGCACTGGTTTTGGGTGATTGTGTATCGGTTTTTCAGTAATTACTTTTTCAACTACAGGTTTTACTTCAATCACAGGAGCTGATTCTATTATAGGTTTTTCTTCAACAATTACTTTAACTTCAGGAACTGATTCAAATAACGTTTTTTCTGGAGAACTAATAGTTTCAACCGGTTTTTGGATACGTGGTTTTTTTACTTTTGGTTCAGTTGCTTTTTCAACTTTCTCAGTTTTCTCAGTTTTTTCAATTTTTGCCATATCTTTTTTAGGAAATTCTGTAGTTAATTTGCTTGCTAAATCAGGGTTTTTAGTTTGAGCATCAATAATTGCTAATACCAATTCGGGCTTACCCAATCCTTTTGCATCAATTCCAAATTGTTTACAAATGTCTTTTAGCTGAGGCAAAGCTCTGCCAGTTAAATCTAATACTTCAAACATACTATGTTTAGTTAAATGGGAAAATAATTATAAGTTTGTTTAATTATAAAATAAATTATTTTTTGATTTTTTGTTCTACACCGGTTAGTGAAGATTGTCATAAGACAATACAAGTATAAGCATTAATTTTTAATAACAAAATTATTTTAAAGAGATTTTTTGGCGAATTTATAGTCTTCCATGACGATAGTTTTAGAACAAAAAAGATACTCTTCTTTTATTGAGTTTGAGCATACAATGATGGTTTTTTGCATAGCGTAAGTCTCAATCATAGTTTGATACCAACGTATGACATTAGCATCTAAATTAGAGGTTGGTTCATCTAATAATAAAATGGGAGCATCTGCTAAAATAGCTAGTGTAAGTTTTAAACGCTGTTTCATACCACTCGAAAACTGATGGATAAATTTAGTGCTATGTTCTCCCATTCCAGAAATTTCAATAATTTGTTGAGTCGATAAATTATTAATAAACGGTTTATAAACTTTAGTATGCTGTATTAATTCTGATAAGGTAAAATCTTCAATTAAATCTAAATAAGGAGATGCATAACTACAATAGTTATACATTTTTTCAGAATCAATTTTCTTTTCATTTAAGGTAAAAAAAAATTCACCTTCATTTAATGTAAGGTAACCCGATAAGGCTTGTAATAAAGTAGATTTACCAGAACCATTTAATCCTAAAATTGCTATTTTTTCGGAAGTATTAATTTGTAAACTTAAGTTTCTGAAAATCCATTCAGAGCCAAATTTTTTTCCAGCGTTATTTACAGATATTGGAATATTTAAGTTCACCATTGTGCAGGTAAAATTAACATTTGATTTTAAATAAAGCGAAAATAGAAATTTACACTTAAAATACAGCTAAATACTGTCTAAAAAATGAAGTTTCAAGGCTTTTAAAAAATGTTATCTTTGCCGCATGAAATTACTTAAACGCATATTTGCTCCCATTTGGAAAACTTGGTTTTTCTTAGTTTTTGTGGTTTCATTTATAATTCTTTATCCGTTTTTTTTATTAACTATAAAAACACAAAAGTTAAAAACGGCTTTTGTATTTAAACGTATTTGGTCATGTTGTATCGCCTATGGTTCAGGTATTTTTCCAAAATTAATTTATAAATCAAAATCAAAAAAAATGCCACAACCTTGCGTGTTTGTTGGCAATCATACTTCTTATTTAGACATTGTGTTAAGCACATTTTACATTGATCATTTAGCAATTTACATGGGTAAAGCTGAATTATTAAAAGCACCATTATTTAGAACTTTTTTTAAAGGAATGGATATTGCGGTAAAAAGAACGAGTAAAATGGATGCTCATAAAGCTTTTACATTGGCAGGGAACGAGATAGATAAAGGACGAAGTATGGTGATTTTTCCTGAAGGAACAATTCCCAAACACAATAAAATGATTCCATTTAAAAATGGGGCATTTAAATTAGCTATTGATAAACAAGTTCCTATTGTTGCAGTTGTTAATTTAAATAATAATCAGCTTTTAGAAAACGGAGGATATTTTAAAACAAATGGTCGTCCAGGTATAGCTAAATCTGTTATCTTAGAACCAATTTCAACAAAAGGTTTAACTGAAAATGATGTTGACGCTTTAAAAGAAAAAGTATATAATTTAATTCAAAACACTTTAATAGAATACAATGGCAAATAAAATTGATATTAAAACAGTTGACGAAGTTGCTCACTTAGCTCGTTTAGAATTTACCGACGAAGCTAAAGTTGAAATTGCAAATGATATGAATCGTATGTTAACTTTCATTGATAAATTAAACGAATTAGACACAGAAGGCGTTGAACCCCTTATCTATATGACCGATGAAGTAAATGTGATGCGTGAAGATATTTCTGCTACTACATTAACACAAAAAGATGCTTTAAAAAATGCACCAAGAAAAGATTCAGATTATTTTAAAGTGCCTAAAGTAATTTCGCAGGGAGAATAAATTAAATCAACTCTAAAAACTTTTTCATTCCTAATTTTTTTTCTTCTGTCAGATTATAAGAAATTTTGTTTTTTAAATAATCAACTGCATCAAATCCTTCAATTTTTTTAGGATTTTGTAAAACAGCTTCTTCAATATGGTCTACACCAAAGGCTAAAGCATTATTAAATTTTTCTATAAAATCAGAAGGTAATTCAATATTACTTACCCAAGCAGCGAATACAAACGGTAAATTAGTTTGTTTAGTCCACTCTTCTGCTAAATCTATTTGATATGGATATTTAGTTAACCCAAATGTTCTATCCCCAATTATTACAGCACCTGTTGTTCCCTTAATTTGATTTTCAAAACCTTCTTTAGCATCAATAAATTGGATGTCCTTTTTCCAAAAATGTTTATTTAAAACTTGTACTAATGTAATCGAAGTTTTTGATTGATAGTCTAGTAAAATATGTGTTAACTCATTTAAAGGTTTTTCTGAAAATAGTTTCACACTATCAACTTTGCCATTAGCTCCAATACAGTAATTTGTAATAATATGATATGATGATAATTCTGGTAAAATTGCAACTGGCACTAAACCAATTTCTACCGATTTATTTTTTAATTTTTGAGCACAAACACTTGGTATATCTAATTCTATTTGTAATTCGTTTTTCACTTCACATTTTTTTATACCATATAAAAATGGTGTCGTGTTATAATAATTTACGATTGAAACTTTGTACATAATTATTAAACAACTAAAGGTGAATTTTGTTTTTTAATTTCTAAAAAGCAAACCGTAGCTCCAACAACTGCTATTACTGGCCCAAACATTAAGCCCACAAACCATGGCAATAGCATTAAAAAAGAATAAATAGCGCCAATACCACAAGCTGTTCCCATATTTTTGCGAGTAAATTTTACACTTTGCGATACGCTCATTTTATGACGTTCAAAATTATAATCCATCATCGTAAACCCTAAAAAATACCATGATATAAATAAAAGAAAAGGAGTTGATAAAAATATTAGGGGAGGGAAAAATACAGTAATTACAAAACAAAGCGCAATAAAAAAATATTCTAAAAGCATGTTTCTTAAACTCATTAATATACCTCTGAAAATATCTTTAATTAATTGTGAAAAGTTAAAAGGGAAATTATTTCCATTTAATTTTTCTTCGGTAGATTCTGAAAGTAAAGAGAATAGGGGAGATAAAAATATTAAAACTAAATATTTAGAAAATGTACTGGATATAAACCAAAAAGCAATTTTAAAAACCCAAGCAATAATAATGCTAAAATATCCTGTCAAAAATGGTTTAGCAAATGAAAGCCAACTACCTGCATCAGGAATGTTATTTAAACTTAATTTTTCATTTAAATATTCTGCAAAACTACTTGCTAAACCAGCAAATAACCAAATACTGCCTGCCCACATTAAAAACCATAAAACTAAAGGATAGAATAAATACGGCCACAATCCTTTTTCGAAAATTAAGCTAAACCCTTTAAAAGAGTTGCTAATGGCTTTAAAAAATCCTTGAAAAAAAATCATATGGTTTAAAAATTAATAATCCGCCATGCTAATTAAAATTTAGTATGACGGATTATTTATATTCATTTATTTTTTAGTTAAGTGCTTGTTTCAAATCTTCTAATAAATCTTCAACATCTTCAACACCAACACTCAATCTTAATAAATTTTCTACAACACCAGCTTTATCTCTTTCTGCTTTTGGTATAGAAGCATGAGTCATAGTTGCAGGATGGTTAATTAATGATTCAACACCACCTAATGATTCTGCTAATGAAAAAACGTTGAAAGATGATGCTATTTTAAAAGTATCTTCTAATGATGCACCTTTTAAAACAATTGATATCATTCCGCCAAAATCTTTCATTTGTTTTTTAGCAATTAAATGGTTTGGATGATCTGTAAAACCAGGCCAATACACTTTTTCAATTTTAGGATGTGTTTTTAAATATTCTGCAATTTTTCTTCCATTAAAACAATGACGTTCCATACGTAAATGCAAGGTTTTAATTCCACGCATAACTAAAAAACAATCCATTGGGCCAGGATTAGCGCCACAACTATTTAATATGAAATATAATTTATCAAATATGGCATCATCATTTGTAATTAATGCACCCATAACAACATCACTATGTCCGCCTAAATATTTTGTTGCAGAATGCATTACGATATCAGCGCCTAAAGCTAAAGGGTTTTGCAAATAAGGTGATGCAAAGGTATTATCAATTACTAACGTGAGGTTATTAGCTTTTGAAATAGCCGAACATGCTTCAATATCTACAATTTGCATAGTAGGATTTGTTGGTGTTTCAACCCAAATTAATTTAGTATTAGCATTAATATATTGTTTTATATTATCGGCATTTGTTAAATTAATGAAATGAAATTTAATTCCGTAGTGAGCAAATATTTGAGTAAACATTCTATATGAACCACCATATAAATCATCGCCTGTGATTACTTCATCTCCTGGGCGTAATAATTTCATAACAGCATCTGTTGCACCCATGCCACTACTGAAACATAAAGCATGTTTACCATTTTCTAAAGCGGCAATATTTGTTTGTAAAGCTGTTCGTGTTGGGTTTTTACCACGTGCATATCCGTAACCCTTGTTTGTTCCGGGTGATTCTTGAACGTAGGTTGAGGTTTGGAAAATAGGAGTCATAATAGCTCCTGTAGTTGGATCGGGTTCAGCACCGGCATGTATTGCTTTTGTACCGAATTTATGTTTTGAAAAATCTGACATATATTTAAAAATTTTGCTACGAATTTAAACTTATTTTATAATTATTAAACTTATAATTCATTAACAATCTATGATTTTACTGACCAACCAGTTAATTATTCTAAAAAATATGAGATTTCGACAAAAAAGAATACGGTCACTCAAAAAAAGAATATCTTTAAAGCGTTGAAAAAGTCAATCATTATATTTTTTTTAGTTAGTAGTTATCTCACTAATACATTATTAGCTCAATCTGTAAAAGATTCTACGTTTCGTATTTTGATGGTTGGCGTTCATATTGGAGGCCAGATACCACAAAACAGTTTAGCGGCTCGCTTCGGATCAAATTTATCTGTAGGAGGCTCATTTGAGTGGAAGACAAAGCATAATGTATTGTTTAATATAGAAGGAAGTTACGTTTATGGTAAAAAAGTAAAAGAGGATGTTGTATCTAATATTAGAAACGATAATGGTGACATTATTGATAATGAAGGTTTTCCAGCAGATTTAAGAATTACACATAGAGGATGGAATGTTACAGCAAATGTTGGATACATTTTTTCAAAACTAGGTCATAATCCTAATTCGGGTTTGTTTTTTACAGTTGGTGCTGGTTACATGTCTCATAAAGCGAAATTATATGATGCCAATAAAAAAGTGGCTGCTGTAAAAGGAGAATTGCAAAAAGGCTACGATCATCTCACAGGAGGATTGGCATTATCACAATTTATTGGGTATAAATATTTAAGTAATAACCGATTAGCGAATTTTTATGTTGGTTTTGAGTTTTATGAAGGATTTACAAAAAGCCTGAGAGGAGTTAATTTTAATACTGGATTAGCTGATACCGAGAAAAGATTAGATGTTATTAATGGGTTTAGATTTGGATGGATTTTACCATTATACAAAAGAACCAAAGATTTTTATTATTATTGAGCCATGGAAAATTATGTCATAGAAGCTTCAAAAGCTACACCTTCAATTAATTTTAATCCACAAAGTGGAATATTAACTATTAGTGGACGTTCTATTCCAGAGGATTCCGTAACATTTTTTAATCCGTTACAACAGGCTGTAAAGCATTATCTTGTTAATTCATTACCAAATAATGTTGTAAATATTCAATTGGATTATTTAAACAGTAGCTCTACGGCATGTTTATTAAATGTTTTAAGAGAATATGAAAAATTAAATAAATCAATTTCTACAGTTGTGAATTGGTTTTATGAATTAGAAGATGAGGATATTTTAAATATTGGATTAAATTTTAGTGAAATAATTGACTTAAAATTTAATATGATTATTGCTGAAGAAGAAGAATAGTTTATTTTTTATTTAAACTTTCTCATCATTGCCTTCAACAAGCTTAACACCATTTTCTTCAATCGTCACTTTACGTTGTCTGTATAAAATTCCAATTGTTTTCTTAAAAGTAGATTTACTCATATTGAATTTTCGTTCAATAATATCAGGAGATGTTTTATCTGTAAACGGCATAAATCCATCATTTGCTTTTAAAAATTCTAAAATTGTATCAGTTGATGACAATACATGTTTGAATCCGATTTTTTGTAGGCTTAAATCAATCAAATTACCTTCTCTTATTGATTTGATATAACCTTTCAATTCGTCACCAACCATTACATCTTGAAAAATTTCGTTATGATAA
This sequence comes from Bacteroidota bacterium, assembly GCA_038327195.1. GTDB lineage: Bacteria > Bacteroidota > Bacteroidia > B-17B0 > Aurantibacillaceae > UBA4416. The sequence continues at coordinate 13,327 of JBBQKU010000033.1, read as the reverse complement.
ATTAGTCCTTTATGAATTCTATTAATGATACAAGTAAATCCTAATGGTGTTTCATCATAAACTAATAAATCTACTTCTTCTGCCTGCTCAACTTCCAATACTTCATTACTAATGAATTTATTAACCTTACTTGATGCAACAATTCTATCAGTAGCTTCATCTATATAAACATAAACAACGTAATTGCTTCCAGCTTCCATTTTCCTTTTTTGCTCTTTAAAAGGAACAAATAAATCTTTCTCTAAACCCCAATCTAAAAAAGCACCATATTGATTTGTGTCCGATACGTTTAAATAAGCAAAATTATTTATTTCAACATAAGGTTTTAAACGAGTAGCAATGATTCTATCATTTGAATCTTTATAAATAAAAACTTCAATTTCAGTATTTACATCAAAACCAGGTTCAATAAATTTTTTAGGCAATAAAACCACGTCCTGATCATCTTCGCCCAAAAATAAACCAACTGGCGTATCTCTTATAATAGTTAATGTATTTGTTTGTCCTAATTTAATCATCCTTGTTTTTATTTTTTATTTGAAATTTTGCATATCAAATAGTTTCTTGTAAATGCCTTTTTTTAAAAGCAATTCGGCATGAGACCCTTTTTCAACTATTTCTCCTTTATCTAATACTAAAATTTCATCAGCATTAATAATAGTACTTAATCGGTGAGCAATCACAATACTAGTTCTGTTTTTCATTAAGTTTGTTAAAGCATCTTGCACTAAACGTTCGCTTTCAGTATCAAGTGCACTTGTTGCTTCATCTAAAATTAAAATAGGTGGATTTTTTAAAATTGCTCTTGCGATACTAATTCGTTGACGTTGCCCACCACTTAGCTTTCCACCTCTGTCGCCAATGTTTGTTTGGTAACCATCAGGTTGTTCGATAATAAAATTGTGTGCGTTAGCAATTTTTGCAGCTTCAATAATTTTTTCTTTATCAACATTATTTAATCCAAACGAAATATTATTTTCAATCGTATCATTAAATAAAATACTTTCCTGAGTAACTACTCCAATTTGTTTTCGTAAACTTTCAATATCAATTGACTTGATATTAATGCCATCTAGTTTTATTTCTCCTAAATCTGTATCGTAAAAACGCGGAATCATATCTGCTAAGGTTGTTTTTCCACTTCCACTTTGCCCAACTAATGCTATAGTTTTTCCACTTTTAATGTGTAAATTAATATTTTTTAAAACATAACCTTCATCTCCTTTTTTATAAGAAAAACTTACATTATTAAATTCAATGTTTGAATTAAAATGAGTAATGTGTTGTGGGTTTTCAGAGTTTGTAATCGTGTTTTCTGCATTTAATATTTTCTCAATGCGTTCTTCAGATGCTAATCCTTTTTGAATATTATTATAGGCTAAAGTTATTTGTTTAATTGGCGGTACAATTTGAGAAGCAATTGCAAAATAACCTAAAAATTCAGCACCACTTAAATCTCCTTTACCATCAAATACCATGCAACCTCCAATAAATAAAATCATAAGTAAAACTCCCAAAACCACAGTTTCGCTTACAGGAGAAGTTAAATCAGAACGACGGTATAATCCAATTGAAACTTTATTAAACTCTTGATTTAATTTTTCAAATTTTTGTTGAACAAATTTTTCTCCAGTAAATGCCTTAATGATTTTTAGACTTCCTAAAGTTTCTTCCATAATGCTAAATAACTGACCAAGCATTACTTTTCCTTTTGCAGAACGACTTTTTAAACTCTTACTGATTAAAGCAACAACAAGCCCAGCTACTGGTAATAATAAAAAAACATATAAAGTTAAATAAGGACTAATTATAATTAATGAGGTTAATGAAATAATAATTAATAATGGTTCACGAATAATTAATTCAAGAGTTTGCATGATTGACCACTGAATTTCAAATACATCAGTTGTCATTCTACTCATCATATCTCCTTTACGTTCATCACTGAAATAAGATAATGGTAAGTGTAATGATTTTTGAAGCATTTTATTTCTCAAATCTTTTTCAACACCATTACGAATTGGAGCTAAAAAATATAGGGCAAAATAGCGTGCTGTGTTTTTTAAAAAAGTAGCAACAAAAACAATGACACAAATTATTAGTAAAGCTGATGCCTTTCCATCATTCATAATTAATTCACTCATTTTAAAATTAGCCCAAGCCGACAAATATTTTGCAGTATAAGTAAAAGCAGGTAAGCCTTTGTTTATAATATCTTGGTAATCGGCATCACTTTTGTTATCAAAAATTAATTGTAAAAAAGGAATCGCTAATGCAATTGAAAATACAGAAAATACAGAAAAAAACACGTTGCAAATAATATTAAGTGCGGTGTATTTTTTATAATCTTTAGTATATTTTAAAACAGAAAATAACTTCTTCATCAGTATGCGAAAGTAAGCAATTATTATGCTTTTTTCACACAATTTAATCTAAACAATTATTATATTTGTCTCTAAACCCTAGTTTATGAATTTCAAAAAATACCTTCCATACCTTGTCGCTATAGTAATATTTGCAGCAATAAACATTATTCAATTTAGTCCAATATTTTCCGGGAAAGCACTGATGCAAGGCGATATTGTTCGTTTTAAAGGGATGGCTCAAGAAGCTACTGAATTTAGAAATACCGAACATTCTGAAGCATTATGGACAAATTCTATGTTTAGTGGAATGCCAGCATACCAAATTTCAACTCAGTATCCAGGAAATTGGTTAAATAAAATTGATCGAGTATTTCATATTTACATGCCACATCCAAGTGGATATGTGTTTTTATATTTCTTTGGTTTTTTCATATTACTACTTTGTTTAGAAATAAATCCTTGGCTCGCCATTGTTGGTGCTTTAGCCTATGGTTTTTCGTCTTATTTTTATATCATCTTAGAGGCAGGTCATAATTCAAAAGCTAATGCAATTGGTTATTTAGCTCCAACATTAGGAGGAATTATTTTATTAATGCGAGGTAAGCATTGGCTTGGATTTGCAGTAACCTTATTATTTATGGCAATGGAATTAAATGCGAATCACGTTCAAATTTCGTATTATGGTTTTATGTTATTTGGTTTAGTTATTTTGAGTTACGGAATTTATGCATTCCAACAAAAGAATTTAAAACCATTTTTTGTTGCAACAGCTCTTTTTATAGGTGCAACATTAGTAAGTATTTTGCCCAATGCCGGTAATTTATTGGCCACTTACGAATATGGAAATTATACTATTCGCGGAAAATCAGAATTAACTATTGATGCCAACGGAAAAAGTAAAGGTTCTATTTCTACTTCGGGTTTAGATAAAGATTATGCAACTCAATGGAGTTATGGAGTTGGTGAAACAGGAACATTATTAATTCCTAATTTTAAAGGTGGTGCTTCTGGAGCTATAGGCAATGCAGATAAAGATGCCTTGAAAGTTGTTGATAATCAAATGCGCGAGCAAATAGGTGGAAGCAGTGCTTATTTTGGTACTCAACCTTTTACAAGTGGACCAGTTTATATTGGAGCTATTGTTATGTTATTAGCCTTTTTAGGATTATTTATTATTAAACATCCAATAAAATGGGCATTATTTGCGGCAACACTTTTATCAATCAGTTTATCATGGGGTAAAAACTTTATGGGATTAACATCTGTGTTTATGGATTTATTACCTGGTTATAATAAGTTTAGAGCAGTTTCAATGATATTAATTATTGCCGAATTAACTATTCCTTTATTAGCAGTTTTAGCAATAGATAAATTTATTAAGCTGGTAGAAAAAGGAGAACCAGTAAAATTGCCGTTCACTAATAAATTAATTGATATTAAAAAAATGCTGATTATTTCAGTTGCAGTTATTGGAGGTTTTTGTTTAGTAAGTGCATTTATGCCTAGTCTTACAAATTCTTTTATTCCAGATGGAGAGGAAACACAAATTGCAAATCAGTTTGGACAAAGTGGCGCAGACGCAGCTCAAATTTCTGCCTTCATGCCTGATTATTTAAATAATTTAACGAAAGCTCGCGAATCTATTTTTAAAAGTGACGCTCGTCGTTCTACTATATTTATTGGTTTAGCAGCTCTATTTTTATTTTTATTTTTAATCAAAAAATTAAACAAAGAATTATTATTTGTTTCATTAGCTATTTTTATTGTGGCTGATTTATGGCCTGTAGCAAATCGTTATTTAAATGGAGAAAATTTTGTTTCGAAATCAATGTACAATGCGCCCCCACAAAAAACACCAGCTGATGAAGTTCTTTTAGCAGACAAAACCCTAGATTTTAGAGTTTTGAATCTTTCAGTTTCACCATTTAATGATGCTACAACATCATACTATCATAAATCAATTGGTGGTTATCATGGAGCAAAATTAAGAAAGTATCAAGAAATTATAGACCATCATATTGATGGAGAAATAAAAGCGTTTTATGAAGATATTAATACATCAGCCCAAAGTGATTCATTAATGCAAATACTAACTGCAAAATTAGGTGTATTAAATATGTTGAACACTAAATACATTTTACTTCCAACAAAAGATGCTGTTATTCCTATTGAGAATAAAACAACAAATGGAAATGCTTGGTTTATTAAAAATGTAAAAGTTGTTTCTAGTCCTGATTCTGAAATTGTTGGCTTACATAATATTAATACAAAACGTGATATCATCCTTCAACAAAAAAATAAAGATTTAGCTCCAGTTGCGGATAGTTATAATAACACTGGTAAAATTACTTTACAATCTTATAAACCAAATGATTTAGTTTATGAATCTGATGCTAAAGAAAAGGGCTTTGCTGTTTTCTCCGAAATTTATTATCCAAAAGGATGGAATGCTTATATTGATGGAACATTAACGCCACACACTTGTGTTGATTACGTTTTACGAGGTATGGAAATACCAGCAGGAAAACATAAAGTAGAATTTAAATTTGAACCAACTGTTTACAAAACTGGAAATAGCATTGCTTTAGTTGGCTCTATATTAGTTTTATTGGGTGTGTTTGGTGGTTTCTTTTTTGCATACAAAAAGAAGGAATTAATTTTTTAGAGTTAATTTTTTTATAAAGAGCGATTTAGTTAAACAATAGTTGTCATTTAGTATTAAAAATATTAGAATTAAATATTTATGGCAGAATCAAATAATAAAAATCAATGCCCTGTTAATTCAGAAACTAGAGAATGGCTAGAAGATTGCTTTCTTTGGTTTATCGAAAATGTCGGGAGAGAAAAAATTAAAAAAGTTAAAGTTTTAACACCAAATCCACTAGACTTCCCAATAAAGTACAACGGAGAAAATGAATCCGCTATTAGTACAATGAAAATAATTGCAAAACAAATGGAATTAAATTCAGAAGATATTTTACTTGATATATATACTGAAGGACAATCAGAAATTAATACGGGTGGAGTTTTTGGTAACAGACTTTTTTTAGAAAATGTTGAAAATGAAAATTATTCAGGTGGTCTTTATTTTGGGATGCAAACAGACAACAAGTATCATATTGCAATTGAAAAAAAAGTATTAAAAGACCCTATCTCAATTGTTGCCACATTAGCTCACGAAATTGCTCATATTAAACTACTTGGAGAAAAAAGAATAAAAGAAAATAATGAAGATTTAACAGACTTAATGACAATTGTATATGGTCTTGGTATTTTCAGTGCAAACGTTGCTTTTCAAATGAGAAGGGATTTCGATTCTTGGAGTTGGAGTAAGTCTGGTTATTTATCTCAAATGGAATGGGGTTATGGACTTGCTTTGTTCGCTCATATTCGAGGAGAAAAAGATCCAGAATGGAAAAACTTCCTTTCCCAAAATATTAAATCTGATTTTGAAATGAGTATGCAATTTATAAATAACAACCCTATTAAAAATATAAACTCAAACAGTGAATTAGATGAATTTTCTGATACTGAAGAAAAACAATTCAAAACATTTAAATATAATTGTAATGAGGGAGAGTTGTCAATAGAGCAAGAATATGAAAATCCAAATATTGGGGAAAAAGCTAGTTTAAATGATTTACCTGCACCGACTGGTAAATATAAAATTAGTTGGTTCACTAAAATAAATATTATTAACGGCAAAGTTGCAAAGTAACAAAATACAAGTATCGAATTATAACAAGGGAGGTTTTTGACATTTTGCAATCAAGTACGTGCTTAACTATTAGAAAAACTAAAATTGACTTGCGGTTCAATTTCATCAGCAGGTTGAGGTTGTATAAAGAGTTCCCTTAGGTCACGCTGAATATATTTCAGCATCTTTGAAGGGGCTGATTTTGCTAAAAACAGATTCTGAAACAAGTTCAGAATGACTCCGAAATCATACTTTTTACACAGCCTCATTTTTTTAGCCTAAATAATATCTTATCTTTGCACCATGCAATTTCAAGGAAAAACCGTTTCATTTCACACTTTAGGCTGTAAGCTTAACTTTTCGGAAACATCAACCATTGCTCGGTTAATGCAAGAAAAAGGTTTTGTAAAAGTGGCTATGGAACAAGGTGCTGATGTATGTGTAATAAACACTTGCTCCGTTACTGAAAATGCGGATAAAGAATGTAAGCAAATTGTAAGGCAAGCACTATCAAAAAACCCAGAAACATTTATTGCAGTTGTTGGTTGTTACGCTCAATTAAAACCAGATGAAATTTCAAACATTGATGGTGTTGATGTGGTGCTTGGGGCTTCCGAAAAATTTAAATTACTAAATTATATTTCACTTTCAGGAAAACACACTCACACACACATTCATAATTGCGAAATATCAGAAGTTCATACATTCGAAGGCTCTTTTTCAGCAGGTGATAGAACCCGTTCATTTTTAAAAGTTCAAGATGGTTGCGATTATAGTTGCACATTTTGTACGATTCCATTAGCTCGTGGAAAAAGTAGAAGCGATACATTGGAAAATGCCTTGGAAAATGCAAAAAAAATTGCTGAATCGGGTGTAAAAGAAATTGTATTAACTGGTGTTAATTTGGGTGATTTTGGTTACGGAATTGATATTGATTTAGATACAAAAAAAAGAAAAGAATATAATTTTTTAGATTTAGTGAAAGCGCTTGATGAGGTTGAGGGTATTGAACGAATCCGAATTTCGAGTATTGAACCTAATTTATTAAAGGATGAGGTCATTGAGTTTGTCGCTCAATCCAAGCATTTTGCACCCCATTTCCATATTCCGTTGCAAAGTGGAAATAATGATATTTTATCATTAATGAAACGTCGTTATAAAAAAGAATTGTATCAAGATAGAGTTTCAAAAATAAAGGAATTAATGCCTCAATGTTGTATTGGGGTTGATGTCATTGTTGGTTTTCCTGGTGAAACAATCGAACATTTTAATGATACTTATCGCTTTTTAAACGAATTAGATGTTTCCTATTTACATGTGTTTACTTATAGCGAAAGAGATAATACTGAAGCAATTCATTTATCAGGTGTTGTTGATGTGAGCGAACGTAAACGTAGAAATAAAATGCTGAGAATTTTATCTGCAAAAAAATTAAGACAATTTTATGAGCAAAATTTAAATAAACCCTACACGGTTTTGTTTGAGCACGAAAATAAAAATGGAACCATGTATGGCTTTACAGAAAACTATTTAAAAATCGTTTATCCATATAATGAAGCCTTGGTAAATAAATTAACTCTGATTACTACAAATGCTTTAACGGAAGATGGTTTTGTGGGCATTGAAGCTGTTGAACTTATTCCTGCTGTTTAGTTTTTTTGGAGCTTTTTCCTGCTTTCCGCTGTATCTTTTTGCCTTTGAAATAAAGTCAAAAAGGATGTCGCTGCAATCGGGGCTAGGGTATTGGGCTTTCGTTTATATTTAAGTACCTTAGTTAATTATTTGCGTGAAGGATTGAAACAAAAATCCTTTTGTTGCTTTTTCTGCAAACAAATGATTGGAGTGTAAATCCTGACCCAACTTTGCCTCTTTTAGTTGGGGCACGCCCAACATCATTGAATTTTAAAATTGTTAATTTTAACTCGATTCAAATGCCATTTATGATTTAATTATTTAAAAAAAACCTTAAATAGTTTAAACATTTCAAAGTTTAAAACATTTCTAATTAACCAGTTTTCAGTTGAGTCTATGCTTTATTTTTATTAGCTATAAGGATGGCGACAGCAAAAAATAAATTCAGAGAAAAACCAATTGAAAAAACTATTGATGATGACATCGCAATAGATAAAAACGATATTGAAGAAACTATCACTTCAAACACAAAAAATAAACCTAAAACTTCAAAAAATGATTCTTCAAAGAAAGTAGAATCAAAAAAAGTGGCAGCAGAGCCCTCACTAAGTTTTATGGAGCGTTGGGCTAAAGTTGTTGAGGTTTACAAAAATGAACGCACTCAAAAATTGGTTGGTTTACTTTTAATTTTATCAGGCATTTATATTTTAATTGCTTGCGTCTCTTATATTTTCACTTGGCAATTAGATCAAGATAAAGTTTTTGCACCCTTATCAGAATTGTTTGCCATAGAAACTAAAGTATTTAATTGGTTAGGTAAATTTGGCGCCTTAGCTTCGCATTTGTTTATGTACAAGTGGTTTGGAGCTTCATCATTTATTTTAGTACCCGTATTAATTATTTATGGAACTCAAAAATTGTTAGGAAAGCGATTTGCAACACCATCTTTGTTTAATGCAAAATGGTTATTCATAATGGTGTGGACTAGCTTAGCATTATCATTTGTTTTTCACGATAGGTTATTTTATTTAGGTGGAGGATATGGTTATATTTTAAATCAGCAGTTAACCAATTATGTTGGAACTATCGGAACCATAGTGATTTTAGCTTTTACCATGTTGTCATTTTTAGTATTAAGCATCAATATGTCTTTTAAAATTAAAAAAGATATACTTCCTAATTTAGAAGACGAACATATTATTGATAATGAAATTGAAGCAACTGAAAACGTTATAAATCCTCATGCTTCAACAGTTTACGACACTACGCAAGAAAAAGTTTTTACAGAAGATGAAAGTGATGAGCCATTTATTTATGAAGTCATTACAAAAAATCCTGAAGAAGTAATTATTGAAGAAAAAGAATTACCAATTAGTAATGAGCCTGAAAATATTGCTTTTGATGTTGCTCCCATAGAAGAATCAATTGCAGAAAAAAAAGATTTAGAATTTGAGATTGTAAATACAAATAACGAAGAATTAGTTACAGAACCAGAATTCGTAAAGGAAGAGCCGAAAGAAAATTCAATCACATTAGATGATGAAATAAAAGCCGCTATGTTGGTTGAGGAATTCGGACAATATGATCCAACGCTTGATTTAGGTCACTATCAGTTCCCGAGCCCAGAATTATTAATTGATTATGGTACTGGAAATGGCAAAGTTAATAATGAAGAATTAGTTGCGAATAAAGATAGAATTGTAAAGACATTAAAAAATTACGGAATAGAAATTGAACGTATTTCAGCAATTGTTGGGCCAACTGTTACCTTGTACGAAATTGTTCCTGCACCTGGTGTTCGTATATCTAAAATTAAAAACTTAGAGGATGATATTGCTTTAAGTTTGGCTGCGCTTGGTATTCGTATTATTGCTCCAATTCCAGGAAGAGGAACTATAGGAATAGAAGTTCCAAATCAAACTCCCGAAATGGTGCCAATGCGTAACATTATTGCTTCTGAAAAATTTCAAAATACCACGCACGATTTACCAATTGCATTAGGTAAAACAATTAATAATGAAATTTTTATTGCCGACTTAGCAAAAATGCCTCACTTGTTAATGGCTGGTGCAACAGGTCAAGGAAAGTCCGTTGGTTTAAATGCGATATTAGTTTCTTTGCTTTATAAAAAACATCCAGCTCAAATAAAATTTGTTTTAGTTGATCCTAAAAAAGTTGAGTTAACATTATTCAATAAAATTGAAAGACATTTTTTAGCAAAGCTTCCTAACTCTGAGGATGCTATTATTACGGATAATACAAAGGTTATTCATACTTTAAATTCCTTGTGTATTGAAATGGATAACCGTTATGCATTATTGCAAGATGCACAGGTTCGTAATATCAAAGAATACAATGTTAAGTTTATTAATAGAAAGTTAAATCCAAACGAAGGACATAAATATTTACCATATATTGTTTTGGTTGTTGATGAGTTTGCTGATTTAATAATGACAGCTGGTAAAGAAGTTGAAACACCTATTGCTCGTTTAGCTCAATTAGCACGTGCTATTGGAATCCATTTAATTATTGCTACACAACGTCCATCCGTAAATATTATTACTGGTACAATTAAAGCTAACTTTCCTGCACGTATTGCTTTTAGAGTTACCAGCAAAATAGATTCGCGAACCATATTAGATGCTGGTGGAGCAGAACAATTAATTGGTCGTGGAGATATGTTATTAAGTACAGGTAATGATTTAATACGTATACAATGTGCCTTTGTTGATACACCAGAAGCAGAAAAAATTACTGAATTTATCGGTTCACAAAGAGCTTATCCTTCGGCATTTTTATTACCAGAATATGTAGGCGAAGATGGCGAAAGTGGAAAAGAACAAATTGATTTAAGTGAACGTGATAAAATGTTTGACGATGCAGCAAAATTAGTGGTTCAGTTCCAACAAGGTTCTGCATCTTTTTTACAACGTAAATTAAAATTAGGTTATAATAGAGCTGGTCGTATTGTTGATCAATTGGAAGCTGCAGGTATTATCGGACAATTTGAAGGTTCTAAAGCAAGAGAAGTTCGATGTAAAGATTTTGCTCAACTAGATGAAATCATGAAAAGTATAAAGGGATAAAAATTACTATTTGTGAATTTTTAAACCTTTATCTGAATAATATTTTTCTATTTCATCCCAAGGGCCAAAAGTATGTTGTTCTTCCGAAAACCCATCTTCATATGGGCCTTTAAAATAATCAATCGGTTTTGTTTGAATATTTGCATATGATATTACATTTGATTTTGGTTTTGGGCGTTCATGTATTCTGTAATCATTTATAAACGCTGCAACATCTAATGCCTCTTGATCATTTAGAGTTGGATTTTCCCAAGTTATTTTATTTGGCATATTATATTTTATAAAACTTGCAGCCTTAATAACACGATGCATACTCGAACCTTCTTGATAACTCTTTTTGCCCCATAATGGAGGGTAAACATAAGTAGTGTTTTCAGCGTTCATTGTTCCTTCACCATTTAGTTGATGACATGATGCACAATGTTTTATATAAATTTTTCCACCTCTTTCTGAATTAGCGGTTAATCCTTTAAACTCAACATGTTTTAATCCATAGCCTTCATGTATTTTAGAATCATAATTTTCTCCTACCCATTTTATATAAGATATAATTGCAATCATTTCTTTACTATCTAATATTAATGGTATTCCACTATGAGGTCGTTCTATACAATTATTAACTCTATCTGCTAATGATAAAATTTTATTTTCTCTCGAACGGTACTGAGGATAGGTTTTATGTGAATTAAAAAAATTAGTTCCAAATGGTTTTGTTCCATTATCTAAATGACAATTTGTACAATTCATTTTGTTACCTAAATTTTTGCTAACAGTTCCATTTGGCCCTATATAATATGCCGTATTAGATATTAACCTTAATCCATACTTTACAGCATTACCCCAATCATCATTTTTAAGACTACTAGTATCTGGTGAGGTATAAACTGTTAAATCAACTTTATTTGTGTCTTCAGATTTATTTGTGCCTTCAACTTTTATTAGCTCTTTTTTTTGTTCATCTGTTTGACAAGATGTTAAAAATAAAAAAATAATTATATAGCTAAATATATCTGTAGTTTTTAGTCTCTTTAGATTAATCATAGTTAATGAAAATATGGTTAAATATATTAAACTCGAATTAGAATTACAAAAATATGTCATTGTCTTAATTCAGGAATAGCTTTTCTAATGTTTAATTCGAAGTTTTATTTTAGACATATTAAAAAAATAATTTTTTAATACAAAAATTCTCCTAATTTTGATTTGAATTTTAAAAATTAATAAAGATGAAAAAAACATTACAAACAATTAAAAAAGCAGGTATTTATTCCGCATTTTTTTGTGCTAGTTTAATGTCTGCGCAAACCACGTATACATTTACTAATGCAAGTGCTATTGGACGAGTAGGGCCAACAACACCTCAAATTACTGCAGCATATCTTTCTACAAATTTAAATGGTTCAGTTACTGTGACTGGAGGAATCCAATCATTTACAGTCCCATCTTCTGGATTATACCAATTCAATGTTGCTGGAGCAAAATCTGGTGATTATCTTGCAAGTATAGCTCCAGGATTTGGAAGAATCATTTCAGGAACATATAATTTAACTGCAGGAACAGTATTAAATATAGTAGTTGGACAAAATGGATTGGCAATGAATAATAACAATGCTGGTTACATTTCTAGTTATGCAAGTTATAAAACAACAAACGCTGGCGGTGGCGGTGGCACCTTTGTTTATGCTGGTACAACATTGCTTTATGCTGCTGGTGGTGGCGGTGCTCCAAATGGATATAGAACTTCTCCAGGAAGTTCAGGAAATTTTGGAACAGCAGGTATTGCTGGCGTTGGTGGTGGTGGTGCTGGTGGAACTTTAGGAGCACCAGGTGCTGCAGGTGGAGCTGGCGCTACAGCGGGTAGCAATGGTGTTGGTGGTTATGGTGGATCAGGAGATGGACCGGGCGGCGGTGGCGGCGGTGTTGCTATTTTACCTTCAACTTTTTTAGGAGGAATTACAGTAGCTCCTAATGGTTCTGAAGGCGGATTTGGTGGCGGTGGTAGTTCTGCTGGAGGTAGTTCTATTAGTGCTGGCGGCGGCGGCGGCGGCGGATATTCTGGCGGCGGCGGCGGTGTAACTGGTTATGCTTTTGATACTTTCGGTGCTGGTGGAGGTGGCGGTAGTTATGGTATTACTACTATTACTGATTTAGGTACAAATAATAATAATGGCTCTGTTGTTTTAATATTATTGTATGGTGTTAATATTACACAAACATCAACAATTGCTTGTAACGGTTTATTAACTGCAGCACTTTCTGCTTCAGTTAGTGGCGGAACTGGTCCATACACTTATTCTTGGTCTCCAACAGGAGGAACTGCTTCTACAGCTACTGGTTTAGGTGCTGGTTCTTATACATGTACAGTAATTAGCGCTACTTCTGGAACTACTTCTAGTGTTTTTACAGTTACTCAACCAAGTGCAGTTGTTTCTACAATTGCTTCCCAAACAAATGTTACTTGTTATGGTGGTACTAATGGTGTTATCACTCTTACAACTACTGGTGGTACAGCTCCATATTCTTATACATGGTCGCCATCAGGTGGT